>JBIQJF010000101.1:0-2913 GCA_044507675.1 Opitutales bacterium | reverse complement strand
CGGCGTCGGCGGCGACCGCGAAGAAATCCACCACGATCTTGCCCTGCGGGGTGAGCAGCGCGGTGAAGACGGCCGCGCCCGGCGCGAGCCCTTCGACCGCGTTGGTCACAAGGCCGTTCAGGAATTTCGGCGCTTCCTCGCCGGTGATGCGCAATACGGCGCGGTCGGGAAACAGGATGGCCCGCATGGTCCCTCGGCTTGCACTTAATTGCACCTAGCTTGCAAAAGCCTGCGCGGAGACGTAAGGCCGCTTTCGGCGCGGGGCAAGTGTCGCTGATAGGCCTCATCCTGAGGAGCCCGCCACCTCATCCTTCGAGACGCCGGCGCTTTGCGCCGGCTCCTCAGGATGAGGTGGCGGGCGTCTCGAAGGATGAGGCCGGAAGAACTCGGAATGGCTGAGTCTTACGACCTCATCCTCAAGGGCGGCACGGTCGCCAACCACGACGGAATCGCGCCGCGCGATCTCGGAATCCGGGCCGGGAAGATCGCCGCCGTCGGCGATCTCTCGCGCGCCTCGGCGGGCGAAACCGTCGACGCGAAAGGCCTCCACATCCTGCCCGGCGTGATCGATACCCAGGTGCATTTCCGCGAGCCGGGCAGCACGCACAAGGAAGACCTGGAATCGGGCTCACGCTCCGCCGTCATGGGCGGGGTGACGGCCGTGTTCGAGATGCCGAACACCGACCCGCTGACCGTGAGCGCCGAGACGCTCGCCGACAAGGTGAAGCGCGGCACGAAGCGCATGCATTGCGACTTCGCCTTTTTCGTCGGCGGCACGCACGAGAATGTCCGCGACCTGCCGGAGCTGGAACGCCTGCCCGGCGCGGCGGGCGTGAAAGTGTTCATCGGCTCCTCGACCGGCAAGCTCTTGGTGCCCGACGACGACGGCATCCGCGCCATCCTGAAAGTCATCCGCCGCCGCGCCTCGTTTCATTCCGAGGACGAGTATCGTCTGGAGGAGCGCAAGGGTTTGCGCATCGAGAACGACCCGCGCTCGCACCCGGTCTGGCGCGACGAGGTGGCGGCGTTGCGTTCGACGCAACGTCTCGTCGCACTCGCGCACGAGACCGGCAAGCGCATCCATGTGCTGCACATCACCTCGCAGGAGGAGATCGAGTTTCTGGCTGCACACAAGGATGTGGCGAGCGTCGAGGTGACGCCGCATCACCTGACCATGGCCGCGCCCGACTGCTACGAGCGCCTCGGCACGCGCGCGCAGATGAACCCGCCGGTGCGCGACGCGCGCCACCGCGATGCGCTCTGGCGCGGGCTCGCGGCCGGCGTCGTGGATATCCTCGGCTCCGACCATGCGCCGCATACGCTGCAGGAGAAGGCCAAGCCCTATCCCGCAAGCCCCTCCGGCATGACCGGCGTGCAGACGCTCGTGCCGCTCATGCTCGACCACGTGAACGCCGGCCGCCTGACACTCGAACGCTTCGTGGACCTCTCGAGCGTGGGCCCCGCGCGGCTGTTCAACATCGCCTGTAAAGGACGCATCGCGGTGGGGTACGACGCCGACCTCACGGTCGTGGACCTGAAACGTAAGGCGACGATCACCAATGACTGGATCGCCTCGAAGTCCCAATGGACGCCTTACGAAAGTAAGGCAGTGACCGGCTGGCCGGTTGGTACCTTCGTGCGCGGTTCGCGGGTCATGTGGGAAGGCGAGCTTGTCACGCCCGCGACCGGCGCGCCGGTGCGGTTTCTGGAGGCGCTGCAAGGGTCTTGACAATTTTCTAGTATGTACAGATATAAGTACAGGAGAAATTGCCATGAGCCACGTCACCTACACGGAACTGCGTTCGAACCTTGCCAAGTACATGGACAAGGTCTGCGACAACCGCGATGCGTTGCTGGTGACGCGCCAGAACGCGCGCAGCGTCGTGATGGTCTCGGAGGAGGAGTACGAGGGTCTCATGGAGACCGTCCACCTTCTCCGCAGCCCGGCCAACGCGGCCCGTCTCCTTCAGTCCATCGAGGAAGCGGACAAGGGCGTCTTGAAAGAGCATGACCTGACCGAGCCGGAAAAGACTCCGAAGACCAGACCGGCATGAAGCTGCTTTGGACGACGAATGCCTGGGAGGATTATCTCCACTGGCAGCGCGCCGACCCCGGCGTCGTCCTCAAGATCAACGACCTCATCAGGGACATCCGCCGCGATCCTTTCAGGGGACTTGGAAAGCCTGAGCCGCTGAGGGGGAATCTTCAGGGCTGGTGGTCGCGGCGGATCACGCAGGAAGACCGGCTCGTCTATCGCGTCGTCGGCAAGGGCGACGCGCAGCAGATCGAGATCGTGGCCTGTCGCTATCACTATTGATCTCGTATTTGAAGTCCGGCACTCAATCCCTCCCCCTCGCGGGGAGGGTCGGCGCGCGAAGCGCGCCGGGGTGGGGGGCTTGGCGACACGCTCGGTGGATCGTCTCGATCACTCCGTCGAGATTTGAATCGACGTCCGAATTCCAGAACCGCAGTATGCGAAAATCGTTCTTCTCAAAGTGCCGGTCGCGCTCCTTGTCGCGCTCTACTTCGATCGCGTGCTGACCGCCATCAACTTCGATGATGACGCGAGATCCAAAGCAGACGAAATCGACAATGTAGCCGTCAATCGGCGATTGCCGGCGAAAATGCAGATCGTCCGCTCTCAACTCTCGCAACCGTACCCACAGCTTCACTTCCTGTGGCGTCATCCGTTTGCGGAGCTGCCTCGCGAACGCATTCGCCATCGAACCCCCACCCGGCCGACTCCCGCTTCGCGGGCGTCGGCCACCCTCCCCGCAAGGGGGAGGGATGAACACTCAAGTCGCCGCCGCGAAAATCAATCCCCCGCCACGAAGAAATGCCACACGCCGTCGGGCGAGATGCCGACGCGGAAGAAGATGTAGGCGCCGAAGTCCGACATCTCGCGCCAGTCGG
>JBIQJF010000059.1:0-20204 GCA_044507675.1 Opitutales bacterium | reverse complement strand
GAGATTCTCGCCACCGAGTGTGATCACGTTCAACTGCATGGTTCCGGCTTGATAGCGGTGGCGCTTAGCGCCGGGGCGTGGTCAGGACGTGATCAAACCAGCCGCATCACTCCACCCCCGACAACGCCCGGAACTCATCTGCGTTGATGACCTTCACGCCGAGTCTGCCGGCTTCGGCGAGTTTCGTGCCGGCTTCCTCGCCGACCACCACGTAATCGGTCTGCCGGCTCACGCTGTCGCGCACAATGCCGCCGGCGGTCCGCACAAGTTCGGTAGCCTGCGCGCGGGTCACTCCCGCCAACGCGCCGGTGAAAACGAAGACTTTGTCGCGCAGATCAACTCCTCCCATCGCACCCGAAGGCGACTTCGGCTGCACACCTGCCGCGAGCATGGCGCGAAGGTCGGCTTGGTTTTCTTCGCGGGACAGAAATTCCGTCACGGATTCCGACGCGGCCGGGCCGACCGCCTCCACCAAGCGACTCCCACCGAGTCGCGCGAAACCAGGCAAATCACCTGCGAGCCGCGCGAGTTGGCGCGAGGTGACCGCGCCGGCCCGCGGAATGCTCAGCCCGTGCACGAACCGCCAGAGCTCGGCCGTTTTGCTACGCTCGATCTCAGCGATCAACCGATCCGCCGTTCTCTCGCCCACGCCTCCGGCCAGCAACAAATCAGCGCGACTGAGCCGATAAAGATCCGCCGGACTCTGCACTGATCCGCTTTGGATGAGTGCAGCGACCAGCGCCGGACCGAGTCCCTTGATGTCCACCGCTTGCGCCGAAACAAAATGCTCGAGTCGCCGTTGCCGCTGCGCCGGGCAATGCGTATTCGGACAACGCACCGTGGCTTCGCCGGGTTTCGCGCTGACGAGTGTATTGCAGGAAGGACAATGCGTCGGAAAGGGGAACGGCTTCGCGTCAACCGGGCGTCGTCCAAACTGCACCCCGGTCACGGCCGGAATGATCTCCCCCGCCTTTTCCACCTCGATGAAGTCTCCCACCCGGATGTCGCGGCGCGTGATTTCATCGCGATTGTGCAACGTCGCCCGCGCAACCGTCGAACCGCCCAATTCAACCGGATCAAATTCCGCGACCGGCGTGAGCACGCCCGTGCGACCGACTTGCACCGCAATCGCGCGAAGGCGCGTGACCGCGCGCTCCGGAGCATACTTGCAGGCGAGAGCCCAGCGCGGCGCCGATTCATCTTCGCCGACACGCATCCTCAACGCGACGTCGTCAAGTTTCACGACCGCCCCATCAATCGGATAACCGAGCCGCGCCCGCTCGCGCCCGAGTGCGAGCACCGCTGCCCACACCGCGTCTCCCGTGCCGACCATGCGAAAATCCGTCATCGCCGGCAGACCCCACGCTTTCACCTGCGCATGAAACGCCTGCTGAGAAGATGGCGCGGCCGTTCCCTCCCACGCGCCCCAACCGTGAATCACGACTGACAGCCGGCGCTCCGCCACTTCGGTTGGATCGGTCGATTTGAGCGTGCCGGTGGCCAGGTTCCGCGGATGCGCATAGGTTTCCTCCCCTGCCGCTTCCTGCTCGGCGTTGAGTCGCGCGAACTCTTCCATTGAAAGATAAACCTCGCCGCGCAGTTCGACCAGCGAGGGCAGCGGCATGCCATCTGTGCGCAATTCCTCCGACAGCCCCGCAATGTTTCGCGCATTGGCGGTCACGTCGTCGCCCTCCGCGCCATTGCCACGTGTGACGGCGCGCACGAGACGACCGTGCTCGTAGGTGAGACTGATGGCGAGCCCGTCGAATTTCGGTTCCACGATGAACGCAAGGTCGTTGCGCCCGAGTTGCTTCGTCAAGCGCGCGAGAAAGGCGCGCCACTCCGTTTCGGAATAGGCCTTGGCGAGACCTGTCATGCGCACGCGATGCGCGTAGGTTGGAAAACGTCCGCTGCGGTCGTCGCCCAGTTCGCTCGCGGTTTGTGGCAGTTCCGGCCGCATCTGCTCCAGCATCTGCAACTCGCGTTTCAACCGATCGTAGTCCGCGTCGGAAATCTCGGGCTTGGCCTGCTTGAAATAGAGGTCGTCGTGTCGCGCGATTTCCTCACGCAGATCCCCGATGCGTTCCTCGGTGACCGTTTCGGTCGTCTGCGGAATGGCGGGTAGTCGGCCGGCGGGTGCAATCAACAGCAACCCAAACAGGCACAGCGCCACGCGGGCGCGTCCAAAACGGGGACCGGAGGGTTTCATGGGGATTCCTTTCGCCGACCCGGCCCGAGGTCGGCTGAATGCCGCCAGTCCAGCGCAATGACGCCAAAGCGTCAAGGGCGGTGGGGCTGGCTACAAAGCCCATGGAAGGCCCAGCTCCAGCTGGGCCGCGAGCACTTATAAGTTACGAGGAACGGCTCAGCTGGAGCTGAGCCCTCCAGTGCAAAAAAGCCGTTCGTGCCCCCTATCAGGCCCGGCAACGCCGCCAGCGCAGCACAGCCGCGAGCAGCAACGCGCCAAGGAACCATGCCGAGGGCGCGCCACCGCCGCCGCCGCCACCACCACCAGACTTCGGCGGAGGATTGGGTGTCGTCGGTGTGGTCGGCGTCGTAGGAGTTGTAGGAGTCGTCGGCGTGGTGGTGCCGGCAGTGAGCGTGATCACGCTCATCGAATACGACGGGAACGACGCGGTGAAGGTCGCACCGGAAATGCTCATCGTCGAACTGGCAATATCGGTCGGGCCGCTGCCGCCGGGCTTGGCCGCATCGTCCTGCGGTCTGCCGTAGGAGTAAAGCGTGGCCGATGCCGCAGGCGTGAAGCCGTTCAGGCCAATGCTCGCACTCAGGGAGTTGCTAGGATTCGGATCCTTGTTGATCACGAGCAAATTGAGACCGCCGGCGAGCGTCTTGACCGCAAACACCGAGAGCAGGTTGTTGTTGCTCGTCGCCGAAACGACGGTGTCGCCGTGGCGCGCGAACCGTGAGAGCAACTTGAACGCGTAGTAAGTCGGATATCCCTCGAAGGAAGTCGTGGGACCGCCTGCGGCCGCGGAAGAGAGGATGCCGTAATCGCCCCAACCGCGCCAGCCGTAGAGCTCGGAGCCGTTGTTGTTGGAAAAGTCCGTGCCGTTGCGAAGATCCCACCACATGAGCGCATTGATCTCCGTCTGCATCAGGTTGCCCACACTGTCGGCGAGGAAGAGACCGTTGACGAGGCTCGTGGTCTGCTTGCCGGGCTGCGAATAGACGGAGTTGTTTTCCGTGACGACGATCTCGACTTTGGCGGCGTCGGCAGGGCTAAATACATCGGTAATCTGTGCCCGCAGGTCCGCCGCATCCTCGGGCCATGTTTTCGCCCGTTGCAGCAAGCCTGCATCGGATTCATAGGGCGCACCCCACTGGATCGCATCGGCTTTGGGCGTCTGCTCGTAACGGTGATAGACGACCATGTCGGGCACGACGCCGTGCGACTTGAGGCGCGCGAGCATGACCGGCGTCCAGTTCTTGTAGTTGGCGTTTTCGCGGCTGGTGACTACCACGACGCCAATCTTGATGGACGGGTCCACGGCTTTCATCTTCTCGATGTAAACCTTGGCGCGATCGGCATAAGTGGTCGGATCGTTCTTCACGGCCTGCTCGTCGGTTTCCCACGTGCCGTAGTTTTCGTTGCCGATCTCCCAATATTTGAGCGCGTAGGGCGCAGTGCGGCCACGACGGAGGAAGTTCATGTCATCGTCGGTCGCGAGCGGCGATTCGGCGCGCAAGCTGGCCCAGGTGCCAGCCGTCTTCCAATCGTAACCTTTGCTGTCGGGGCCGATGGCAACGGTGCTGTTCGTCGCGGCGTTGGCGTAGGCGACCCAGGCGGCCGCCTCTTCGGGCGTGCCGGTGCCGTAGTTCACCGTGACAAAGGCTTGCGCGTTGAGACCGGTGATGAGGTCTGTGAACTTGTTGAAGCCCGAAGCCCACGTCCAAGTGTTGTTCAGCGTCCGGTTGGTTCGCCAGTGATACTCGTCGGACAGCGAGCCGCCGGGCGCGCGAACGGCGCGAATGCCGGCCGCCTGCAGGAGCGAGATCGTCTGGTTGTGGCCAACCTCAGGATCCCACATCGTGGCATTGAGTCCGAACACGCGCTCATCCACAGTGCGAACCGTGGTGGCCGTGTTGACGGTAACCGTGGCGCTTTGGGCGAGGGCCCAAGCGGGCCAGAGGAGAAGGAGGCTCGAAAGCCGACGCAGGATGGCAGACAGAGGTATCATGGGGTAATAAAAGAAAGAAGCGACCACCTCCAAATTACCCTATCTCCGCTCGTTTGGCTATGATTTGATTGTTCCGCGAGTTGAGAGCGTTTGCCGCCCCATCCGCCAAGAAATGCGCGGGCAGCATGCAGTTGCGCGCGGAACCACCCTTCCCTCCTCAGCCACAATGCGTTTGCGGTCGGACCGGGGAATTCATACCCCCTAGCCATGAAAACAATCTCCGGATTGAAGGCTTTCTCCCTCCTCGGCGGTTTGGCCGCCCTGTTTCTGCTCAGCGGCTGCTTCGAAACGAAACAGGAGTTCACCCTCAACTCCGACGGCTCCGGCAAGGTCGTGCACGCGTCCACCTTCCAGACGATGGACATCAGCGGCAGCAGCCAGCGCGATGCCGCGCGCCAGATGAAGGCGGCCGTCGCCGACATCATCAGCCGGAGCCAAGGCGTCGAGGCGTGGCGCGATGTGAGTTACGAACTGCTCGATGACGGCCGCATCGCCTTCCGGGGAACGGCTTATTTTCGCAATCTCGCAGAGCTCGATATTCCCAACCAGACCATGCTCGAGTTCGACTGGGTGCGCGACGGTGGCGCCGGCACGCTGAGCCTGCGCGCCAAGGACGGTCCGCAGGGCAAAAAATCCGTCGTCCAATCGGCGCCCGAAAACCTGACCCCGCAGCAGGCCGCGCTGAAAATCAAGGAAGGCCGGGCCAAATACCAGCAGATGCGAGCGATGATGACCATGATCGTGGGCGCCATGAAACACGAGGTCGTGTTCCATCTGCCCGGCCGCATCGGGAAATCCGCGGCCTTTCAAAAGGAAGGCGCTGACACATTGAGCCTGCAATTCGAAGGCATGAAGATGATCGAGGCGATGGACGCCCTTATCAACGACGACGCCTGGATGGTGCGCAACTCCGGCATCATGGATCCCGAGGCGGGCCCGCCCATGGACGAGGAAATGAGCCAATTGCTTTTCGGCGAAAAAGGTCCGGTGCAGGCGACTGTCACCGGTCTCGGCAAAGCCGCGTTCGACTACGAAACCGAGGTCGCTGAGGCGCAGGAAGCCTTTGCCGCACTCCGGCAGGAACTCGGCGCCAAGGCCCCGACCATCGCCGCCCCCGCGCAAAGCGGCGAGCTGAAGAGCGTGCAGGTGCTCGGCGTGCGCCTCGTGCGCGAAACACCCGAAGGACTCGACGTGCGCCCCTTCAGCGAAGAGGCGGGCTACACCCTTTCGCTGCTCGCCGAACTGCCCGGCAGCGTGCTGGCGATGACCGACGAGTGCGTGCTTGAAACGGCGATCGCCGACGACGGCTCCGACCTGCTGCCCGAGTCGGAATGGAGCCGCCGCATCTCCTTCCCCAACCTCTCCGAAGACAAGGCACATGTGATCTTCGAGGTCCGTCTCGCGCTGCCCGGTCCCGACGTAAAGGTCCTACGCGAGGTCTCCGGCCGCTTGCAATACACGGTCGCCGGCGACACGAAGGAAGTGGACCTCGGGTTCACCAAACTCGCCACGGGCGCCGATGGCAGGGAACTGGGCGCCCACATCGAATCGATCGACGACGAAAGCGTGGAACTGAAACTCGAAGCCCGGCCCGACGACATCAAGGCGCTCTTCCTCGTGGTTGGCAGCAACAAGACCGAGCTGAATCGCAACGGCTACAGCGGCTACAACGATAGCTACACCTACACTTACCAATCCGAGACAGGCTTTCCTGCCAAGGCCCGGCTGGTCGCGGAAGTTTACGCCGACCTGCAGACCTTCGATGCGCCGTTCAAGCTGGAGAACCTCACCCTCCTCGGCGAACCGGCAGAGTGAGAGATCCAGTCCCCACGAGGGAGACCTTTCATCCCGCGCACGCGAAATGACAGCGTGGCCCAATGAGGGCTGTGTTGGCTATGGAGCAGCCGAACCAGTTTCGGCCACAAAAAGGCGCGAAGGAGCAAAAAGAGGCCTGTGATTCGAACCGGGAAAACTTAACCACAGATGGAACGGATGGGCACGGGTGGTGCCTTCATTTCGTCAGCCAGATGCCTTTTCGGTCCCTCATCCACATCAGCAACACCGTATCCCGTTCGGTTGTGCACCAGACACGGTCTTGCCTCCGGCCGGCCGGTGTGCATCTTTAGGCGCATGGACTACCGCAAGATCATCACGGTCGAATCCGGGAAGCGCGGTGGCAAGCCCTGCATCAGGGGCCTGCGCGTCACCGTCTATGACGTGCTCGACTATCTTGCCGCCGGCCTCACGCACGAGCAGATCCTCAAGGAATTTCCCTACCTGACCGAGGATGACATCCGCGCCTGCCTCGCCTACGCGGCCGACCGGGAGCGCAAGCTGGTTGTTGCCGCCGGATGAAGCTCCTGTTCGACGAGAACCTGCCGCCGGGCCTCGTCGGTAGGCTGCATCAGGCGTCCGGGGAATAGACTCGCACGCGCCCCTTCTCCACAATCCAAAGCTGTCGGTCCAAAGATTGTCCGCGGAGAGCTTCAACCAGGGTAGCCACGGTCGCACTGAGGTCGGTGGCCAGGGGCTTTTTGGGAAGGCGCAGCACCGCGACTCCGCGATGGGCGGCCGGCGGAAAGATCAGTGGGTTGGCAAAGTCCAGATCCAGCGTCACCAGCGCCCGCGACTCCGCCACGCAACGGCCAAGCAGATCGGGATCGGTGGCCGAGGCCAATCCTTGCATCGGCACGGTGCAGACGTCATGTCCCGCGGCCGCCAACTGCTGGCGACCGCGTTCGCCCAGATTCTCGTCCAGCTTCAGCTTCACGCCTTGGCCTCAAGCGGAATGTCCACGAAGCGTTCGCGTGCCATCTCGGAACCGTAGGCAATGCAGGCCTGGACGTCCTCGCGGGTGATTCCCTCATAGTTGCGCAGGATTTCCTCCACGGAATCGCCCGCAGCCAACTGGTCGAGAATCAGGGACACCCAGATGCGATGCCCGCGAATGCACGGCTTGCCCCCGCAACGGGCGGGATCAATCCAGATGCGTTGCAGCAGTTCGTCGCGGCTCATGGCTCCACCCTACGCCAAAGGGATGTCCTCGCAAGAGCGGATTCGGAGGAAGAAACCACGAAACACACGGAATACACAGAAAAGCGGATTGAAGCACCCCTACTGGCGCCACGGTGACCCCGCCGCGAGTTTGGAGACCGTGATGCCGCGCGCCACGGCCGCGAAGGGCGCAAAGGCGGACCGGCCCCTTCGCGACCTTGGCGGTCTTGGCGCGAGGAAAGTTTGCCGAGGCAGAAGAGGATTGGGCCACGGATGGCACTGATGTGCACGGATGGGAAACAAGACGGCCTTCCGGCGCATCCGCTATGGGTCGGTTTCGCCATGGGTGGACCTCGACGTGATTACCACCGGCAAAGGCATTGTGCTGGCCCTCCTGATCACCGAAAAACAGCCGCAGGCAGACTAGCGCGCAGCCTGCTTGCCGCGGTGAGCGAAACTGCGTTCATATCAATTTCCGCAGCCAGACCCCTTTTCAGCCTCATGCTGCATCAAGAATTCGGCTTGGTGCCCTTGTTATTTTTACTGCCAAAACCATTGATTGAAATGCTCGTCAGAAAATCACTCGCGATGCTGCCCGCGCACATCATTGGCCTTTTTACCGCCTATGGCGTTCTACTGCCATATTTGACAACGTAGCGTCTGATATGGGCTCAGCCCCATTTGAACTCCAAGCCTCGGGCGCAGCCGGGACATCAATTTCCGCAGTCTGACCACTTCAGTCTCTTCACTACGACAGGCCCGGGCAATCAGTGTCAATTTTGCCTACTATTCTGCGCTTCGGTTTCTGCTCGACGACGACAAATATATTTTCCCGTTCATACAGAGCGACAGCAATAGACCTGTTTTTATTCATGCCAGCGAATGAATCTCTGAGAGAATCCTCGAACAAATTGTGGGGGAATACGACAGGAGTAGTCTGAGAATGGGGAAGTTGATCGACCCCATGTTTGGTGATGTAATCGTGTATCTTCATTGTTTCGAAACGCAGGTCACCCCGAGGACCTAGTCAATCACCATGCGCGGAAAAGTGAGGGTATATTTTGCCTCCAAAATCGCACTTCCTAAGACCTAAAAAGCAATCACATACGGCACTGAGAATCTAAAGCCATAGAGTCCAGACGTGCACTGCCACCAGAACAGGAAGTGCGACAATCGCGGCGTATTGAATGCTTCCCCGCAATAAGGGGCGGTAAATAAGAACGGCTAAGAGCCAACCTCCGCAAACTATCCAAACTGAGTGCCAGCGCCACAGGAGGATTGCAGACACAACACTCGCCCATGCAATAACCCACGAAAACAGAGTCGCAGCTCCAAAACGGGAAAATGATGCGCCCACTCCCCAGCCTCTCGTCGCGGTATTCCACGCCTCTATGCCTTCCCGAGTTTTATCCGAAAACTGCTTCGCCGCGTGCCCATGCGCCCTCATCGCTGCCTTCCAATGTGTCGCTGCTGTGTAAGCAATCGCGAATATCAGCAGGAGCATCAGTTGATGAGTAATCATAGAGTTCGTGAAGGTTCAGCCGGTTTGAATTGAGATCAGCTTTTGCACTTCACCAAGTCATATAGAATTTCCCACCAGCATACCATTTGAAGCCGCAAGAAAGATAGTATTGTTCAAGCTTACGTTGCGACGATATATCATCGGCCAGGGGATCCGCTGCGGCGTGAAATACAATCGGACCATCACCCAGTTTAGTTCGAACAAATGTCATGATGTCCGGAGAATGAGTGCGAAGTAAGCCGCGGTCTCGCGGTTCTGCTTCGAAGTAGTCTATCCAAATATAAGGTTCGCTTGGCAGGAAGTCCGTAGGTCGGTCTTTGCGCCGCTTGGCCACGATTCTCATCTTCCCGCTGGGAAACATCAGCTCCTCGTCTATCTTTAGTTGCATTTTAGAACAGCAAGTAAAAGGCGCCTCCCTTTCGGGGAGGCGCCTCGAAGTTTTAGCTGAGACTGGAGAGTCTCGGGCTCATCGGACTTAGTAGTCCATGCCGCCCATGCCGCCGCCCGGGGGACCGCCGGCCGGGGCTTTCTTCTCCTCGGGGAGCTCGGTGATCATGCACTCGGTGGTGAGCAGGAGGCCGGCGATGGACGCGGCGTTCTGCAGGGCGGTGCGGGTGACCTTCGTCGGGTCCACCACGCCGGCCTTCACGAGGTCCTCGTATTCGCCGGTGGCGACGTTGTAGCCGAAGTTGGCCTTGCCGGCCAGGACTTCCTTGACCACCACGCCGCTGTCCACGCCGGCGTTGGCGCAGAGCATGCGGATCGGGTGCTCGATCGCGCGGCGCACGATCTGGGCGCCGAAGGCCTCGTCGCCCTCGAGCTTGAGGCTCTCGATGACCTTGACGGTGCGGAGGAGCGCGACACCGCCGCCGGCGACGATGCCCTCTTCCACGGCCGCACGGGTGGCGTGCAGCGCGTCTTCCACGCGGGCCTTCTTCTCCTTCATCTCGACCTCGGTGGAGGCGCCGACATTGATGACGGCGACACCGCCGGCGAGCTTGGCGAGGCGCTCCTGGAGCTTCTCGCGGTCGTAGTCGCTGGTGGTCTCGTCGATCTGGCGGCGGATCTGCTTCACGCGGCCCTGGATGTCGGAGCTCTTGCCGTTGCCCTCGACGATGGTGGTGTTCTCCTTGTCCACGACGATGCGCTTGGCGCGGCCGAGGTCGGAGACGGTGAGGTTCTCAAGCTTGAGGCCGAGGTCCTCGGTGATGCACTTGCCGCCGGTGAGGACGGCGATGTCCTCGAGCATGGCCTTGCGGCGGTCGCCGAAGCCGGGGGCCTTGACGGCGCACACGTTGAGCGTGCCGCGGATCTTGTTCACGACGAGCGCGGCGAGGGCCTCGCCCTCGACTTCCTCGGCGATGACGAGGAGGGGCTTGCCGCTCTTGGCGACGGTCTGGAGGAGCGGGAGGAACTCCTGGAGGTTGGCGATCTTCTTCTCGTGGATGAGCACGTAGGCATCCTCGAGGACGGCCTCCTGGGCCTCCATGTTGGTGGCGAAGTAGGGCGAGAGGTAGCCCTTGTCGAACTGCATGCCCTCGACGACGTCGAGGGTGGTCTCGATGGACTTGGCCTCCTCGACGGTGATGGTGCCGTCCTTGCCGACCTTGTCCATGGCGTCGGCGATGATCTCGCCGATGGCGGTGTCCCAGTTGGCGGAGACGGTGGCGACCTGGCGGATCTCCTCGCGGTCATTGACCTTCTTGGAGATGCGGGCGAGTTCGGTGACGGCGGCCTCGACGGCCTTGTCGATGCCGCGCTTGAGGTAAACCGGGTTGGAGCCGGCGGTGACGTTCTTCAGGCCCTCGCGGTAGATGCCCTCGGCGAGCACGGTCGCGGTGGTGGTGCCGTCACCGGCGCTGTCGCTGGTCTTGGAGGCGACCTCCTTGACCATCTGGGCGCCCATGTTCTCGTAGGGATCGGGAAGCTCGACTTCCTTGGCGACGGTCACGCCGTCCTTGGTGACAGTCGGGGAACCGAATTTTTTGTCGATGACGACATTGCGGCCCTTGGGACCGAGGGTGACCTTCACGGCCTTGGAGAGAACCTCGACGCCGCGGAGCACTTTCTGGCGGGCGGCTTCGTCGAACAGGAGTTGTTTGGCTGCCATATGATTAATTTAAGTTGGGAGTTTTAGTTTTGAGTTCGGTGATGCGGGCCTCAGGCGATGACGCCGAGGATGTCGTCTTCGCGAACGAGGGTGAACTTTTGGTCGTCGATCTTCACCTCGGTGCCGCCGTATTTGGAGATGAGGACCTTGTCGCCAACCTTCACCTCGAAGGGTGTGACCTTGCCGTTCTCATCCTTCTTGCCGGTGCCGAGGGCGATGACCTTAGCCTCCTGGGGCTTTTCCTTGGCGCTGTCGGGGATGATGATCCCGCCGCGCACCTGTTCCTTCTCTTCGATGTGCTGCACGAGCACGCGATCGCCGATGGGTTTGATGTTCACTTTAGCCATGTTGGTTATGTGGTTTTGGGTTGAAGTTTGGGTTGGGTGAAAAATGCGAATCCGCTCCCCCGGAAGAGGGAAACGGATTCGCGCGGAAAGCTTACTTCTTTTCCTCGTCAACGATTTCGACGTCGGCGTCCACGACCTTGCCCTCGGCTTTCTTGGCCTTCTTGGGCTCGGCGGCGGGCTCCTCGGCGGCGGGCTCGGCGCCCGGCTGGGCAGCGGCACCGGCGGCTTGCGCCTGCTGGTAGAGCTCGGCGCCGACTTTCTGGAGGTTTTCGAGGGCGGCCTTCATCTTGTCGACGTCGGCGGATTCGAGATCCTTCTTGGCGTCGGCGACCGCGGCCTCGATCTTGCCCTTCACGTCGGCAGGGACCTTGTCGCCCGCGTCCTTGAGGCTCTTTTCCATCTGGTAGATGGTGGTATCGAGCTGGTTCTTGGTCTCGACGGCCTCCTTGCGCTTGGCGTCTTCGGCGGCGTGGAGCTCGGCCTCCTTGGTCATCTTCTCGACCTCTTCCTTGGAGAGGCCGGAGGAGCCTTGGATGGTGATCTTCTGGTCCTTGCCGGTGCCCTTGTCCTTGGCGTGGACGTTAAGGATGCCGTTGGCGTCGATGTCGAAGGTGACCTCGATCTGCGGCACGCCGCGCGGTGCCGGCGGGATGCCGTCGAGCTTGAAGGTGCCGAGGGTCTTGTTGTCACGAGCCATCGGGCGCTCGCCCTGGAGCACGACGATCTCGACGCCGGGCTGGTTGTCGCTGTAGGTGGAGAACACCTGCGATTTCTTGGACGGGATGGTGGTGTTGCGCGGGATCATCGGCGTGGCAACGTCGCCCGCGGTCATGATGCCGAGGGTGAGCGGGGTCACGTCGAGGAGGAGCACGTCGCGCACCTCGCCCTTGAGCACGCCGCCCTGCACGGCCGCGCCGATGGCGACGACCTCGTCGGGGTTGACGCCCTGGTGGGGCTGCTTGCCGCCGAGCTGTTTGGCAATGTCCACGACCTTGGGCATGCGGGTCATGCCGCCCACGAGGACCATCTCGTCGATCTTGTCAGAGGCGACGCCGGAGTCCTTGAGGCAGTTCTTGAAGGGCTGGATGCAACGGTCGAAGAGCGATTCGCAAATCTGCTCCATCTTGCCGCGCGAAAGCTGGAGATTGAGGTGCTTCGGGCCGGACGCGTCGGCCGTGATGAACGGCAGGTTGATATCGTAGGTGGTGGCGGAGGAGAGGGCGATCTTGGCCTTCTCGGCCTCTTCCTTGAGGCGCTGGAGGGCCATCGCATCCTGGCGGAGGTCGATGCCGTTTTCCTTTTTAAAGGTGTCCACGAGCCAGCCGATGATGGCGTCGTCCCAGTTGTCGCCGCCGAGGTGGGTGTCGCCGTTGGTGGCCTTCACCTCGAACACGCCGTCACCAATCTCGAGGATGGAGACGTCGAACGTGCCGCCGCCGAGGTCGAACACCGCGATCTTCTCGTCCTTCTTCTTGTCGAGACCGTAGGCGAGCGAGGCCGCGGTGGGCTCGTTGATAATGCGGAGCACCTCGAGGCCGGCGATCTTGCCGGCGTCCTTGGTGGCCTGGCGCTGGGCGTCGTTGAAATAGGCGGGGACGGTGATGACGGCCTGCGTGATCTTGTCGCCGAGGTAGGCTTCGGCGTCGGCCTTCAGTTTGCCGAGCACGAAGGCGGAAATCTGCTGCGGGGCGAAGGTCTCGGTCTTGTCACCGACCTGCACCTCGATGTAAGCGTCGCCGTTTTTGCCGGCCACGACCTTGTAGGGAAGGTTCTTCGCCTCCTCGCTGACCTCGTTGAATTTGCGGCCGATGAGACGCTTCGCGGAGAAAATGGTATTCTTCGGGTTCGTGACCGCCTGACGTTTGGCGGCTTGGCCAACCACGCGCTCACCGGTCTTGGTGAAAGCCACGATGGACGGCGTGGTGCGGGCACCCTCGGCGTTGGGGATGACGACAGGTTCGCCGCCCTCCATGATCGCCATACAGGAATTCGTTGTGCCCAAGTCGATGCCAAGGATCTTGCTCATGCTTGCGCATTAGCTGGCAACATGCCTCAGCGGCGGTATGCTTACATTAAGCACTAATTATCAATAGTTAGAAAAATTCACAGGCTCAAACGCGACCGTCCAAAACACCTGAAATCGGGCCTGAATGTCTCACTTTTCGTGACACTGTCACACCGCTGTGCCACGCAGTTGGCACAGTGCGCAGCGGCCAAGGAGTCGCTACGTGCAGCCGAGGTCTGAGCAGCAACTAGCCGCCTTGGTGGCGTGGCAATCGGCACAAAGCCAGACGTGCCCGAAATCGTGCGCCTCATACGCGCCGCACTCGGCGCAGTTTTCCGATCGCGACGGCACCGGCGGCGTAGCCTCCGGCAGCAAGACAGTGCGAAGCAGGCGCGGCGGTCCGCTGATGCGTTTCGTCCAGTCAGCGGGATAGCGGCCTTGAAAGTCGCGTAACTTCTCCAGCGAGGTGCAGCCCGCGCAAGCTTTGTAGCAGCAGTTGGGATTCAGGCGTAGTGTGTCGCCAATGCATTGGTCCAAGTGGCTCATGACTGAATCCGGTCGGCACCGGCGTAGATGTTCATGCGGCCATCGCGAAGAAAACCCACCAATGTCTGGCCACTGCGACGGGCAAAATCCACCGCCAAGCTCGTCGGCGCGGAGATCGCTGCGATGAAAGCGATGCGCGCCGCGAGCGCCTTTTGCACGATCTCGAAGGCGACGCGGCCACTCACCAGTAGCACAACATCGGACGGCGCGATGTGGTCCCCGAGGAGAAGATGACCAAGCACCTTGTCCACGGCATTGTGACGTCCGACATCCTCGCGCGATACGAGAAGTTTGCCGTTGGCTGAAAACAGTCCAGTCGCGTGCAGCCCGCCCGTCCGCTGGAAAGTCTCCTGCGCCGCAGCGAGTGTTGCCGGCATTTTCGCCAGCATATCGGCTGCGACCCGCGGTCCATCGTCGGGAGCAAGCGCGGGATGTTTCGCCTGCACAGCTGCAATCGTTGCTTTGCCACAGAGCCCGCAACTGCTGGCCGTGAACACGTGGCGAGTGAGACGCGCGAAATCCACGGCCTCGGGCCGCGCGAGCGTCACATCTATGATATTGGGCTCCATTCCCCCGCCCTGCTTCGCCGCGACCGGCGCAATGGCCACAATATCTTCGCGCCGCGCGACCACGCCTTCGGTCAGGAGAAACCCGGCGGCGAGTTCCCCGTCGTGACCCGGCGTGCGCATCGTCACGGCTACCGGCCGGCCTTCAACGCGAATTTCCAACGGCTCCTCGACAGCGAGTTCGTCGCGTTCCTCGGCCGGAGCCACGCCAGTCCGTCGCCGCTGCACGGTGCGAGCGGCATGAGGAGTGGTGGATTTGGGCGACGGTTTCATCTGTAACACCAGGAACCAACGCACCCCGCCCTGCCGGGCACCCCTCTTGATAGAGGGGACTTCGGCTGCGCAGCATAATGATCCCCTCTATGAAGAGGGGTGGCGCGCAGCGCCGGGGTGTGTGGGATCTTCATACGAGAATCTCTCCAAGCTCATCGCGCAATCCGTGGTTAAACGGATTCGGCAACCCGCCCCACCTTCTCAATCCGCACGTGCGCGTTGTAGTCGGGCACACCGCCACCGCGGTCGGCGACACCGCGTCGGATGAGGTGATTGCCCTCTGGCCAATGGATCTGGAGGTTGCCGGCCGCAAGCGGAGCGAGGAACACACGACCTTCGTAACGACCGCGGTCGTTCACCAGCGCGATGCGATCCCCGTGCATGAGGTGCAGGCGGGCGGCATCCTCCTCGTTCATAAGGACGGCATCGCGCGGGGCGCCATTGAGCGGATCAATCTCCGCGTAGATGAGCGTATTGAACTGTTTGCCGCGACGCGTGCTCACATGGAACACGCCCGCGGGACGCGGCGCGCGATCGGGCAGGTCCACGGCGGCGAAGCGCGCGCGACCGTCCTCGGTGGGGCACACGCCGCCGGCGCAGAGGTGCGGTCCGCCGTATTGGAAAGCATCGCCGGTTTTCTGGAGATTCTGGATGCCATCATAGAACGGCACCACGCGCGCGATCTCCTCGCGCATTTCCTGGCCACTGTGACAGCCGAGTTCGCCGGCACGCTCAGGCCAGGCCGAAGCGGCGACCTGCAGCAAAATGCGCCACTCGGCGCGCGCTTCGCCCACTTCGCGCGGAATCTCAGGCGTGAACATCACCCGGCGTTCGGTGCTCGTTTCGGTGCCGCCGTCGTCCTGTTCGTAGCGCGTCTTGGCCGGGAGCAGGATTACCTCGTCGGCGGGATCGAGCAGCATCTGGTCCGTGAGCATGATGTCCTGATGCACGCGGAACGGCACGCGCGAGAGCGCCGCGGCAACGTGGTCGGGATCGGGTAGCGTGCGCAGGAAGTTGCCGCCAATCATGTAGAACACATCGAGTTCGCCGCGATACGAAGCCTCGACCATCTCCGTGGCCGTGATGCCCGGCCAGTCAGGCACGGAAAAACCGTAGTGCGCAGAGAGCGCGGCGGCATTGGCAGCGTTGACGGGTTTGCCACCGGGAAAAGCGGTCGAATAGGCGCCCATCTCCGCGCCGCCCTGCACGGACGAGTGACCGCGAATGGGCATGACGCCGCATTTGTCGCGTCCGAGAAACCCGCGGGCGAGCGCGAGATTGAGAATCATGCGAACGTTGTCGGCGCCCCATTCGTGCTGGGTGATGCCCATGCTCCACACGAAGACGCCGGTGCGGGCCGTGCCGATCAGTTCGGCGAACTCGACGATGCTCGCGCGCGGCAGGCCGCTTTCTTTTTCGAGCTGCACCCAGTCGAGCGACTTCGCGCGAGCCTCGAGTTCCGCCCAATCGTGGGTGTGCGCGTCCACGAAGGTGCGATCAATACGGCCGGTCTCGACAAGATGTTTCAACGCCCCATAGAGAAACGGGATGTCGCCACCCTGCCCGACCGGAAACCAGTAATCGGCAAGGTCCGAACCGAAGAGCGCGCTGCTCGCCGTCGAAGGCACCCAATAACGCTTCATGCCCGGCTCGAGATAGGGATTCACCAAAATGATCTTCGTGCCGTGCTCCTTCGCGATGTGCAGGTATTTGGTCGAGACGGGCTGGTCGTTGGCGGGATTCGAACCGAAGAACACCACGACATCGGCACCCCACCAGTCCTTGTAGCTGCAAGTCGTCGCCGCGAGTCCGAGCACGTGCTTCATGGCGGCGGTCGAGGGCGAGTGGCAGAGGCGCGCGGCATTGTCCACGTTGTTGGTGCCGAGAAAGCGCGCGACTTTCTGCGCGGCGTAATAGACCTCGTTGGTCACGCCGCGAGCGGTGACGAAGAAACCCATGCGGCGCGGATCGGTCGCGCGGAGTCGCGCGCCGATCGTCTGCAACGCCTGGCACCAGCTGATGGGGGTGAAGCCGCTCTCGCCGCGCCGCCGACGCATGGGTTGCGCGAGGCGCCCGAGCTGACGCAACTGGCGGTTGTCGAGCTTGGCCAACCGGCCAACGTTCGTGAGTTCCAGCGGGTCCATCGCCGGCATGGTGTTCAGGCGCAGGAGATTCAGGCGCGTCATGCACAGATGCACCCCATCGATGGTCCAATCGTGCAATCCCGCCACGCCGAGCGCACAACCGTCGCACACGCCGCGATTCAGGACTTTCCAAGCATAGCCGAGGTTGTCGCGATTGTCCCACGCCACCTTGAGCATATCGCGAAAATGCTTGGGCTTGGTATGACCGAGGCCGAACGGCGAAAGACGGCGGAGGCGGTCGCCCGGCGGGGTGGCGATACGATGCGTGGGCATAGAAACGAAACGGCGATGCTTCCGGCCCGGGCTTGCGGAATCAACGCTGAACCGTAGCGTATGCCTGTCATCATGACCCACTTGGTCAGCTAAACCTTTCCCCGCCCAAGCCGATTAGACAACTACCGCCGGGGCGCGTCTGGTTTCGGGCCCCGCCGGCGAGCCGGCCGCAATTTTGTCCAACATACTGCATATTCCCTCCCGGGCCCGATGGGTCCGCCTGTGGCTTTGCCTGCTGGCGGGAGGCTTGGCTGTGCCCGGTTTGCTCGCGACGGTCACGTTGGAGGAGCTGCTTTCGCAATCCAAACTCACCCCGAAGAAATTCGCGTCCTACTTCGGCGACTTCGACTACGAATTCAACGGGCCGATTCAGCAGCCTTCCGACTTTCTGACCCGGAAAAAGGGCGATTGCGACGATTATTCGGTGCTCGCGGACCACGTCCTCTCGAAACACGGCTACAAGACGCGACTCATCCACGTCCGTCTCACGGGCCGCGTCGCCCACGCAGTCTGTTATGTGGAGGACATCAAGGCTTACCTCGACTTCAACAACCGCTCCGTGTTCTTCACCCTCACCCGTTCCGGGCCTGACATCCGGGACATTGCATCCAAGGTTGCGCAATCACTCGAAGCCAGTTGGACTACGGCATCGGAATTCACCTATTCTTATGCAACCCGGCGCAAGACGATGATTGCCACTGTCTCGCAAACCGGCGGTGCCGACCCGGCCACTTCCCTCTCATCCTCCGCCATCAATGCCGACTGATCCCGGTCCCATTCCCCTGCGCGAAGATCGCACCCTGAGGCGCGTGCTGGTGTTTTTCGCCCTCATCCTGGCCGTGCTGGTATTCGTCGTGGTCGCCTCGCTTCGAAACCTCAATCGCTCCATCGCCACCAGCGACTGGGTGAACCACACGCACGCCCTCATTTCCGAACTCGACGCACTCGAGCCGACGCTCGCCGCCGCCGAAGGCGACCTCAACAAATACCTGCTCACCTCCGATCCCCGGGACCAAGATGCCAGCCAGGCCCAGTTCGGTGAACTCGACGAACGCGTTGACGTGATCCACGCCCTCATCGCGCAATCTCCCGAAGAGCAAAAACTCTTCGCCCCGGTGGCCGCGATCCTGACCGGTCGCGTGGAACGCGCGAGCCGCATCTCCGCGCTCAAGCAATCAGGCGATAAGAACGCCCTACAGAAATTACTCACGGAGGACGATAACCGCAGCGACCACCATGAGCTGGAGCGGAGGATCACACGCTTCCGCGAACACCAGACCAGCCTGCTCTCTGCCCGGGATCGCGCCTCGTTCCAGCAAGCCCAGACCACCCGTTGGACCGTGTTGGGTGGCCTCGTGCTCGATGTGCTGCTGCTCATCGGCGCCACCTGGCTCATTCGCGACGACCTGGCCGCCCGCCGCCAGACCGCGCGCCTGCTCCAGCAATCCAATGAGAAGTTGGAGGAAAAGGTCCGCCAGCGCACCGCCGAGCTCACCGCCGCCAACGCAAAGCTCATCTCCCAAAACATCGAAGACCGCTGGGCGAAGCAGGCCTTGGAGCACCAGAACCGCTATAACATCCTCATCATCGACTCCATTTCCGACTCGGTCTTCGTGGTGACGAAACTCATGAACGTCTCCCGCATGAATCCCGCGGCTGTCCATCTCACCGGCCACGAACCCTCCAGCCTTATTGACAAACCGCTGGCCACGATCCTCCGCCTCGCAGACACCGCATCCTCCGCCACCTTCGATCCGTTGACCCGCGCCCTTGCGGAAGGCCACGACCTCCGCGAGAAATCCGCCATTGTCACCACCAAGGATGGACAATCCCGCCCCGTGCGTCTCAGCATCTACCCGCTCCGCGATCGTGACAAGGTGGTCGGCGGTGTCGTCGTCCTCCAATCTCCCGCTCCCTCCTCCTCATGAGCAGCGCCACCCGCCCTCCCTTCGGCAACGCCGGCATGGTTCCCACCCCTTCGCAGGGGTCGCGCCGTCACATCCTCGTCATCGACGACGAACAACCGATCCTCGACCTCCTTCAAGAATACCTCACTGCCCACGGCTACCGCGTGAGCACCGCCAGCAACGCCCAACAGGCCAAGAACGTTGTCGAAACCGAGGCACCTCACCTGATCATTTCCGATCTCCAGTTGGAGGACACCGACGGTCTGCACCTCATCGAGCAACTGCGCGTCGTCTTACCCCGCGCCCCGGTCATCCTCCTCACGGGCGTGCTCTTCGACGCCCACGTGATCGAGGAAAACCTTAAGTGGAAGATATCCAGCTACGTCAGTAAGACCGCCCCGCTTCAAAACCTGCTGGCGGAGATCCGTCGCCTTATCAACGGTTGATAATCCAGCCAGGCGAGCTTCACTGGCCGCATGGAAACGCTCGAGGTCCCTGTCAACGTGCCGGTGATGACGCTGCCCGACACGGTTTTCTTTCCGCAGGCCCTGCTGCCCCTGCACATCTTCGAGCCCCGCTACCGGCAGATGTTGCGCGACGTGCTGGCCCGCGACCGGCTGTTCGCCGTGGCCCGGCTCGACCCTGCCCAAGCCGCGTGTCCCGGCGCTCACGAGCCCGCCCACCCCATCGCCACCGTCGGCATCATCCGCGCGTGTCAAAAGGCCGAGGGTGAAACGTCCAACCTGCTCCTGCAGGGCATCTGCCGCGTGGAGATCCAGTCCATCGTTCGTGAGGAACCCTACCGCGTCATCTCCATCCGCCCACTCACAACCACGGCCGGCGGCAATCATACCCAGTTGGAAATCGAGCGCCTGGAGGTCATGCGTCTGCTCAATCTCCGCCGCCGCCTCGGCACCCCGTCGCCAAAGGGCATGACACAATTCCTCGAGAGCATCGAGGATTTCGACGCGTTTGCCGACATCGCCTCGTTCAACCTTTGCGATGACAGCGAACTCAAACAGCAACTGCTGGAAGAACTCGACACTCGCCGCCGAATGCACCTTCTCGCCGAGCGCCTGAAAGCCGATGTGGAGGCCCACAAAATCCGCCGCAAGCTCCAAGGTCGCCTGCCCGACGACCATATCGCGGACAATTGAAACGCTGCTTTTGGCGGTAAGCGTCCGGCCGAGGGCCTCTTGACTACGTAATGGTGGCTACTCCGAAGAGGCGGGATTCATAATGGTGGCCATTGCCGACGGGGTGGGCGTCGGATTGGTGGCTATTACGAGGGGGACCAACGGGCGGGGGTGAGAGC
>JBIQJF010000014.1:0-91559 GCA_044507675.1 Opitutales bacterium | reverse complement strand
CGGCACGCCGCTCAACGACGCGCTCGCCTCGCTCGATTTCATCTGGAAGCGCACCAACACGTGGAACGCCGACACGCCGACGCTGTTCGACAATCTCGCCGTGTCCCTCGTCGCCACGCCCACGCTCGTCCCGCTCACCCCGATGCACCTCGTGGTCGAAGCCGACGGCCTCACGCGCGAGATCACCGACCGTCCACCCAACGCCCGTGTGGCGCTGACATCCGACGCCCATCGCTTCCTCGAACACTTCACCGAGCGCCTGACGCAGTAGCCGCCGGTCAGCGGGAATTTTCACGGCACGGATCTCCGGGTGAGAAACCGTGTGATCAGGCCAAGCAATAGGCCCACGATAAGTCCGAAAGTCGCAAGGTAGGTTAGTTCTCCAAAGGATGCCCGCCCGGAGGTTGCTAACAACGCGATGCTGCCTCCGGCCAACAGACCCAAACCCGCGGAGAGGGCGACCGCTTTCCACTCTGTAGGCTCAAGCCCGCGCTTGAAGGCCGCTTCCATCACACCCATGTAGGCCAGGCTCGGGAGTGTGCCGAAGACATAGGCGTATAGGAAGATGAGCAGGTAGTCGCGCCCCTGCAGGAATACAAACGACATGCTGCCGCCGCGCAGCAGGTGCTCTCCAATGGTAAAGCCCGTCATCAGAAACGTGCCGAGGAATGGCGGTCCGAGGGCTTCGAGTGCGATGCGTTTGCCGCGAGTGAATTTCATGGCCTCATGGAAGGAAGTTTTACCGGACGACTCATGCGCACATCGCCCACACCGGGCGTGCGGTGGGCGCTGTCATAGCGAGCCGTGGCGAACCACGGGAAGGCGCGTTCGAGCAGCGAAGTGTCGGTGCGGACCCAGTCTACAGCGTGAAACCGCCACGGTTCGTGCGCGACTTGGAAACCGCGGCGCACGCCGTCGCGGCAGGTGTAAGCCGTGTAGCGTTCGAGCAGGAAATCCTCGTCTCCGCCGGGTCGTGCGAACGCCAGCGACGCGGTTCGGATCGGGAATGCCAGCGTGAGACCAGCCTGCAGCTCGGGATCGTGTATCCCGATGCGGCCGACCCCACCGGCGCTTCCGACGAGACCGCAGTCGAACCGGCCCAACCGGTAGGGCAGCCCGTAGGTGCGCGGTCCGATCCAGGTGCTGAGCCGGTTGGGAATCCATTCCGCGAGAAAATGGATGCCCGGACCCCCCTCCGCCCGCACATAGGTGCGGACGTTGAGAAACGCGTGGTCCGAGATGGGCCGCAGCAGCGCGCGTCCTACCGCGCCGGTGCCGGGCGGGCGCATCCTCTCCAGCCGGAAGAATACGAGACTCACCCACGCCGAACCCCCGTGGAGGTCGAGCGGATGCGGAACATGCGGTTGGAGAACCTCGGCGGGCACACGGTAATGGACGAACAGCATGTCCCGCCAATCCGCCACGAACCAGGTGGCCAGCGGGCGCAGCAGCGCATGACCGGTGGAAACGGCGCTCCGCGCAGGTTCAAGCCCGCGCGGAGCGCGCGCTTCACCCCGAGACAGGGCGGGCGCCAGGGCCCCGGTGGGAACATGCAGCCAGCGGACGGGGTTCATGGTTTCAAACCTTCAGTGGTGGCGGTTCGATGGCAACGCTCTCGGGACGCAGGCCCTTGCGGCGCATTTTGTCGAAGTTGAACATGTTGAAGAAATGCATCGCGCCGAGCACGACCATGACGATGCCGAGCTTCGTGCTGAGGAACTCGATGACGGCCTGTGCATCGTGCGGTTTTTCGCCGTAGCGCAAGGCGGTGGCAATGAAGCCGAGATTGATCAGGTAGAAGCCGACCACGAGCAGGTGGTTGACCGAATCGGCCATGTCCTCGCGGCCACGGAAGGCTTGGACGAGGAACACGCGACCGTTCTTGTGCAGCGTGCGCGCGACCCAGACGGTCATGACGATCGCGACGGGCAGATAGATGAGATAGGCGAGGACGGTGTGGTTCATGGCGGGCTCCTTTGATTTTCGAAATTTCTGATTTTTGAGAAATTTAAGGGCAAACGAAACGCCTCAGACGAGGCGGAAGACTTTTTCTCCCAGCGTGCAGAGCTTCTTGGCGGCGGAAGGCGAGAGGGCCTGCGCCTTATCGGCCCAGGCGGAGGTCAATTCCATGAATTCGATGAGCTCGCGCAGACGCCGGGCGGTGTGCTCGGTGTCGGCCTTGCCCGACTCGGCCGTGTCAGCGCACTCGCGCAGGGCCGCGAGCGTGGGATCGAGTTCGCGTTTTTTGCGCTCGCGCAGGATGATGAGGAACATCTCCCACACATCCTTAAGCGTCTCGAAATGCTCGCGGCGATCGCCGAAGACGTGGACCACGCGGATGAGCCCCCACCCTTGCAGCTCCTTGAGGCTGGTGCTGACGTTCGAGCGGGCGACGTTGAGCGCCGCGCAGATTTCGTCAGCTGGGAGCGGCTTGGGCGCGAGCATCAGGAGGGCGTGCACCTGCGCCACCGAGCGGTTGATACCCCAACGCCACCCCATCTCCCCCCAGTGGAGGATGAACTTTTCCATGGTGGGCGTGAGCTTCATGGTAATTTCTGTAATTTCAGAAATTACTTTCGTCAAGCCTTCTCTCTTCGGGTTCTCGTTGCACAGTATGCCCACGCGAATTTCTTCCGAGCGGTCCGCTGGCATTTCTCGCAACCACGTGATGGAATCCGGGTCGTCCTTTCTGTGAAGTCTCGTGCCCTCAAGCTTTTCCTGACCGTCATCGCGGTTGGTTTCCTTGCCCTGGCAACCATGCCTTGGTGGCTGGGGGTGGCTTTGCGTCCGGTGGCGAAATTCGCGGGCGCGGAGTTCGGTCGCTACGAACGCCGGGGCTACACGCGCTTCCAATTGCACGAGGTGCGGTTCGCGCGCGAGGGATTCGTCGTCACGGTGGAACGGGCCGAAGCGGATTCGCCGCTGGTGTGGGCGATGCGACGCTTGCGCGGAATCGAACCGGTCATCGACGTCGCCGGGTGGCGTTTGGCGGGATCACCGAAAGCCGCGCCCACCGGACCATCCATGGTCGCGGGTCTGGCCGATTTGCAGGCGGTGATTGCCCGGGTTCTTCCGCGCGTGTTGTTCTGGGTGCCCCAAGCTAGGCTGGTGGACGGCATCGTGCAGGGATATGGTTCGGAAATCCGCGTCGCGACGGCTGGTTGGAACCAGACCGGCCTGCTCTTCAAAGGCGTCGCGCTCGCCGATCATGCTTTCGATGGAACCGTGAGCTTTGCCAACGACGGCTTCACGCTGCGCGTGGAAGTGCCGGCCGAAGACGCGCACGCTGACTTCCGCCTCCGCGGTGGAGAGCTCACCGGTTCATTGCAATGGCGCAACCAGACGGTGCGCGTGGACGCCGCGTTTCCTGCGCGCGGCTGGCAACCGCAGACAGCGACGCTGGTGGCGGATTCTCTCAACGTGCCAGCTGAACTTGTCCGACTGGCTCCGGCGTATGTGAGTGCGCAAGGTTCGGTCCGCGCAGAGTGGCATGACGGAAACTGGCGCCTCGATCTCGAGGCGCGGGCTACACCCAATGAAAACACCCATCCGCCGCCGCTGTCGGCCCAAGTGGCGGCGCATGGCGATCTCCACGAACTGACCGTTGATGCGCTGCATGTTGATGCGCCGTTTGCCCTGGCCCGCCTTTCCGCACCGGTCACGATTTCTCTCACCAGGCCCTCGCCCGAACAGCACGCCCGGCTCGAGATCGAATCCGATCTCGCGAAAATTCCGTGGATTAGGGCGCAGGGCCGAGCCACCGGCACGGTGGAGGCAACCGCACTCCAGCAGGGCGCGCGCCTGGGGTTTGCGCTCAATTTCGCTGATGTCGTATTCGGCGAATTCTCGCTGCCGCTGGCTCGCGCGCGGGGCGACCTGCAATGGCCGCAACTAACCATCGAGTCGCTGGCGGTGGAGATGTCGCCGTCCGACCGACTGGCCCTGAGCGGCCGGCTCGATCTCGCCAGTCGCGAACTGGCCGGCGTATCCGTGCAAGCCGAGGTCAGCCCGGAGCCGTTTGCCCGTTGGTTGCCCGCCGGACTCGCGTGGGAAAAGGCGACCGTGGAGGCAACCGTGGATGGCCCGCTCGCACAGCCGCGACACCACGGCCGGTTGCTGGTTCATGGCCTTTCGCATTCGCCTTTGCATCCGCTGGACGGCGAGGCGCAATGGCGCGGACAAGGCCGGACCCTCGATGAGGCGAACGTGCGCGTAAAAGCCGGCGAATCTTCCCTGCAGTTCGCGGGTCGGGTGGACGACACCGGCGTGGATCTGCGCGAGACCCGCTGGGAGTTCGCAGACCAGCCGACTTGGCAACTGACGAAACCCGCGCGCATCTCCTGGGCATCTCCATGGCGCGTTGGAGAATTTCATCTCAGCGGGCCGGATGGTCATTTGCAGCTGCAGGCGTCGGGTGGAGCGGACGCCGCGTTCGCCATCGACGCCGCTAACTTCGCGTCCACTCGGCTGATCGATTGGATCACTTTGCCCGGACCGGCGTGGCGCATCGAATCGTTGCAGGGCAAAGGACGCGCCCAAGAGGGGCGTTTGTTGTTCGATGCGAAACTCGCCGCCGGTGTGAGCAAGGACGCCATCGCCGCCAACCTGCGTCTTGCGGTGCGGGCGGAAGCCGACGGTCTCCATATTACCGAGCTCAGCGTCGTCGATGGAACACGTGCGCTGACTCGGGCCACCGGCCGCCTGCCCGTCACGTGGCTGATCGATCCCTCTTTGCAGTGGCAGGTGAATGAGAATGCGCCGCTGGAACTCTCGGCCGCGGTGGACGCGGATTCGCCGCTGTGGTCCGTATTGGGCGCCTATGCAGACATCGATATGGAACAACCGAATCTGGAACTCGTGTTGCGCGGCACGCTCGGTCGGCCGGACGGGCGGGTGCAGCTGCGGGCCGAAGCGATTCGCAACACCGGCCGGCCCGATTTGCCGCTGCCCGAGATCACCGGCCTGCGTCTCGATGCCGACCTGCGCCGCGACGCGCTCACCGTTTCCGCTCTCACCGCGCGCATCGACGGCCAAGCGGCCGAAGGCAGCGGCATTCTGCCGATGGACGATGCCCGTTGGCGGCAGCTGTGGCGCACGCCCGCGCAGCTCGATTGGACGCCCGCTAGCGGCAAGCTGACTCTCGCCGATGCCGATCTCGCCGTTTTCGCACGTCGTCTGCCGGAAGTGCTCGCTCCGCAAGGCCGGCTCGGCGCGCACCTCGAACTGGCGCCGGGCGGACGTTGGCAAGGTGCGTTGCGGCTGACGGGCGGCGCCACGCGTCCTCTGCCGCCCTTCGGAACCTTGCAGGATATCAATGCCGATCTGCGACTCAACGATTCCACGCTTACGATCACCTCGCTCAACGGCCGGCTTGGCGGCGAACCGGTGACGGTAGCCGGCACACTGTCGCGGACGAACGACGGCACGTGGCTGCCCGCGCTCACGTTGCGCGGAAGCAACCTGCCGTTGGTCCGCAGCCCGGGTCTGCTCGTGCGCACCGATCTCGATCTCCGCACCGATCCCTCCGCGGACGGCAACGTGCGCTTGGGCGGCTCCGTCACGGTGCGCGACTGCCTCGTGCTTGCCAGCCTCGCTTCGCTGCTGCCCTCCGGAGCGCGAGGCGCCGCGCGCACGCCGCCGTATTTTGCGGTGGAGGCCGCGCGCTTTCGCGACTGGCCGATCGAAATCGAACTCCGCGGCGAACGCGCCGTTCGGGTGCGCACGGCGGTTTTCCAAGGCACTTCCACACCGCGTTTCCGGCTGACGGGCACGCTGGGCGAGCCTCGCGCGGTGGGCCAGCTCACGGTGGACGAAGGGCGCGTGTTGTTTCCGTTTGCGACGTTCACGATCCAGCAGGGCGCGGTGCGCCTGAGCGAAGCGGATCCGTTCACGCCGCAAATCAGCGCGCATGCCACCACGCGACGCCACGGCTACGATCTCACACTCGAGGCCGGCGGCACCCCGGCCGCGCCAACGCTCACTTTCTCGGCGAATCCCGCGCTCGAGGCCGCCGATGTGCTGATGATGATCACCACCGGGCAACCACCCGAAACCGACGCCGCGGGGCTCAACACGCAGCAACGACTCGCTCGCTTCGGCACGTTTCTCGGCCGCGGCCTGATCCAGGAATTTGGCCTGGGCGGAGACGATCGTCTCGAGATCACGACGGGCGAGGAAGTTTCGCGGATGGGGCGGGAAACCTACCGCATTGAATATCGTGTGAACGATCGCTGGTTCCTGACCGGCGAATACGACGAATACGATCACTACAACGCCGGCGTGCGTTGGCGCGTCCATACCGCGGGAGGGCCTGCTGATGAAGCTTCTCGCTGAACTTTTCCGCCGGTTCGCGCTCTTCGCCGCGGTCTCCGCCACCGTCTTCGGCGCGGAAATCCGCGTCAAGGGTCTCGGCTGGTTCGGTGATCGCGAAGCGGCGCGCTCCCTGGAGTTGCTGCTGGGCGAACAAAGCCAGCGCGATCTCGACGCTGCGGCGATCGAAGATGCCGCGCTCATACTTTTTCACCGACTCGAAGAAGACGGTTGGTTGCGGCCACAGATCACGGCCGTGCTGGATCAACCCGATGGCACGCACACGGAACATCCGTTAACCGCCTCGCTGGAGCCTCCACTCGATCGGGCGCTGGCCGCGCGTCGCGCGCTCTTCATGGTGGATCGCGGCACGCGTTTCCTCGTGCGCAACGTCTCCTTCTCGGGCAATCCCGGGATGCCCGTGGAGGAAGCCCGTTCGTTTTTCGCCAACCAAGGCACGCTGCTGCAACGCGCGGCCGACCGGCTCTATTCGCCCGGCCGGATGCGTCAGGCCGCGGCCAATCTCGAAGAAGAGCTGCGCTTGCGTGGCCACGCCGAGGTGCGGGCGGCGGTCACGGACGCGACACTCCACGACGATGGCGCCGTGGATCTTACCGTCGCCATCGAGGCGGGTCCGCTCTGGCGCGTGGGCGAGCTGAAAGTTGAAGCCGGTGAAGGCCCCGCCCCGCCCCCGGAAACCTGGGGGCATCGTATCAGCCGGCGCTGGTCGCCGCTCTGGCGGCAGGACACGCTCGCTTTGTTGCGCCGCTGGTATTACGAGCGCGGCCATCCCGACGTCCAAGTGCGGCTCACCGGCGAAGCGGGCCCGGCCGGGGAAAACGCGGAGCGCCCGGTAACGGTCACCGTCCATGTTACGCCCGGCCCCGAAGTGCGGCTCGGTCGCGTGGAGTTCACGGGCAATGATCATACGCGGCGAGCGAGCTTGCGGCGTTTCATTGATCTTCAAACCGGCGAACCGCTCGATCCGGTGCGGGTGGATCGGGCGCAGGCCCGGCTGCTGCAGCTCGGCATTTTCAATCGTGTCGATCTGCACTACGCAGAAGCGGAACCCGGAGTGCGCGACGCGACTTTCGCCTTGGTTGAAGGTCGCCGCCATGAGACCAGCCTGCTCGCCGGCTATGGTAGCTACGAACAGTTGCGCGGTGGCGTGGAATGGCGGCACTACAACCTGTTTGGACGTGCACACAGCGCTTCGCTCCAACTCGTGCAGTCGATCAAAAGCTCCGCGGCGGAAGCGCGCTACACGGTGCCCGATGTGCTGGGCACCAATGCCAGCGGCAGCGCGCGCCTTTCCGCGTTGCGGCGCGAGGAACTCGCCTTTGTGCGCAAGGAATACGGCGCGCAGTTCACCCTTGCGCGTCCCTTGCCGGCGTGGCGGGCCACGGCGACCGCGAGCTACAGTTTCCAGCGGCTCGGCGTTTCCGACAGCGAACTCGCCGACCGCGCCGCCGGCAGCTCCTCGACCAATGTTGCCAGCCTGGAGTTGCGTCTCGTGCGCGATCTCCGTGACAACCCGATGCGCCCGCGGCGCGGTTATCGCACTTTCGTGCAGGCGGAGGCCGCCAGCCAGTTGCTGGGCAGCCGGGTGGATTATCAACGCCTGACCGCAGGAGCTTCCTATCACACGTCGTGGGGTTCAGGCCGCTGGGTGCATGTGGCGCTCGAGCACGCCGTGCTCACCACCTTCGGCGCCGACCACGATCGCGATTTGCCGGCCAATGTGCGTTTCTTCCCCGGCGGAGACGGCTCGATTCGCGGCTACCGGCGCGGCGCCGCCGCACCGCTGAGTCCAACCGGTGAATTCATCGGCGCGAAAACCACGCTGCTCGCCAGCGTGGAGCTGGAACAGGCGCTTACCCGCAAGCTGTCCGCCACAGTCTTTCTCGATGGCTTGGGCACGGCGGCACGGCTGGCGGATTATCCGTTTAAGGATCGCTTGTTCTCCATCGGCGCCGGCCTTCGCTATCATACGATCGTCGGTCCAATCCGGCTCGAATACGGCCACAACTTGAATCACCGCGCGTTCGACCCCACGGGCACGTGGCTGCTTTCCGTGGGTTTGCCGTTCTAAAAGGCGGGGTTCGGAGACCCGCCCTACAACCTACAAAGACCCGCGTGCTTTGTCTTCAATGCAGCCCTTGCGGAGCGCGGAGCCACTCGACGAGTCGCTTGCCGGTGGCGAAGCGCACCTCGGGTTTGGTGAGAGCGTAGGCGATGAAATCTTCCATTGCCTTGCGGCGGTCGGGTTTGTTGAGCGGATAAAGCGCGGTGTGGCCGCCGACCATGAAAGGCGCGCGGTTGCCGGCGAGACGCAGGTCGAGCGTGTATTTGAGGATGGCAAGGAACTCCGGGCCGTCGCACTTCGCCGCTTCGAGCACGTTCCAGTCGAGGCCGGTGATCTTGTCGGTCGGTTCGCCGGAGCCGCCGCCGTAGGACACCTTGAGGTTGGCGCCGATGCGGGCGCGCAGGCCGGGCTTGGCACCGTAGCGTTCGCAGTCCTCGTCCGCCGGGATCATGAATACGTGGATGGGAATTTCCCAGAGGCCAGGATGATTGCCGACGCGTTTGGGCGAATTTTCCGGGAAATCCGCGGCATTGCCCGGGCTTCCGGCGTCGAGCGTGTAAGGCCAGAGAAAATTCGTGCCGTCCTGTCCGGCTTGGGAGCCCTCCTCGATGGAGCTGTCGTAAATCTGGCCCTCGGCGACAAGCGCCTCGAAGGTCGCGGCGTTGTAAGCGAGGAATGGCGTGCGGAACCCGACTACGCCGCGAGCCGGGATGCCTGTTTCGTCAAAGGTGGCCTCGCAGGCGGCCATCTCGGCGCGCCATTTCGAGACGGTGAACGCGTTGCCGTTTTCGTGGTTCTGCGTGTGGTTGGCGATTTCGTGGCCTTCTGACACTGCGCGGTGATGGATGGCGATGAGCGTGCGATCGGTCCAATACCGGCCGTTGCTGAAAAAGATCGCACGCGCGGGATTGCCGCCGGCATCGCGCTTGTCCTTCAGGTAATCCACGAACCACGTCATGGGCTCGGTCTGGGGATTGTCGTCGAAGCCGAGCAGCACGAACTGCGGCGCCTGCGCGACGGTCAGGCCGCCGGGCGGTTGGGCGGAGGGAGCGAGCAGGTCGGCGGCGGCGAGTGGGGGCAGCAAGGACATGAGCAAGAGGGGTAGTTGGCGCAGGTTCACGCCCACAGTTGAATCCACGTGGTGCGCCGGGCGCAAATCCCATTACGCAGCAGGCGGAGTGCTACCCGGTGGAGCCCACGCTCCGCGCGGGCTGATCAAACAACCGGCGCGGAGCGCCGGTTCCACCCTCTTCCGCTCTACCGTTTGCACGCGACGTGCCGACGGTCGGCTTGCCTTCTAGACGGCGGCCGGTCTGGATGGCCGCGCTTCGTCACCCCACCCCGCTCCTGCTCTATGAGTTCCCCCGCTGCTCCTGTTCGCAATCCCTGGCTTTGGGTTCCGTCGTCCTACCTCGCTGAAGGCATTCCCTTCGCCATGGTCATCTGGGTCGCCGGCACGATGTTCAAGGATCTCGGCCACACCGATGGCCAGATCACCGTAGCCACCGCCAGCATTGGCATTGCGTGGTCGTTGAAGCCGTTCTGGGCGGCGTTCCTCGACATGTATAAGACGAAGAAGTTTTTCGTCCTGACCATGGAGGTGCTGATGGCCGGCCTGCTCGCCGGCATCGCGGTCTGTCTGCCCCTGCCTAATTATTTCCAGATCACCATCGCGGTGCTGTGGGTGCTGGCGTTCGCCTCGTCCACGCAGGACATCTGCGTGGACGGCATTTACATCACGTCGCTCGATGAGAAAAAACAGGCCGCATTCATCGGTGTGCAGGGCGTGTTCTGGAACGTCGGCCGGCTCTTCGGCACCGCTGCGATCGTATGGGTGGCGGGTTCGCTCAGGGAAGATCACGGTTTGTCCGCCACCGCCGCGTGGGGCTGGGCCATCGGTCTCTCGGGAGCAACGCTGGCGATCCTCGCCGCGTATCACTGGTTCATGCTGCCGACCGGTTCGATCACCGAGCGCCCGAAAGGCGTGGCCGACATCGGCCGCACTTTCGTGGACACCATCGTGGATTTCTTCCGCAAGGAACACATCTTCGGCATGCTGATGTTCGTATTCCTTTACCGTAGCTCCGAAGGCCTGCTGCTGATCGAGGGCCCGCTCTTCCTGCAGGCCTCGCCCGAAAGCGGCGGCATCGGTCTCACGCTGAAGGAAAAGGGCATCATTGACGGCACGGTGAGCACGGCGGTGAGCCTCGCGGCCGGCCTGCTGGGCGGTGCGTTCATGGCGAAGTTCGGCCTGAAGCGAAACACGCTCATCTTCATGGCGCTCTGCCTGAACATCCCGCACCTCACCTACGTGGTCATGTCGCAGATGGCCGGCCCTGACGTTTCGCACTCGCTGTGGATGATCGGCTCGCTCGTGACGATCGAGAAGTTCGGCTACAGCTTCGGTTTCGTGGCGAACATGCTCTACATGATGCAGCAGATCTCGCCCGGCAAATACCACATGACGCACTACGCGTTTTGCACGGCGCTGATGAATCTCATGCTCGTGCCCACGCAGATGATCAGCGGCCCGCTCGCCGACCACTTCGGCTACAAGACCTATTTCATCATCGTGATGTTCGCCGCCATTCCCTCGATCGCGGCCGCCTGTTTCGCACCGTTCCCGCGCAAGCCCAACAACGGTCACCCGACCGCCTGAGCCCATGCGCCGCGGATTGTTTTCCCTTCTCGCCGGCGCTTTGATGGCCGTGGCGGTGAACGCCGCGGAGTGGACAAACACGACGTGGCACGGCGAACCGGCTTGGGAGTCGCGTGCCGACGGCTGGCGCGCCGTGGTCTCGGCCAGTCGCGCGCGGCTCATGCATTTCGGGCCCGACGGCGACGACGTGAATCTGCTGCTCGCTCCCCCTACGCGCGAAAACCGCAATCGTCTCGGCGGCCATCGCCTGTGGCTCGGGCCGCAGACCAATTGGAAGGGTTTCTGGCCGCCGCCCGCTGCGTGGGAATATCGCGAGGCCGAATCGGTAACGACTACGGACGGCGTGCTACGATTGTCCATGGAGTCCACGGGCGACGGATGGCCGCAACTCGTGCGCACCTATCATTGGGACGGAGCGAACCTCGTATGCGGTGCGGAGTTTTCGGGCGGCACGCGTCCGGCGCAGTTCATCCAGATTCTGCAAGTGCCCGACACCATGACCGTGCGCGCCACCGTGCATCCGGCGGAAGGCTACCCGGCCGGCTATGTGCGGCTGCTCTCCACCGCCGGGCCGTTCACCGCCCGATTTGTCCCGCCGCCGCATGCCTCGCTCACCGGCGATGAACTCACGTTGCGCCACACGGGCGTTGTCGGGAAATACGGTTTCCGTCCGCAAACGCTCACCGGCGTGCTCGGCGATTACGAACTCGTCGTCGGCCGCGGTGAACAAACCGGCGAGATCGTGGGCGAACCCGACGAAGGTTTCCACGCCCAGGTTTATCTCAGCGAGAAGGATGCTCCTTTTTCCGAAATCGAGCAGCTCTCCCCGCTCTTCGCACCGGGAAAACCCGCGCGTTTCGAAATGGTGCTCACCGGACGGAAGCTGTAGGGCGGGGTCTCCGAACCCCGCCTTCGATCGCAGGCTATATCACATTCACGGCGGGGTTCGGAGACCCCGCCCTACAGTGAAAAGCAGCGGATGGCGCATTCTCAATGCTCCACCTCGGCAAGGATCACGCGGAGTTTCGTTTTCTCCGGACGGTAATCAGGTCGCGGAGTGAAGGTTTCCTCGAGGAGTTCCAATCCCTGGATGTCCGTCAGCAGAAAAGTGCGCCAACCGGGCGGGGGCTCGCTGCGGCTGCCGCCCGCCACCTGCCACGCGAGCAACACGACATCGCCGTCCTTTAATCGCCCGAGCGCGTGCGGTTCCACGCGGCGGGGATGCTCGTGGTAGCGGAAAACCAAAACGCGCCGCCCGCGCAGCGCCCCGCGGATCAGCTCTTCCGGCGTGGCCGCGGTTTCCTGCGCCGGACCGCGCACGCCGAGCGCCAGTCCGGCGACGACTGCGGCCCTGAGAAAGCCGCGCCGGTTCATGCGCGGGAGTATCCAAATCCGCCGGTGTTGCTCAAGCCCGGAGAGGGAAGCGAATTTGGCCACCCATTCAGAGGTTCGGCAATCAGACGGACAACTGACGCTTCAACGCATTCGCAGATCGAACACCCACCCCGCCCTGTCGGGCACCCCTCTTGATAGAGGGGACCCAGGCCCACGCTGACGAAATTCCTCTCTGTCAAGAGGAGGTGGCGCGTAGCGACGGGGTGTGTCGGGCCATCACGCGGAGATCAATCGCAGCCCCTCTTACCCCGCCACCGCTTGATAAAGTAAGAACACGATGAGCTGCGCGGAGAACACGCGCAGAAGCATCACGAGCGGATAAACCGTCGCATACGAAACAGCGGGAGCATCACTGCCGGTGGTTTGCTGCGCAAAGGCCAGCGCGGGCGGGTCGGTCATGCTGCCGGCCAGCAGGCCGCAGAGCTCGGCGTAGTTGAGTTTCTTCCACGCGCGCGCGAGCAAACCGACGATGAGCAGCGGCACCGCGGTGACGATGGCACCGAACATCAGCCACGACAGGCCGTTGCCGCCGAGCAGCACTTCAACGAATTTCTCGCCCGATTTCAAACCGACCGCGGCGAGGAACAGCGTGATGCCGACCTCGCGCAACATGTGGTTGGCGTTCGGCGGCAGATACCAGACGAGCGGGCCGGTGTTGGCGATGCGCGAGAGGAGGATCGCCACGATCAACGGGCCGCCCGCGAGTCCGAGCTTCACCGCCGCAGGCAGGCCGGGCACGGCGAACGGGATGGCGCCGACAATCACGCCGAGCGCGATGCCGAGGAAAAATGGAATGGGTTGGGGCGAATTGAGTGCCTTGTTGGAATTGCCGACCGCCGCGGCCACGACGTCGATTCGCGGCTCCTCGCCGACGACCATGAGCACGTCGCCAAACTGCAGCCGGAAGGCCGGCGTCGCGGTGAACTCGATGCCACCGCGCGTGACGCGTGTCACCACGACGTCTTGTTCTTCAAACACATCCACTTCGCCCAACTCGCGGCCGAAGATATCGCTGCGCGTCACGATAAGGCGCCGATTGGTGACGGAGCCGGGCATGGCTTTGAGATCCACACCGGCATCGGCACCGACAACCACGCGCAATTCGTCGAGCCCCTCCTCGGGACCGACCGCGTGCAGGATGTCGCCGAGACGCAGCAGGGTCTCCGGTTTCGCAACCTCAACCACGCCGTTGCGCGAGAAACGCGACACCACCACGCCGGAACCGGCAAGTCCGGGCACTTTGCCGAGGGGACGACCGACGAGGTTGGGATTGCGCACTTCGAAGTTGCGCGTCGCCGGCTTGGGCCGGACGGGCGCGTGCGCCTCCTCGGCGGCGGCGACCTCGGCTTTCACGTCCACACGAAACAGCCGGCGCACGATCACCATTGTGAGAATGATGCCGACGATGCCGAATGGATACGCGACCGCATAGGCGAGGCCTTGCACCGCCGCGGCACCTTCGGCCGCGCCCACTTGTTTCAATGCCTGCTGCGCGGCGGCGAGACTCGGGGTGTTGGTGGTCGCGCCCGAAAGCAGGCCGACCCCGGCGGCGAGGTCGAGCGCGTCGCTGCGGATGAGCACGACGGCCACCACCGAACCGAGCAGCACGATGGCGGCAGCGAAGCCGTTGAGCATGAGCCCGCGCGCGCGCAGCGAGCCGAAGAAACCCGGACCGATCTGCAGGCCCAGGGTGTAAACGAAAATGATGAGCCCGAACTCGCGCACGAACTCCAACACTTGGTGGTCCACCGACAGTTTGAAGTGCCCGAGGAGCAGGCCGATGAAGAGCACCCCGGCCACACCGAGACTGACCCCGCCGATGCGGATCTTGCCGAGCGCCGACCCGGCCGCGCCAGCCACGCCCAACAGGATGACGGTGCGGGCGACGGATTCCTCTGTGAGGAGTTGGATGAACCAGTTCATGGATGGTGTTGGTCGATCAAAGCCTACCAAGCCGGCCGGGCCGGCACAGCTCAATCTTTGTCCTTTGCTGCGCAACCTACGCGCCCGTTGCGGGTCTCTCCCCGCAACCCCGGCTGGAATCCGGCCGATTTTGTGTCATGTTATCCGCCATGCACCCCACCCGCCCCCTTTCGTCCCTCTTGCTGGCCGGAAGCCTCGTCCTGCTGGCCGGCTGTAGTTCCCCCTCGTCGCCCAACGCCATCATGGACCGCGTGGACGCCAACCGCGACGTTTACGAATCATGGTCTCTGGACATCAAGGACGCCGTGCTTTCAGGCCAAGTTCTGCGCGGCATGACGACGGACATGGTCTATGTAGCGCGGGGCAAGCCCGACGAACGCATCGAGCGCGGCGGCGGCGACGAGATCTGGATCTACCGCATTGGCGGGGGCGGTGGCGGCGCCGGTTCTCTCCTGCGTGGCACCACGGTGACGGTTGGCACCGGCATCGGTGGTGGTTATCCAAGTGGCTATCCCAGCGGATATCCTTCCGGTTATCCCAGCGGCTACCCGGGTGCCGGTTATCCGAGCACCGGTGGCGGCGTTTCCGTTCCGATCACGCTTGGCGGTGGCGGCGGCAGCAGCGACCCCGTCATTGAGGAGCAGATTGTCTTCCGCAACGGCAAGGTCACACACGGCGACGGCGTGAAGTGAGTCTCAAGGCGGAACCTGCGCTCCGCGCAGGTTGGTTCGATCCCTGCTCGCGCGGAGCACAGCCTCCACCCTTGGTCCGAATTTTTGCGGTTTTTGTGCTTTTTGCGGCCGACCCGCCGGCTGCATTCTGCCACCCATGAGCTTTGCCCGTGCCCGTGAATTGATCGACGCCGCCCACGCCGGCGATCCCAAGAAGGCCGCCGATGGTCGTCCCGCCGAATTGGTCTATGCCGACCGCATGGAGGCCTGGGTCGCGCGTGCTGCGGCTGAGCCGACCGAGCTGCTGCGCCTCGCTGCCCGTTGTCAGCACCTCGAACGCTGGAGTGTGCCACGCGCCACTTTTCCCGAAGGCAAGGTCGGCTACCTGAAATGGCGCCAGTCCCTCTACAAAAAACAGGCCGACCGCGCCCGTGAACTGCTGTTGCAGGCCGGGGTGTCCACCGCTGAAGCCGACGAGGTTGCCGTGTGGGTCTCGAAGACCGCCCTGAAGACCAATCCCGGCACGCAGGCTCTCGAAGACGCCGCCTGCCTCGTGTTCCTCGAGAACGAGATCGAAGACTTCGCCGCGCAACACACCGATTATCCGCGCGAAAAGTTCGTGGATATCATCCGCAAGACCTGGAGGAAAATGAGCCCGCGTGGTCAGGAACTGGCGAAAACCATCCCGCTCCCGCCCGCCATTGGCGCGCTTGTGACGGAAGCGATTGCGGGGGCCTAGCCGGGATTCCTGCGGGTCAGCGCGCGCTGGCGCGCGCCCTGATGCCGCGCCCGCAAGCGGGCTGCCCACGACCAAGCCGCTGACACGCCGCTTGCCTCAGGGCGGCGGAGCGGGTCGAATGCGCCCCGGTGGCCGACCCCGCACATTCCGATTTCTCCCTCCGCTGGCGCTGGCTGCTGCCCGTGGTGGCGTTCGTCGGATTGTTTCACGTCTCGCCGCTCTCTGACGCACTCAATCGCGGTTTCTTCGACGCCGCCAGCCGGCACCCGCTGAAAGCCCCGCCGCTGCCGGACAACTCCGCGCTGGTGCTGGTGGATGAGAAGACCATGGACGCGATGAGCGCACAAGGTGTGCGCTGGCCTTTTCCGCGGATCATTTTCGCGCAGCTCATCACCTCGCTACACCTCGCCGGAGCGGACAAGGTCGTGGTGGACTTCACTTTTTTTGAGGAATCCGACGCCATGCAGGATCAGTTGCTCGCCGGAATCACGGCGGCTTCGCCCTCGGTCGTGCTTGCGCGCACCAAAGAGCGCTCGCCGGTGTTTTGGAACGAAGCGTTTGTCGCCGAACATCCGCAGTTCTTTCGTTCACCGCGTGCCGGCTCGGTCGAGTTCCCTGCCGATGCCGACGGCGTGGCGCGAAACTATCCGTTGACTGGCTCGCTGGCGGCCGTCGCGGCGGGGAAAACAGACAACGAAGCAGTCGGTCTGCTGCGCTGGCATGGTGGCTTGCAGGACATCGAGGCCAAAGGCGTGCCTGTTTTATCCGCCGCGGATTTCATCGCGGTCGGCCACCCCATCATCGAGCGCCTCACCCATGCAGCACCCGATCTGGATGCGCCCGGCCTCGCGGCTGCGCTGGCTGCCGAATCGGCGTTGGGCGGCCGATTCGGCGAAGCCGTGCGCGGCAAAGTCGTTTTCGTCGGCGCCAACGCCAGCGGCACATTCGATGTGAAGCCGATGCCGGTCGGCAAAGTCGAACCGGGCATCTTGCTGCACTGGACCGCGTGGACCAATCTCGTGGCCGGCGGTTTCATCACGGCACTGGCCTGGCCCTTTGTGCTGGGCGCAACCTTGCTCGCGGGTGCCGGCGTGTTGCTGGCTGGCTTGAACCGCACCTCCATCGTCACGCCAGTCGGGGTCGCGGTGGCGTTCGGCGCGCTGATCTTCGGCGGGGCCTATGCCGGATTATCGGTGGGCTGGTGGCTGCCGCCGGCCACCCCGGCGGCCGGGGTGCTGCTGGTGTTGCTCGGTGTGGTCGTGGAAAACTTCTGGCGTGAACAGCGGCGCAAAAGCGAAATCCAGACCATGTTCGGTGCCTATGTTGACCCCGGTGTGGTGGACGAACTCGTGCGCAACCCCGCGGCGATCCGTCTCGGCGGCGAGCGCCGTGAAGCGACTGTGTTTTTCTCCGACCTCGCGGGCTTCACCGATCTTTCCGAAAAACTCCCGGCCGAGCAGATGGTCGAGGTCGTCAACGCCTACCTCGAAGAAACCAGCGAGTGCCTCCATCGCCATGGCGCTTATGTGGATAAATACATCGGCGACGCCGTGATGGCCGTGCTCGGCGCTCCGCAGCGCCTGCCCGACCACGCGCTCGCCGCGTGTCAGGCCGCGCTCGAGGCGCGCGCGGCGCTCGCCGGCATCAACGAGCGCTATGCCGCAAAGGTCGGCGTGACACTGGAGGTGCGCATCGGCCTCAACACGGGCGAGATGGTCGTGGGCAACCTCGGTTCCTCGCGCAAAAAACAATACACCGTGATGGGCGACACCGTGAACCTCGCCTCGCGGCTGGAGGGCGCCAACAAGGCCTTCGGCACCGGGATACTCCTGGGCGAAGAAACCGCCCGACGCGTGCAAGCCACGATGGCGACGCGCCCTCTCGCCCGTTTGCGGGTGAAGGGCAAGCTGCAGGCCATCGAGGTCCATACACTGCACGGTGTCGTCGGCACCCTTCCCCCCGACGAAAAGGAGTTTGTCGAAACCTACCGCGCCGGCTACACCGCCCTCTGCCAACGGCGTTTTGCCGAGGCCGCCGCCGCGCTCTCCCGGGCGCTGGCGTTGCGACCCGACGATCTGACCACCCGCCGCTGGCAGCTCGAAGCCACGTCCCTCGCCCAAACCCCGCCCCCACCCGATTGGGAGCCCATCATTTCCCTGGATTCAAAATGAAAAGAAACATCCCCGTTGCGGCCCTGTTGGCCGCCCTTGCCACCGCCTCGGCTCTGTTCGCCTACGAAGCCGGAGGTGTCGCTTACACCAAGCGTGCCGAGACCCTGCTCCTCGCCGAACCCAAACCTCTCGCCGAGGCCGCCGGCACCCTGCCTTTCGGCCGCCAGGTTAAAGTTGAACAGGTGCAGGGCGCATGGTTGCGCGTCAGCGAGGGCGACAACGCCGGCTGGGTTTTCAAAGGCAACCTCGCCATGGAAAAGCCCGCTGACGTCAAGGGCCTCCTCGACGGCGTGCCGCAGGTCGCCAGCCAGACCACGGCCACCGCCGCGGCCCGTCCGCTCTCGACGGTGGTGTCCAACTATGCCGCCAGCATGAATCTCTCCACCGCGCAGAATGATCTCGAGTGGGTCATTGCCGAATGCTCTTCGCTGACTGACGAAGAAGTGGACGCCTACCTGCAAGCGCAGAAGAAGGGGGAATACCAATGAACTCGCTCCGCACTTTTCTCACGTTGATCGCCGCCGGCCTGCTCATCGCCACGCCGGTTGCCGCGCAGCTCGATTTCGGCAAACTTTCCAAGGGCCTCGACAAGCTCAAGCAAGGCGTGGACACCGCGAAGGACGCCTCGAAAGTCGCCAAAGGTGTCACCGGCATTGGTCCCGAGGAAGAGCGCAACATCGGCGACGCCGTCGCGTTGGAAATCATCGCCAAGTTCGGCGGTGTCGTGCGCGATCCCGAGACCATGCATCGCGTGAACCTCGTTGGCCGCGCGCTTGCGCAGTATTCCGATCGACCGGAGCTGGAGTGGCGGTTCGCCGTGCTCGCTTCCGACACGATCAACGCCTTCTCCGCGCCCGGCGGCTACGTGTTCATCACGCGTGGTCTCTATGAGCGTGCCGACAGCGATGACGTGCTGGCCGGCATCCTCGCCCACGAGATCGCTCACATCACCAATCGCCATGCGCTGAAGATCGTCGAGCGCAACGAGGCCGCGGCCGGCGGCAAGAGCCTGCTGCTCAAACGCAGCAGCGAAGCCCGGCAGATCAATTCGCAGGTCCAGCAGATCAACAGCCAGCTTGGCGTCGATCTCGGCGGTTTGGTAAAGGCGATCGTCGAGACGGGTTTCGACGCCCCGACCGAATACGAGGCCGATCGCGATGGCCGGTCACTTGCCGTCACCAACGGTTTCGCTCCTGGCGGCCTGCGCGCCGTGTTGGTCGGGCTCCGCCAGAGTGGCGAGAACCGGAAAACGATGTTCAACACCCACCCCGCGCTCGGCGACCGCATCTCGCGCCTGCCCGACGAGCCCGCGCCACCGCCCACGCCCAAGCCGCTGCCGGGCAAGATCGACGTTTCCGGCAACACCGAGACACTCGCCCGCCTGAACGGCCAGATCCTGCGTCTGCTCACGCCCGGGGGTAAGGCAATCTGGCACAAACATGCCGAAGGCGAGGTGTTCCTCCAGGCGCTCACCGCTGGCGTGCGGGTCGAATTCCACGAAGGCATCGTCGCGCTCGCCGCCAACGAAATGGTGGTGGTGCCGCGCAACCGCGAATACCGCCTCGTCGTCCGCGCTGGCTCCCGCGTGCTCGCGCTCGCCCCGTCGGGCGTGGTGTTCGAGTGAGGCTCCGGCGATGGAGAAAATCAGCCCGCTTGCACCATCGGCCGGTTTTGCTGTCATAGGTGGCATGAACTTGCGTGCGCTTCCCCTGTTTCTCGCCCTGGGTCTCCTGCTGGGGGGCTGCGCCGGGGTGTATTACAACACCATGGAAAAACTGGGCATTCCGAAACGCCAGATCCTGGTTGATCGGGTGCAGGAGGCGCGCGGGGCGCAGCAGGCCGCCAAGGAACAGTTTGCCAGCGCGTTGCACGAATTCCTCGCCGTCACGCGCGTGCCGGTCACGCAGCTGAAGGAAACCTACGACCGGGTGAAGACCCAGTTCGACGACTGCGAGAAACGCGCCAAGGAGGTTCGCGATCGCATCAACGCCATCCAGAGCGTGGCCGATGCGCTTTTTGTGGAATGGTCCGACGAACTCGACCAATACTCCAATCCCGCGCTGCGCGACCAAAGCGCCCGGCAGTTGGAAGCCACCAAGCGCCGCTACGCAGAACTGCGTCGCGTCATGGATCAGGCGGCCAGCCGCATGGATCCCGTCCTCGCCACCTTTCGCGACCAAGTGCTGTTCCTGAAGCACAATCTCAATGCGCAAGCCATCGCTTCGCTGGACACCACGACCCGCACCCTGCAGGGCGACATCAACCGTTTGGTGGCCGACATGGAGAAATCCATCAAGGAGGCCGACGCTTTCATCGCCTCGATGCAGAGCGTGGGCTGACCAGCCCGGCATAGCGACAGGTGTTACAACTTCTTCGCGGCGGGCACGAGCCGCCGGACGGTTTCGGCCAGCGTGGCGACATCGAAAGGTTTGGGCACGACTGCTTGAAAACCGTGCGCACGGTAATTGGCCATGACCGGATCGCTTGAATAACCGCTGGAAACGATGGCTGGCACCGTGGCATCGACCCGGCGAATGGCCTCGATGGTTTCGCGTCCGCCCATGCCGCCGGGAACCGTGAGGTCGAGCATCAGGAGGGCAAAAGGCCGGCCCGCGGTTCGAGCGGCCTCGAACTCGCGCAGGGCCGCGGCGCCATCGGGCACGATTTGTGGATCGAGTTCCATGCGTCGCAAGATGACCGCAGCGATTTCGGCCACCCCGCTCTCGTCATCCATGATCAACACGCGCGGTGGTCCCGCTGGTGTTTGTTCGGCCGCTCCGGCCAACGGGGTGGCGGAAGCGAATTTTTCCGCGACGGCCGGCAGCCAGAGGGTGAAGGTCGCGCCGTGCCCTGGTGCCGAATCCACCGAGATACGGCCGCCGTGCCGGTGAACAATGGAATAAACCATCGCGAGTCCCAAGCCTCGCGACCGGTGTCGTGTAGTGAAGTAAGGATCGAAAATCTTCGGCAACACACCCGGGGCGATGCCTTCGCCTTCATCGGTGATGGTCAGGCGCACGCCGCGCGCGGCCGCCGACACGTCATTGGCCAACTCCAGACCCACGGTGCCGCCGCGCGGCATGGCTTCGGCCGCGTTTTGCAGCAGTTGCTGCACGGCTTGCACCAGCTGGTCGCGATCGCCATCGGCCGGCCAGAGCCCGGCCTCGGCTGTCAACGTGCTGCGCACGGCGGTGCCGCGCAGCGTATTTCCCGCGGCCTCCGCGGTCATCTCGGCGAGGTCCACCGGAGCGCGAATGGGTTCGCCGCCGCTGGCGAAGGTAAGGAGTTGCCGCGCGAGATCGCGCGCTCGTTCGGTGCCGCGCTCGATGTCCGCGATGGCCTTTGCCTCGGCTTCCGCCACCTTCGGATTGAGCTTCATCAGGGAGATGTTGCCCATGATCACGGTGAGCAGGTTGTTGAAATCGTGGGCAATGCCGCCCGCGAGCACGCCGAGCGATTCCAACCGCGCGGCCTGCTGCATCCCGGCTTCCACGCGTGCTTGTCGTTCGAGCTGCACGCGAATCTGCTCGGTTTGACGGTTCACCCGACGCCGCAACGCGGTGATCCAGGCGAGGCCCAGCAACACACAGCCGGCGAGCGCGACCGCGATAAAAAGCACCCGCCGCACATTGAGGAGCGGGGCCGCCCGCAACACGGCGATGTCCGCCGTGTCGCGCAGGATCAGCTCGAAGCCACGAGCCTCCAGCGTGTCATCGAAGGCCACCCGGTAAACACCGGTGACCTCCAACTCGGCATTGAGATTGGGAATGGCTGGCGGTTCGCCGTTGGTGCGATCAAGTCGCACTTCGAAAATGACCGGACCGTTCTGCAACGTGAGCCGGCTGCGCTGCGCATCGTGAAAGCTGTCGATGAGCGTGCCTCGCACGCGCATGAGACGGAAATCGTTGGCGGGATTGAAGAGGGCGGGATCATCGAGGGAGTCGGGTTGAAGGGTCTCGCGCCGGCCGGTGGGGCGATAGACCGCTTCACGCAATACCGTATGGACGCCCTCGCGACCGAGGATGCCAACCGCTTCGATTTCGTCACCCGGCTGCACGACTGCCGGGCTTTCGCTGAATACCAGCAGTCCCGTGCGGCCTTCCTGGATATAGAGCTGCCGGCCGGGCGTGGCGTGTGTCACCGTGCCGACGACTCGCACGCGTTGCATGTTGTCCTGGGCGCCGAGTTCCTCGAGCACCGCCAGGGGGCGCCGGGGCAGATCGTAATCGTTGGCGGGCGCGTCTTGCTCGATGTCGATGTCGTGCAGGAAAGGCACGCGCAGCGTGATGTTGCCTGCCTGGCTACTGGCATCGGTGGCCACTTCGCACACGCCGCGGATGCGGATGAGCGCACCGGGATTCGCCACAAAGTTAACGGGTGATTGCAGATGACCGACGAATTCGCCGGTGGGCGTGGTCACGCGAATCCAGCGCCAGTCACCCTCGGAATCCACCCGGCGCAGAAAACCGCGGAGCTCCACCCACTGTCCATCGGCGCCCAGCGCTTCGGGCAGGGAAACCCGGCGGGGACGCGGGTGGCTCATCGAACCGAGATCCACATGGCTTCGCAATTCGACGGCCGGTGTGACCGGCCCGGCGCGTGTCACACCTTGGATGCGAAAATACTTTCCATAGGGAATCACTCCAGTGGCGGCACGATCGTAGTGCACACGAATGCCGCCTGAGGAATCCTGCAGGAAAAGAAAATCCGCTTCGGGCAGCGACCAGGTAACCATTCCCGTGATTTCCACCGGCCGGCCTTCGGCGGCCTCGGCCAGGCTCAACTCACGAATGTCGGCGATGCGCGCCAGCGGACCTGCGCCGGCGGTCGCATCCGGTGGTGTGGTGCCGTCCGGCGCCAGCTGCCGGTAGAGCGCATCGGTGAGCACCCACTCTTCACTGGCTTCGACCCGACCGACCGCCTCGACCGGTGTGCCCGGTTGCAACCGGTTGCTCTGATGGGAACGCACCAGCACCTCTCCCGTCTCGTCGCGCACGATCATCATCTCGCCCGGTTCGTGGCGTTCGACCCGGCCGCGGACAACCAACTCCGCGCCCGGCGGATGCCGGTTGATTTCGCCGATGGGCGTAGGCGCGTGCCGAAAACGCGGACTCTCGGAAAGCAGCGCCAGCGTTTCCACCTCGGCTTGGGCGCCGACCCAGATTTCAATCGTCATCCGCGTCATCGTCGGGTCGAACCGGTTCGAATAGACGCCGCGCACGCGCACCCGACGGCCCCGCCAGTCGGGCACGCGTTCGGGATTGTCGGGTTGCACCCAGCAAATGACCTGGCGATTGTCGGCAATGAGAATCAGGCGCTCGTGCTCTGCATCGACGGTCTGCTGGATATCCACGTAACCCTCGACGGTCACGATGCGGCTGGTGAACGCCTGGTGGTCATTGAGGCGACCGCTCGTATCAAGCGGCGTGATCGGATCGTGCTCACGCACCACGCGCACGGTCACATCAGCGGCATCGAGCCCTTGGTTGGGCACGATGGTGCCCTCGATTTCCACATACTGTCCGGTGCGCAATCGCGGCGGATTGGCCGAAACCTGCACGTAAGTGCTCACGCCGTCCCTCTCGATCCAGAACAGTTTGAAGCCCGGGTCATAGTAATTGACCCGGCCCTCGATGCGCAGCGGGTGACGCAATCCTTTCTGCTCCGTTGGCATCGACCAGAATGCTGCCGGATCGGTGACCACCTCCGGTTGGGCCGCCCGGCCGATCACGGTCAAAACCAGGCCGATCAACAGGAGGCGGACAGGGCGCGACCACGACGGCCGGATAACTGGGGGCGGAAAAGTCATCGAAAAAAGCGGCCCGTTGCGACTCCCACGTTGGCGCCTTTCCCCGACGCGGCAAGGCCGTTCCCGGGTTGGGTCAGTCTTTGACTGGCCGATTTTTCCAGCGGAGATCGATCGGAACCCGGCCCGCCTGTGCTCCATCGTTGCGCGGCGGCGCCAAAAGCTCACGCTGCGCAACAACGATGGAGCCTTCCCCTCAACCGAGTCCGTGGCGCGCGTGGTCATGGGTGCCATCGCTGTATTTCTGCCAGGCTATTCCCTACGTCGCGGTCGTCGCGCTTTCGGTGCCGATGTATAAACGACTCGGCGTATCCAATGCCGACCTCGCGTTCTGGACCAGCTGGCTCTACCTGCCGTGGGTCATCAAGCCGCTCTGGTCGCCGCTGGTGGACCGCTTTCGCACGAAGCGCGCGTGGATTTGGTCGCTGCAGTTTTTCGTCGGCGCGGGACTCGCCGCGGTGGCGCTCGCGGTGCCGGGGCCGGATTTCTTCCGCTGGACGCTCGCGGGATTTTGGCTGCTGGCGTTTGCGTCGGCCACGCATGACATCGCGGCCGACGGCTTCTATCTGCTCGCGCTGCCGCCTCATCAGCAGGCGGCGTTTGTCGGCGTGCGCAGCACTTTCTACCGGCTGGCCAACATTGCCGGCCAGGGCGGCCTCGTGTGGCTGGCGGGACAATTGGAAGTAAGCACCGGCAGCGTGCGCGCGGCATGGGCGTGGGTTTTTGTGCCGCCGGCGGCGCTGTTTGCGTTGGGCGCGTTTTATCATCTGGTCATGCTGCCGCGACCGGTAGGCGATGGCCCGGTGCAGGAAAGGGCCTCGGTTGTTACCGACTGGGCCGCGGCTTTCGGCTCGTTTTTCCGCAAGCCCGGTATTGTCACGATTCTCGCCTTCCTGCTGCTCTACCGACTTGGCGAGGCACAGCTCGTGAAACTCGTGCAGCCGTTCCTGTTGGATTTTCGCGGGCTGGGCGGTCTCGAGCTGGGCACTTCGCAAGTCGGTCTGATCTACGGGGTGCACGGCATCGTTGCGCTGACGCTCGGCGGACTGCTCGGCGGTTGGGTGATTTCGCGCTTCGGACTGAAGCGCCTGCTCTGGCCGATGCTGGCTGCGATGCATTTGCCGAACCTCGCTTACGTGTGGCTCGCCACTGCGCAGCCGGTGTCGCCGTGGTTCGTGAGCGCGGCGGTGGCAACGGAGCAATTCGGCTACGGCTTCGGTTTCACGGCTTACATGGTCTATCTGATGATGGTCGCCGACGGCCCGCACCGGACAGCGCACTACGCCATCGGCACGGGTTTCATGGCGCTCGGCATGATGTTACCCGGCATGGCCGCGGGCTGGATTCAGGAACTGGTTGGTTATCGTTGGTTCTTCGTGTGGGTGTGCATCGCCACCCTGCCCTCAATTTTCGCCACCGCCGCCCTCAAGGTGGATCCCGCGTTCGGCAAGAAGGCGTAAACACCATCCCCGTGCGGAGAATCCGCTCCCCGGAAATGTGTAACGTATTATATTACACATTTTCGGTCGGGCCGGCTGCTTGTCGCTGTGCGGATGGAGAATTTTCCTGCCTCACTGGAATCGCTGCGCGCTTGCCGGCTGGCGCTTCCTTGGCTGTGCTCTCCACTCGTCATGGCCGGCTCCCCCAATCAGAACCCCGAGCAGATCGCTCGCGACGCCATTGACTCACAACTCCGGGCTTCGGGTTGGGCGGTGCAGTCGAAGGATGCCATCAACTTCCACGGATGCGAAGGTCGCCGGCGAGTGCATCGCGCGATTTTACCGGGACAATCGCGACACCCCGGCTTTTCTCCGACAGGTCACGCTTCTCTCGGCCATCAAAAGGACGGTTCCCTGCAAGGTGTCGTCGAACCAAATTTCCTCCGGGTCGAGAATGAGGATCTTCGAGCATTGCTCTGCCAAATAACGGCGGAGTGATCGGGCGTGAGGGATACGGAATATTTCCGAAGGTAGAGCCTGACCTGGTCTTCCCTTAATGATGCCGCCGGCGTCGGAAAAGGAGACGATAGAACAACAGGAGCACGATGGCTCCGACGACCGAGGCCAGGAAACCGGCAGGCTCTCCGGTATCATACCAGCCCGCCGCGCGGCCAGCGTAACCTGCGACGAAGGCACCGGCAATGCCAAGCAGGACAGTAACAATCAAGCCGCCCGGATCGTCGCCGGGCAGCAGGAATTTGGCGATGATGCCGACGAGGAGGCCGATGCCGAGCATTGCGAGAATAGACATGATGTAGTCCTTGGTTGAGTTGTTAGCCTGAGCTTATCCATACGACAGCCGCGCAGCCATCGGAGCGCGCACGTGTGCGCAGGGAAGGTTTTCTTCCACAGGAAAAAGACCGCGTTTCCCGGGACCGCAGATTCGCCTCGCTGCGATCGTGGCCCTCGCGGGCTGGCCCTATGGGGTTTCCAAGGTGAAGCCCTGCTTACGCAGCGCACGGTGGAGTTCACGGATGTGCGGGCGGTCGCGGGTCTCAACGGTGCAAACGGCGTTGACGGCGGATACGTCGGCGCCGCTGAAGGCGCGGTCGTGAGCGATGTCGCGAATGCTCGCACCGGTGGCGGCGATGAGTCGCGTCAATTCGGCGAGGCCACCCGGACGGTCGCTGATGCGCACGGTGAAGCGCGCGAGCCGGCCGTCGCGCACGAGGCCAAGTTCGATCACGCGGCTGAGAATGGCGGGATCGATGTTGCCGCCGCACACGGTGAGCACGACGCGTTTGCCACGCAGTTCGGGCAAGGCGCCGCTGAGCAGCGCCGCGAGCGGGGCGGCCGCGGCACCTTCGACGACGGATTTCTCCAGCTCGATCATGCGCAGGATGGCGAGCGCGATGGTGTCTTCACTCACGCGCACGACGCGATCCACCAGCGGTCGGGCAAGGCGGAATGCGTTGTCGCCGACACGGAGCACCGCAAGGCCGTCGGCGAGCGTGGCGCGTCGCGGAATTGTCACCGGTCGGCGGGTGCGCAATGCGGCGGTGAAACTCGCCGTGGCGACGGATTCAACCCCGATGATTTTGATTTGCGGACGCAGTGCCTTGGCTGCGATGGCGAGCCCGGCGATCAGTCCCGCGCCGCCAATGGGAACGACGATGGCATCCACGTTCTTCACTTGCTCCAGAATCTCCAAGGCCATGGTGCCTTGGCCGGCAATGATGTCGGGATGATCGAAACCGTGGATGTAGGTGAGACCCTCTCCCTCAACCAGTTCATCGGCGTGCGCACGAGCCTCGGCGAAATCGCGTCCCTGCAGCACGACCCGGGCACCCAAGCGTCGGCACGTGCCGACTTTGATGAGCGGCGCATAGTCGGGCATGACGACCGTCACCGGAATGCCGAGCAGGCGACCATGGTAGGCGAGACCAAGCGCGTGGTTGCCGGCGGAGGCAGCGATGACGCCGCGTTTTTTCTGCGCGGAAGTGAGGCGCAGGAGCGCGTTGCGGGCGCCGCGTTCCTTGAAGGAACCGGTGCGTTGCAGATTATCCAGTTTGCACCAGATGCGAGCGCCGGTGATCTCGGAAAGTGGAATGGATTCGGGACAGGGCGTGACGACCACGCCGCTGGCGATCCGGCGACGAGCGGCGCGGATGTCTGCGAACGAGACGGCCGCAGTTTTCATGCGGGAGAAACTGTCACCATGCGCCCATTGGCGCAACCACGATGAGAATCGTCGGGGCCAACGAGGTCGGCTACAACAGCTCCGCCGGGCTGATGGCGATTACTCGGCGGCGGAGTTGAGTGATGGTTGCTGCTTGATGAAGTTCCGCCAGGCGTTGCGCATCTCATCGCGCTCGGTTCCGTTGATGCGGCCGTTGCCGTCTCGATCAAAACGGGAAAGTGTTTCCTGGCGACGGGTCTGCGCTTGGACGCGGCGTTGCTCGCGGGCGGCCTTTGCCTCGGCGTATTCGGCGTCGTTCAAACGGCCGTCGTGATCGTGGTCGAAGCGCCGCAGGACATGAGCATGCCGCTGCGTGCGCATTTTGGCAAAACCGCCGTGTTTGTGCCTGGGGTGCTTACCCCAATGCTGGCGCTTTTCGGCGCGGGCGGTTTGTCGCTCGGTGGCGTCAATCCGACCGTCGCCGTTGGCGTCAAAGCGTTTGATCATTTCGGCATGGCGCGGGCTGCGGGCGGAGGGAGCGGCCGGCGTTTCGGTCCCAGCGAAGGTTGGGATGGCGAATAGCGTTGCTGTCAGCAATGAGAGGGTTACAGACCTGTTTTTCATAGCGCCGGAGGGTTGGAGGTTGTCGTTGAAGGTCCAGACGGCCCCTCTCCCGCGCCGGTTACAGCATCTTCCACCAACCATGTATCAGGTCACTTTTTCCGAGCAGAGCATGCGCGAACTGAACCGGCTCGACAAGCTGGCGCAGCTCGAAGCCATCGAACCCATCAGCAAGGTCCGGCCCGCCGACCTCGCCAACCCGCGCGAGCCACTCGGCCGCTTCACCCGCGGGGAGCATACGTTTTACCGGCTGCGCGCCGGCGACTTCCGTTTCTATTTCACGGTCAACGACGACAAGCTTCACACGCACTACATCCTGCACAAGGACTCGCTGGAGGACGCGCTCTTCCGCATGAAACTCCCGGTGAGTGAAAAGCAGCTCTTCGAACAGGATTCCAAGTTCTGGAAATATCTCGAAAGCCTGACCAGCAGGTAATCGCGCCCATGTCGGACCTGCAGCAACGCGAGAATCCCTACAACGTCACGCAGGCGAGCCGGATTTATTTCCTGCCGAACCTGATGACGGCGGGCAACCTGTTCTGCGGTTTCATCGCGGTCATCAAGTGCATCCAGGCCCGCCTGATCACCGACGGCGGTGAATACGCGCTGGCGCACACTGCGCATACTTCGATCGAACTCTATACGCAGGCGGTGTGGTTCATCCTGGCGGCGGTCGTGTTTGATTCGCTCGATGGCCGGCTGGCGCGAATGGGCGGGCGCACCTCGCTCTTCGGCGCGGAATTCGACTCGCTGGCCGATGTGGTGTCGTTTGGCATGGCGCCGGCACTGATGACGTTTTTCCTGATCCTCGCACCGCGCGGCGACTATCAATGGTTTCGCGAACTGGGTTGGTTGATCGCGTTCATTTACCTGCTCTGTGGCGCGGTCCGACTCGCACGGTTCAACGTCATCACCAACCCCCTGCTCTACCGCGCAGAAACGGAATCACACAAGGATTTCGTGGGGCTGCCGATTCCCGCAGCGGCCGGCACAGTCGCGTCATTGGTGCTGCTGCTGCTCAATCTCGAACTCAACGCTCGCGAGCTGCGTCAGTGGGCGCTGTGCCTTCCCTTCATCCTCATCTTGGTGTCCATCCTGATGGTAAGCACGGTGCGTTATCCGAGCTTTAAACAGGTGAATTGGGAAACAAAGACGCGCTTCCGGACCTTCGTGTTAGCCTTCATCGGTATCGCCCTTCTGTGGCGGCTCCAACAGGTCGCCATCTTCTTCATTTTTCTCGGGTATATCGCCTATGGTCTCTTTGCTCATTACCAACGCGTCGCCCGGCATGCCCAGAGGCGAGCTCTTCGCAGGAAGGTTGTGAAAATGAAGCAGGCCGATTCCGAATAACTTTTTTCTGTGAACAAACCTACGGTTGTCCCCAACTTGTCCGGAATCATTCACAGCGCTGCGGCCGTCGTTTTGGCAGCGAAAAGCAAGGGTTGCTCGCATATTCCGGCCCCATAATAAGACGGATACTCTTTCATTATTGAATACCTCTTCAATCACCCTTTGTTAATTCCAACCCCAACCGCGATTTCCGAACGATGAAATTCAAGATCAACCGCGATCACTTCAGCAACGGCCTGGCCCAGGTCCTTAACGTGGTGGGTTCCAAGGCGGCCATGCCCATCCTGAGCAACGTGCTCATTGAGGCGGAAAAAGACCACATTTCCCTTACGACCACCAATCTCGACCTCGGCATCCGCTGCCGCATCAAGGCCGAGGTCAAGGAAGGCGGTGCCATCACCCTGCCCGTCAAGCGTCTCGCCACCATCGTGCGCGAACTGCCCAACGTGGACGTGTCATTTGACTCCACGGCCAACCATCAGGCCAAGATCGCATCGGGTGGATCCAACTTCCGCATCATGGGCATCGGCGCGGAGGAATTCCCGAAGCTGCCGGATTCCAGCGACGACAAACAGCACACGCTCGATCAGGGCGAGCTGGCCACGATGCTCGGCAACGTCGCCTACGCGCAATCCACCGACGAGACCCGCTACATCCTCAACGGCGTGTATTTCAGCTTCAAGGACGGCAAGCTCGCGCTCGTTGCCACCGACGGCCGCCGCCTCGCCCTCGTGAGCAAGGAAATGAACATCGCCACCAGCGGCACCGGTGCGATCATCCTGCCCGCCAAGACCGTGGCCGAGCTGCTCCGCCTGCTCGGCAAAGGCGAAAAACTCACGATCGCTTTCAATGAACGCCGCGCTGCGTTCCAGATCGAAACCGGTAAGGAAGCCGGCGGCCTCACCGACAGCATTTATCTCTTCTCGAAAGTGGTGGAGGGCAATTACCCGAACTACCAACAGGTCATTCCCAAGGAGACGCATCAGCGCATCAAGCTCGAGCGCGAGCTCTTCCTCCAATGCGTGCACCGCGCTGCGCTCGTGACCTCGGAGAAGTCCAATTCCGTCAAGATCAAGCTCGGCTCCAACCTGCTCGAGATCACGGCTTCGTCGCCCGATTTCGGCGAGGCCCACGAATCCATGGCCATCTCCTACAGCGGGCCCGACCTGCAGGTGGCCTTCAATCCGCAGTTCATCATGGACCCGCTCCGCGCGCTCACGAAGGACGAGGTGTTTTTCGAGCTCAAGGACGAGGTCAGCCCCGGCGTGTTCAAGACGCTCGAGAGCTTCGTGTGCGTGATCATGCCCGTGCGGCTGAGCTGACGCCACGCGGCTCCGCCGCGACCCACCCTTAATCATGTCCGAGACACTGTCGTTGTTTCTCGCTCCGGCGGTCGCGCTTCTGCTGTTGTTGTTCTACATCAACCTGCGGCTGGCCTCTCCGTTGTTGGCGATTCCGATCCGCTGGCTGCGGTGGATCCTCTTTGCGCTGTTCTCGGCCCAAGCCAATGCCCAACTCGGTTGGGTGGACCGGCCCGCCTGGGTGATTGGCTTGGCGGCGTTCCTGTTGTGGTTCCTCGTCGAGTCGGCCTTCAATTGGTTCAAGGTGAGCGCCATCAGCCTCAGCCCGCTGCCGTTGTTCCCGCGCTATGTGGTGAACAGCAGTGGTGACGAGTGGCCGACGCAAAAACGCCTGCTCAAGGTGCGCGATTGGCTCCGCGACAATCGCTTCACTCCCGTGCAAGCACTCAAAGCCGAGCTCGGGGGCGGCATTTGGTTGCGCACCTCGGTCCATCACAATCCAGACGGCACCGTGCGACTGCACACACTCTTCGTGCCGCAGGAAAGCGGCGCGATCACCGTGTGCTTCAGCCTCGTCACCAAAACGGCCTCAGGCCGTCGCTACGTAACCGACAATCTCTACATCCCGTTCGGTGGTTTTTATCCCGAACACTGGCACGTCGAACGCACGCCGTGGCGCCGCGGGTTGCCTGCGTTGGTCGAGCGGCATCAACAACGGCTGGACCAGGCCGGCGAATGCCCCGAACCATGGGACACCAGTCCGCTCGATGACATCAACCAGCAGCAGCAGCAGATGGAGATGATCAACACGGAGCTCGGCTACCTGTTGCCCCACGCCGAGCGCGAAGAATACGGCAAGATAACTCCCGAGGGTCGCTTTCGCGTGTGGAAGGAAGCCTGGCTGCTCGACTACTTTGGTGTGGCGCAACGCTATTGATGGGTGGCTGCACGGTGGCCGCCAATCGTTTGTGAAAACCGGGGGTGCTTCCAAAAAGTCTCGTCTCACGGCATTGGCACGTTAACTACCGGATCATGCTGTTGCTTGCTGTTACCGCCCTCGAAAAGCTCCAGACCCTCAAGCCCGACGTGTGGTTGAAGATCGGTGTCGCCGTGGGTGGGTTCGTGCTGGCGATCCTCGTCTGGCGGCGAGTCATGAAGATGAACAAGATTGTCGCCGGCGTGGTGGTGTTTGTCGTCTGCACGGTCGTTTTCTTTTCTTGGGTCTATAATCGCAACGAACCGCGTTTCCTCACGCCGATTGTGAACAAGATCGCGCCATTCTTCCCCAGCGCCGGCGCCTACGATACGAAACAGCAGTCAGCACCCAAGCCCTGAGCCGGCAGCGGGTTGGAATATTACACAGGCCCGGTCAAAAACGGGTTGGTCTTTGGGGACGCGGGTGCTAGACACGACGTTCCTTATGGCTAAAACGCACTCCGACATCGGACTCATCGGCCTCGCCGTGATGGGTCAGAATCTCGCGCTCAACATAGCCGACCACGGCTTCCAGATTTCGGTCTACAACCGCACTGTCGAAAAAACGGACAAGTTCGTTGCGGAAAATCCGAACACTCCCGGCGGACTCGTCGGCACGAAAACCCTCGAGGAATTCGCCGCTTCGCTCTCCAAGCCCCGCAAGGCAATCATCCTCGTCCAAGCCGGCAAGGCCACTGACGCCGTCATCGACGGCCTCGTGGGCGTGTTTGAGCCGGGCGACATCATCATCGACGGCGGCAACGCCCTTTGGACCGACACGATCCGCCGCGAAAAAGCGCTGAAGGAAAAAGGCCTGCGCTTTATCGGCTCCGGCGTGTCCGGCGGCGAGGAAGGTGCGCGTTTCGGTCCGGCCCTCATGCCCGGCGGTGATCCGGCCGCCTACAAGGAACTCGCCCCCATCTGGAATGCTATCGCCGCCAAAGTGGACAAGAAGACCGGCAAACCCCTCACCGGCGCGGCCCCCGGCAAGCCCATCAAGGGCGGCGTCCCCTGTGCGACCTACATCGGCGAGAACGGCGCGGGCCATTACGTGAAGATGGTCCACAACGGCATCGAATACGGTGACATGCAGATGATCTGCGAGGCCTACGCGCTGATGAAGGGCCTTCTCGGCCTCAAGCCCGCTGAGATGGGCGCGATTTTCTCCGAGTGGAACGAGGGCATGCTCGGCTCCTTCCTCATCGAGATCACCGCCGACATCCTCAAGCAGAAGGACCCGGTTACGAAGAAGCCCTTCGTGGACATCGTCCTCGACACCGCCGGCCAGAAGGGCACGGGCAAGTGGACCTCGGTCAACGCGCTCGACATGGGCGTGCCCGCCCCGACGATCGCCGAGTCCGTTTTCGCTCGCTGCATTTCCGCCGTGAAGGAAGAGCGCGTCGCTGCCTCGAAGATTCTCAAAGGCCCGAAGAAAAAATATCGCGGCTCCAAGAAGGCGCTCATCCAAGCCATCCACGATGCCCTCTACTGCTCGAAAATCTGCTCGTATGCGCAGGGTTTCCAGCTCATGCGCACCGCCCAGCAGGAATACAACTGGAAGCTCAACTTCGGCCAGATCGCCCAGATCTGGCGCGGCGGTTGCATCATCCGCGCAACCTTCCTGCAGAAGATCACTGAAGCCTACGCCCGCAACCCGAAGCTCGCGAACCTGCTCCTCGACGCCTACTTCAACAAAACCGTGAAGAAGGCGCAGGAGAACTGGCGCAAGGTTGTCGCCCTCGCCGCCGAGTGCGGCGTGCCGGCTCCGACGTTCGCGTCGGCGCTCGCCTACTACGACAGCTACCGCTCGGCCCGCCTGCCGGCCAACCTGCTCCAGGGGCAGCGCGACTACTTCGGCGCGCACACCTACGAGCGCACCGACAAACCCCGCGGCAAGTTCTTCCACATCGACTGGCCCGAGCCCACCCGCCCGCAGCTCGAAGCCTGATTCCAGCTGTAGGAGGGGCTTTATGCCCCCAAGATTTCCAAGGCGCGGCCACAAGCCGCGCCTTTTGTTTGGATTCGCTATCCCCGTGATGCGCCGGCTCGCCGTTGTGCAGTTCTTTACCTGGCTTGGCCTGTTCTGCTTGTGGATCTATTTCGCGCCGGCCGTTTTTGCAGAGTGCTACAGCCCGCCGTGAGCAAATCACTTGCGCAAGCTGCCGCCGTCCCCAACATTTCGGCCAGCCGTCAAGCAACCACGCAGCTGTGACTCGCGCAGGCTTTACTTTGGTCGAGGTGATGATGGCCATGGCCGTAGTTGTCGTGGCCGTGGTCGGCATGATGCAGGCCGTGACCATCGGATCGGAGGCGCTCGACACCGCGAGGAAACAGCACGTGGCCGCCCAGCTCGTGAACGCCGAAATCACCCGCTTGCGCCAAAGCCCGTGGACCGTCATCGCGAATCTGCCCGCCCAAGCCACCATCAACATCAACGCAACCGGCGGCATTTCCGGCGATGCGGGTAGCTTCGCCCTCAGCAATTTCACCGCCACGCCGACCGACGACGACACGGCGCTGAGCGCGCAGGCCGGCGGATTCTCCTGTTCGCTGAACAGCACGCGAATGCGGCCCACGAGTGCGACCGCGACATCCGTCACCTTCGTGAAGCTGGTCTACACGGTGCGCTGGATAGGGAACACCGGGCGCACTCACACGCGGCGCACGGAAACCTACATGGGGATGAACGGCCTGCACCTTTCCTACCAGCAGTCATGAGAAACCGGACGCGATCTTCCCGCGGTTTCACGCTCGTTGAGCTGCTCATTGCGGCAACGTTGGCGGGGTTTGCCATGACGGCTTTGCTTTCGAGTTCTCTCTTTCTGGCCCGCAATTTCACGCGACTCGCCAACTACCAGGCGCTGGAAAGCGAGAGTCGCAAGGCGCTGGCCTATCTCGAAGCGGACTTGGAATTGGCCGAAGCGGTGAAATCCGGCAGCGATCCCACCGCCACCGGCCTCACGCTCGTGCTGCCGGCCGGCGAAGTGACCTACACTTACGACAGCACCGCCCGGCAATTGCGACGACAGGCGAGTTTCAGTGCGAACACCGATATGAACCTGCTGACCGGAGCGGCGTGTCGCTGCACGGATTTCAGTTTCGATTATTTCACCGGCTCCAACGGAGCGCCGGAAGCCCAACTCTCTCCGGGCACGTTCGTGCCCTACAGCATCAAGCAGATTCGGGTTCGTTTCAACCTGCAGACTCCGACGGAAGCGGCGAGCGAGACGCGCATGACCTATGCGGCGGTTTCGGCCCGGATGAACCTGCGCAACAAAAGGCTGCCTGATGGAAATTGATTCCGCGAACCCGGCCAGTCGTTCGCGCCGCGCCGCCATTTCCCTCGTCGCCCTCTGTCTAACGACAGCGCTGGGCGTCGGCGTGGGCAGTTATCTCGCGCTCATCCTGCATTCGCGGAATCTCGCCGACCGGCGCCTTCACCTTGAGCGTGCCCGCGAATTTGCGCAAGTGGGTCTCGAGGAAGCGCTGTGGGCGCTCAACCAAAACAACTGGACGAGTGCCGGACCGACGAGCTCCACTGCTTGGACTGTCGCGGGAGCCAATCGCACGGTGACGCTGAATTACGGTTCCATCGGCCACGGTGTTTCCGCGCAAACGGTGCTGACCGTGACCAACTTCGCCAGCACCGGCCCGACCTGGCCGAGTGTGACATCGGAAGCGATTCTCACTCTGAACGACGGTCGCGTGGTGCGAAAAAGCCTGAGCGCCACGACTGGTCCGGCGCCGCTCTTTGGTAACGCCATCGCCTCGGCGAATGCCGGCGTCTCCTTTTCGGCGCGCGGTTTAGTGGACAGTTGGAACTCCGATCCGGACAACAATCCCGCGACCGCAGCGGTGCCCTACAGTTTTTCGGCGGCGAATCCGTCGAATTATGCCGCCGTCGTCGCGGGGCGCGATGACGGCGCCCAAGGCGTGGCGCTCACGCAGGCGACGGTGCGAGGCTATGTGACCACCTTCGGCCGGCCGGTGGCGTATTCGGTTTCGGGGTCGCCCCCGGCGCAAGTGAAGGGACCGACCACACCCGCCGGCGTGGATGTTGATCCCGCTCGCTTGGGACGCTCGGCGTTTGTGCCTGTCGCCCCGGTGTTCACCGTCAATCTGCCTTCGACGAGCGGCCCGACTTATGGCGGCCTTATCTCCAACATCCTGGCGCTGGTGGCTGCGCTGCTCGGCGCGGCACCTTCGGTGGAAGTGTATCAGACTGCGGGAGACTTCACTATTTTGGGCATTCCGCTGCTCTCTCCCAGCCTGACCGTCAGTCGTCCCCTCAAGCTGATCGTCAACGGCAACCTGAACATCTCGGGCGCCGGCAAGATCACCGTGACGACGACCGGATCGCTCCAGATCTTCGTATTGGGTGACTGCACCATCGGTGGAGGTGGCATCGACAACCAAAACACCGCGCCCGAAAAGCTCGCCATCTTCTGCACAAATTCCTCCACGACCAACACGCTCGAATACACGAGCAGCAGTGATTTCAACGGCGTGATCTATTGCGAAAACAAGCCCATCGATATCCGCCAGAACGCGACATTCCACGGCGCTCTGCTGAGCAGCCGGCAGATCAGCTTTTCTGCTGGTGCGACCAATCCGGTTTTTCACTACGACACAGCATTGCGCACCAAGCGGTTTGACCACATCACTACGCCCTACCTCATCACCCGGCTCACTGAACTCTGACCGGGCCGCCGGCCTTCCACGCGCCTGAAATCCACGCCCATGCTTTCTTCTCTTTTCCAGAACCGGACGAAGCGTGGCCTGCTCATCGAGATCAATCCCTACCAGATCCTCGTGGCGGGCATCATCCGGCAACGACGCGAGCCGGTCACGGTGGAATTCGCCGCGGAATTCGAGCGGGATAATGTCGCCGGGCTTCGCCAGTGGATCGAGGGCAACAAGGACCTGCGCAAACGTTGGATGACCGCGCTCTGCGGTTTTGTATCGCGGACTGGCATCCTGCAGCGCGAAAGCCTCCGCGGCGCAGATTTGGTCGATCCCATCCAGCTGATCACCACCATTCGCGACCAGCAGAGCCATCGTTCGTCGGCATCGTCGGCGCCGTTCAAGCAATTGAACGCCGAGGAGTGGACGTTTCGTGCCGTGAGCGCCACCGACGGCACGCCGCTTCCCGCCGAGGGCGCCGCGCGACCCGCTTTGTTGTTGGGATTGCCCAACCGCGAGTTGCACGCGGCGCAGCAGCTTCTGCTCGATTGCCGGCTGATGCCGCAACAACTCGAACCGGCGCTGCTGCCGCTGTTCGGCACGGTTTATCAAATCATGGAGCAAAGGCGGTATCCGCGCGCGCCCGTGATATTCGTCATCCGGCCGGAAAGCACCGTGGTTTATGTGCTGGGCAAGGAGGGCGTCCACACGCCCGGTCCCGCCGCGCACGGCTTGATCGCCATCACCCAATTGGTGCGCAAGGAATTCGGCCTCACCAGCGACGCAGAAGCCCAGCGCCGCCTGTTGAATCCCGACGACGACATGCGCCGGCGCGCGAAGAAAGTGCTCCGCGGCCTCGGTGCGGAACTGCGTCCGATGCTGGATTCCTACGAGATGACCACCGGCCAGCCGGTGGGTGACGTTTACTGTCCTTACCTGCCACCGGCCTTGGCGTGGCTCGCGGAACAACTGATCCGCAGCATCGACCACGAACCGTTGGCGATCGATTGTCAGGAATGGATGCCCGTGGCCGGTCTCCAACTCGCGCCTGGGCTTCCTTCTTTTGGGCCGCACTGGTTGGGTGCGCTCAGTCTCGCGGCCAATCTCGGCGGCGTCGGCAACGCGAACGACGCCATATCCGGAGATGCGGCAGACCTGCAACGTCCCTGGCACGTGGATTGCCGGCGATCGATCGACGCGCCCGGCGGTCGGTTCATGGATCGTCAGTTCCTTGGGGGGATCGCCGCGGGGTTGCTCATGCTTTTCACCGTGATTTTCGCCGGCTGGCAGATTTATGTCAGTCGCTCGTTACAAGCCGACACCCGCTACTGGGAGAGCCAGATGGAAGCGAACCGCCTGCTGGTGGATGAGCTCACCACGGACCTGCGCGAACTCAACGGGCGATCGGACCGCCTCAAGCGGGCGCACGCGCTCATGCGCGAGCCGTATCAGTTCACGGAGTTCATCATGAACCTGGGCCGCGCGCAGCCGCCGCGCCTGCGCATCGATCGCATCGATGCGAACGAATACCGCGTGGTGCTCACCGGCAGCCTGTTGGAACCCGCTGAGGAGGCCAGTCGTTCGCTCGGCCGCTACCTTGAAGTGCTGCGCCGCACGACCGGCATCGGCGAAATGTTCGATGCCATCACAGCGACCTCGCTCCAACGCGAAGGGAGCGCCGACGTGCTGGCCTTTGAAATAACCATGCGGCATCGGCCGGCTTCCACTCCATGATCCTGCTCGCACAACTCTGGGCTGTGGCGCGCCAGCGCCCGCTGGTAACCCTTTGCCTTCTCGTGGCGGTGCTGGTCGGGGTGGGCAATTATCCGCTGTGGCTACACCGGCACGAGGTTGCGCGGCAGCACGAAGAAGTGCGCGGACGTGGCGAGGCGATGCTGGCCGCCCTGACTGATCGCAGCCGCATCAACGAAGACCTGCAGGTGCTGGCCGAAGCGCACGAAGTCATTGATCGCAATCTCGTGAGCGAAAGCAGCATGGAGGTTAACCTCGGCTATTTCTACCGGTTGGAAAAAATCAATCGCGTGCGGCTGACGCGCATCGACCAGATGGTTTCCAATCCCGCTCCCTCCGGCAGCCCGTTCAAGACCGTGCCCGTTTCCCTCCAGCTTACGGGCACTTACCGCAACCTGCTGGGTTTTGTGCGCGATTTGGAAACCGGTCCGCGGATCTTGCGCGTGCGCGGCTACCGTTTCGAGCGCATGGATCTCGAAAGCGGGGAAATGCTCCTGCAACTGTCGGTTGAACTGCTGGCCCAAACATGACCCCCGCCCGCCCCTTCATTCTTCTCGCCCTGCTGGCTGCAAGCATCGCTGGCGCGGTCACCGTGCCCGGTGTCGGCGAGAGCCGGCTCATCCGTCAGCGCATTGACGAGCTGCTGCTGCGTCGGCGCAATCCCGCGCCGTTGCCCGTGGATCCTCCCAGTCCCTTTGTGGTGCTGGCCAATCCCGGGGCCGCGCTCAAACCCGCCGAGCCACCGCCTGTCCGTCGCGTGGAAACGCCGGGCAACGCGGAACAGCTGGCACGCCTGGCTTCGCGGTTGCGCATCACGGGACTCATCCGGATCAAGGATCAGCTGCATGTCATCATCAACGACAGCCCGTGGAGGGAAGGAGACTACATCGCGATGGAGTCGGGCACAGGGCTCCTGCAATTGCAGGTCACCCGCATTCAGGCGGGACAGCTGACCCTGCGTTTGCAGGACGCTGAGCTGGTGATGCGATTCTGACGCCGCGTTTCAGCGCGGCAAGGCGGCGAGCATCTCCGGCAAGCCGTGCAGATAGGCAAAGGCCTCCGCTCCGCGACGAACCTCCGCAGGCACGGCCTCGGTCGAGTTGCGGATCGCCTGCACAATGATGGCGGCTTGATCGGCCGGTGAAAGCTCCGACCATTCCCTGCGGCGAAAAGCGCCGCCCTCGGCGAAATACAGCGCACTCGCATCGGTGAACAGGGTGATATTCTGAAAGGCTGCGTTGCCCAAACGCGGCACCGGGAGCGGTCGTTCCCGCGTGTAACGGGCGAGTGTGCGCGGCCGCCAAGCTTCCAAGGGCGCAAGCGCCTGTTCGGCGGCCTGCACCGAAGACGATTGTTCAGCGGCGGGCAGCGTTCGAGCCGGAGTGCGGGTGGTGAGTGCGCGAAAATCATGTTCGGGTGCGCTATCCGCGACGGCCGTGAGCGTGCTCGCAACGGAGGCTGCCTTGAGCCGATCACTGAATGCCGCTTGGGCGGACTGGCTTTCACCAAGCTCTTTCTCGTGCGCAAAATACTCCTGCAATAGGAACCAGCCGGCGCCGGCCAATCCCAGCAGGAGAACCAGCACCAATACGGTCCGCATGGATCGTGGGGCTGGCGCGGGCGTGGGGGATGCGGGCGGAGAGAAGACCGGGGCGGGAGATTCGACCGAAACCGGGCGTGGCGGTGGCGCCGGCGCAGCTTTGGGTTCTTCGAGCACGATCCGATACGTAATGACGGGATCCTTGATGTTTTTGAGCTGCTGCGGTCCCTGCCGAACGGCGTGCAAAGGCAGCTTGTTCTTCACCACATCGAAAACCGTCTGCGAAATCAGGATGCCTCCGGCCTGGGCCTCGCCCACCAGGCGCGCCGCGATGTTCACGCCGTCTCCCATGAGGTCGCCGGCATTGGCAAAAACATCTCCAAGATGGATTCCGATGCGGTGGCGCAGAGGATTGGAAGTCACACCGGCAGCGGCGCGCGCCGCCAGTTCGCGTTGGATTTCGAGTGCGCAAGTGAGCGCCTGCACCGCACTGGCAAACTGGATCATCAATCCATCGCCCGTGGATTTGATTACGATGCCGGCATGTGTTTCCACCAACCGGCGCATCAACGCGGTGTCACGCTCCAGGCGATTCAGCGTGGCGACTTCCTGCTCATGCATCCGGGCGCTATAGCCGACGGCATCGGTGAACATGATCACCGCCAGCTGACGTTGGCCCGTGACAATCGGAAATGGCGGCTGGGTCTCCATGCGTGGTCATCCAGTGCTAATGCCGGAATGCACCAGCGCAACCCCTGCCTGTGACCGAAATGCCGGCGGACCGCTGACGCAGAAAGCGCAGGCGGGCTTTGACGTCGTGCCCCACCGGCCTACGCTTTTCGGCATGGTTGCAGATCAGACAGCATCGTTTACTCCCGCCGAGCTCGAGGCCGAGACGGAACGCCTCTTCAAGGCGTTCCTGCAGGTGGACTGCACGCCGGGCAAATCATGGGATTACGATGCCTGCCGGAAATTCGCGCCGCTCACGCTCGAGATCAACCGCCTGAAAAAAGCGAAGGACGCTGTCATCCTCACGCATTCCTACGTGGAGCCCGAAATCGTTTACGGCGTCGGCGACTTCAAGGGCGATTCTTACTACCTCAGTCTCATGGCACGCGACGCGAAGGCGAAGATGATCGTCTTCGCCGGCGTGGTCTTCATGGCCGAGACGGCAAAAATCCTTTCGCCCGACGCCACCGTTGTTGTGCCCGATCACGGTTCGGGTTGTTCACTGGCCGATTCCCTTACCGGTGATCAGTTGAGGAAGCTTAAAGCCGCCTACCCCGACGCGGCCGTTGTCTGCTACATCAACTCCACCGCCGATGTGAAGGCCGAGTCCGATGTCTGTGTGACCTCGGGCAATGTTTACGACATCATCGCTAAACTCCCGCAGGAGCGCATTCTCTTCGTGCCCGATCGTCTCATGGGAGAAAACATCCGCACCGAACTCAAGCGCCGCGGTGTCGCCAAGGAGATCATCACCTCCGACGGCACGTGCATTGTGCACGACGTGTTTGACGCCGCCGCCGTGGCTGATGCGCGCGCCCGCTTCCCCGGACTAAAGGTTGTCGCACATCCCGAGTGCACGCCGGAGGTCGCGGCGGTGGCCGATTTTGTCGGCAGCACCGGCGCCATGATGAAATACGTCAAGACGACCTCCGCGCCCTACTACCTGATGCTGACCGAGTGCGGACTTGTCGGGCGCCTGCAGGTGGAAACCCCGGAGAAACATTTCATCGGCGGCTGCCGCCTCTGTCCTTACATGAAGCTGAACTCGCTCGAGAAAGTCCGCGATGCGCTCGCCGCCCCCCGTCCCGATCAAATCGTGACGCTCGACGAAGACATCCGCCGCCGCGCCGCCCGCTGCATCGACCGCATGTTCGAACTCGCCCCGAAAGACTGACCGCGCCCGGATAATGTGTAATATAATACGTTACACATTTCTCGCGCACGATCTCCCGGGGCCCAGACCCAATCTCCCTCATTCATGATCACCGCCCGCACTGAACATTTGATCGACCTCGCGCTCGAGGAAGATGCCGGCTTGGGCGACATCACCAGTCGCGCCATTTTTCCGCCGAAGCATCGCAGCCACGCGGTCATCGATGCCAAGCAGGACCTCGTGCTCTGCGGCGTGGAGATCGCCGCGCGGGTGTTCGCCAAACTCGATCCGGCGCTCAAGGTTCGCGTGCTTGCTCGCGACGGTCAGCGCCTCAAGCCCGGCGCCTTGGCGCTTCGCGTGGATGGTTCCACCGCGTCGATTCTCACGGCCGAGCGCACGGCGTTGAATTTTCTCCAACGTCTCAGCGGCATCGCCACACAGGCCGCGCGTTATGCCGCGACGGTGAAGGGCACGGGAGTGCGCATCGTGGACACGCGCAAAACCACGCCCGGTTGGCGCGCGCTTGAAAAATACGCCGTGCGCACCGGCGGTTGTTTCAATCATCGCAGCTCGCTCGGCGAGCAGGTGCTCATCAAAGACAACCACATCGCGGCCGCCGGTTCGCTCACCAAAGCGGTGCAGTTGTGCCGCGCGGCGGCTGCGCACGGTGCCAAGATCGAAGTTGAAGCCAAAACAGTCGCCGAGGTGAAGGAAGCCGTGCGCGCCGGAGCCGACATCATCCTGCTCGACAATATGACGCCCGCGCAGGTCGCCGCTGCCGTCAAGGTGGTCGCCGGGCGTGCCCTCATCGAAGTTTCTGGCGGCGTGACCTTCGCCACCTTGCGCGATTATGCGCTGCCCGGCGTGGACATCATCAGCATCGGCGCCCTCACCCACTCCGTGGCTGCCGCCGACCTGAGTTTGGATCTACAGAAAGCCAAATGAGTAATCACAAAGACACGAGGACACTAAGGTCCGAACGGATACTTTCTTCGCGCCTTCATGACTTTGTGGTTCATATCCGATGAAGGTCATCTCCACCGATTGTCTCGTCCTGGGTGCCGGTCTCGCCGGTTCGGCTTACGCGCTGGACATGGCCCGCGCCGGCCGTCGCGTGGAACTGCTTTCGCTCGCCGAACCATTGCAGGCGAACAGTGACTGGGCGCAGGGTGGCATCATTTACGACACCTCGCCCGATCCCGCGCACCTCACGCAGGACATACTCGATGCCAGTGGCGGCACGGCGAATCCCGCCGCCATTGCCCAGCTTATCAGCGAAGGCCCCGCTGCCGTGAAGGAGCTGTTGATCGATGAACTCAACGTGGGCTTCGACCGCGAAGCATCGGGCGGATTGCACCTCACCCGCGAAGGCGGGCATCAGGAGCGTCGCATCATCCACACCAAGGACACCACGGGCCACTCCATCCTCGCTGCGGTGGCTGCACGCGTGGACGCCACACCAGGGATTGTTCGTCGCAGCGGTTTTGTCGCCATCGACCTGCTCACGCTGTCGCACAATTCCACCGAGCCGAGCGACCGCTACGAACCGCTCACTTGTTTCGGTTGCTACGCACTCGATACGACCAGCGGCGAGGTCGTCGCATTCACCGCGCGCAGGACCATTCTCGCGACTGGCGGGCTCGGCGGAATTTTCCAACACACGACCAACCAGCCCGGCAGCGTGGGTCACGGCGTGGCGATGGCCTATCGCGTCGGCGCTCGACTGATGGATCTCGAATACGTTCAGTTCCACCCCACCACCTTCTTCAAAAAGGGTGCGCAGCCTTTCCTCATCACCGAAGCTTTGCGCGGCGAGGGTGCGGTGTTGGTGGATGGAGCGGGCCGGCGCTTCATGGATGCGGCGCATCCGCTCGGTTCACTTGCCCCGCGCGATGTCGTATCGCGCGCCATCCAGCACCATCTCGCCGCCACCGGCGAGCCCTGCGCCTATCTCGATCTCTCGGCATTGCAGCCGGATTTCATCCGTGAGCGGTTTCCGGCCATCCACGAACGCTGCTTGGCCAACGGTGTGGACATTACGCGTGAATCCATTCCCGTGGTGCCGGCCGCACATTTTTCCTGCGGCGGCGTGCACACGGATCTGCAGGCACGCACGAACGTCCGCCAGCTTAACGCTATCGGTGAAACCGCATGCACCGGTCTGCACGGCGCCAACCGTCTCGCGAGCACCTCACTCCTTGAATGTCTTGTGTCCGCCAAAACTTGTGCCCGCGCCGACCTCGCGGAACTGGCTGATGATGAAAACCGCAAAGTTCGTAATACGAACATTGCTCTTCCGCAGCCGCGCGAGTGGCGCAGCCCGGACAAAGTCGCCGATCCCCTGCTCATCCGGCAGGATCTCCAGCAGATCCGTCAGACGATGTGGAATTACGCGGGCATCTTGCGCTCACCGCGGAGGCTGGCGCGCGCACGACGCATTTTGCTGGAACTGCGCGAGGACATCCAAGCCTTCTACCGCGACTGCCGCCCGACCCGCGAACTTATCGAACTCCGCAATGCCGTGCAGACCGCGCTGCTCGTCGTGCATGCCGCCTCGCTCAACCCGGTGAGCAAGGGCTGCCACCATATCGAGGCCGGCGAGTAGTTGCGCTTCGGGGTCGCGCCGCAGGCGCTGTTAGAATGAAAAAGCGGAGCCGGTTGCCCGGCTCCGCGGTGGCACACCGAGGCGCAACGCTTCAGAAGCGGAAGCTCAGGCTGAGACGCACGGGCATGTAGCTTAGCTTGCCTTCGTCGTTCAGCGTGTTCAGGCCGAGCAAGCCGAGGACGCTGTCGTCGTTATTGAGCGAGCCCTGCGTGAAGTAACCTGTCTCGAGCGCGATGGAGGCGGTGTCGTTCAGCTTATATTCGATACCGGCGAACACGCCATAGCTCCAGACATTGGTCGCGTCGTAGAATTTGGCGTTGGTGAGCGCGGCTTGGTAAGGCGCGTTGAACGGAGTGTTGGGCACGGAGAAGGAGGCCGTGATCTCATCCACGCTCTTGTAGCCCAGATGCGCACCCACGTAGGGATTCCAGCGTTCGGTGATACGGAAATTGTAGCGAAGCCGGGCGTAGATTTCGAAATCCTCATACTCGCTGAAACGGCCGACGAGCGGCAGTGTCCCGGCGACGGTGCCGACGCGCAGGTTGCCTTCGTCCGAGGAAAGCCAGCCGACCCCCAACGTGTAGGTCAGATTCTCTCCCGCGTCATACGAGGCTTCAAAGGCGATCTCGTTGAAGTTACTGTAGACGTCGTCAAAACTTTTGGCGTCCACGTCCACGGGCAGGCTGCCGGCCGGCAGACCGAGGAGCACGGAGCCGTCGAAAGCGGGCCCCCGGTGGAAGTCGCCGCTGGTGATGGGGACGAGGCCGCCCTTGAGAGAGAGGCTCCATGCGGCGGGAAGCGGCGCGCAGGATAATATCAACACAACGGCGGCAAGCGTGCGCCGCAGGGAAGCAGGAACAGAAACATGGTTCATGGCAGATTTCCTAAGGTGTGGTGGGAGGTTGGGTGGGCCTGTTCGCCACTCGGAAGAACCGCGGCCTGAGGGCTGCGATGCCGGATGGGAGCAGGTTGTTGCGCAAGATTACGCGCCATCCCGCCGGTCGGATGCATCGCGCCCCTCCGACGAAAGCTTGAATAATCGGGCCGGACGCGACGTCTTATAGGCATGAAATCCCGTTTGTTTTTGATCCTGACCGTGTTTCTCGCACCGGCATTTGCGGACCATGATCGCGACCGTGATGACCGCCGTGGTGGGCGGGTAATCGTTTACCAACACGCAGGGTTTCGCGGTGCGTCGCTCGTGCTCTATCCGGGCGACGCGATCGAGATCACGTCGAAACGCAGCTTCGATGGAGGCGGCAAGCTCAACGACAGCATTTCCTCCATTCGCATCGAGGGTGATGTGGAGCTCATCGTTTATGAGGACCCGCGTTACCGCGGCGAAGCACTGCGGTTGACCGAGAGCGCGCGCGACCTCACCGGTCGCCTTCTGGCCGGCGGCGTCGGCGTCAGTTGGAATGATCGTATTTCCTCCCTGCGCGTGGAGAGCGCGCGCGGCCGCGATCGGGACCGCGGTCCTGGCCCCGACCGTCCGGGCAGTGGCGGTCGTCCGCCGGCCAATCCCGACAAATTGATCAAGGATTCGTTCAAGGATCTGCTCGGCCGCGAACCCGATGCTGGCGAGCTGCGGGAATTCCGCAACCGCATCAAGGACGCCGGTTGGACGGAGCGCATGCTGCGCGATCACTTGCGGACGGAGGATCGCTACCGCACCGAAGCCGCGGAGAGTATCGTGCGCCGCGCCTATCGCGAGGTGCTCGGTCGCGAGGCCGATCCGGGCGGATTGCGCCAATACACGCGGGTGGTGCGCGACAAAGGCTGGACCGAGAGCGACGTGCGCGACGACCTGCGCAAGAGCGCCGAATATCGCAACAAGCCGCGCAAGTGAACGGCCCGGCCGATTAGCGGCCGGCGGCGGGCGCTTGGGTTGATGACGGCGGGCGCGGCGCGTTCCTGAAGGAATTAAACATCCGGCCGTTGCCCTGTTTCCGGTAGGCTTCGGCGACCTCGGCTCCGATCAGCGATTCGAGGCGGGCATTATAGGATTCCGCCACGGTGCGCATCTCCGCCATTTTTTCCTGCGAAGGCGGACCATCGCGGGAGGCTTGATACATGACGGTCTGCAAATCGGTTTGCAGCTGGTAAACTTGGTAGGCTTGGGGCGGGGTAACGGACGGAAAATCACTGAAGGCTTTTGCGACCTGCGCATACACACGATCGGAGCCCTCGAGATAATGGTAGAAGCGTTCTTCGCCCAGCACCGCACGGGCCTGCTCATTGAGGGTGCGCTGACCCGCCTGGCGTTGCACCCAGGCATTTGGATCCATGTTGGATCGCATGGGATTCGCGGCAGCGAAGGTCTTTTGGGCTTCGTAAAGCTGGGCATATTCCGCCGCGGAGATTTCGACATTGCGCAGGCTGTTGATCAGGGAGCGGGCCGCGGAAGAATGGCGCATATCATACTCCGCGAGTTCCTCCGGGGTGAGCACGGCGGCGAGGTCGGCGAGCTTTTCCTTTTCCATGAGTTGCTGGGCCTGCATCGCGGCGTCGCTGCTCGTAAGAATATTACCGCGGCGCTTGGCCCAGGCCTCCGCCGTCATTTCACTGTAATCGCGTTCGATCCGGGAGATGGCATCGATCTTTTCGTCGCTCAGATTGCCGTAACGGCGCAGCCGCGCAGCTTCGTCCATCACGGCCGACGGCCGTGCGTCGGGTCCCAGCAGCGCCTCGAACAACGTCTGGCGCTCCTGATTGAGCGCGTTCTGTTTTGCGACCATCTCCGACGTGGGCGCACCCTGCTTCCAGAAAGGCTGGCCGGCGTTGGGCTGACGCGGGGCAAAGCGTTCGTTCAACAGCTGGTTGACCACGGCGCGGACCACCGCCGGCGGATAACCCGCAGCCCGCAGATTGGCGACCGTGCGGTGCATGTCTTCATCGGAAGAAACCGGATGCCAGATTTGAGGCACGGGACCGCTCGCGGGCTTCGGCGTGGCGCTGCTGGTGCCACTGTTTGTCGAGGCCGAAGCGCGGGTCGGATCGTTCGCCGCGAGGCTGTCGCTCGTTGCGGCAGCGGATGAGTCTTTGGCAACGATGCTTGCAGACGGATCGGCGGAAGAAGTGGAAGCGGACCGGCTGGTGCGCAGGCCCAGCACGATATTCGCGGCCAAGGACGCGGCCAGCAGCACAAACAAAACTATTTTCATGGGGAGATGAATGAATTGGCCCGCACCGACACCCAAACCGTTTCCACCGCCGTTGTCGAGGCGTTGCGGGCGGCCGTGACGGGCTTGACTATCCGGCGCAACCGACAACCTTGGTTGGAGCAATGAATTCCTTTCACCAGCTTTCGGTCCGACCGAGTCACGGGGCTCCGGGTATCTTCCCGGGGATGCCCGGTGTTGCTGGTGCTGGTCTTTGAGCGCGGCTGAGTCCGCCCAAACCTAAGCCCGGCGGACGCCGGGCAGTTTCCTTATACAGCGTGGACCGAGCGTTCGGTTCGTGCGCATGCGAACACCCGTGGTGCTTCGCATTTTCTCCACCGGCCCAAGGCCGGTTTCCTCCCCAACCCTGAACCCGCCTGAATCATGAACGATACACTTCACACCATCCGCCTTACCCTCGCCGACTACAAATACATCACCGGCCTGCTCGCCGGCGTGCCGGCGAAAAGCGAAAGCCTGCAGCGCCTGCGTCGGGAACTCGCCCGGGCCGTCGTGCTGGAGCCCGCGCTGATTCCCCCGACCGTCGTCGGAATCAACAGCCGCGTGCAACTCAAGGACCTCGATACGCAGGAAGTCGAAAACTACACCCTCGTGGCACCGCACAAAGCCGACGCCGATCAGGGGCACATTTCCTTTTTGGCGCCGATCGGCGCCGCTTTGCTCGGCTATCGCGAAGGCGACGAAATCGAGTGGCCCACGCCCGGCGGCGTGCGCCGGCTCCGGCTGCTGCACGTTTGCCGCGCGGAGTGAGTTGCCCTACCCCTGACGTGCGGCCCATGCGGACGCACCCGCGAACCGATGGCCCGAGGGAGCTTACGTAAAATGAACCAGCCGCCGCACCCCGGACAACACCGCCGGTGGCGGTTGCGGTCTGCGCACAGGTGTCGCCGAGCACTTAATCGGTCGCGGGGTGGATTGCTGGTGTCGCAGCCGGCGCAGCGGCGCGCGCAACGAGGCGTTTCAACTCGCGCACGAAGGTCTTGGGCCCTCCTTGCATGTAGCCAAGCCGGCCGATTTCCACACCGGCGGAGTTCAACAGGAGGATCGTGGGATAATCCGAGACAGCATACTTTTGCGCCCAAAGTGCGTTCTGCCTCGCCTGATCCGGTGGCAGTTGTTTTTCGTGCGGAAAGTCCAGCTCGACGAGCACAAGCTGCTCTTTCGCATATTCCAGGAAATGAGGCTTGGTGAGAATTTCTTCCTTCAGCCGTTTGCACCAGGCGCACCAATCCGAGCCGGTGAAGCTGACGAGCAACGGTCGCCCCTCCGCTCGGGCCTGCCCCTCCGCTCGGGCCTGCGCCTCCGCAAGGTCCGCCGACCAGACTGGAGCAGTCCCGCCGAACAGCGGCACGGCAATCACCACCGACAAGACAGCGCAGAGATTTGATAGTGTGGACATGGGGAGATTCAATTGGGGTCGAACTCGAGCAGCTGCTTGGCCCGCACGTTCACGGCGCGGCCTTTTTTCCAGCCAGGCACAAAGCGCCATTGGTGGATGGCAGAAAGGGCGGCCGCCGCAAAGAGCGGGTGATCACTGTCCAAAACCTGCGATTGGATCACGCGGCCCTCGGAATCGATGATAAACTCCACACGGACTTTGCCCCTCACCTTTGCCACCCGAAGGGAATAGGGATAATGGGGTGGTGGGCGGTATAGGGACTCAGGACTTGCATCGGCGCCGGAGGTCCGGGCGGCGATAACAGCCGCGGACTTGTTGGCCAGTTCCGCTTCTGTGGGCACGCCGGCCACCTTGGCCAGATCATGCTCCAGACGGGAAGCGAGTTCAGCTTGGCCGGTCAGGCGCGCAAAGCGTAGGGCGCTCTCACGCAGCCCCAGGGCCAGCGCGCGGTCTTCCGCATCGCCTTGTCCACTGACATACCGGTCGAGCACCAACATCGCGGCTTCCGGGTCACCGGCCGCCGCAAATTTGCGCACGGTGGCCCATGAGGCGGCCCGATGCTCAGGATCCGTCGCGGTGGTGCTTTCGATCTGGGCCAGCAGCAAGGAGCCCTTCCATCGGGTGTTGGCCGCGGCAACCTTCGCCCACTGTAAAGCGCGGGGAATGTCACAAGGCATGTGCAGGCCCAGCAACGCATGTCGCCCGAGCAACAGGGCGGACTGCATGCGATCAGCCGCCCGGAGCTTGGCCAGCCAGTTGACCGCCTGCTGTCTCAGATCCGCGTCTTCAGGATGGGCTTCCAGCACGGCCAGACAGGCCTCCGGCAGAATACCCGGGCTCTCCAACAGATCCGGCTCATCCAGAATCCGTAGGATTTTCTTCTCCAAGCCCGCACCGCTGGACCGGGAACCATGCTCGATGAGCAGGGCCACCAAGTTCTCTTCCAACCAGGGGTCGTCCGTTTCACGAGCCACCGCGATCAAACCGTCTACGACTAGGTCAATTTTGGCGATCGGCCAGCGAAACAGATTGGGGTTCAAATTGTTTGAAGGGGTGTTGAGCGCGGCCAGCCGGAACCAGTTCACCGCTTCCTCGGCATCGACGACCACGCCCCGACCATGGAGAAGCATCTCCCCCAGCTTCATCTGCGAATAGACCTCTCCCGTGCGCGCTGCCATTTCATACCATGTGAAAGCGGCGGGCAGATCCACCGGTCCGCCGCGACCAGCTTCGTGCATTTCCCCCAGTTCACGCATCGCCCGGACATTGCCGTGTTCTACCGCTTGTATATACCAGCGCCTCGCTTCGACGTAGTCTGGTTGACCGGTTTCGCCCTTGTCATGGATCCACCCAAGCATGGTCATGGCATTCGCCTCGCCCAAATCGGCTGCCTCACGGTAGAGCGCGGCGGATTTCTTGAAGTTCCGAGACACGCCGTCACCGCGATTGTAGAGATCGGCAAGGTGGCGGATGCAGGTGGCGTCGCCGAGCCTGCGGCCGTTCTCGGCGATCCGCACCGCCTCCTTTAAGTCCGGAGCAAGTCCGGGGCGGCCATTGCGGCGGATGTCAAGCAGGTGGCGGAGCGCGGGCAGGTGGTCCTGCTTCGCGGCCTTGTTCATCCAGGAAAGCGCTGTCTTCAGGTCGCGTTCGACGTCCTCGCCGGCTTCGTATTGGCGGCCGAGCAGAAGTTGTGCACCCGGCTGGCCACCTTCGGCGGCGCGAAGGAGCAGGGCTAGCCCCTTGGGTATGTCCGCCGGCACCAGCATGCCGAGGAGGTTGTAGTAGGCGAGCTGCTCGATGCTGCCCGGGTCCCCGGCCGCAACGGCGCGATCAAGCCACATCAGGTGCTGCGCCGTATCGGCTTGGGTCCAGAAATTAAAGAGGTGGGCCACCGCCAGGTTACCGATGGCGGCCGGCCTGCCCTCCTCGGCTGCGTCAAGCATCCAGAGGAAGGCGCGGTTGAAATCCGGTTGCGGCACGCCGTCCACGGCAGTGAACCACCGCGCGTAGGACGTGCGTGGCGCAAGCGTGCCGGCCTGCTCCCGCCATCGGGCCGCCGCGGCCGGGTCGGTTCGCGACACGCCGAATCCCGTCTCGTGCTGCCAGGCGAGACAAAGGCGGGCTTCCGGATGACCCTGTTCGGCGGCCTGCTTCAGCCAGAGCGCGGCAGCCGCGTGGTCGATGCGCTCGCCCGCGCCGAGGAGTTGGAACAGGCCCAGGACGAACCGGGCTTCGGCGTTGCCCTTGGCGGCCAGAGGGCGGGCCGCTTTGGCCACCACTGTCGGATCATCCTGCGCAAACGATTCGAGTAGCGTGCGCGAGGCGCGCGAGTTTTCGGTGGCGGTGGCCGCGAACAAGGTTGGTGCCACCGCCAGAAGGGCGGGGAGCAAGAAACGGAAAAACATGACGCTGTGGCCCCGGGCCCACGGGGCCTGTTTTTCAAAACAGGCTCAAAGGGCTTGCACAAGCATTGTCTCGCCGACCTCGGGCAGGATGAAATCCTCGACCCCGAGACCGGCGGCGGCGTGCGCGATGCGGAAGTCCTCCATGGGCCGTTCGTAGCTGTCGTCGGCCAGCGGGAAGCAACCGAAGTGCATCGCGACGCTGCGGCGCGCGCGGACATCGCGATGGATCTGAATCGCCTCGGCCGGAGTGCAGTGCACCGGTTCCATGAACCAGCGCGGCTCGTAAGCGCCGATGGGAATGAACGCCACGTCGAAGGGCCCCAGCTTTTCGCCGATGGTTTTGAATCCGTCGAAATAACCGGAGTCGCCGGCGAACCACACCTTGCCGGCCGGCGTCTCCAGCGCGAAGCCGCCCCACAGCGTTTTGAAACGATCGCCAAAACCGCGCGCCGCGAAATGCTGGGCGGGCGTGACCGTGGCCTTCACGCCGGGCTTCACCTCATGGCTCTGCCACCAGTCTAGCTCCACGACGTGGTCCACGCCTTCGGCGGCGAGGAAGGACTTGTTGCCGAGGGTCGTCACGATGAGCGGCCGGTGCGCCGCATGCAAACGCTTGAGTGTCGGCAAGTCGAGGTGGTCGTAATGATTATGGCTGAGCAGCACGAGGTCCACGCGCGGCAGCGCCGCGAAGTCGAGACCGGGCGCGCGCACGCGCTTCGGACCAGCCCATGAGACGGGGCTGCAGCGATCGGACCAGATCGGATCGGTGAGGATGTTCAGGCCGTCGAATTGGAGGAGAAACGTGGCGTGACCCACGAAGGTCACGGCGCATTCTCTCGGACCGAGAGTGGCGGGCAAAGCCGGCATGGCGGTGTTCTCGACCGATTTCGGCCACGGGGCGGACGCGCGGCTGAACTGCCATTTGAGCAGGTCGCGGAAACCGCGTGGATTGTTACCCGAGGGATTGAAGAAGCGTTCGCCATCGAAGTGGTCGCTGCGGGGGTAAGGGGTGTTCATGGGTTCTTCCGCACGGGCCTCGCCGCGCGCCAGGAATGCCGCGAGCCCGGCGGGGAGGAGACGGAAGAAACGGCGGCGGGAAAGCGGCACGGCTGGAGCGTAGCGGGGTGGCGGCGCGCCGCAAGCAGGCGGGAATAAAAGGGGCATATTACGCACATCTACGTATGGGTGGCGCGCGGTTTTCCCCTTAGTATGTTCCGATGCACCCCTTTCCTTCCGCCCGCCGCGGCTTTGTCCTGATCGGCTTTTTTCTCGGCCTCGGCGTTTCTCTTTTGGCGGCCGCCGCCCCCGACCCCGACGTGCAGGCGGGTTGGGACGCGTTTGGAAAATTGGAGAACGACAAGGCGCGTGCCGCTTTTGAGAAGGCCCTGAAGCGCGGCGTCGCCGCGGCCTACGCGGGATTGGGGGCGATGCATTTCGAAGGCGCGGGCGTGCCCATGAATGAGGTCGAAGCGCGCCGCTTGTTTGAGCTTGGTGCGGCGAAGAAGGATCCGGAGTCGATCCTGCGCCTTTCCAACCTGCTTGGACGCGGTATGGGCGGCGACCAGGACATGGAACGAGCGCGGAAATTGTTGAGCGACCTGATCATCGCCACGCGCGACACGGACCAGGAGACCTTCGAGGAAGCAGAGCGGGCGCTCCGATCACTCGAGGAATCCTACGCCGCGGATGCCCTGGCGGAGGAGGAACCGGCGCCGGACGAGTCCGACGACCCGGAATGGACGAAACATGTCATGGAGGACCGGCGTCCGGGCGCGGCCGAGTATCGCGAGGGTCGCGAAGCGTTCGCCGCCGGTGAGTTCGAAAGAGCACTGAAGGCGTTCAAACGCGCGGGGGAGCTTGATTATACCCGCGCTTTCGCGGAGCTGGGCGCGCTTTATGGGAACGGCCATGGCGTGGCGATGGATGGAGGGGAAGCCCGGCGGCTTTTCGCGGTCGGCGCGAGCTGGGGCGATGGCCGGGCCCTGGCCCTGCTGGGTCGCGCGTGGTTCACCGGTCTGGGCGGGCCGCAGAATTCCGCTTACGCGAAGAATTATTTGGAGCGGGCCGTCAGCGTCCCCGCCTGGGCATTGCATAGGAACGACCGGGAACACGCGCAGGAGATCCTGGCAAGCCTCGGGGAGGTCACGGCCGCGAAATTCGAGGGCTTGAACGAGACCCCGCGCACGTTTGCCGCCAAGGCGTTGGAGGAATACAACGCCGGCGACCGGCATTTTAAGAACAAGGATTACGAGAAGGCGTATCGGGCCTGGCAGCGTGCGGTCGCGCTCGGCCACGGCCCGGCGTTCGCCGAGCTGGGTTTGCTGCATGAGCTCGGTTCAGGCGTTATGGAAGACCGCAAAAAAGCGCGGAAGTTGTACATCGACGGCGCGGCGAAGGGGGATCCCAACGCCATGCTGCGCCTCGCGCTGGCCTGGCGCGACAGCATTGGTGGTCCGGCCGACGTCCGGATCGCGAAATATTGGTACGAGCGTCTGGTGAACCACCCGACCGCCGCCTTTAACCTGAAACAAAACGCCCGGGATGCGATTGCCCGAATGGCCAGTGTGGCGGTGACGGTGCCGCCCGGCGAGGCGCCCCTGCCCGTTCCGGCCGCTCCCGTGGTGGTGGCGAGTACGCCGGCTCCCGTGGCCGCTCCCGCGCCGCAGCCCAAGGCGGCCCCCGTCCAGGCAGCCATGGCCGGACAGGCTGAATTTGATCGGGGCACGACCGCGTATCAGGCGAAGAAAGTGAAGGAAGCCGTGGCCTGGTGGGAAAAGGCGGCCGCGCAGGGCCATGTCCAAGCCATGGTGGAGCTGGGATACACCCTGGAGGACGGCGAAGGTGATGTGGCGGCCGATCCGGAGGCGTCTTTCCATTGGTTCCAGATCGCGGCGGGAAAAAACAACCTCGATGCCCTCCTCGGCGCGGGCCGGGCCTACCTCGAAGGACGCGGCACCCAAGCGGATATAGCCAAGGCGAGGGAATATTTTGAAAAAGCCCGCACCCTCGGCGCGGGAAATCCCAAGGCCGTCCAGATGGCCGAGGCTGAGCTGGCGGTCCTGAAGGGTGAGACACCCGAAGATGCGCTCACAGTGGGATTCGCCCACTACCAGCAGGGCAAGTTTGACGAGGCGATGAAGTGGTTCCGAAAAGCATCGGATGGGAGAAATTTCAGCGCCTCCTACAACATTGGCCTGCTCCATGAGCGCGGCGAAGGCGTCCCGCGGGATCCGGCCCAGGCGCTGGTTTGGTACGAGAAAGCCAAGGCGCAGGGGCACACCGGGGCGGATACGGCCATCAAGCGGGTTAAGCCGAAGCTCCTCGGTCTCGATGACCTGAAGAAAGCCGAGGCCGCTCACCAGGCGAAAAAATACGCCGAGGCCCGCGCGGCCTACGAGAAGGCCGCCGCGGCGGGCAATGTGGATGCGATGAGGGAGCTCGCCGAGATTTACCGGCGCGGCATCGCGGTCATCCAGAACAAGCGCACGGCGGTATCCTGGTACAAGAAGGCGGCCGCCGCGGGAGATGATTTCGCCGCGGCTGAGGCCGACTCGCTGCAACAGGAAATCCAGATGTGGGATCAAAACCTCCGCATGGTGCAGATGGCGGGCGTGATCGATGGGATGGCCAGCGCGGCCGCCGATGGGAAGTCCGGACCGACCGTGCCCTTCGACAGCCTGATCAAAAACTCACCTTGGACGGTGGAGCAGCTGGTCGCCGCCGTGAAATCCCGCGCCGATGCCGAGGCGCTGGCCGTGGCGATCCGCACGGATGGGGTCGTCGATCTTTACGACGGCGACTACCGCCGGATGAAGGCGATCAAGGACGGCACGCCCTTCGCGGAATACGGCAACCTCAACATGGCATTCATCGAGAACATGAAGCCGGGTGCCGGCAAATGGGTGAAGGACCTCGTAGACGCCGCCATCGCCAAGCGTCGCGCGGAAATGCCCCCCGCCCTCATGCCCGTGGATTCCGCCGAACTCCGGGCCCGCGCGAAGGCCGGTGACGCCGAGGCCTTGTGCGTCCTCAACCTCCTACCGCAGGCCGATCTGAAGCTCGGCGCAGTTCCGCTGGAGCTCCGCCGCAGTGTCAACGACCTGCGCGAGCTCGTCCGCAAGGCGAACCATCGCCCGGGTTTCTCGCTTCTCGGCGATGAGCTCGAGTACAACACAGACAAGGAGAAAGTGAATCGCGCGCAGGCGGCGGAGTATTTCCGCATGGCCGCGGAGGCGGGCAGCGCCCAGGGCGCGGACAAGCTGGCATCGGCTTTCAATATGGGGTCGGACGGAGGCGTGGCGACCAACTGGTCCGAGGTGGAATACTGGTTGATCGAAGCCGCCGCCCGAGCCCGGCCGGGCCAGTTCACCGTGATGCCCCCCGAGCATAAGCTCTATTTGCTCTATAGCAGTGCCAAGCCTGTGGGTTCCGGTCTTGAGCTGCTCGCCGTGCCGGAGGACCTGCGCTGGTTGCGCGAACTGGTCCGCCGCGGAGGAGCCGTGGGCGAATATGCCGCCCTCACGCTCGACAACATGCGGCGGAAACCGAACCAGAACATCGACGCCATCCTGAAGGACCTTCCGCCGGAAGTGCCCCCGTTTGCCGCCGCCGAGGTCGCGCGCCTCGAGGCCTCGGCCAAGGCGGGCAACATCGAGGCCATGCTGAAGCTGGCTGACGCCCTCGCGACTGGCCGTGGCTTGCGGCAGCACGACCGGCGGGCCTTCGACTATTATCTGCAGGCTGCGAACCACGGCAGCGTGCCCGCGATGAAGCGCGTGGCCGGGATCTATGCCACCGGCTTCGGTGTGAAGAAGGATCCGGCGCAACGCCTGGCCTGGTTGGAAAAGGCGGCAGCAGCGGGCGGCACGCTCGAAGCCTTTGAGCTCGCGCGGCAGCTCAATGGCAGGGACAGCAAGGCCACCCGCGATCGGATGGTGATGCTGTTCGAAAAGGCGATCGCCGGAGGCGAGAAGGGCGCGGCCGAAATGCTGGCGGCGAAATACCGCTACGGTTTCGACGGCTTCGAGCGGAATCCGGACAAGGCGCTGGAGATCCTGCTTAAGGAAACGGAGAAGGGAAACATCAAGCCGGCGGGAACCATCGGCGGCATCTACAAGGACAAGAAGGACTACGCCAATGCCGTCCTGTGGATGCGCAAGGCCAGGGATGCTGGCGAAAAGACCGTCACCCTTGAGCTCGCCCGCAGCCTCGCGCTGGCGGAGCGCCACGAGGAGGCGAATCTTATGTACAAGGAGGCGGCGGAATCAGGCGTGGCGGAGGCACAGTACATGTATGCCTCGTCGCTGGAGCAGACAAGTCCCGCCGAGGCGTACGCGTGGCACAAGAAGCTCGTGGCCAACCCCGGCGCCAGTGGCCTCAAGACGTACGGCGAGCGGTTCATTCGCGAGTATGAGGAAGAGCTCAACGCCCCGGCAGGTTCCGATCTGGCGATACGCCGTCAGGCTAAAACCGGCGACACCACGGCCATGCTGGAATATGCGCGCCGAATCTTCGCGAAGGAGCGGGACGATGCAATCAACTGGCTGCGCTGGGCCGCCAACAAAGGCGACGTGAACGGCATGCTGGCGCTCGCGGAGGCGTTGTTCACCATCGACAAGCCGCAAGCCATGGAATGGGTAAACAAGGCCGTCGCCGCCGGCAGCCCGCAGGCCATGCTTGCCCTCGCCAACCAGCTCGCCGCGACCGACATGACCAAAGCGCTGGAATGGCTGCGGAAGGCGGAGGAACTGGGCAACGCCGACGCGAAGTTCCAACTCGGCGGCATGCACTACCAAGGACGCGGCATGGCGCAGGACCAAGCCAAGGGTATTGAGCTGATGCTCGCGGCCGCCGAGGCCGGTTCCCTCGCCGCCCAGTTTGAGATGGGCCGCGCGCAGATGCAGGGTATGCCAGGCCTGCCCGCGAACCAAGCCCGAGGCATCGAGCTCCTGAAGCGCGCCGCCGATGCCAACCTGCCACAGGCCGCGGCCGTGTTGGGTGAAATTTATGAGCGCGGCGTCGGCACTGCGCCAAACCTCCGCGAGGCCGCGGAATACTACCGCAAGGCCGTCACGCTCGGACTCACGCAGTTCAATACCAAGGCGGGCCAGCTGGAGAGCATGATCATGAAGGGAATGAAGTAAGTGATCGCGCCAACCTTCCCCGGGATCACCAGCTTGCTCGAGCTAAACGCATCATGATACCACCCGCGAACGCGAGCAGGCCGTCTGCTCGTGTTCTCCGCATCATTTCCAAAATGATCTCCTCCACTCACCCATGAGTTCTACCACCTCCTCCGTCATGGCGTGTCGCCTCGGCGCCATCATATGCGGCGTCGCATACTTTCCGCTCGGCCTCGTCTGGGCCTATGGCATGGCGCTCTTGGCGCTGCCGCTCGCCGCCGCCGGGTTCCTGCTGCTGCGCATCGCCGACAGGCGCGAGACCCACGCCGGCCTCACGCGCACGCGCGCCCAGCAACGCTGGCGCACCATTGGCTTCGGCGTGCTCCTCGCCGGCCTGATGGCGTCCGTCGGATCGCTGATCGTGACCCGATAGCGGCGGTTGCCCCAACCGACTCCGATCCTCTGTCAGCTTCTCAGACCAGCTTCCTCTGCGCCTGCGCCCAGTAGTCGAGTAGCGCGCGGAAATCCTGTTCCTTGGTCTGGCTGTGGATAATGTAGTCGTAGGTGAAGCGCTCGGCCATTTCCAGCTCGGCGCTTTGCAGGCGACGCGCGAGTTCCTCGGCGGGCAGCGGGCCGCGACCTTCGAGCCGTTCGCGCAGCACATCGAGCGAATCGGGAGCGATGAAGATGGTGACCAGGCTGCGTTTCAGCAACGGGAGGTTGGCCGCGGCGGCGCGAATGCTGCGCACGCCCTGCACATCCACATTCATCACGAGGCTGGTGTGGGCGAGGCGGTCGAGCACGGCGGATTTGAGCGTGCCGTAGCGGAACTTGCGGTGAACCCAGGCCCACTCGAGAAAGTCCCCGGTTTGCAGGCGGGTTTCGAACTCCGTCTCGGTGAGGAAGTGATAGTCGCGGCCGTTGACCTCATTGGGCCGGGGCGGGCGCGTGGTGGCGGTGACGACGCGCTCGAAACCGGGCACTTCGGCGACGAGGCGGTCGCAAAGCGTGCTTTTGCCAACGCCGGCCGGGCCGGCGAGGATGATCAGGCCATGCGGAGCGTCAGCCATCGGTTCAATAGGTGAAAGCGGCCGCCGAGGTCGCGAGGCCATAGGCGAGCAACGCGGCGCCTACCAAACGAGGACGGCCCGGCGTGCGGAACAGCCATTCAAAGAAATCGCGCAAGCGGAACGGATAAGCCGCAAGATAGAGCGCCGCGGTCAGCCCGAGATAGACGGCGGTCACCATCAGCAGGCGTTGCGGATGGCCCCATTCCATGTAGGCGGCGTGCAGCAGCGGTTCGGCGCCGAGCAGGATGAGCACGCAGAGCCCGCGCACGGCGAGAAAGTCCGGCGTGTAGATGAAGGCCAGCACGGCGAGGGCGCCGAAGCCGATCATCACAGGTGCAGGCGTTTGGAAGAAAATGAGGTCGGCCTCGCCGGTGCGCGACAGCCGCCAGATAAACCACAACGCGCCGGCGCCGAAGAGCACCCAGGCGGCGGGTTGCGACCGGGGAAGCGCCTTGGCTGCACCGGGTGCACCCGGCCAGAACAGCACGAGGCCGAGCGCGGCAAGCAGCAGACCGGGGATGAGGGTGGCGAGAAAGAGGTTCATGGCGCGGAGGCGCGGTTGAAGTGAAAAGTTGAAGTTTAAGTTGCGCGCGGCGACGAGCGGAAAGTCGGGCGTAGGCGATATACTTCACCTTTCAGCTTCAACTCCCGTCGGGGCCAGCTGGCCGTAGAGCACGGCGGTCGAGACGCGGTCGATCTTCACCGGCACCAGTTCGCCGATGAGGCGTTCGCTGGCGGCGAAATGGACAATACGGTTGCCACGGGTGCGACCCATGAAGCCGAGGCCTTTCTTGTCGGGGCCTTCGACCAGCACCTCCTGCGTGGTGCCGAGGAGGGTGGCATTGCGGCGGTTGGAATTGGCTTCGAGGATGGCCAGGAGCTCGGCATTGCGGGCTTCCTTCACTTCGTCGGGGATCTGGTCGCCCATGTCGGCGGCGGGGGTGCCGGAACGGACCGAATACTTGAAGATGTAGGCCATGTCGTAATTGCAGGCCTCAAAAAGCTCGCGGGTCTGCGCGAAATCTTCGTCGGTCTCGCCGGGAAAGCCGACAATGATATCGGTCGAGAAATACATGTCGGGCCGCACGCGGCGGAGATCGTCCACGATCTGCTTGTAGCGGTCGCGCGAGTAGGGCCGGTTCATCAGCTTCAGGACGCGATCACTGCCGGACTGCATGGGCAGGTGGACGTATTCGCAGAGTTTTTCGAGACGGCCGTAAGCCTGAATGAGATCGTCCTTGAAGCCGCGCGGATGCGGCGAGGTGAAGCGGATGCGCCGGATGCCGGGAATGGCGTTGATGCGCTCGAGCAATTGCACGAAAGGCGTGATGCCGTCGGTGTGCGCGTAGTCGCGGCGGCCGTAACTCGTGACGATCTGGCCGAGGAGCGTAATCTCGCGCACGCCGCGGTCGGCCAGCTCCTCGCACTCGCGCACGATTTCATCCATCGGACGGGAGCGCTCGTCACCCCGGGTTTTCGGCACGATGCAGAAGGCGCAATCCATGTTGCAGCCCTGCTGAATGGAAACGAAGGCCGACACCTGTTTCTCCTCGAGCACGTGATCGCGGATGGTGTTTTGCGAACCGGCCTCTTCGGCGATGTCCACGATGCGCGTGGGCAGCACGGTGCCCGCTTCCTGGGCGGCGCGCAGGTTGTCGAGGTGGTCGGGCACTTGGTGAAATTTCTGGGTGCCGACGATGAGGTCCACGTCGGGCAGGGCGTCGAGGATCGCGGCGCCGCGGTTCTGTGCCATGCAACCGAGGATACCCAGGATGAAGCGCGGGTTGCGTTTCTTCTTCTGAACGACGTAGCCGGCTTTGCCGATGGCTTTCTGCTCCGCCATATCGCGCACGCTGCAGGTGTTCATCAGCATGACATCGCAGGCGTCCTCGTCCTGCACGATGCGGTAGCCCCGGGCGCGGAGCAGCGCGGCGACGGCCTCGCTGTCGCGCTCGTTCATCTGACAACCGTAGGTTTTGATATAAACGCGGTTCACGAGGGCGGGACGGGTCTGATTACCCGGCCCGCTCCTCCGGTCAACGCGGGAAAAATTAAGCCCCGACGGGGTTGCCGTCGGGGCTGATGGCCCGCCCGTCACGGCGGCAGGCGCCCGGAGTCACTGAGGGCCACCCACCACCACAACGGGATCAACGGGACAGACGGATTTCCGCAGCAAAGGTTCCCAAATTCTTCTGCGGGAAGGCAGGAACCCATAAAGCGACGACAACCGGCGCATTGTGAGCGACCCTCCCCCCTATCAGGAACCGAATCGATAAACCGATCTGAAGAACCCCCCGGATGAACCGCCGGGCTTGCGTGAGGTCACAACGGCCACAGCCTTCCTGACCATGCGGCGTCCGTTGCCACTCATTTTGTTGATGGTTCTGTATGGGCTTGGACGTCTCGTCGCGGCCCCATCCGGCGCCGAGGCGGTGTTGGTCGTGACCGGTGACATGCATTCCGCCTACGAGCGCACGGCGCAGTTCGTGGCGCTGGTGGACCGTCTCAAGGAGGAAAACCCCAGTCTGCCGCTGGCGGTGCTGCTGAACGGTGATACCCAGGAGTATGGCAACAGCCTCGCCCGACGCAGCGGCGGGGAGGTGGATTTTGCGCTATACGCTGCGTTGGTGCGCCGCGCGCCGACCATCCTCAACCTGGGCAATCACGAAGCCGACTATTTTGCCTTGGAAGAAACGGTGCTCCGGGCCGAAGCCGTCGGCGTGCGCGTCGTGAGCAACATCATCAATCGCAGCACGGGCGAGCCCTTTGCGCCGGCAAAAGCCTCGCTGCGGTTGGGATCGCACGAAGCCGTGGTCATCGGACTCGCCACGGATGCGCTGGCAACCTACCGCGTGGCGGTGCGCCCGTCGCTGGATCTCGCGAATCCCGTGGTATGGGCGAAGGAGCATCTACCCCGGCTTCTCCCTGCGGCCGTCGCAAGCCCGACCTCGGGCGAAACCCCGCCGGGCGTGCTCCCGATCATCGTTAGTCATTGCGGGCTTGCCGCCGACAAGGAGCTGCTGGCGCTCGTGCCCGCCGGCACACTGTTCGCTGGCGCGCACAGTCACCTGCGTTTCGTCGAGCCGATGGGCGAAGGCACCGTCTATTTTCACACGGGTTCCTGGACCCAGCACGCTGCCTTGGCCTGGCTCTGTCGGGATGAGGCCGGTGCCCTGCGTTGGGAGGTCGAAACGATTCCCGTGCCGGCCGACGGACCGAGCGATCCCGAAATCGCTGAACTCATCCGCCGGGTGCGGGCGCAACACCTCACTGATGAAGACCGGGCGGTGATTGGCCAGAGCAAGCGCGCGATGGATACGGCCGAGGCCGCCAAATTTGTAGCGCAGGTCCTGCGCGAGGGCGCTAAAGTGGATGCGGCGTTCATCGGCAACACGACCTTTGGCAGCGGCTTGCCGGCGGGCGATGTCAGCCAGTTGGAGTTCGACGCCTGTGTGCGTTTCGATGGCGCAATCCACACGGCTGCGGTGGATGGCAGCCGTTTGCGGCAACTGCTCGCGCGGGCCAACCAAGGGCCGGAGACGCCGTTTGCGGAGCGCGGCGGCGAATTCAACTTCGCCGCCGGGCCTGACGACATCGACGACACGCGACGCTACCGGATTGCCACGACGGACTGGGGTGCGAAGAACTCCGCGCGCTACTTCGGCGAACCGGCCATCGTGTGGAAGGAGCGGCCGGAGTTGCGACTCAAGGAGTTGATGCGTGCCCGGCTCGTTCGCGATCGGGTCGTGGCTTTTCCCGCGGAATCGCCACCGACCTTGGTCCAAAGCATGGCGGAATTGGATGTGGAGGCGTGGCTGGACATCGGCCGGCAGCTTTTCGAGATCTACGCGCCAGACGAAATTCAGGAAGCGTTCGAGTTTCCCACGAAGCAGGAATGGGACGAATTTGCCACCCGCCTGCAGGCTGCGCTCGAGAGCAATGACCTGCGGCGCCTCGCCGCCTACGAACCCGAGGCGCGCGCCGCGCTGACGGCGCTGCGAGTCCTGCCAGAGTATCAGGACTATGCGAACTGGCTGGCCGAGCGGTTGGATTACATCACCGCAGCTCAACAAACGCTGACCGCTCCCGCCCGTCCGGCGCCACCGCCGCCACCTGCACCACAGAAACCGGATCCCGAGCCGGCCGCTCCCGTCGAACCGCGGCCCGCGCCGGTTGGACAGGAGATTCCCAGCTACACGCTGTGGCTCGACCGAATGAAAACCCGGTCGGTGCCGTTGCGCGCCCCTGCCCTGCTCCCGCGCTTGCAAAAGGTATTTGTCGAAGAAGGCGTGCCGGCGGAACTGGTCTGGCTGGCGGAAGCAGAATCTTCATTCGACCCCGTCGCTCGCAGTCCGGTGGGGGCGCGAGGACTTTTTCAACTCATGCCCGAAACGGCGAAAAGCCTGGGCCTGCAGACGTTTCTGCCTGACGAACGCACCGATCCGGAAAAGTCAGCGCGCGCCGCGGCACGTTACTTGCGCTATCTGCACGGTCGTTTTGGCGACTGGCCGCTCGCGCTAGCGGCTTACAACGCCGGCGAGGGTCGCGTCGGTCGCATCTTGAAACGAGAAAAGGCCAGCACCTTCGCCGAGATCGCCGGCGTGCTGCCAGCGGAGACGCGCATGTATGTGCCCAAGGTCCTCGCCATGATCGAAACCCGGGCCGGCGTGCCACCCTCCGCCCTCGCCGCCCCGCAGGCCTGAGCGCGGCCTTTCCGGAAGGCCGGATCAAAACTGCTCAAAACAGCATCGCCAGCGGGCGGTCAGGGACTTTGCTTTCAGCCATGGGATTCTTCGACCGTTTTGCCTCCGGCCAGAAATCGCAGTCCACCACTCCGGCAAACAAGCCTGAACCGGCGTCTGCCACGGCAGACACCGAGAAACCCGCCGTCGCCGGCGGGGTGATTCCCCGCATGGCCGAGGCCCGCACAAAGCTCGAGGCCCGCGACGTGCCCGCGGCGGTGGCAATCTATCAGGAAGTGCTGGCTTCTGCCGGGGCGCGGCCCGACGTGTTGGTGAGTTTGTCCGGCGAGCTCGGCGTGCGCGGCCACGTGCGCGAACTGATCGAACTGGTGGCTCCGCACTACGACGCCCAACGCCACGGACCGGCCACGGGTCTGAATCTCCTGCAAGCCTACCTCGCGGTGCGCGACATCGAGTCCGCCCAGCACCTGCTCGACATCCTTTTCTCGCTCAACCGTCCCGAACTGGAGGAACGACTGATTGGTTTTTCCAACGCGCTCGGTGAGCTGATGGCCGGACATGAAACTGCCGCGCCCTCGGCCGAGCAGATCGCTCCCGGCGGTGCGCCGAAGGAAAACAAAATCAGCTTGGCGAGCATCAGCAAACCCATCTGGTTTTATGGCTTGGAGGAGATCGCCCCGCATCTGCTGCCGCAAAAGGCGGGCAAACTCCGCCGCGTGGCCTTTGCGCAGTGTTCGCTGCCCGGCCTGCCTGATTTCGCCGAACGCTCCGCGCGGGCTGAGGACGACACCGGCCGTTTCTGCCGCGGCCTCGCGCTGTGGTTCGCCGAGACCTTCACCGCTTCGGCGGGTTACGACACGGTGGCAGCCGTGGGCCTTTCCAGCCAGCAGCACTACTTTCTTTTCCCCGTCGAGTGGACGGCCGAAAACATTCGCGAACTCAACGACACCTGCACCGGCGGGCTCGACTACGTGGTCACCACGTCGCTGCGCAACCGTAACGACGACTTCGAACTCGTGCTGCGCATCTGGGAGGTAAAGAAATTCCGCGAACTGAAACAGTTCTCCACCCGCTGGACTCCGGTGACGGCTGACTCCGCCCTGGCCCAATTTCACACGCTGATCCGCCAATACATGGAATGGAGCGCGTTACCCGAAGGACAGGGCCCGGCCTATGCGCCGCCCGCGGTTCCCACGGTCCATTTACGCGCGCTCGGGGCCACGCTCACGCAGTTTCTCGGCGGCAAGGGCGTGCTCGCGCCCGATCAAGTCGAGGCCGGCACCGCGGCGCAGCTCGCCAACGCCCGGGCGAATCCGGCGGATGTGCGCGCCCAACTCACCTTGGTGGCAGGACTGTTGCGGCAAAAGGAACACGGGCTGGAGCCCGATGCGGCGGCTTTGCAACACGCGCGCGATTGGCTGGGCAGCGAGGCGGCGCAAAAAGCGGATGTGTCGGCTCTGCTCGTGAAGCTGTCCTGAAGCCGGAATAGAGGAGGCGGCGTTCAGAGACTCCGCCCCACAGGGCAAAGAAAAAGCCCGGCGCAACACGCCGGGCTGGGAAATCACACGGAGCGGGACGCGCTCAGGGATTGTTCTTGTTGAAGTAGCTGATGAAGTCGGCGGTCACATCGACGTCAGACTTCGTGTAGAGCAAGGCATCGCCGAGGCGGGCGCCATCCAGCAGCACGCCGATATCGCGTTCCTTCGAGTAGGCTTCGAGTGCCTTGCGGATGTCTTCCATGATCGGACCCTGCTTGGCTTGCTGGGCTTGGGCAACGGCCTGCTGGGCCTGCTGCTGCTTGGCTTGGAGCTCCTGCTGGATCTGCAGGCCTTCGGTCTGCTTGTCTTCGATAGCCTTGGCATTGGCTTCACCACCGGCCTGGAGCTTCTGCAGCTCACCGACGATGGTGCGGAGCTTCTCGTTGAGGAGGCTCAGTTCGCTCTCGGTGCCGCTGAACTCGAGTTCGAGCTCCTTGACGGAACGGACGAGGCGCTTGATGCCGGCTTCCTCATCGAAGAATTCACGGCTGTTCAACCAAGCCACGCGGGAGAGCGGGATCTCCTTGGCGGGAGCAGCCGTCGCCGTGGTCTGAGCCGCGAGCGGTGAAGCAACGAGGAGGGAGAGGAGGAGAAAAAGGAACGAACGGGTAAGTTTCATGAGAGGCCCCAAAGCAAGGAGTCCTCGGGGCTTTGGCAAAGACTAAATGGGCGGTGATGAAGGCTTGAGAAATTGTCCGTAAAAAGGGGGATTCGGCCTCCGGACGGATGGTTTTTCAATGGGATGGGTGCCTCGACCGAGCTCGGACGACCTCTCCAGCGGGTGACTAGGAGAAGGTTTTCAAAAATTAACTCACTGGCTGGCTGCGAGTTGTCCACAACCGGCGGCAATGTCGATCCCGCGGCGCTGTCGGATGGTGCTCGGCAGGCCATAGTCGGCGAGGATGTGCTGGAAGCGCCGTGCTGCTTCGCGCCCGGTGGGGACGCCGCCGTAGCCGGCGGTCGGATTGAGGGGGATGAGATTCACCTGGGCCAACTGACCCTGCAGCAGCCGGCCGACGGCGTGGGCACTTTCGGGGGTGTCGTTCTGCCCTTCGATCAGAGTCCACTCGTAGAAAATGCGGCGCTGCTGTTTCGCGATGTAATAACGACAGGCGTCCATCAACTCGGCCAGCGGCCATTTTTTTGCCACGGGCACGAGCGCAGCGCGCTCTTCCTGGGTGGCGGCGTGGAGCGACACAGCGAGGTTGATCGGCCGGGCTTCGTCGGCGAGCCGGATGATGCCGGGCACGACGCCGACCGTGCTGAGCGTGATCTTCTTCGCGCCGAGCGCGAGGCCGCTGGAATCGCGCAGGATGTCCACGGCGGTCATGACGGCTTCGTAATTATGCAACGGTTCGCCCATGCCCATGAGCACGATGTTGCGCAGTCGTTCGTCGTCACCCGTGCTGCGCAACACGCGATCCACATGCAGCGCCTGCGCGACGATTTCCCCGGGCGCGAGATGCCGCGTGAAACCCATCTGGCCCGTGGCGCAAAACACACAGCCCATCGCGCAACCTGCCTGGCTGCTGATACAGGCCGTCACCCGGCCGGTATAGCGCATGAGCACGGTCTCGATGCGACGGTCATCCGCGAGCGCGAGCAGGTATTTGCGCGTGAATCCGTCCGCGCTGTGCGTTTCCACCGCGACGGTTGGCCGCACAAAGGCGAGTTCCGCCGCCGCGTGTTCGCGGTATCGCGCGGGCAGCTCCGTCATCAACGGCCATTCCTCGATCCGACCCAAGTAAACATACGACCACAACCGCGCGGCATGCACCGGGCTGAAGCCCCAGCGCACCGTGAGCTGGCGCAGGGCCTCGCGGGTCAGGTCGTAGAAGTTGATGGGGGTGGTGGCGGGCATGGTTTCTCCGTCAATGTGAGGACGGCTTTGTGCCGCGACAAGTCGGGGCGTAAAGCTCTTCTCACACAAGACAGGACGGATTTGCCAGGCTTCGCGCAGGTCGGCATCCTGCTCGCATGGCCAAGATTATCCTCGCGGGCGGCAGCGGCTTCCTCGGGCAGGCGCTCGCCCGGCGGCTGACCGCTGAGGGCAACGAAGTGGTGGTGCTCTCGCGCAACCCGCGATCCGACGCGCCGTTTCGCGAGGTGAAGTGGAATGGCGAAACGGGTGGCGCCTGGGCCGCGGAGCTGGAAGGCGCGGCGGCGATCGTGAACTTCGCGGGCCGGTCGGTGAACAGTGTGCACTCGCTGGAGAACAGCCGCGAAATTCTCGAATCGCGCATCAATGCGGTGCAAGCGCTCGGAAAAGGTTGGAAGCGAGCGAAGAATCCGCCGCCGGTGTGGGTGCAGTGCAGCGCGACCGGCTTCTATGGCAACGCCGGCGATCGGATTTGTGGGGAATCGTCGCCATCGGGCGCGGGTTTTCTGGCCGAAGTGTGCCGACGGTGGGAGGAGACGTTTCAGGCACTCGAGCTGTCCGAGGTGCGACGCGTGGTGTTGCGCATTGGCGTGGTGCTTGATGGGGAGTCGGGTGCCCTGCCCCAGCTCGTGCGCCTCGCACGGCGGTTCATGGGTGGCCCGGCTGGCAATGGGCGACAGTTCATCAGCTGGATCCACCGCGACGATTTGCTCGCGATTTTCACCGCGGCGCTCACGCGGCCCGGGATGTCAGGCGTCTTCAACGCCTGCGCTCCGGGGCCTGTGAGTAACGCGGAGTTCATGCGCGAATTGCGCGGCGTGCTCGGCCGGCCGTGGTCACCGCCGGTGCCGGCTTTTGCCCTCCGCTTGCTGGCGGGTCCGCTCATGGGCGTGGACCCGACCCTCGCACTGCACGGACAGCGCTGTGCTCCGCAACGGCTGCTCGCGACAGGTTTTGCATTCCGGCATCCAGTCGTGGGCGCAGCCTTGCGGGATCTGCTTGAGAAACGCTGACGGCGATCCCCGCTGGAGAGGTGCAGCGGGGTTTTCGCTACACCGAATACTTGCTCTTTATTGGTTCGGCCGGAGACATGCCTTCGTAGTTGTGGACCGAGTAGGCGCTGTCGCTCCAAAGCGGCAGGTTGTCTTTGCGCCAGCGTAAGGTGAGCATGATATCGTTTTGCACGGCCGCATCCTTGGCGACCAGCATGAGACGGTTGAGCGCGGCGTAGGCGACATCCTCGGGTTTGACCCGGAGCAAGTCGGCGAGGCGGACCACCGCGTCGTTTTCAGCGTGTTCGAGGTGGATTTTGATGGCGGGCATGGAAGCCTCCTTTTGGGTTGCCCCCAGCATACCACCACCGGTCGGAAGGGACTCCGCACATCTTGTGCTTTATAGGGCGCGGGCGCCTGGCCCGAGGGGCGTTGCCTTTTCGCCCGACGGGCTGCAGGCTCAAGGCATGTTCGATTGGTTCTCACGCTTCCTGCAGGCGTTCATTCCGCTGTTTGTAGCGATCGATCCGGTGGGGCTGGCGGCGATCTTTCTCGGCCTCGCTCCCAACATGGATCGCGCGCAGCGGCATCGTGTCGCCGATCAGGCGACATGGACGGGCGGATTGGTGGCGCTGGGTTTCCTGTTTCTCGGGCAAAGCATCTTCAAGGCGCTGGGCATATCGGTGAGCGACTTCCAGATCGCGGGCGGACTCATCCTTTTCATCCTCGCCGCGCGCGATCTCATCCAGCCGGCGACGGAGCCGGAAAAGTTGCCGCCGGATTTCGGCGTCGTGCCGCTGGGCATGCCGCTGATCGCGGGACCGGCTTCCATTACAACGCTGCTCGTGCTCGCGCAAAGCGCGGCAGTCGGCCTGTGGCCCACGTTGGTCGCGCTGGCGGCGAATCTTCTGCTGGTTGTGCTGGCGCTGCATTACAGCGAGGTGCTGGCGCGCCGGATCGGCGCCACCGGCTTGCGCGCCATCTCGAAGATCGTCTCGATGCTCCTCGCCGCAATCGCCGTGGCAATGATCCGCCAAGGACTGCGGAACTAAGGCAAAAGGATGCGTTAAGAACTAGGAAATCTGCCACGCGGACTTTATGTCCGGTTTCTTAATTCTTCCTTCATGTTTCTGCCTTCTGCGGCGTCAGCCGCGGAAGGTCGTCAGCAGGTCGGCGTAGATCGTGGCGGCTTCGACGAGATCCTTCACCTTCGCGCGCTCATCCACGGCGTGGTAATTTTCTCCGCCAGGGCCGTAGCCGAGCGTGGGAATGCGGCGGACGTTGGCGAAGAAGTGCATGTCGTTGAAACCGGTTGAGACGCAGAATTTCGCCGGGCGGCGACGCACCCGCGCGACGCTCGTGCGCAAGGCGGCGGCGAAGGGCGTGGCGGGGTCGCGGAAGCACGAATGGTTGTCGGAGATTTTCCCGATGGTGATGCGGCACTGCGGAATCTTCGCGGCGGCCTGTTTCAGGAATGCGCGCAAATCGCGTTCGGCGGCGGCCACGGTTTCGTCAGGCAACACGCGGCGATCGATGGAAAAGCTGGCAGCGGCGGGCACGGTGTTGACTTTGCCACCCTCGCCGGCGCCGAAAACGCCGCCGATATTCAGTGTGGGCGTCATGATTTTGCCGTCGGGCGTGCGGAATTTTTTCCGGGCGAGGACCTTTTTGTAGTCGTCGAGCGCGAGCACGAGGGCGGACATTTTTTCGAGCGCATTAATACCGGCCTGCGGAGTCGAGCCATGCGCGGCGCGGCCATGCACGCGCACCTCGAGCCACACGACGCCGTTGTGGCCGCAGCAAACCGCATCGCCTTCGCCGCCTTCGCCCACGATGGCGTAATCGGCGCGCAGACGGCCGTGTTGGGTGACCCAGCCGGTGCCGAGCGTGCTGTCGGTCTCTTCGTCGGCAGTGAAGGACACCTCGACGTTGAAATTCGGGTTGGTGCCGGTTGCGCGCAGCGCCTTGAGGGCAAAGACGATGCTCGCGATGGCGCCTTTCATGTCGGAGGTGCCGCGACCATACATCCACCCGCCATCCACGGTGCCGCTGAACGGGCTGCCGTGGTGCCATTTGCCCGAGACAGGCACGACATCGAAGTGGGCGTTGAAATGGAGCGTCTTCTTCACCCCGGCGTCCCAGAAGCCGATGACGTTGTAGCGCGGAAAATCGAGCTGGTCGGGCATGAGCCGGCGCTGCGTGGCGCGCGGCACGGGGACGCGGCGCACCCGCAGGCCGGTTTCCCGCAGGGCTGCGGCCAGCAATGTGGTGATTTCGCCGTAGTTTTCGCCGGGCGGGTTGACGGTGCGCAGCCGCACGAGTTGCTGCAGGAAGCTCACCAGTTCGGCTTCGTGTTGGGCGAGATAGCGGGCGGGTGTCATGCGGAAGAACATAGTTAGGCAATGGGATGCGTCCGAGGCCAGCCGCGACTCGCCGGAGCGGGCAAAATCCGCGCTCGCGAGGATGACTTTGACAGTCCCCGGCCAACCACCGCACGATACGGCCATGGCATTGGCCGACATGCGCAAGGACTACGGGCTCGCGGGTTTGCTGGAGAAGGACCTCGCGAAGAACCCGTTTGCCCAGTTCGAGAAATGGTTCCAAGAGGCCGAGGCCGCGAAGCTCACGGAGCCCAACGCCATGTCGCTGGCGACCGTCGGCCGCGACGGCCGACCCTCTGTGCGCACCGTGCTGCTCAAGCATTGTGATGGGCGCGGCTTCGTTTTCTATACGAATTACGAGAGTCGCAAAGGCCGCGAGCTCGCTGAAAACGAACGTGCCTCACTGCTCTTTCCCTGGGTGGTGTTGGAGCGCCAGGTGATCGTCGAGGGTGTGGTTTCGCGGGTCTCGCGCGAGGAAGCGGATGCGTATTTTCACAGTCGGCCGCGCGCCAGCCAGCTCGCCGCGTGGGCTTCGCCCCAGAGCACGGTTATCGCGGGACGTGCCGTGCTCGAAGAAAGTTACCGCGAGGTGGAAAAGAAATATGAAGGCCGCGAAGTGCCGCTACCCCCGCAATGGGGCGGCTACCGGCTGGCGCCGGAGACCGTGGAGTTCTGGCAGGGTCGGCGCAGCCGTCTGCACGATCGCTTGCGCTTCCGCCGGGAGCCCGGCGGCGAATGGACGGTTGAGCGACTCGCTTCCTGACCCATGGCCGGCAAGTCCAGAGCGGCGCCGGTTGACGCCTCGCTCATCGCCGTGTTGCCCGCGGCAGCGGTGATCACCGCGGGCCCGTGGGACAACGGCGGTGTGGACTTGCTGCACGTCAACGAGGCGTTTTGTGCCCTCACGGGTTACTCCGCCAGTGAGCTTGCGGGGCGCAATCTTCGCCGGCTGCACGGTCCGCGCACGGACCTGACGGGATGGCGGTTTTCGCGCCAGGAAGCGGAGGCAGGCACGGGCGAAGGCTGGTTGTATCGGAAAAACGGCACGGCGTTTTTCGCGCACTGGAGTTTCCGTCCGCTAATGCGCCGGGCAGCCGGGCCGATGATCGTGTTGTTCCACGATCACACCGAAAACTGGCGCCAGCGCGAAGCGCTGCTGCGCTCGCAGAAGCTCGACACCGTGGGCCTGCTCGCGATCGGAGTGGCGCACGATTTCAACAACCTGATTTCCGTGATCAACGGCAACTGCGAAATCCTCGTGCCCAAGGTCGCGGGCCGCTCTGCGGTGATGAAGAATCTCAATGAGATTCATCTTTCCGGCCTGAAGGCTGCGGCTATCGCCCGTCAGCTTCTTGAGTTTGGCCGCCGGCCGTCGGTCGATGCGGTCGTAATAAATTTCAACACGCTCATCCGCGAGATCGCGGGGATCATCCGGCGTGTGTGTAGCAACCGGATCGAACTCGAGTTGCGACTCTCCTCGGACCTCGGCAACGCCCGCATCAATCCCACGCACTTCCAGCAGGTCTTGCTGAACCTGTGTTTCAATGCCCGCGACGCCATGCCTCGTGGCGGAACCCTGGTCATTCGCACGGCGAACCATGCGTTAAGCGATCCCCCGTCCGACGGCAGCCGGCCGGCGCCGTTGCCCGGCAATTACGTGATGCTCGAGGTCAGGGATCAGGGCGAGGGCATCGCACCGGAAGCGCTCGGTCGCATCTTCGAGCCGTTCTACACGACCAAGGCGCACGGCTCGGGTCTTGGCCTCGCCATCTCACAAAGCATAGTCCGGCAGGCGCACGGACACATTACTGTGCGAAGCCGGCCCGGCGAAGGAACGGGTTTCATGGTTTTTCTGCCGGAGACTGCGGAACCCGAAGAACCCTCGCTTGCAACGCTGGAACACCTGCCCGCCACCGCTGGCACCGAGTCCATTCTGTTGATCGAACCCGAAGAACCCTTGCGCCGCATGATCGCGGGCATTCTGGTCACCGATGGCTACACGGTCATCGATGCAGCCACGCCCGAGGAGGCAGCGCGTCGCGGTGCCCGGCCGCAACTCGTGATCATGGATACCGGATCACGGGCTGCGCGTTCTCTGCTCACGCGTTTGCGCGCGGCTAATCCCGCGATGCGTCTCATCGGCATCGGCGTCCGTCCACCCGCGTCTGCCCGTTTGGCGACGGCTCATTTGCCCAAGCCGTTCGCTTTGAGCGCGCTCGTGCAGTGCATCCGCGCGCTGCTCGACGCCAATGCGAAGTAAGGCTTGGCCCGGCAAAGGCGTTGCGCCTTGCTGAGGATACAGCTATTGTATTTCCGGCATGGCGTCCCACCCCTCCACCCCGCCCATCCCTGGTCAGCGCACCTTGGCGGCCATCGTTTTTACCGATGTGGTCGGCTTCAGTGCCCACATGCAGAAGGATGAGGAAACGACGCTCCAGCTTCTCCAACAGGACTTCGACACCATGCGGGAGCTTTGCACGCAGCACGAAGGCTCGGTGCTGAAGACGACCGGCGACGGCTTGCTGCTCCACTTTGCCAGCGCCGTGCAGGCTGTGGCCTGTGCGCTCGCCGTCCAGCGGTCTTTCGCGGAGCGCGCCAAGGAGCGGCCGGTCGACAAAAACCTCATGCACCGCGTCGGCATCCACTTGGGAGACGTGTTCGTGGACAAGAAGGACGTGATGGGCGACGGCGTGAACATCGCAGCCCGCCTGCAGGCCGAAGCCGAGCCCGGTGGCATCTGCATCTCGCAGACGGTTTATCACGTCGTGCGCAACAAGCTTGCCTTGCACGTCACGCGACTGGGCCCGCGCGAACTCAAGAACATCTCCGAATCCATTCCCATCTACAAACTGCTGCTCAAAGCGCAGTCCATCGAGGAAGCCGCGAAGGCCAGGCCTCCGCTCGACGACGGTTCCGACGCACCCATGCCGATGCGCAAGTTGTCGGGCCGCACCTGGCTCATCGTGGCTGCGGTTACGCTGGTGGCTGTGGGCGCGATGCTGAGCTTGCGCGCGTGGAGCCGTCACCAACAGGCCTTGGAGCGCGCCGAGCGCGAACAAGCCGCGCTGAACGAGCTGATGACCGGGGATACGGATTTGCCCCACATCCAGGTTCTGCGCACCCTGCACAACTGGCGCACCGAGTTGCGCAACAAGCGCTCGCGTGCGTTCGAGGAATACAACTTTGCCGCGCTCGCCCAGGATCTGCGCGATCCCGCCTCGCCCGTGGCGGGCAAGCCCGAGGCGCAAATTCGCGCCCAGACGATCCAGCGCACGGAGCGACTCATGGGCTGGATGCTCACCCACCTGCAGAAATACAATCGCGAAAGACCGCTCGTCGTGCGCGAACTTACGGGCACTGCGCCCAAGGAGATCAAGGTCTACGTCGGCTCCGACCGACGTCTCTATTATGCCGAAGGCGGTGCCATTCGTCAGCGTGACTGGAGGAGCCTGCGTCCGGCCACGCTCGCGACGATCGTGGCCGGTGCCATCATCCAAGCCGATCCATTGCCACCGCGCGAAGCCGTGCAGGGCGCGCTGGCTTTCTCCGATCTCTACAACCTGCCCGAGTTGCCCGCGGCTCTGAGGGAAGGTCGCGCCGAACGTTTCAAACCATGAACCGTTGCGGGACGTCCGGAGCATGAACATCCTGTTGACCGGTGCCTCGGGACTCGTGGGCGGGAACTTTGCGCGGATCGCGGCGGCCGCGGGGCATCAGGTCACGGGTTTGGTCGGCCGTTGGTCGCAGGCGTTGCCGGGCTTGGGCCGCCAGATGACGCTGGATTTGCGCGATACCGCCGCCGTGAGCGCGTTCGTGCGCGAGGCGAAGCCAGAAATCATCGTCAATGCCGCGGCCATCTCGGAACCGGCGCAATGCGAGGCCGAGCCCGAAGTCTCGCACCGTCTCAACGTAACCCTGCCCGAAACCGTCGCGAGTCTCGCTGCGACCACCGGCGCGCGGCTCATCCATCTTTCCACCGAGCAGGTTTTCGACGGCACACGACCGCCCTATCGCGTGGGCGACGAACGTCGTGCGATCAATCTCTATGCCCGGCAAAAGCTCGAAGCCGAGGATCGCGTGCTCACCGCCGCGCCGGACCACGCGATGGTGCTGCGTTTGCCGCTGCTCATGGGCAACAGCCCGGGCGGTCGTCGCAGTGTGCATGAGCGGTTGCTCATGCTCTGGGCCGAGGGCAAACCGGCGAAACTCTATCGCGACGAGATTCGCCAGACTTGCACGGCCGACAGCGTCGCCTCCGCCATACTGGAGCTGACTGACCGGCCGGAGCTGCACGGTGTTTTCCACTGGGCCGGGGTGGAGCCCATTTCGCGCCTCGCGATCGGCGAACGTGTGCGGGCGCATTTCGGACTCAGCGAGGCCCAGGCGCCCATCATCGGCGTGAGTCGCGCCGATGATCCTGCCGCGGTAGCATCGCGGCAGGCCGACTTGTCGTTCGATCTCGCGCCGTTGGACAAGCTGCTGAAGCTCCGTCCGGAAACATTCGACGAAGCGCTGGCGAAGCTGCGATTGCCGGCGTGGTGGAGGTAAAGATGTCTTGGGAGGAGCGAGCTTTCGACGACGCTTCCACCTCAGCGTTGCCAATCCTCACGCTCTGTGGTTTCTCTGGGGGTCCGTGGCTTTTGTGTCTCAACTTCACCTTCTGCCTGTCCGCACCGCCGGCGCCGCCGAGAACATGGCGTTGGATTTCCTGTTGTTGCAGCGCTATCCGCAGCCGGAGGCGGCGCGATTCAGGCATTATGAGTGGCGCACGCTGGCCTTCACGTTCGGCCTGAGCCAGGCGATGGATTACATCCGGGCGAATCTGCCACCCGGCGAAACGTTTGACCTCTGCCGTCGACCCACGGGCGGCGGGCTCGTGGACCATCGCAATGACTGGACTTACGGCCTCGTCATTCCGCGCGCTCACGCGCTGTTCGACGCCCCGGCCACGCAGGCCTATCGCGAAGTGCACGCGGCGCTCGCGGCGGCGATGCAGGCGCTCGGCCAGCCGGTGGCATTGCAGGACAAACGGCATCCGACCGAAGAAGGCCCGACCATTTGTTTCGAGCGGCCGGAACTTTACGATGTCATCAACACCGCCACGGGCGGCAAAATCGCTGGTGCGGCCATGAAGCGCAATAAACATGGCCTGCTGCTGCAGGGTTCGATCGAGAAGAGCCGCGTTGGCGTCGTGGACTGGGAGCGATTCCAAGAGGAGTTCACGCAAGCGCTCGGTCGCACGCTCGGGCTCGATCCGACACCCACGCCATGGCCCGAACTCAACGAGAGCGAGGTCGAAGGTTTGGTGGAGCAGTATTCGAGTCCGGAGTGGATGGAGAATCGGTGAGGTGTTGTCCTTGTAGGGCCGTCGCTTGCGACGACCACGCCAATTATTGGGATTGGCATAAGACGCAGACACACCCCGGCGCTTCGCGCCACCCCTCTTCATCCGGAACCATGCAGTTTAACCTGATCACACTCGGTGGCGAGAATCTCTATGGTGATGCTGTGGGCAGCCCGCTTGCGGGCGCATTTTCAGGGCGCGCGCAAGCGCGCTGACCCACATCGCGCTGCATCGTTCCGGCTTCATAGAGGGGATTCAAGCCCCGCGCAGACGAAATTTCCCTCTATCAAGAGGAGTGCCCGACGGGGCGGGGTGTGTGTTCGGTTTGCGAACAGGGCGAGGGTATCGGCTTTCGAGCGAGACCCAATAGGTCGGCGCAAGCACCGACCCTACAAGAAACTACGGTGACAAAACAGGCACCCCGCCGTGGCAGGGTGCCTTTTCTTTGGGTCGACGGCCGGAGAGCCGGGACTTTAGCGCATAGGTGCGTTGTTTTTTGCGCTGCGCCGCCCGAGAGCGGGCAGAGCGGATGTGGAGGACTTACCAGGACGAGGGGTTCTTTTTCTATCTGGCACGAACACTATCTGAACCGCGGGGCCCAGAGTTCCTATCACGGGCACAGGATACTCCCGGCGCGTGGTTCCCGCTACGCAAAGTTTGCGAGTGAATAACTTTTTTCTGCGGTGGAACGGTTGATGCGAGACACGGAGGTGGGCAGCCCGCTTGCGGGCGCCCGGTTCAGCGCGCGCAAGCGCGCTGCCCACGGAATTACCCCTTCACGAGGGTAATCACGCACTCAAGATGACGCGTCTGCGGGAAAAGATCGAAAGGTTGCACGGCGGTCAGGCGGTAGCCAGCCGCGAGAAAACTCTTGAGGTCGCGCATCTGCGTGGCGGGATCGCAGGAAACGTAAACCACGGCACGCGGACCGAAGGCGAAGAGTTGATTGAGAAACGATTCGTCGCAGCCCTTGCGCGGCGGGTCGATTACGACGGCCGTGTCAGCGGACGGAAATTCGAGTCCGGCGAAGATTTGTGCGGCATCACCGGCGCGGAAGCTGGCATTCGCGATGCCGTTGGCCGCGGCGTTCTCGGTGGCGAACTTGATGGAGGTTTCGCTGATCTCGATGCCGGCGACTTTCTCAAAGGCCGGCGCACAGCTTAGCGCGAAGAGTCCGCTGCCGCAGTAGGCGTCCACGAGAAAACGCGCCCTGCTGGCGGAGGCCTGCTCGCGCACATAGCTCGTGAAGGCCGGCAGGATGAACGGGTTGTTCTGAAAGAAATCGCGGGCGAGGAAATGCAGGCGGAGATCGCCCACCTTTTCGTGGATGACGGCATCATAGTCGGTGATCACGCCTTCCTGGGCGTGACGCAGCAGCAGCGTGGCGTCGCGCTTGTATTCGCCGGCGGCAAGGCGCTGGCGGGTGCGCGCACGGACTTCGGGTAGCTTGGCGTTGATCTCGGCTGTCGCGATCGGGCACTGCGGCACGTCCACCAGATCGAATCGCGTGCCTTGCTTCAAAAAGCCGATGGGGTGGCTCTCTCCTGCTCCTTGTTCCTTGTCACTTGTTACTTCTTTCCGGCGCGGATGCGCCGAAAAGTGCGGCGTGATCTTCGACCGATATCCAAATTCCCGCGGCGAGCCGATGACGGGATTCACGGAGAACTCCACGCCAACCATGTATTTCAAAAGCTCCTCCACTTGCTGGCGCTTCCACTTCAGCTGTTCCGCATAGGTGAGATGTTGATACTGACAACCGCCGCAGGTGCCGAAGAGCGGGCATTTCGGATCAATGCGATGCGGCGAAGGCGTGAGCACCTCAAGGAGGTCGGCCTCGGAATAGTTCTTGTGGTTGCGATAGACGCGCGCGCGGACTGTCTCGCCGGGCAGGGTAAACGGCACCATGACGACCCATTTATCCTCACCTACGGCCACGCGACCGAGGCCGACGCCGAGGTTGGTGAGCGTGGAAACCTCCAGCTCGATCTCGGTGCGATAGGGAAAGGGATGGTCGTTGAATTTTCTCTTTTTCACCACGAAACACACGAAAGACACGAAAACCGACAAGCAGAAGCTAAAAGCTCAAATGAAACCGAGCCAAGACCTCGGCCCGCGAATGACGCGAATCATCGCGAATATGGACTGCGGAGCACAGCCCCAACCTTTCAGACTTTAACCACGGATTACACCGATGGACACGGATTGGTATGTTCCCATTCGTGCGTCTCCGTGAGATTCGTGGTCAACCAACTCCGGTGCCGTATTTCTTTCGTGTCTTTGGTGTATTTCGTGGTGAACCTTCATTGGTGCCCCCCGAGAAGATCACCAGCCTCCAGAACCCCCGCGTGAAGCAACTCGTGCGGTTGCGCGAACGGCGCGACCGCGACGAAGCCGGGGTGTTTCTTATCGAGGGCTATCGCGAGATCCGACGCGCGTTGGAGAAAGGCGTGCAGCCGCGGGAGTTTTATTTCTGTCGCGACTGGTTTCTCGGCGAGAACGAACCGGCATTGATCGAGCAGGCGCGCGCTGGCGGTGCGCAACTCTTCGAATTGTCCAAGGACGCCTTCGCCAAGGTCGCCTACCGCGAGCGCCCCGACGGTCTGCTGGCCTTGGCGGCTCAGTGGAAGCGCGGTTTCGACGATCTCAAGCTCGGGTCGAATCCCTTTCTGTTGGTCTGCGAATCCATCGAGAAGCCCGGCAACCTCGGCACCATTCTGCGCAGTGCGGATGCCGCCGGCTGCGATGCGGTGATCGTGTGCGATCCGGTGACCGACATTTTCAACCCCAACGTCGTGCGCGCCTCGACCGGCGTGTTGTTCTCCGTGCCCGTGGTCGTGAGCGACAGCGCCACCGTGCATGCGTGGTTGAAAGCGAAGGGCATCCGCACCGCCGCCACGACGCCGCACACCGACAATCTCTACACGCAGACTGACCTGTGCGGCCCGCTCGCCATCATCATGGGCAGCGAGCAATACGGCCTGAGCGAATTCTGGATGAAAAGCGCCGACGTCCTCGTCCGCATCCCCATGGCCGGCCAAGCCGACTCCCTCAACGTCGCCATGGCGACGATCATCACACTCTTCGAAGCCGTGCGGCAAAGGAATGCGTGAGGATTTGACTTCGAGAATGCCTCAAAAGTCCCATCAGATGTGCAACGATTAGTTATCTGCGTAATGATTTTGGTCTTCGCGGGTTGTTCTAGTTCGCCGATGACATATGAATCGGAGCCGCTGCTATCAGCGCATGAATAGTCGGGTCGAATACTCGGTGGTTGTTTACTGCCGGCCATGTGCTCGGGCAGCACGAGGCGCTCTTTTTATCAGGATGACCAGAGGATTGTAGCCGAGGTCGCGGCGGGCGACGGATTGTGGCTTGCCCAGAGGGACGGCGTAATTACATTGTGACCATGCTCACCAAGATCGTGCCCATCGGAAACTCGCGCGGCATCCGCATCCCCAAGGCGATGCTGGAGCACTGCGGTTTTGGCGACGAGGTCGAGTTGCAGGCCAAAAACGGCGCGCTGATTTTGCGTCCGGTAAAGACGCCCCGGGCCGGTTGGTCCGAAGCCTTCGCCGGCATGGCGGCGACGAAGGATGACTTTCTGGTGCAGGAGGACGCTCCCGCCCCCACGCAGTTTGATGCGGAGGAATGGGAATGGTAGTCCAGCGCTTCGATGTGTGGCTGGTTAACCTCGATCCGACCATCGACAGCGAGATCAGGAAAACGCGCCCGGCCCTGGTCGTTTCACCGGATGAAATGAACGTCCACATCTCCACGGTGATCATCGCGCCGATGACGACCAAGGGTCGCGATTATCCCAGCCGCGTGCCCTGCACCTTTCAGGGCAAGTCCGGCCAAGTGGTGCTCGATCAGCTGCGCACGGTGGACAAGCAGCGCTTGGTGAAAAAACTCGGCCGCATTGAAGACGCCACCGCCGAGGCGGTCATTGAAACGCTCGCGGAATTGTTCGCGAAGTGAGCAAACCGGCCCGCAGGCCCTCCATCAATACGAGTTTCCTGCCCGGTAGTGCGCGATGAGTTCCACCGTGCCTTGGGCGACGCTGACCTGTGGATCGTAGCCGAGATCGCGGCGGGCGGCGGTGAGGTCAAACCAGTGGTCGGTGGCGAGTTCCTTGGCGACGAAGCGCGTCATGGGTGGTTCGCCAGATTTTTTGCCAAGGCGCCACACGGCTTCGCACAGGCCGCCGGCGGCGTAGGCCACAGGCAACGGCACGTGGCGCGTAATCTCGGGAATGCCCACGCCGCGCAGGACCTCGTTGATCCAGTCCCAGAGCACAACGGGTTCGCCATTGGTGATGAAAAAGGCGCGACCGGCGGCGGGGCGCTTTGCAGACATGTCACTTAATGGGTGACGTTCTGCTGGGGCGGAACCCGAGGGAATGTCACTTATTAAGTGACATGTGGCCAAGGCTTCCTCGGCGAGGAGGTGGGCGTCCACGACGTTGGTGATGTGAGTGATGTCCACCTTGTTTCGGCCGGAACCGACGATCTTCAATTTGCCGGCGCGAGCGAGGGCCATGATGCGCGGCACGACATTTTTGTCGCCGGGGCCCCACACGAGATGCGGGCGCAGGGCGATGGTGGCGAGGGACTGGTCGTTCGCATTGAGCACGAGTTTCTCCGCCGCGGCTTTGCTGGTCGGATAGGCGCAGGGCGCGGCGGTGCAGAGCGGGGCGGACTCGTCGAGACCGGCGAGATCGCCGCCGTTATAAACCACACTCGGTGAACTCGTATAAACGAGGCGCGGCACCTTGGCGTCACGGCAAGCGGCGATGACGAGGCGCGTGCCCTCGACGTTGACGCGAAAGAAATCGTCCGCTGGTCCCCACACGCCCACACGGCCGGCAACGTGAAACACGGTTTCGGCCCCTTGGCAGCCACGCGCGAGCGCAGAGTGGTCGTGCAAGTCGCCGAGAATCGCCTCGGCTCCGCGGGCTGCCAATTCCGGCAGCGGACGGCGGGAAAGCACGCGCGCCGGGCGTCCGTCGGCGAGCAGGCGTTCGGCGAGTTTGCCGCCGATGAAGCCACTGGCACCGGTCACGAACACGGGAGAGTTTTTGCGCACAGTGAGCACGAGCGGGAAATCGGGTTAACCACGAATGAACACCAATGGACACAAAGAAGACGCAAGGCGGATCAACCACCGATGGACACCGATGGTCACAGATACATGTTTCAAGGCTCCGCACGGTCTGTCGGCGACTCGTTTCATCGGTGTGAATCCGTGCTCATCTGTGGTTTCTGCCCCATCTGATGGTCATTCATTCGTGTCTAATCGTGTTCATTCGTGGTTACGTTTCGATCAGATGTCCGGCCTGCGTTGCCGCCCAGCGGGCGAGGGCGAGACGGTGGATCTTGGCGTTGTGACGCACGTCGACGGGAAATGACGGGTGGAAAAAGAACCGCCGGATGGCCGCGGTATGCGGATGATGTTGGGCAAGAGCGCGCAACTCGCGCGCGAAGGCGGCCTCTTTGCCGCCCGATCCCTCCGGCTGCACCACGATCGCGGGTTCCTGGCGGCCGCGTTCACCGAGACCGATGAGCGCGCAGCGGGCGACGCGCGGATGCTGGCGGAAAACCTGTTCGCAGGGCTCGGTGTGCAGCGTGCCGGTGGCCGTCACCACGCGTTCCGCCTTGCGCCCGACAAACCACAGGCGGCCGTAGCGGTCGAGATAGCCGCAATCACCCAGCCGGTGCCAGCATTCGCCGGCGTTGGAAAACGGATTCTTTTTTCCGGAGAGCAGGATGCGCGGGAAGGAAATCTTCGCTATGGCCGTGGCTTCGGGGAGTGCGTCGTAGGTTCGTGTCACGATCGGACCCTCCGCGACGATTTCACCGATTTCACCCGGCGGCTGAGGATCAATCCGGCCGAGCGGTCCGTCGGTGATGGGCACGACTTTGACCTGCACTCCGTCAATCGGGCGACCGACGCAGGCGCCGGCAACGGAGTCGGTGGGAATTTCCGCGGAGGAGATGCTGCACAACGGTAGTGCCTCGGTGGCGCCGTAAGGACTGTGCAATTGTCCGTTGGGGAGCACGCGTGGCGCATCGGCCCAGAGCGAAGCTGGCACGGCGGCGCCGGCGCAGAGCACGCGTTTCAGCGAGGGCAACGTGATCTGCTTTTCGAGACAGTGGTCGAAGATTTTTCGCCAGAGCGTGGGCGAGCCGAAGGAGTTGGTGATGTTTTCCTGCTGGATGGCTTGGACGATCTTTGCCGGGTCCACGGCGGCCGGGCGCGAGGGGTCGAGCTCGGGCACGACGGTGGTCATGCCAAGCGCGGGATTGAACAACGCGAAGATAGGCAACATCGGCAGGTCCACCTCGCCTGGGGTGATGCCATAGGTGTCGCGCACCAGCTGCACCTGCGCCTCGAACATACCGTGCTCATAGCAAACGCCCTTGGGTGCGCCGGTGGAGCCGGAGGTGAAGAGGATCGCGGCGAGATCAGTCGCGGCGGAATTTGCGAGGGTAACGGGTGTGGATGCCGACTTTCCGGAAGACAAACGGGCCGTAGGGGAACCACTGACCCAGGCGCGCACTTCGACACTGGTAAACGCGGAGCGGAAGACGCGGCTCAACAACTGTGCGAGCGGGATGCCGAGCAGCACGCGCGGCCGCGAGCGCGCGACGCAGGCGAGGAAACTTTTCCGGCCCATGCCCGGGTCGATGATCACGGGCACGGCACCGAGTTTGAACAGCGCGAAGGCGGCAGCGATAAGCGGCAGGCCCTGCCTCACCATCACGAGCGCGCGATCGCCGGGGCGCACGCCCTTGGCCTGCAGGCGGGTGACCCACGCATTCACCTCGATGTCGAGTTCGCGAAAAGTGAGCGTGAGATAGTCAATGCGCCCGCCGGCGCGCCCGCGGGGGATTTTCACCGCGGGATGGTCCGGTTGATGCGCCGCCATGAGCGGCAGATAGCGGGCGATGTTGGCAGGGACGGACATTCAACGTCGGGGGGCGTAAAGCCCTTCCCTCATTCAGCCCGGCCAGGCGGGATCGGCGGTGAGGAGCTGCGCTTGCCAGGGCAGAAGCACGTTGCCTGCGCCCGCGGGGTCGCGGGCGAGTTGCGCGAGCTGGGACCGGGTGGCGATAAGCGTCGGATCGAGTGAAAGGCTCGCGGCGAGGCGGTCGCGCACGGCCTTGATGCGATCCTGCCGCACGAGCTCCTCCGGATTCATGGGATTGAAATCACGGCGGCGTTCACGGCGGGGCAAGGTGCGGGGATCGGTCTCGAAACCGCGCTGGATGGCAGCCTCAAGCGACGGCGCGAGGCGCTCGTGGCGTTTGCCAAGATTGATCTGGAGAAGCGTGGCGGGCGAGGCGCCTTCCTCGGCGGCGCGCGAGAGACGCATGAGCAGCTCGTTGCCGGTGACTTTAAAAGGGGGAGTGTTGAGCTTTTCGGCCCAGGATTCGCGCCAGTGCCAAAGGGCATGGAGGACGGCGAGACCGCGACCGCGGAGCTTTTCCGAACCGCCGATGCGCCAGTCGTTCTCGTCCGGCGGGGCGAAGCCGTCGCGGGCGACCTCGATCTGCCAGCGGCATTTCTGCTCGAACCAGTCGAGCCGGCCGAGGCGCAGGAGTTCGTCGCGGAGCTTGTCGCGCAAGGCCGGCAGGTAGTGCACATCGAGCGCGGCGTAATCCAGCATGCCGCGCTCGAGCGGCCGGCGGGACCAGTTGGCCTTCTGGTGGTCCTTGTCGAGTTTCACGCCGAAATGCTGCTCCAGGAGTGCGGCGAGACCGAAGCGCGGGATGGCGAGCAGTTGTGCGGCGAACATCGTATCGAACAGGCTGAGCGGACGGAAGGCGCAGAGTTCATGCAGGAGGCGCAGGTCGTAATCGCTGCCGTGCATGATGAGCGGTTTGGTGGCGAGGCGGGCCCAGACTTCGCCGAGGGGCATGTCGGCGAGGAGGTCCACGAGGAAAATCTCACCGTCGGCGAGGATCTGCAGGAGGCAGACACGCGTCTTGTAGCGGAAGAGATTGTCGGCCTCGGTATCGAGGGCGATTTCGGGCGCGCGTTCGAGGGCGGCCAGAAGCGGCGGCAGCTGCGCGGACTGGGTGATGTATTGGTAGTGCGGAGTGGTGCTCAATGGGACAGGTCAGGAGTCGTTCTCCCAAGCGGAGAGGAAGTCGTCAATCAGCTGTGGTAAATCGGGGCTGTAACCGCCTTCGAGGATGGCGGCAGCGGGACGGCCGGCTTGGCGGAGCCAGCGGCCAAGTTCTGCAAAATCCTCGGCTTCAAGGGTCATGGCGGTGATGGGGTCGCGGGCGTAAGCGTCGAAGCCGGCGGAAACCAGCACGAGGTCGGGCTTGAAGGCCAGCACGGCCTCCCAAGAACGGGCGAGTGCGGCCATGTGTTTCTCGCGTGGCGTGTGCGGCGCGACGGGGAAGTTGGCGATGTGGCCGGTCGAGGTCGTGCCGGTGCCGGGGTAGCCGGGATGCTGGTGGACGGACGCGAAAAACAGGTTGGAGCGGTCACGCAGGATGTCCTCGGTGCCGTTGCCGTGATGCGCGTCGAAATCCCACACGGCGACGCGTGCCTCGGCGGCGTGGACGAGTGCGGCGATGGCGATCTGGTTGAGGTAACAAAACCCCATGGCCTGCGCCCGGGTGGCATGGTGGCCGGGCGGGCGCATGAGCGAAAAAACCTTCTCGCCGGTGCGGGCGAGCTTGGCGGCTTCAAGTGCGGCGCCGACCGAGCGCAGGGCGTGTTCGCGAATGCCAGGGAAGTGCGGCGTATCGTCGTCGATGTCGGGTCCGTGCCCGATGCGCTTGAGCAAGGCCGGCGTATGGGCGAGCAGAACGGTTTCGTCGGAAGCGGCGACGGGCACGCGCCAAGTCCACGCGGGACGCTTTTCTTTCAGATGGGCGGCGCTGCGGAGCACCCGGGACGGCTGCTCGGGTCGCATCGAGGAGCCGTATTCAGCGCATTGAGGATCGTGAACGATTATCATCGGAAATGTCCGCCTACGGACGGTGGGAAAACTGTCTGTCCAAAGAGAACTAAACCGCGCTTTGCAGCAAGGCCGGATCATCGCCCAGCAGAGCATTTACCCCCCACCCCGCCAGCCGGCGGGCAGTGCCCGGGTCGTTGACAGTCCAAGTCCAGACTATGAGCCCCCGCTGGTGAAAATGGCGCACCCAAGCGGCGGAGCGAATGGCGCGGTGATTCACGCTCAGGCCTCCGGCCCCGCAGGCGCCGAGTTTCCGCACCAGTGCAGCCGGGGCCTCGCGGCCCTCGGAAATGAGCATGCGTGGGATGCCCGGGGCGAGGTCGCGGGCGGAGGCGACCAAGCGGTGGTCGAACGAAGCCAGAATAACCCATTCGGCGGCATGGGCGGTTTGAATGGCGCGGATGAGCGGGGCGACCGGACCGGATTTCATTTCAATCTGCACCACGGCCAGCCCTCGCGTCAGCCGGAGCACGTCCACCAAACGGGGGATGGTTTCGGTATTGCGGATCCGGAGCGCGCGCAGGTCCGCCCAGGTTTTGCCGACGATGCGTCCGGTTGCGCCGGTCATCCGGCGCAGCGTGGGATCGTGAAAAACCACCGGCACGCCATCGCGGGTGACGTGCACGTCGAGTTCGATGCCGTCCACATCGAGGGCCAACGCGCGCCGGAAAGCCGAGAGAGTGTTCTCGGGTCGCTCGGCAGAGGCGCCGCGGTGGGCGATAACGAGAGGGGAAACCACGGAATACACAGAATACACGGAAATGGCCTAAGCCAAACCCGAAGCCAGTGCCTCCCGTAATTGACGGATTTATTTCTGTGCCTTTTGCGCCTTTTGTGGCCAAGGTTTTTATATGAAAGTTGTCGTGTTATGTTCGGGCGGAATGGATTCGGTCGCCGCGCTCCATTGGGCGCGGGCTCATCATGAGGTGACGGCCGTGCTGAGTTTCGATTACGGCTCGAAGCACAACCACAAGGAACTGCCGCTCGCGGCCGAGCACGCCCGCAAACTCGATGTGCCGCACCGAATCATCCGGCTGGACTTCATCGGGCAGCTGTTCGCTTCCGACCTGCTGCAATCCGGCGGTGCGATTCCGGAGGGACACTATGCCGACGACAACATGCGGCGCACCGTCGTGCCCTTCCGCAACGGCATCATGCTGGCGGCGGCCGCAGGTTTTGCCGAGAGCGCGGAGGCGCAGGGTCTGGTGATCGCCGCACACACGGGCGACCACACGATCTATCCGGACTGCCGCGAAGAGTTCATGCGCGCGATGGGCGACGCGATGAAGGCCGGCACCTACGCGGGCATCGAATTGTTGCGACCCTTCATCGCGCTGACCAAGGGTCAGATTGCCGCGGAGGGCGCGAAGCTTGGCGTGGACTTTGCGCGCACGTGGTCGTGCTACAAAGGCGGTGCAATCCACTGCGGCAAATGCGGCACCTGCGTGGAGCGCCGCGAGGCCTTCCAGCAGGCGGGCCTGCCCGACCCGACCGACTACGAAGCCACCCCGCCGCTGCCGACGGGGCCGGGCAGAGTTTAGGACCTCTGCGTTCTATGGGTCTTATAAAACCGCAGCACCGCAACCCATGCTGATCTCCGAAATTTTCTACTCCTTGCAAGGCGAAGGCCAGTTGGCCGGCGTGCCGTCGGTGTTCGTGCGCACCAGCGGTTGCAACCTGCGCTGCAATTGGTGCGACACGCCCTACGCCTCGTGGCAGCCCGAGGGCCGGCCGATGGAGGTGGATGAAATTCTCGCCGAGGTGATGAAGCATCCGGCGAAACACGTCGTGCTCACGGGCGGTGAGCCGATGATCGCGCCGGCGATCCACGAACTGGCGTTTCAGCTGCAGGAACGCGGCCAGCACATCACCATCGAGACGGCGGCCACCGTCCCACCGCGCGGCATTGCCTGTGATCTTGCTTCGCTCAGCCCCAAGCTAGCCCACTCGGCGCCCGATGCGCGGCTCGACGACACATGGCGGCGCAAACACGAGGAACTGCGCTGGCAACCCTCGGTCGTAGCCGACTGGATCGCCGCCGCACCGGACTATCAGCTAAAATTTGTGGTCAGCTCCGAGGCCGACGTGACCGAACTCGAAACGATGCTGCGTGAAACCGATTGCGTGATCCCGCCGCACAAAGTGTTGCTCATGCCCGAAGGCGTGACGGTTGAAGCGCTGCGTGCGCGGGCCGGCTGGCTCGGCGAACTCTGCAAAGCACGTGGCTATCGCTACGCCCCGCGGCTGCACATCGAGCTCTACGGCAACAAACGAGGCACGTAACGCCCTGCGCCAAGTCGCGTCAGGGCGCGCCTTGGGATATAGTATTCACTGCAAATGAAAATCCGTCTTCGGCCGGTGAAGCGCGTGAAGCTGCGCAAGCTCTCCGAGGAGCTGGCGGCGCTGCGCGCGCACGCCGGCGAACGCGCGATCACCCTGCGCGAGGTCATCCAGACGCTCGGCGGGCGGGCCTATCTTTTGCTCGTGTTGCTGCTGGCCATCCCGTTCATCACGCCGATTCCGCTGCCGGGCCTCTCCACGCCGTTCGGCCTGGCTATCGCCCTGATTGCGTTTCGGCTTTCGCTGGGTCAGCGACCGTGGTTGTCGAAAAACCTCCAGCGCAAGGAACTGCCCGCGGGATTCATCGGCAAGGTATTCGCTTTCTCCGAGAAACTCCTGCGTTTCTTCGAGAAGCTCCTGCGCCCGCGTCTTGCATTCCTCACCGACACACCGCTGCTCGTGCAACTGCACGCGGTCCTGATGCTACTGGCCGCGTTGGCGTTGCTGTTGCCGTTGCCGATACCGTTCAGCAACAGCTTTCCGGCGTGGGCGATTCTGCTGATGGCGGCCGGACTGCTGGAGCGCGACGGCTTCTTCATCCTCGCCGCCTATCTGGTGTTCACCGGCGGAGTGTTTTTCTTCATCTTCCTCGGCGAAGCGACGGTGCAGCTTGTGCAGACACTGCTTGAGTGGTTGCGGTCTTGATGGACCGGGGGTGACGGCCATTTGTTGCTTATATACTCAGCACGATTTTTCCGAACTGGGCGGCGGCTTCCATATGACGGAAAGCCTGTTCCGTCTGCGCCAGCGGAAACACGCGGTCCACAGTGGGCACGATGCGGTGCTGGGCGACGAAGGCGGTCATGCCGGCGAAATCCGCGGGCGAACCCATGGTCGTGCCAAGTAGGTTGATCTGCCGGAAAAACCCGCGCCGCATGTCGAAGACGGATGGATTGCCGCGTGTCGCGCCGAAGAACACGAGCCGTCCGCCGGGCTTCGTCAGTTCGACCAGCTGCCCGAAACCATCGCCGCCCGCGCTGTCCACGATTACGTCGAACAATCCTCCGGCCGCCGCCTGCAGCGCGGCACCCCACCCGGCTGCACGATAATCCGTCCCGCCTTTCGCGCCGAGGGTTTGCGCACGGGCGAGTTTGTCAGAGGAACTCGAGGTGACCCACACCTGCGCGCCCGCAGCCAAGGCGAACTGCAATGCAAACAGCGCCGCACCGCCTCCGATGCCCGTGATGAGAACTTTTTCGCCGGCCTTGATCTGTGCCCGGGTGAAGAGCGCGCGCCACGTGGTGAGCCCGGCGAGCGGCAACGCCGCGGCTTGTTCCCAAGTGAGATGGGCCGGTTTGGGCGCGAGGTTGGCAACGGGGATGGCAATTTGTTCCGCGAAGGTGCCGCTGTCGGGCAAGCCGAGAATGCGAAACTTCGGTCCCTGCGCGCGCGGATCGTCACCCCAGTCGAGCGCAGGGTTGATGACGACTTCGCGGCCGACCCAAGCCTGGTCTTCGGGCGCGCCGACGGACTCGACGATACCGGCGCCATCCGAGCCGGGAATAAGCGGCAGCTTGATGCCGGCATACTGCCCGAGGCGGATGAACAGATCGCGGTGGTTGAGAGCCGCCGCGCGCAGTCGCACGACAGCCTGACCGGGCGCGGCGACGGGCGCGGGCACATTTTGGAGGGCAATGGGTTGCTGGATATCCGACAGGACGGCGGCTTGCATGCTCCGACCCTACCGGATGTGCAGACGTTGGCAAATTCCGCGCAAAATCAAACGTGGCACGGTATGCGCTTGAACCAGCCTGCCTGAGTCGGGATTTTTGCCCCATCCACGCATGACCACCACCGCCCGCTCCGAACTCAAGGAACTGATCAACGCCCAGCTCGCTGATCTGACGCCACGTCGCGAACGCCGGCCCGCCCCGGTGGATCTCCGCATCCAGGCTTGGCTGGACAAAACTTTCTCCGCGCACGGCCCACTACCGCGTCTGCCGCAACAGACCTTCGCCCTCGACCGTGCGGGCATGGCCCGCGAACTCTCGCTCCCGCGTGCTGGCGATGAGTGCGAATCGCCGCTGCTCAAGAGCTATCGCCTGCGCAATGGCGTGCTCCACAATCCCGCCAGCGATCGCCGCACCACGCAGGGCGTTTTCCACATCGTCGAGGGCGGCCTGCCCGTGCCCGACGACAAGCTCGCCGTGCCGCCCGTCGCCTTCGTGCGGATGCTGGAGCGCGCGCTGCAGCCGCCCGCGGATCTCGCCCGCCTGCCCTACACCGCCAACGATTCCGTCGGCACCAGTTGCTTCGTATCACTGCTGTTGCGCCCGCTCGTGGTGCCCGCCGTGTCCGGCTTTTCCGAAGAGAAAAGTCTCGAAGTGCGCTTCTTTGTCCCCGGTTCGCTCGTGGCCAATCTGGATTTCGTCGAAAACATCTTCGGCAACGCGGGCGATCCCAGCCTGCCGGCGAACGATGCCGCGCTCGATCCGGTGCATTGGACCGGCCACACCGGCTGCGTCATTCTCGCGCCGCATCTCACGGGCTTGCGCAAGAAAGACCTCGGCCTGCCGCATTTCGATCAAGCCACGGAGCGCCAGCGGCGCGATGGCATGTGCTGGAAAAAAGAGGACGAGTCCTACAACGGCGGCTCAGCCTTCAAGGTTTGCGCCCGCGATGCCGCGGGCGTGGTCGTGACGCTCATCGCCGACAATTATTTCGGTTACTGCAAGAAAGAGGTGAAGACCCAGATCAGCTACTCGGCCAATCTCTTCGGTCTCGCCGAGGAAGAGCATGCCGGGGGCGCGCTGGTTTATCCGACTTACGATCTGGGCGAGGAATTTTCCGGCAGCGCGCATGTGCAGCAGCGCGGTCATTCGTTTGCCGAAGTGGCGGAAAAATATGCGACGCTGATGGACGTGAAGTCCGAAGGCTACGCCGTGGACCGCGAGTATCCCGATATCCTCTATGTGCCGGAGGACGTGGCTTTCGATCTCAACGCCCAGACCGTCACCTGGACCCGCGACGGGCAGACACAAACGCTGCCGCTCATGGCCGGCCGCACCTACGTGAGACCCTCTGGATACAAGGTCCACATCGAGCAGCCGCCCCCGCACACCGCGTGGCATCTCGTCGGCACCGTCGCCGAGGGCACACTCTGCCACAAGCCCTGCACGGTCTCCGGCGGCGGCAAGTCCGAGATTTCCAAGCCGATCTCCGACGCTATTCTGCCTGGTCCGGTTTTCGTGGCCGACTATGAGCAGGACATGGATCGCGTGGCCGCGCTCATCAACCGCGACTATTCCACACGTTTCCGCGAACCCGGCAAACGCACGCCCGACCACCGCCCCATTCTCAGCCCCGAACGTTCGCTCGGCTCCGTCATCAAGCTCCTCACGCCCGCCGAGCGCGAGTATTCCGACGAATACAACGCGTGGCTGCGCTCCATCCCGCAATATCTCAAGGAAATCGTTTTCGTGGTGAAGCGGCACTACTCGCACACGTGGGGCGACAACTGGCGCGAACACTTCTCGGTGGACCTCATTAACGGCAACCCCGGCAACGAGCTGAAGTGTGACAACCGCAAGCTCACAGCCAGCTACCTGCGCATCGGTTACGACGCCGACGGCGCGTGGCGTGTGTTCGGCCTGCGCGAGGACTACCATCCCGCCTACAAGATCCAGATGGAGGACGATATTACGGCGTCCGTCGTCGTGCCCGGTGCCACGCCGGACGAGCCTTCGCGGAAATTCGTGCAGAACTGCGAGACGCGCCTCTTCCAGCGTCCTGACGAGGCGATCCACCGCGGTTACGACAAGCTCACTGAGCTCGAGCTGGCGCAGCCCGGTAATTTTATTTCCAACTTCGAACCGCTCTCGCAAACCGACGCCCGCGCGCTGGTGGACGATGCCATCGGGTTCTCGAAATACACGGCGCCGATGCAGCAGCTCGTGCGCGCCGCCTCCGAGGGTGCGCCCGGTCCGGCCTGGTTCGTCTCGTCCGCGCATCCGCGCATCGTTGACGGCAAGCCTTCGAAGAATCCGCGTTACCTGCAGTTGCGTCCTGATCTCGTGGACGCGCGCGGCGTGCATCTTGCGCGCATGGCCACGCGCCTGCACCGCCGGTTGCCCGCCGACGCGCCTGTGCCCACGCCGGTGGATGCTCTCGTGCCCGGCCGCCGCAACAACCCGCCCGAGCCGGCGTCGCGCATCCGGTCGCTCGCGGTTTACAATCCGATCCACCACATGGAGCTGCCGGAACTGTTCATGGAATACATCAGCTCCATGACCGGCAAATCGCCCTCGACGACCGGTGCCGGTTCCGAAGGTGCGCTGACGAAGGGGCCGTTCAACTGCCTGCCCACGATCCTCGATCTCAACGCCGCGCTCGTCGCGCAGATTCTCACGGCGCAACCCGCGTTCATTTCGGCTGCCGGTTACGTCGGTCCGAAGTGTCGCGTGGATCACGATGTGAGCCTGCTGATTCCTGAAGTCTGGAGCCGCATGAGCGCCGGGGAGCGCGATCCGAAGTTTCTCTTCGAGCACGGCTACCTCGAACAATGCCAGGATTTCGAATGGGAAGGCCGCAAGGTGCTGGCCAGCCGCCTCGGCTATCGCATCACGGCGAAGTTCGCCCGCGTGTTCTTCGGCCGCGTCTTCACGCATCCGCACTCGGTATTCACGCTCGAGATGCTGCGCCCCGAGCAGCAGGACATGGGCTGCTTCGTGGATGGCATGGACAACATCTGCGCCACGCACGAGCGTGTGGCGAAGCACTATTTCGCCGACGGCACGGTTTCGCTCGCCTGCCCGCCGCTGAAAGCGTTGCTGCACATCATGGCGCACGGCCAATACGAGGGCAAAGGACTCGATGCTCCGGAAATCCGCGCGCTCTTCACGCGCGAAGCCCTGCTGGCCAGCGACTGGTATGCGGCGCGCCTCAAGGCCAAGCAGCAGGCCGACATCGCGCTTTGGACGCGCCACGTGAAGACGCTGGAGCAATTCACCGCCGACCCAGCCAACGCCGAAACGGTGGCAGAGCTCGGCCTCGCCGAACGCCTCGCCGCCGCCCGCGCCGAACTGGCGAAGGTCACCCCCCCGGCCTACCTCGACTCGCTCAAGGGCACGCTGGGCCGGCAGCCGCTCTAACAAGTAGGAATGAGAAGCCGTAGAGGGTTTCATCCGCGAGGATGAGTCCTT
>JBIQJF010000058.1:0-20358 GCA_044507675.1 Opitutales bacterium | reverse complement strand
GGCGCATTTCCAGGGCGCGCGCAAGCGCGCTGACCCACATCCCACTGCATAGTTCCGGCTTCATAGAGGGGATTTCAAACTAGCTCCGGTGCCACTGGTGGAGTCGCCTGCCGCTGCCGGCTCAGAAAGTGATGCAACGCGGCGATGCTGGCGCCGACAGCGTGGGCAGTGGTCGAAGTGCGCACGGCAAATTCGTCATAGCGCACGATCCCCGGGCTGAGTTGCAGCAGGTCGGTGCCGCATTTGATGGCCACCAACGCCAGCACGCTCGTCCACAGCCAGCGTTCCGCACCGGGTGAACGCCATTGATGCAACGCGAGCAGCACGACCACACCGGTGGCCAAGCCCGACAATCCGCCATAGGAGCTCAGCATCGGTTCGCAGCAAAGGATGGCCAACCCGATGAGGGGCGGTGCGGCCAGCGCGTGGCGGAGCAAAAGGCCGGGTCGCAGATACTCCAGCCACGTGCCGGCGGCGAGCAGCACGAGGAGATTCCATCCGAGATGCGACGCCGAGAAATGCACCCAGTGCCCCGTCCACAACCGCCAGATTTCGCCGTGGAGCAGTGCGTCGCGCCCAAGCACGAGTGAATCGCGCGACCCAGGGGCGAATGCGATCAGCAGCGCGGGCAAGGCGAACACGAGCGGCGGGACGCGGAGCGATTTCATGACGAAAGGTGGAGGAGTCTATTGTAACTGGCCTCGCGGAGGCCGGTCCGGGGTCAATAACCCCGGCTACATTGGGCTCGGCTTCGTGCCTTGGTGTCTCTGTGGTTCGATACGTTTCATTCAGGCTTGTTTGCGCAACGAGCGCACGGCGGCGGTGCCGAGGAGCACGATGAGCAGCAGGGCAAAACCCACGTCGAGCGAGCCGCCGCCGGTGTAGCCGGGCTTGTGCTCGATCTTTACGGTGTGCGGTTCTTCGCGGGCGCGGACTTTGAAGAGCTCCAGCTCCTGCGCGAGATTCGTGGTCATCTGTCCGGCGGCCTCCTCAAAGCTCCGGGCCGAGTCCTTGCGCAGTTCGGAACTGTTGCGCAACAACGTGGCGTGGCCTTTGACCGTGCTCGTGCCGGGCGCGCGGAAGAGCAGGCTGCGGCTGGGAATGTCGTAAACGACGGCTTCCATGAGCGTGTGGGTGGCCTGCGATTGCGCCGGCACCACGTAGGCGCCCACGATCGTCCAGTAAGCGATGCTGGCTTCCGTGTCAGTGGAGGTCTGCGCCTGATCGTAGGCGAGCAACGCGATGACATCGATACCGAGCATGGCGCGAATCTGGTCGAGATTGTCGAAGCCGCCGCCCGGGCGCAGGTAGGTCGCGGGAATGAGCTCGATGGATTGGACGAAGGGGAGGGACTTGAACTGGGAGGCGACCTTGCGCATCAGTTCGACCTTTTGCTGTTCGGTGAAACCCGCGTCGATCGCGCCGTATCCCCGGCCGCTCGCGACACCGGCGGGCACGAAGGCCACGCCCACGCGCAGCGGCAGGCGCAGCGTAGGGATCTGCGGTTGCACGAAAGGCATCTGGTCGGGGTAGAGGAACTGCACGACGCTGCTGGCCTCGTGGTGGCGGCGCTGGCCCCAGAAGCCCACGCAGCCGGTGAGCCCGAAAGCGAGCGCGGCGGCGAGGATGGGGAAGAGCAGGCGGCGAACGGAGCGGCGAACTGGGTGTGGTGAGTTCATGCCCACACTCTACCCGCGGTCGTGGCACCGGCGTTAGTTGATAAACCTGATGCGCCGCATCGGTTAAAATGATGAGCGCAGGCTCACCGCACGGCCAGATGCAGATAGGCGACGGCGTAGATGGCGCACTCGGCAAGCAGCAGCGCGTAACCGAGCTTCAGCGCGGGGGTGGTGAGCACCGGGCGCACGCCGAGCCACGGCAGCACGCAGAGGCGCCCGCCCCAAAAAAAGCCGGTGGCGGCGGAGACCGCGCGGGCGAGGGGCGAACCGGCGACCAGCTCGGGGGCGTAGAACAAACTGAGAAGGCCGAGCACAACGATCGTGGCGCCGATGGAAAAGTTTTGCGCGATGGAAAAGCGCCGGTGGATGGGCGGCAGCGCGGCGAGATTTTTGTCCCAGTCCGGCGGGATGGGGGTGAAGCACGCGAGCACGAGCGTAACGAAGTGGAACGCGCCGGCCAGCCGCACGCCAAGGATCAGGAGCTCATCGGACATGGGGAATGATTGACCACGAAACCCACGAAATACACGAAAGGAAAAATCCGGGGCTGTGACGGAATCCGGTGGTGCGGAGACAAGCCGCGGATGACACGAGTGGGCACGGATAAATTCGGTGGAGTAGTCCGATCATTGGCCACAAGAGGCGCAAAAAGCGCAAAAAGACCGGAGCAGCTTTAACCGCGGATGAGCACGACCCGGTCGGCCATAACCGTGGCAAAGGATCAGGCGCAGAGATCAACCACGGAACACACGAAAGAGGCGTTACGGTTCTGAACTGTAGGAGGGGCTTTACGCTCCGATGGAATGGCACTCGCACCAGTAGAATCGGGGCGTAAAGCCCCTCCTACAATTTTCGTGAGTTGTTTCGCTCTCTCCCGATCGACTCGGAAATCGGAGGGTGTGCGCCTCTGTTCGCCGAGGGAGAACCGGCACAAAAAAGGCCGCGGACGAATCCGCGGCCTGATGAGGAGAGATTTATCTGGATCTCAGAACTTCACGCTGAAGCCAGCGGAGAGGGCGACGTCGTCGCCCACGTCGATGCTGGAACCGAGGAGCTTCACGTCGTCGATCCAGATGTATTTCACTCCGAGATGGATCGCGCCGTTGGCTGACACCTGGTAGCTCAGGCCCACGAAACCCTGCGCCGCGAACGAAGTGTCGCTGTCGGAGACGCCGAAGCCGCTGACCTTGGTGCGGGCGAGACCGGCGCCGATGCCGTAATAGAAACCGAGTTTGTTGGCGGCGATGGATTCGGCGCGGTAATTGACCGTGAGGGGCAGGAAGGAACCTTTGACGCCCGATTCCTTCTGGTTGCTGTAGCCAAGCTCGAGTTCCACTTGGTGAATGAGCGAGTCGTTGGAAGCGAAGGCATGGCCGACGCGGCCGGAAATGTATTCCTCTTCGGAATCGATGAGGTAGCCGGCATCGGCGCCGACGACGAGAGCCCGGGCGGAGACCGCCAGGCTGGCTGCCACAAGGGCGAGTGAAACGAACTTTTTCATGGGATGTAGGTTTGGTATGGATTCCCCCTCAGGCCCGTTGGGGGAGCGGCGAAGAAGCGGCAGATGCCGCCATGCCTCAACGCTTTTCCGCCCGACACCCCGTCCACGCAAGTCATAACCGGGGCCGGTCCCTGCGGTGTTCACCCCGTTGTCATCGGCCGACGCGGTGGATTTGGTCTTGGCGCGACGCGGCGGGATGGTTTCTTCAGAGCGGGCCGACGCACACCGCTCTGTTCCGCCGATGTCTTGCACGAAGGCGGACCGTCCACGCGGAACAACTCATCCTCTGTCGCCCATGCCTGCTTCCGACTCTCATTCGCTCTCCGAGCGCATCTTCACGATACGGGGCCAGCGTGTGATCTTGGATTCCGATCTGGCCCGCCTTTATGGGGTTTCGACTTCACGCTTCAACGAAGCGTTCAAGCGCAACCGGAAACGGTTTCCCGACGATTTCGTTTTCCAAGTGAACCGGGAAGAGGCCGGTGCTCTAAGATCGCAAATTGCGACCTTAGAGGGTGGCCAGCCTCCCGATACAGGACGTGGCCGACACCGGAAGTATCTGCCGTGGGTTTTCACGGAACACGGTGCCGTGATGGCAGCCAATGTTCTGCGCAGTCCGAAGGCCACGGCCATGAGCGTGTATGTCGTCCGGGCCTTTGTGCGGATGAAGGATGAACTCATGACCAGCGCGGTGATTTTCAAGCGATTGGCGGAGATTGATAAAAAGCTGGTGACACATGACGTCATCCTGCGGGACATCTACGAGAAGCTCCGGCCGTTGCTGGCGCCGCTGCCGGAACCGCCGCGCAAGGAGCTCGGTTTTCACGTCGGGCTGAGAAAGCAGAAGCGTTGACGCCGGAGGTCTTGGCCGCGAAAAGGCGTGAAAACTCAGAGCACAAGACGCCGGGCGCCCGGGGCTGGAGACTTGATTTTGACCGGGGAAGGGAGAACCTTCCGGGCATGAGCGTTGCCGAGATCAAAGCAGAGATGGCCAAACTCCCACCCGGGGAGATGGTGCAGCTCGCGGCTTAGGTGATACGCGTCGAAGTCTGCTGATGGTCTGACGGTGGCGCGACTTTGCGTGCCGGCGAACCGTGAACGGTCGGCAGTGGTCTTGGCCACGAGAAAGCGGCTGACGGATTTTCGGTTGGATGTGCCGGTCTTGGCGCGCCGTAGTTCCAACTCAATGGAACGAAGGCGGCTGTCGGGGTAGAGGCGGGCCAGCTCGGGCTCGAAGGCGTAGATGTTGTCGTTGGTGAAAACCGGATTGGGCAGCGATTCGCCGCAGCGGAGCAGAGATGAGGGTGGTTGCACGAAGGACGTGAAAAAAATTCTCTCTAACTGGTTAGGCGTGATCAATCTGCGCGGTCGATTTGTGGCGGGGTTGACCGCGGATCCAGTGGTTGATCTCGTTTCGCCGTGGATTGGAAAAGCAGTGTGCTGGCCTCCATCATGCGTCTTTCAAAACGGAAGGGCACCGACGTCTTCACTCGCCAAGAGCTTATTGAGGAGGAGCTGTCCCATGTAGCTCTCGAAGTCGGGTCGGTTGGTGTAACACCAGCCCAGACAATGAGCCGGGTCCTGCAAGAACTCCGCGACGATCAGGTCATCGATTTCGAATCACCGGGAGTGTATCGGTTATTGAAATAAGTTTGGTGAAAAATTCTGCTAATCATCTGCTGCGTCGTTGCTGCACAGCAACGGCGAGAGAAATTGCAGCAACTGCAATCACGTAAACTAACTAGCGCGGAAAAGTCCGGCCTCTTGCTCAATAGCACCTGTGGCAGACCCGAGCCACTTAAGCCACGAAGTCAGTGTAGCCGCTCGACGCCCTGGTGTTGAGCCCCCAATATTGGCATGTCGTGCGATGACCCGTGCCACATCTTCCTTTTTGAAAGACCGGCCGCTTGCAGACATTTCAAGGACGGCCCTCATTGGAGGGAAGTTGGCGACGAGCTCTGCCAATATTTTTCGACGATCATCAGCTGCGCGAGATACGTATTCGGAGCCCAAGTCCGTTAGCGTGTATTGACGATCGGCATTTGTGGTCACGAGCCCCAAAAACTCAGCAGCCTGCCGATAATAGCTGCTTTGGCGTGGATCGAATTCGTAATGCTCAGCTACAGTCTTTGCTGTGTTTATGCCCTGCGCTATCAAGAGCGGCATTTCGGCGACCTTAGCGAAATTATCAGCTTGGGGCACATTCCATTGGTTAGTGCTACGAATACGTGAGAAGTGACTTCGCAGAAGTTCATCTACCGACATTCTGCTTTGGTGCGCTTCAACAAAGAACGATTCACCACGCTGGAACTTTATCGAACGATACTGCGCGTCATCTTCAAAAGAATACTCCCAAAATTCATAGAGTCGTCGATCCGCGACCATGTGAGAGCGGAAAAACCAAGACCGGATTTGCTTAGTTGGAATCTCCCGGCGCCATTGTAGATATGGATAATAAACCTGCCTGATTATAAAATCCTTGGGTTCACCAGTTTTAGCCTCGATTAAAATTACTTCGGATCGGCTCTCGCAGCCCGAGTCGACCTCGACTTGAACTCCGGCACGAACATTGATCGGGCCGATACTGCCAACAGAAAAGGCCACTGCGGGCATGCGCTTTTTGCCGCGAATGGTCTGCCGCAATCCGGTGGTTGCGCCAAAATGCTCGAACAAACCGGTATTATAACAGTAGTCGAGGTGCTGCATCTCGGCATTGCCCACGCCCAAAGTAAGCAATTCGAAGTCAAGACTTGGACGGAACACCGAAGGTGGGGAAGGCAGTTGCTCGAGCTGGTGATAGCCGTTTTCACGAACTAACACATACTCGCCGTTCTTTATCGGAAGTATAAAGTAGCCGTGCTCTCGAAGTGCAGCGGGAATATCTGCCGTCGAGTCCATCTTCGCCATCAGTCGGAGCTCGTTTCCGGTTGTCTCCTCAATGTCTCTTTTGGTGATAACTACCAAGTCGCGTGATGTGTCCACTCGCTCGGCCACGAGCTTTCTCCACGCCTCTTCAAATGGCATCACCATCGGCATCAGATTATCCCCCCCCCCCCCCCCAGTGCCGTGCAATCTACGAGTGGCTAGCTCCACCCACCGAATGTCGGCGTCGAGTCCTGCGAACTTACGATTCAAGCCAACACTAACTACGGCCGTCGTTCCGCTGCCCATGAAGGGGTCGAGGACGAGATCGCCGGGCGCAGTGGAGGACAAGATGATGCGTTCGAGGAGAGCGACGGGTTTTTGCGTGGGATGTTTTCCAAGGAGCTTTTCATCGGGCTTGGGCGCGGTGAAGGTCCACACATCCTTCATTTGCTTGTCGCCGTTGGCGCGCTTCATGTCGGTGTAGTTGAAGCGGTGGCGGCTCTTCTCGTTCTTGGCGGCCCAGAGAATCGTTTCGGTGGAATGCGTGAAGTAGCGGCAGGCGAGATTGGGCGGGGGATTGGGTTTCTGCCACGTGACCTGATTCAGCATCTTCATACCGAGCTGCTGCATGGCGTAGCCCACGGAGAAGATGACGTGGTGCGTGCCGCTCACCCAAATCGTGCCGTTGGGCTTGAGAAGTGCCTGGCAACGACGAAGCCACTCGGTGTTGAACTCGTGGTTGAGTTCAGGACCGCGGGATTTGTCCCAAGCGCCTTTGTCCACCTTCACCATTTTGCCGGCGTGGCAGGTGATGCCGCCATTGGAGAGAAAGTAGGGCGGGTCGGCGAAAATCATGTCGAACACGCCACCGGAATACTTGGCAAGGAGGGTATCCATCACCTCCAGGCAATCGCCGTGGTAAAGCCAGAGCCCGCGGGTGTCGTCGCGGTAGGCAAGACGGGAGGGTTGGAGAACCTCGGGGCCTTCAGCTACGATGGCATCTTCGGGGCGAAACGATGCATCGTGGTCCGGGTAAATCACACCGGTCTTGGCCGGTTTAGGTGGGGTTCGGCGACCCCGTTTTACAGAAGGGGATGAGGACGCAGGCTTGCGGGGCTTCTTGGGCGGCACGCCGAGATCGGATCGATCCGGCCGGAGAATTGATCAAGGACTATTTGGGGTCTGGAGGGAGCTGGGGTCTGGGGATCAGGGTCCAAGGACCAGGGACGAGAGACCAGGGCAGGCGCACCGTGGCGAGGAGCGGGTCGGGGCGTAAAGCCCCTCCTACATTCGAATCAGATCCAACCGCCGGGTCGCCGAGGCTATGGTTCGACAAAGTTGGCCTCCAAAGAAAAAGCCGCGTGGAGGGCTGAAGCTCCACGCGGCGGTTTGCACACACACTGATCTGAACGAAAGGAGGAGGGATGAAGGTTTGTTCGCGGCGGGATTTGGAAATCCCGTCCTACACACACCAAGTGAGCCTCAGAATTTGACCTGGAGACCGAGGGAGAAGGCGATGTCGTCGCCGACTTCGACCGAGGTGCCGGCGAGGCGAACGTCGTCAACCCAGAGGTATTTGGCGCCGGCCGTGAAAGCGACGGTGTCGGACGCGTGCCACGTGAGGCCAGTGAAGCCTTGGGCGGCGAAGGAGGTGTCGCGCAAGCTGACGGGTCCGTTAGTGCTCGCACCATCGGCGCGCACGCGGGCGAAGCCGGCGCCGACGCCGAAGTAGTAGCCGAGGCGTCCGCTGATGACGCTGTTGAGGCGATAATTGGCGGTGACGGGCAGGAGCGTGGCTTTGCCGCCGGCTTCCCTGGCGCGGGTGTAGCCGATTTCAGCGCCGAGTTCGTGGCTGAAAGTTTCGTTGGCTTTGAACTCCCAGCCGAGGCGTCCGGTTGTGTAGGTTTCGTCGGCATCAATGAGGTAACCGACATCAAAGCCGGTGACGAGCGTCTGCGCAGAGGCCGCGACAACGCTGGCGAGAAACAGGGGAAGCAGGAACTTTTTCATACGAGTAGGTTTGGTATTGGCGACGCCGCGGAAAACCGGGCGCGCGCAAAACTGACCGCGCTCCGAGGCGGAGGTTTCACGATTTTTATGAACAGTCGTATGTGCTCCGTGGCGGCACAGAGGATTTGTCCCACGATTCCCGCGAATGGGATGGGACGGCGAACGGGAATCACCGCGGAATACGCAAAACACGCGGACCGGTGTTTTTGGCCGCGGATTACACGGACAGTCACGGATGGACTGTAGCGGCGGTCTGTGTCCGCCGATGACAGAAGATCGACGCTCATAGAGCGCCGCTACATCCGGAAACAAAAAGGCCGCGGGGTCAGCCGCGGCCTCGAAAGGGCGGGGGCCGCCCGATGAACACATTACCAAATCACGCCGTCTTCTCGTCGGGAATGCGCATGCCGTAAAAGCTGCGATACACGAAGACGAGCGCGAGCGCGAAGAACACGCCGCCGATGGCGTGCTTGGCGGTGACGTTGGTCATCGTGACTGCAATTTCCACCGCGAGCAGGCCGAAGAGCGTGGTAAACTTGATGACCGGATTCATGGCCACGGAAGAGGTGTCCTTGAACGGATCGCCCACGGTGTCGCCGACGACGGTGGCGGCGTGCAAGTCGGTGCCTTTCTGGCGGAGTTCGACTTCGACGATCTTCTTGGCGTTGTCCCAAGCGCCGCCGGCGTTGGCCATGAAGATGGCTTGGAAGAGACCGAAGAAGGCGATGCCGATGAGATAGCCGATGAAGAAGTAGGGATTGAAGAAGGGCAGCGCGAGGGAGAAGCAGAACACGACGATGAAGATGTTCCACATGCCCTTCTGCGCATAGACGGTGCAGATGCGCACGACCTCCTTGGAGTCCTTTTCGGAGGCGGTGGTGGCGTCGAGCTTCATGTGCTCCTTGATGTAAACCACGGCGCGATAGGCGCCGGTGACGACCGCCTGGCAGGACGCGCCGGTGAACCAGTAGATGACGCCGCCGCCCATGATGAGGCCGAGGATAACTTCGGGCTGCACGATGGAGAGCGCGGCCACGACTTCCTTGAACGGGCCGGCGATGCCGGTGTCCAGTTGGTGCTGATAGAGATTCTGCAGGAGAATGATGATGCCGAACACCATCGTGGTTGCGCCGACGACCGCTGTGCCGATGAGCACGGGTTTGGCGGTGGCCTTGAAGGTGTTGCCCGCGCCATCGCCTTTCTCGAGTTGGTATTTCGCATTCTCGAAGTCGGGCTTGAAGCGGAAGTCGCGCTCGATCTCGGCGGCGATGCCGGGCTTGCCCTCGATTTGCGAGAGTTCGTAAACGGATTGCGCGTTATCGGTGACCGGGCCGTAGCTGTCCACCGCGATGGTGACCGGACCCATGCCAAGGAAGCCAAAGGCGACGAGACCGAAGGCGAAAATCGGCGCGGCGAAGGCGAACTTCGCGGGCATGAGCGTGAGCAGCGCGGGATTTTGCGAGAAGTGGTAGGAAACCCACATCAGCGCCATGATGCACAGGCCCATCCAGAACGCGGAGAAATTGCCCGCGACGAACCCGGAAAGAATGTTGAGCGAAGCGCCGCCGTGCTGGGAACAATTGGTGACCTCCTTCACGTGGCGGCTGTTGGTGCTGACGAAGACCTTGGTGAATTCGGGAATCAGCGCGCCGGCGACGGTGCCGCAGGAAATGATGATGGAGAGCACCCACCAGAGCGCCGGGTCGATGCCGGGCTGCTGCGCGAGCAGGAACCATGAGGCGAGGAAGGTGACGCCGATGGAGACAGCGGAGGTGATCCACACGAGATGGGTGAGGGGAGCTTCGAAGTCGAAGTCGCGCAGGCCGCCGTATTTCGCCTTCGAGAGCAGCTGGTTGATTCCATAGGAGAGCAATGAGGTGACGATCATCAGAGCGCGCATCACGAACAGCCAGATGATGAGGATGGCGCAGAGCGCAGGACTCGCGGTGAGTGCGAGGGCAAGGAAGGCGATGAGCGCGACACCGGTCACGCCGTAGGTTTCGAAGCCATCAGCGGTCGGCCCGACAGAGTCGCCGGCATTGTCACCCGTGCAGTCGGCGATCACGCCGGGGTTCTTGGGGTCGTCTTCGGGAAGCTTGAAGACGATCTTCATGAGGTCGGAGCCGATATCCGCGATCTTGGTGAAGATACCGCCGCAGATGCGCAACACCGAGGCGCCGAGCGATTCACCGATGGCGAAACCGATGAAGCACGGGCCGACAAGGTCGCGCGGCAGGAACACCAGGATGCAGATCATGAAGAAGAGCTCCACGCACACGAGCAGCAGACCCACGCTCATGCCGGAGCGCAGCGGGATGAAAAGGGTGGCGAGCGGGTTGCCCTGCAGGGCGGAGAACGCCGCGCGGCTGTTGGCGACGGTGTTGATGCGAATGCCGAACCACGCCACGCCGTAGCTGCCGAGGATGCCGAGCACCGACGCGAGCAGGATGACAACGACATGCCCCGCGCCCATGTGCGAGAGAAAGCCGAAATAGTAGATCATGCACGCGGCAATGAGCGTCCAGAGGATCGCGAGGAATTTGCCCTGCGTGAAGAGATACGTTTTGCAGGTTTCCCAGATGGTGTGGGAAACGGCTGCCATCGACGCGTGCACCGGCAGGGCCTTGGTCTGCCAGTATTGCACGAGTCCGAACGCCGCGCCGATGGCGCAGATGACGATGCCCAGATACATGAGCGTGAGACCGCTCATGCCTCCCAAACCGTCGAAGCTGACGGTGCTCAGATCGGGGATCTTGATGTCAGCTTCGCCAGCGAGGGCGAGAGGGGCGGATGCAGCCAATGCGGCAGCCAGCACGCCCACTTTTTTCCAAGTGTGTGTGGTGATCATGGGGTAGAATCAGTTGGTGCGCGAATTTGTCATAAACGCATTTTGAAGCCAGTTCAAAGTCCCCGCGCGAGGCGGTAACATTTGACGTTTTATAGCGGCTGAGTCTGGGTGTGGATTCTAATAACGCTGCCAATGTTGCTGCTTGCTGTGCATGATTTGACGAAGACCTACGGTTCACACCGGGTGGTCGACGTGGCGCAATTTTCGCTCGAAGCCGGTGCCCAAGTCGCGTTGCGCGGCGAGAGCGGATCGGGTAAAACGACCTTCCTGCACCTGATCGCGGGCATCCTCGCTCCCGATGCCGGTCGCATCGAATTGGCCGGCCGCGACATCGCCGCGCTCGGCGAAGCGGCGCGCGACCGGCTGCGCGCGGAGACCATCGGTTATATTTTCCAGACCTTCAACCTGCTGCAGGGTCACACCGTCCTCGAAAACGTGGAACTCGGCATGGCCTTCGGTCCCGGCGTGGACCGCGCGCACGCCGAGGCGCTGCTCCGGCGCGTCGGCCTCGGCGACAAGCTGCGGCACTATCCGCGCCAGCTTTCGACCGGCCAGCAACAACGCGTGGCCGTGGCGCGCGCGCTGGCGAACCGGCCCAAACTCGTGCTGGCCGACGAACCCACCGGCAATCTCGACCCCCGCAACAGTCGCGAGGCGCTCGCGCTTATCCGTGAGGTCTGCCGTGAAAACGGCGCCGCGCTCCTGCTCGTGAGTCACGACGAAGGGGTGCTGGCGCAGTTCGAGAATGTCACCGCGTTTGCGGATCTAAACCGGGCAGTCACGCCCAACGCGTCATGAAACGCCAAACTCCAAAAGTCCAAACTCCAAAGAAATCCGAATTCCGGAAAGGATATCTCCTTGGTTTGGCGTTTGGAACTTTGGCGTTTGGGATTTTCCAAAAATGATTTGGAATTTGATATACCGCAGTCTTCGCCAGCACGCGCTCTCGACGTTCGTGACCGCGGGCAGCATCGCGCTCGCGGCGGGGTTGCTGCTGACGGTGTGGGTGGTGAAAACGCAGTCGCAGGCCGTGTTCTCGTCCACCACCTCGGGGTTCGACGCCGTGCTCGGCGCGCGCGGTTCCAAGCTTCAGTTGGTGCTCAACGCCATCTTCCACCTCGAGGCCTCGCCGGGCAATCTACCCCCGGCGGACGTTGCGGCCATCAGCCGCCATCCGGCCATCAAAGCCGCCATCCCGATCGCGGTGGGCGACAATTACGAAGGCTGGCGCATCGTCGGCACCACGCCCGCTTACTTCGACGTCGAGTATCTGTCCGGTCGCAAATACGCCGTCACCGCCGGCGGGAAGTTCTTCGATGACGGCACGCGCGAGGCGGTCGTCGGCGCTTACGCCGCCAGGCAGCTCGGTTGGAAAACAGGGGACACCTTTCAGCCGTATCACGGTCTCGCCTACGATCCAAAAGCGCAGCACGAGGAGGTTTATACCGTGGTCGGCGTGCTCGAACCCACCGGCACACCGGCCGATCGCGTGATCTGGATTCCGCTCACCGGTGTGCAAACGATGGGCGGACACGATGTGCGCGCGGCGGCCGATGTGAGCGCGGTGCTCATCCAGCTGCGCGCGCCGACCGCCGGTCTCATGCTCGACATGATGATCAACAAGCAGGGCAACAAGATGACCTTCGCGTATCCCATCGGCGCCATCGTGGCCGACCTGTTCAACAAGATCAGCTGGGTGGACAAGGTGCTGACGCTGCTCGCGTGGCTGGTCGCGGTCGTGGCGTCGGCCTCGGTGCTGGTGAGCATCTACAACTCGATGAGCGCGCGGCAGCGCGACATCGCCATCCTGCGCGCGCTCGGCGCGCGGCGGCGCACGGTGTTTGGCGCCGTGGTGGGCGAGGCGGCCGTCATCGGCCTGCTCGGCTCGGTGACCGGCCTCGCGGTGTTCGCGGGTTTCGCGGCGGTCGTGACCGGCATCATCCAAGCGCAGACCGGCGTGGTGCTGGAACCGCTCCGGTGGAATCCGGTTTTCTGGTGGGGCCCGCTAACCTTCGTGGGCCTGTGCGCGCTTGGCGGTTTTGTGCCGGCGATCAAAGCCTACCGCGTTCCCGTGGCGGAGACCATCGCGCCGGTTTCGTGAGGAAGGATGGGCACCACGAAATACACGAAACACACCAAAGGGTTCGGGTGTTTCGCTGGTGTGTCATCCTGCGTGAAGCGAAGGATACAGTAGGAAGGGCGAACCGGATGTTTCCTTGGATTTGTGTCCTGCCACCTCCGGTTCGATCGAAACAATTCAATTGAACCACGAATGGACACGAAGGAACACGAATGGAAAGACGGCGGAGTTGCCTGTCATGACTGCGCACCGTTCAGTGTTTGATAAAACCAACCCCAATCCCGAGTCGGCTTCTTGGCTGTTCATGGTTTTTACCGCATGAATCTCCCGGAATGGCAGAGGGCGGCCTCCTCTTTGAGCGAAACAGTCTGATTGGCGTCTATTAGCGTGGATCAATGGTTTCCTGTTGGGATTGGTTTTTCGTGTCTTTCGTGTGTTTCGTGGTGAAATTCATCCGTCATGCCTCTGCTCCAATCGCTCCACGCTGATCTTTGGGTTCATCGCGTGCCTTATCGAGCGATGGGCATGCCGCTTGGGCGGCAGATCGTGGTCGTGCGTCTGCCGGGCGGTGGGTTGTGGATTCATTCGCCCGTGCCAATGACGCCTGCGTTGCGGGCTGAACTCGCCGCGCTCGGCGAGGTGCGCCATGTGGTCGGACCGATTCTCTGGCATGACGAGTGCCTGCGCGAATTTCAGGCGGAGTTTCCGCAGGCGCTTTTTCATGCCGCACCGGGTCTTGCGGCGCAGAAAAAAGATGTGCGTTTCGGTGCGGAGCTGTCCGATGCGCCGCATCCTGACTGGGCCGGCGTGCTGGAACAACATCTTGTGCGCGGCATGCCGAAACTGAACGAGGTCGTGTTTTTCCATGCTGCTTCGCGCAGCCTCATCATCGCCGATCTGGCCTTCAACCTCGGTCCCGACGGTTCGTGGTGGTTTGCGCTGTTGATGCGCGCATATGGCGCGTGGAACCGTTTCGGGCCCACTCTGCTGGCGAAAACGCTAATGAAGGACAAGGCCGCGGCCCGCGCCTCGCTCGATCGCATTTTGGAATGGGATTTCGACCGCGTGATCGTCGGCCACGGCCGCAACGTGGAAACCGACGCGAAGCGCGTGTTTCGCGAGGCGTATGCGTTTTTGAAGGGATAATTATTTGTGGAGGGCTCAGCTCCAACTGAGCCGCGGCCCAGCCGGAGCTGGGCCCTCCAGGCCGGAACATCACAAGGGGGCTTGACGACTTTGCTAGGGTGGGTCCGCCTAAACCACTCCATGGATCTTGCCGCCTTCTTCACCCTCGCTGCCACCGGTCTCGCCGTGGCGTTCATCCATGCGGCGATCCCGACCCACTGGCTGCCGTTCGTGGTCGTGGCGCGGGCGCAGGGCTGGTCGCGGGGCCGGGCGTTGCTGATGGTCACGTTGTGCTCCGGCGGTCACATGCTCGTGATGACCGGGCTGGGCCTGGCGCTGGCGTGGTTCGGCCTGCAGATCGACGAGCACTGGGCGGGCTATTTCCCCTACGTGGCGGGCGGGGCGCTCATCGCCATGGGCCTGTTGATCCTGTTCCGGCATTGGAAGGGCTGGACGCACGGCCACGGCGAATGGATCGAGGGCCACTGCCACCATCCGGGCCACGATCACGACCACGAACCGGTGAAGCCCGTTGCGCGCACAAGCGACTGGGCGGCGGTGGGCGGGCTGTTCACGATGCTGACCTTTTCCCCCTGCGAGGGCCTGTTGCCGGTTTATCTCGCCGGCGTGCAGTTCGGCTGGGGCGGCGTGTCGTTGCTCAGCATCATCCTCGCGGCGGGCACCTGGGCGGCGATGCTGGCCTTCACCTGGCTGACCCTGCTTGGCGTGGAGCGGATGCGTTTCAAGTGGTTGGAGAAATGCGAGGCGCCCGTCCTCGGGGTGCTTCTGCTGCTGTGCGGCATCGCCTTCATGGTGGTCGAGCACCTGCACGGGCATTGAGCGAAATGCCGGCCCTTGACCACGAAGGGAAGGCGGTTAGTTTCCCGCCCATGAGCGTGCTCGAACTCAAGCAGCGGATTGCCAGGCTTTCCGCCCGGGAAAGGCAGGAAATTCAGCTCTATCTCTTGCGTCTCAAGCGCGAGACACCCGCTTGGAAAAAAGCCACGGCCAGGAAAGTCCGTGAGATTCAGGCCGGTCGCGGCACCTCGCTGGCGGACCTCGAAGCCAGGCTGAATCGTGGATAAGCCTTCCCGCTATCAGCCGATTTTTGCGGATTCGGCGGTGGCATTTTTTGTGTCCCTGTCTCGGCGCCGGCAGATCCGCCTGTTGGATCGCGCGCGGGAGCTGGCGGCGGATCCGTTTTGGGTTCCAGATCTGACCAGCACGGATGCCGACGGCCGGATCATATCCCACCTGCTGACGGATGGGTTTATTTTTGACTATTGGGTGGATCACGCGGCCAAGGTCGTGGCCATCACGGATATTGCGGATGCGGAATAAGTCGCCGGCTTGACGCATCTGCTGAGCTGCGTCCTTTTCAAGCCATGTCCCGCCGCTCCGAGCATCCGCTGACCCGCGCCACCGCCCTGGTGGCGGCGTTGTGCGTGCTCCTGCTGGCGGTGTTCGCCGCCAGCCCGGAGCTGCACGCCGGGCTGCACGGCGCGCCCGATCCGGCCCACGCGGACTGCTCCCACGGGCCGGACGGCGGCACCCCGGTTGGCGATGCCGACCACGCCTGCGCGGTGACGCTCTTCGCGCAGGGCGCGATGACGCTCCTGTTTTTCTGCCTGATTTTCCTGGCGCGGCCCACCGTGGCCGGACTGACGCTGCGCGCGACCGATGAGATTCCCGTCGCGCAACCCCGCTACCGGCTCGTGCCGGCGCACGCGCCCCCGGCGGCCTGAGTTGAACCGCTGAGTTCCGCGCGCGGCGGCGTTCGTCGCGTGCGTTGTCTGTCACCCGCCTTGGCTGCGCCTGTTCGCGCGCCGGCACCTCAACTCCGTCCGCCATGCATTTCCGATCCTCTTTTTCACTTTCTTATTCCTGTCATCGCGAGTCCGGCAAAGCCGGGCGTGGCGATCCAGCCAGATGGATTGCTTCGTCCGCCCGCCAGGCGGGCTTCCTCGCAATGACTTTTTGGGGCGTCGCCCTCGCGCCGGCCCAGAGCGTCCCGTCCGCCGCTGCCGGCGTGGAGGACGACCACTTTCACCTCGAAAACTTCGTCATCACGGCCAGTCCGCTCGCCCGTGAAGCCGACGAAATCAGCGCGCCGACCAGCGTGCTCGCCGCCGACGGCCTGGCGCGACGCCAGCAGGGCACGCTCGGCGAGACGCTCGCCGGCCTGCCGGGCGTGGATTCCACCTATTTCGGCCCCGGCGCGAGCCGGCCGGTCATCCGCGGCCTCGGAGGCGACCGCATCCGCGTGCTCACCGGCGGCGTCGGCACGCTCGACGCTTCGGTCGTGAGCCCCGACCACGCGGTGAGCCTCGATCCGCTGCTGATCGAGCGCGTCGAGGTCGTGCGCGGCCCGGCCGCGCTGCTTTATGGCGGCGGCGCCATCGGCGGCGTGGTGAACGTCATTGACGGCCGCATCCCCGAGACGCTGCCCGCCGGTCCCCTCGCGGGCCGTTTGGAATTGCGGGGCGACACGGCGGCCGACGAACGCACGGGTGCGGCGGTGCTGACCGGCTCCGCCGGCAAGTTCGCCTGGCGCCTCGACGGCTTTCGCCGGAAGACCAGGGACATCGAGATTCCCGGCTTCGCCGAGACCGAGGCCTTGCGGGAGGAACACCATGACGACGATGACGACCATGATCATGACGATGATCACGAGGAGGAGCCCGCCTTCGGCCGGCTGCCCAACACCGCGACCAAGACGAGCGGCGCGGCCTTCGGCCTGAGCTACATCAACGGCAAGGGCCATCTTGGTTTCAGCTACAGCGGCTTTGACTCGCTCTACGGCGTGCCCGGGCACGAGCATCACGACGAAGAGGAGCACGCGCACGAGGAAGACGAGGATCACGATCACGACGAAGAAGCTCAGGAGGAACACGGCGACGTGCGCATCGACCTGCGCCAGCGTCGCTGGGATGTGCATGGCGAGTGGCTGGAGCCGGTGGGTTTCCTGCGCGCCGCGCGTTTCCAGCTCGGCGTGGCCGACTACCAGCACACCGAGTTTGAAGGCGACGAGGTGGGCACGCGTTTCACCAACCAGGCCCACGAAGGCCGGCTTGAGCTGCTGCATGAGAAGATCGGCGAGGTCGAGGGTGCGCTCGGCTGGCAGTTTGCCCGCAGCGATTTCGAGGCCGTCGGCGACGAGGCCTTCATGCCGCCGTCCGTCACGCGCCAGCAGGCGGTGTTCGTCTATGAGGAGCTGGTGCGCGGCGACTGGACCGCGCAGTTCGGTGCGCGCGTGGACTGGCAGAAGATCACGCCCGAGGCCGCCTCCGGTCTGCCGGCCCGCCGCCACACGGGCGAGACCTTCACGGCCGGTTTCATCTGGCGCGTGAGCGAGGCCGGCAGCCTGGCGTTCTCGGCCTCGGCCAACGAACGCGCGCCCAACGCGCAGGAACTCTACGCCGACGGCCCGCACGCCGGCACCGGTGCCTACGAGCTGGGTGATCCCACACTCGGCACCGAAAAGTCCCGCGGCTTCGACCTCGGTTACCGCCACCGCCGCGGCAAGGTGACGGGAGAAGTCAGCGTGTTCCTGAACCGTTTCGACGGCTACATCTACGAGGAGGCCACCGGGGCGGAGGAGGACGGGCTGCCCGTCCTCGCCTTCGTGCAGCGCGACGCCAAACTCTACGGCGCCGAAGCCGAGGTGGTCTTCCACCTGCACGAAGCGAAGGAAGCGTTGGCCGACTTCCGCCTGTTCGCCGACAGCGTGCGCGCGACCAACACCAGCGACGCCACGCCGTTGCCGCGCACCACGCCGGTGCGCTTCGGCGCGGGCTTCGACTGGCGGCGCGGGCCCTGGTCGGCGTCGGCGGAGTGGCGGCGGGTGCAGACCCAGGACCGCCTTGCGCCCGGCGAGACCGCGACGGACGGCCACGACCTCGTGAGCGTCGGCGCGACTTGGCGCTTCGCGGTCGATCGAGCGCACGCCGAGCTGTTCGTGCAGGGTCGTAATCTTCTCGAAGAGACCGCTCGCGTGCATGCCTCCTTTCTCAAAGACATTGCGCCGCTGCCCGGTCGCAATCTCACCGCCGGATTGCGGCTGAAATTCTGAACGGGCCCTTGCCGGCCGCCCTTCCGCATTGCCTGATTGAGATTTCTCGCAATGCGGATACGCGTTGCTCCGAAACATGAAAACCGCCACCGCCTTCCTACTGTTAGTGTCGATCCTGGTTCTGAGCGCCTGTTCGCGCCGTGAGCCGGCGGCGGCCGATTCCGCAAGCGGCGCCGGTCACCACCACAGGGCTCCGCATGGTGGTCAGCTGGTGGAACTGGGTGACCACCAGTTCAATCTCGAGTTCAAATACGACATGGCGCGCGGCATGTTGCAGGTCTGGGTGCTCGACGGACACGCGGAGAACTTCATCCGCGTCGGCATGACCTTGTTCGACGTGCAGGAGGTTGGCGGCCTGCAGCGCACGATCTCCCTGCGGGCAGTGGCAAATGAGATGACCGGCGAGAAACCCGGCGACACCTCGGCGTTCGAGGGCGAGGCCCGCTGGCTGGGCGAGGTCGGGCATTTCGACGGAGTGGTGAAGGCGATCCGCATCCGCGACACCGACTTCCGCGACATCAAATTCCATTTTCATCCGCGGGAATGAGGCGCGTGCAGGGAGGTTCCGCCACACCGCCAAAGCTTTTGACGGGCGAGTGAAAGCGATTACGGTCCGCAGAAACACACCTATCGCGACATCACCTTCAAATTCAGCGATTATGAAAGTCACTCTCACTCATATCCGGCGCTTCACGACCGGCACCGTTTTGGGCCTTCTTTTGTGTGGCGGCGTGCAGGCCGCCGACGGAAAGCCCATCGAAGTCGGATTCGACAAGCTGTCGTCATTTGAGTTTGTCGCTCCCTCCGACGAAGCCGGCGCGCCCGAGGCCGAGAAACAGATCCCGGAGCCGGTGCGCGAGCTCGACGCGAAGAAGGTCGCAGTCACGGGCTTCATGCTGCCGGTGAAGATGAACGAAGGGCTCGTGACGGAATTTCTTTTGGTGAAAGACCCGATGATGTGCTGCTACGGCGTGATGCCGAAAGTGAACGAGTGGGTGGTCGTGAAGATGAACGGCAAGGGCGTGGCTCCGCTGATGGACGTGCCGATCACGTTCGAGGGCACGCTGAAGGTCGGACAGATTTACGAAGGCGGTTATCTGACCGGACTCTACCTGCTGCAAGGCGACCGTCGCGTGGAATCGAAGAGCTGAGGCGGCGCGGCGGCCCGCGCCGTTAGAGCGTTTCAAATAAAGTTGTAGCCGTTCCGGAATCCGTTCAAGCTGGGTGGATGAAGAAACCGATTTCGTTGGATCTGAGAGAGCGGATCGTGGCGGCGTATGAGGCGCAGGAAGGGACGAGGGAGGAGGTGGCGAAGCGCTTCAAGGTGTCGCTGGGACTGGTCAAGAAGCTGTTGGCGCAGAAGGGGCGGACCGGCGACCTGCGCCCGAGGTATCGGTATTGCGGACGCAAAGCGAAGCTGGAGCCCGCCCACGGCGAGCGGATGAAACAGCTGGTGGCGAAGGAACCGGACCTGACGCTGGTGGAGATCAAGCAGCGGCTGGAACTGAACTGCACCATCGGGGCGATCCACTGGGTGCTGGCCCGGCTGGGACTGACATATAAAAAAAGACGCTCCATGCGGCCGAACAAAACCGGCCGGACATCGCCAAGGCGCGGCGCCGGTGGCGGCGGGGCCAAGGCGGGCTGGACCCCGCCCGGCTTGTCTTCCTCGACGAGTCGGCGGCCAAGACGAACCTGACGCGCCTGCGCGGGCGAGCCCCCAAAGGCGAGCGTCTGGTCTGTCACGCCCCTGGCGGCCACTGGCATACCACCACGATGATCTCTTCGGTGCGTTTGGATGGCACCACCGCGTGCATGACCATCGAAGGGGCGACCAACACCGAGGTGTTCCAAGCCTATGTCCGGGAGATCCTCCTGCCGGTGCTCCGGCCCGGCGACATCGTTATCCTCGACAACCTCGGCGCCCACAAAAACGAACAGACCCTCGCGTTGATCCGGCAAGCCGGAGCGGAGGCGCGCTTTCTGCCCGCCTACTCCCCGGACCTCAATCCCATCGAGATGATGTGGAGCAAGGTAAAGGCCCTCCTGCGCAAAGCCCAAGCCCGCACCCATTCCGACCTCCTCAAGGCCATCGCGCAGGCCCTCTCCTGCGTCACACCCCAAGACGCCCTCGGTTGGTTTGCCGCTTGTGGCTATAACTTTATTTGAAATGCTCTA
>JBIQJF010000057.1:16827-20560 GCA_044507675.1 Opitutales bacterium | reverse complement strand
CTGTCTCACCCAACAAGCCCGCCCCCCTGCGCCGCGCAGCGGCTTGGTTCAACCAGGTGCCCGAGCCAACGTCCGGGCTGGCGCCCGGCCGTGGCTCATCGTAGACGATCGCCAAAACTATGAAATGGCTACGCTCACTGTTTGGAATCAAGGAGCCCGACCCGCTCCTGACCCTGAAAGACCCGGACTTTGGCTCGATTACCTATTTCGGTGAAGAGACCGGGATATGGCAGTCGGACGATGATTCTCAAATCGAAGGACCAAACGCGAAGTATGGCTTTTCAGCCATTCCGGGCGACAAGAGCGGTCCGTTTCCGTGGGCTCGTGCTTTTCTCGAGCCGAAGAAGCATGAGATTTCCCGACTATGGACACTCTGCGCCCCATCGCTTGAGGCCGCGTGCGAGCAGTGGAAAGCCAAAGGGCTGCGCAAGCCGGTGGAGAAGCAATTCACGCTGACCTCGATCAGCCTGAGTGAAGACTTTCCGGATTCTTGCGAGTGGGAAGTGGGATTCGAGTCCAACGGAGACTTCTGGACATTCGTAGCTGTGCGTATCGTGGGGGAGAAAATCGCGGGCCACACATGCGATACCTAAGAAGGGCGATCCAGCGGCCAGAGCCAATGGCGGTGCTGCGCACCGCCATGGCTCATCACTGAACGTTGGACGAAGAAAGATGAAGTTTAAGATATGGCAGCTCATTCGATTGGCGATGATAGTGACTATGCTGCTACTTTCTCGTGTGATGCCAGGAGAGAAGTTCAGTCTCACGTGGGCTTACCGTATTGCGGTTGTGATGCTCAGTGTGGACGCGGTGGCGCTCCTTTCGTTCTTGCTCGCGCCACGCCAGCCGCGCTCGGTGTGGACGCGAGTGGAGGCAGTCGGTTTCGTGGTGATGCTCATCGCGCACGCAACGTGGCTGTGGATGGTTCACTCAGTGCAGTCGGCATACCTTGGAGTTTTCTTTGGCGCGCTTTTCTCGATGGCCTTTGGCTTGGCATTGCTGCTGGTGCTAGCCGGAAATTTGGCCGCTCAGTTTTCGAAACAAAAATCCAACCAGTAGGAATGAGAAGCCGTAGAGGGTTTCATCCGCGAGGATGAGTCCTTACTCTACGTCTTATGAGCCCGAACAACGTTACGATTGGAATCGATTTGCTCGTCAGCCTGCCCACAGAGCGGGCACCCGGCCTCCTCACCCCTCGTTTCGCTCGGGGCGTTACCCGGGAACCATCCGAACCGTTGAAATCCTTTGCTTGTGGATGCCCGCCAGAATCCGGGTAACCTGCACCTGCCTTAGTGGGGATTACGAAAAGAAGTTGCCGCTCATCAGTCATTGCGAGGAGTGAAACGACGAAGCAATCCAGCTGGATCGCCACGGCGCGCTTCGCGCACCTCGCGATGACAATCATGGTAACTTCTTTGTTTAAGTCTCAATAAGGCTTGGCCGCCAACCACCCCCGCCTCCCTCTGCGTCCTCAGCGCCCTCTGCGTTTAACCCGTTCGCACCTCCCTGAGGAACCGTTTCCTGTCGGATGGGCTCTATGGTTATCCGGGTGACGAACACGACCACAGAGCCCTCTCCCTCCCACGAAGACATCCCGGAGGCCGCCGCTGCGCTGGCGTGTCCGTGGTGCGGGCAGTTGCACACGCGCATCCCGCTTGAGCCGGGCGACATCGGCAAATGCGTGCGTTGCGACGCCCCGCTTGCGACGGGGCGCGCTGCCGACTGGTCCGTGACCCTCGCGTGGGTGCTCACCAGCCTGATCCTGTGGGTGCCGGCCAATGTGCTGCCGATCGTGTCGCTTTCGCAATTCGGCGTGGCGGACGAAAGCCGGCTCGCGACCAGCGTGACGGGGCTGTGGCAGGCAGGCATGCCGTGGGTCGCGGTGCTCGTGGCGTCGTGCGGCATCGTCGCGCCCCTGCTGCTGTTGTGTGCACTTGCGGCATTGCTCGTGCCCCTCGCGCTCAATCGCGCGTTCACAGGATCGCGTTTCCTGCTTCGCTGGCTGCGCGCACTCGAACTCTGGTCCATCCCCGAAGTCTATCTCCTCGGCGTGCTCGTCGCGTTCATCAAACTCGGCGACGTCGTGCGGGCCTCGCCCGGCCCGGGGCTGTGGTGTCACGCCGGCATGGCGATCGCCCTGTTCCTGGCGTGGCGACACCTCGACATCGATTCCGCCGCGGCGGCCCTCACCCGTCGCACAGCTCGGAGACATCCGCCATGACCGGCCTCACGATCCAATGCCCGGCCTGCAGCCTGACTTTGCCCGATGTGCCCTCGGAGCGCGAAGCCACGCCGTGCCCGCGCTGCGGGGCCACGTTGCACCACCGGCAGCCGCGCGCGTTGGCTCGCAGCACCGCCTTCGCCCTCGCGGGCCTCATCATGCTGGTGCCGGCCAATGTGCTGCCCGTGGTCAGCACCAATCTCATGGGCCAAGCCCGCACTGACACGATCTGGTCCAGCGTGGTCGCATTGCACGACGACGGATTGTGGGGCATCGCGCTGATCGTGTTCGTGGCCAGCATGGTGGTTCCCATTTTCAAACTGGCCGGACTTGCGCTGCTAGTCCATGCGGTGCGCCGCCGCCTCACCGCGCATCGCCGCGCGCTCACCCGCCTTTACGCCTTCGTGAAATTCATCGGACGCTGGTCGATGCTCGACGTGTTCCTCGTCGCCTTCCTGACCGGCGCCGTGCAATTCGGCGTGTTCGCGAGCGTGCGGCCCGAACCCGGCGTGATCGCCTTCGCCGCGGCGGTCGTGCTGACCATTTTTGCCACCGAATCGTTCGATCCCCGCCTGTTGTGGGACACCGACGCCAACGAGGCGTCTTCATCATGACCCAGCCGCCCGCCCCGACCGTCGTGTCGTCCCGTCGCTCCCTCCCGCTCATCTGGGTGGTGCCGCTTCTCGCGCTCGCGGTCGGAGGCTGGCTCCTGCTGCGCGATGCCCGCACTCGCGGTCCCGAGATCACCATCCGGTTTCAGAACGGCGCCGGCATTGAAGCGGGCCGGACCATCCTCGAACACAAGGGCGTGGCCGTTGGGTCGGTCGAGAGTGTGCAGCTCGATGAAAACCTCGACGCCGTGATCGTGAAAGTGCGGCTGGCAAAGGACGCCGCTAACATTGCGCGCGCAGATTCCGAATTCTGGTTGGTGCGGCCCGAGATCGGCTTCTCCGGCATCCGCGGCCTCGACACGCTTTTCACCGGTGCCCGCTTGAAAGTGCGGCCGGGCACCGAGGGCGAACCCGCCACCGAATTCGTCGCCCTGCGCCGCGCGCCGCTGCTGGAATCGTCCGGCCGCGGACGTTCGTTCATGCTCCGAGCCGACCGTCTCGGCGGCCTGACCACGGGCGCACCGGTCTTCTTTCGCGAAATCAAGGTCGGCTTCGTGGAAGCCCACCGGCTGACGCCCGACGCCGATGGCGTGCTCGTGCGGATCCGCGTCCGCCGGCCCTACGATCAGTTGATCCGCAGCGACACGCGCTTTTGGAACTCCGGTGGCGTGGCCATCAAGCTCGGCCTGCTCGGCGCGGAAATCCGCAGCAATTCGCTGGAATCGCTCGTCGCCGGAGGCGTGGCCTTCGCGACGCCTGACGACTCCGCCGGCCTGCCCGCGGATGAAGGCACAACGTTCCTGCTAGCCGACGAAGTCGACAAGGCCTGGCTCAAATGGAAACCGAAGATTCCCATCGAGGAATCCATGGAAGGTTGGGAAACCAACGCTGACCCCGAATC
>JBIQJF010000057.1:10643-16727 GCA_044507675.1 Opitutales bacterium | reverse complement strand
TCCGGTCGGGTCTGATGCTCCAAACCGGTGAGATACGCCAAAGCCTCCTCCCGATTCGCCCCGCACATGGTTTCGCTCGGTCGCAAACACGCGCAAAATGCCGGACGTTCCGGCCGGCCAAAGAGCGCACAACGCAAATCGGGCAGCAACTGCACGCAGGGAATGCCCGCGGGTTTTCCGTGCGGCATGCCTGGAATCGGCGTGGTGATGCTGGGTGCGATGCAACAGGCACCGCAGTGAGAGCGACATTCCATGCAGCCTGATTAGCCACAGAAGGCACAAAAATCACAGAAGAAATCACTCCCTCTGTCCGTATCATCGCGAGGTGCGCGAAGCGCGTCGTGGCGATCCAGCTGGATCGCTTCGCATCCCGCGAAATCCCCATCAGCGCATCGGAGAAATCGCCCGTCCGCCCAGCCGGGGAGCTCCGGCGTTGCCGCGTCGATCGCGAATCCCCGGTTACCTGTTTCCGCATGCAAGGTCTGTCCTTCCGGAACCTGAAAACTCAAACCCGCTTTATCATGTCTGCAGCCGTCCGCTCCTCCCGTTTCCGCAAGCCTCTTTCCGAGGTCGAACCCAAACCGCCCTTCCGTGTGCAGCATCAAAAAGCGCCCGGCCTCGAGGCCAGGCTGGATCCGGCGCCGCGGTGGCAGGCGTCGCGTTATCGCGCCGCCGGGAAACTGGTGGACAAGGTCGCGCTCATCACGGGTGGCGATTCCGGCATCGGCCGCGCAGTCGCATGCCTGTATGCGCGCGAAGGCGCCGACGTCGCGATCTCGTTTCTCCCGCAGGAACAACCGGACGCCGAAGCCACCAAGGCGACCATCGAAGCCTTGGGCCGCCGTTGCCTTCTGCTCCCCGGCGATCTCACCAAACCCGAGACGTGCAAGCGCATCGTGGGAGCGACGGTCAAGGAATTCGGGCAGCTCGACATCCTCGTCTCCAACGCCGCGTTTCAGGTGAGCACCGAAAAACTTGAGGATGTGTCCGAGGACCAGTTCGACCGCACCTACCAGACAAACGTCTATGCGTATTTCCGTCTCGTGAAAGCGGCGCTGCCGCATCTCAAGCCCGGCTCGGCCATCATCGCCACCAGTTCGGTCACCGGCATCCTCGGCAACGACGGCATGCCCGACTACTCGTCCACCAAGGGAGCCGTGAACGCACTGACGAAGGCCCTCGCGATGGACTTCATCAAACGCGGCATTCGCGTGAACGCCGTGGCTCCCGGACCGGTATGGACGCCTCTGAATCCGTCCGACGCCGGGCGCACCGCGCAGGAGGTTTCCCGCTTTGGGGCGGGCTCACCCATGGGCCGGCCGGCCCAGCCCGAAGAACTCGCCCCCGCCTACGTGTTCCTCGCCTCGGAGGCCGATTCATCCTACATCACCGGCATCATTCTCCAGGTGATGGGTGGAGAAACCGCCGGCGGCTGAACCTGCCGTGAGCAAGGCACTGAAAGTCTTCCTCTACACGGTCGCGACAGTTCTCGTTGTCCTGCTGGTGATCCAGCTGGCCGGCTCGCCCATCGCGACGCGGGCGGCCAATCGAAAGCTCGCGGAGATGCCGGAATTTTCCGGCCGAGTGGAGGCGGTGCGGCTCGCGCTGTGGCGCGGCACGATCATCGCGCGCAACCTCGAACTGATCGACCGCGCGCGTCCAGACGACGGGCCCGTCGTCATGGCCGAAAAGATTGTGCTTTCATTGAGCTGGACGCCGCTTTTTCGCGGACGCCTTGGCGGCGATGTCACCGTGGAACGAGCGCAAATCGTGATGGTGAAACGAGCCGAGACGGTGAAAGACGAAGCGGAGAAGACGAAGAAACTCTCCAAACCGCTCGTGCGCGGCTGGCAGGAAGTCCTGGCCAAGCAATTCCCCGTCGAGTTCCGCAAGATCGAGGTGAAGGATTCCCAGCTCCGGTTCGACGATCGCAGCGATCCCGAGGTCGTCAGCCTGCCGATTGACCAGATTCATCTCACGCTCACCGGATTCAGCAACCGCGAGAAAAGCGACGATCCGCTGCCAGCCCGTTTGCAGATGAGCGCCCGGATCGCGGAAAGCGGAAATTTAACCGTGGACGCCAAAGCCGATCCCGCCGAACGCCAGCCGCGCTTCGAAGCCACGTTGGAAATCACGGGGCTCTCCCTGCCCAAGATGCACGATTTTCTCGTTCGCTATGCCTTGATCGACGTCCGGTCCGGCGAATTCGAACTCTACAGCGAAGTGAATGCGGCCGACGGAGCTTACGACGGCTACACGAAGCCCTTCTTCAAAGACCTCAAGTTCGAGGCGGTGCCCGACCCGGAGAAGAGCTTGCTCCAGCGCGCGGCCACCAAAGTCGCGTCGGTGGTTCAAGATGCCCTGAAAAACGAGCGTGGCGATGTGGCCACCAAAGCGCCGTTTCGGGGCAACTTCGAAAACAACGAAGTCGATGCGTGGACGACCTTGGAGAATCTGCTCCGCAACGCGTTCATTCAGGCGCTGCGCGAAGGCTTGGAAGGCCAGCCCGCCGGCGGCAATGCCGGACGGGATTAGAGCTGTTTCAAGCCGGAACCATGCAGTTTCACCCGATCACACTCGGTAGCTGGAATTTCCTTGGTGATTCCGTGGGCAGCCCGCTTGCGGGCGCATTCCCAGTGCGCGCGCAAGCGCGCTGACCAACATCCTGCTGCACGGTTTCGTTGCGCGAAAGGTGCAGCTGGTGAGGGAACGACCACGGCCGGCGACAACGCCGGACTGGAGTAGCCGTGATCTTCACTGCAGCGACAGGAACACGCGCGGGCCGCGGTTTCCCTTTTGCTCCGTCGCCTGCGTGAGGAACAGCCGGTCGGCGGCGATGCCGCCTTCGGTGAGGAAGTAGTCGCGCACGCGCTGTGCCCGGGCATCGGCGAGAGCGCGGAGATCGTTGTCGTCCACCTCCATCGTTTCCGCGAGCCGGCCGGTCATCTCCTCCAGCGACGGCCCGGTGGCCTCGCCTTCCGCAGCGGACGCAGCGGCATCCGAAGTCGTGGCATCATCCGGCGTCTCGCTCGTCGTGAGCGCGTCAATCACGCGGCGGAACAGGCTCTTCTTTTGCGCCGATTCCGGTGCCGCGGTGACCTCCGGTGCGGACGGCAACGGCGCGCCGAATTCCGTGCCGGGCGGAAACTTCTCGTCGAAGAGTTTTTTCACCATCGCCGCGTGCGCTTCGAGCGGAATTTCCAGTTGTTCTGGCGGCGGCAGGGACGGCTCCAGCGCGCGACGCTCTTCCCAGATGCGGCTGCGCACGAGCGCGGCGAGTTTCAGTTGTTTGAGCGCATGCGTGTCCGCCGGGCCGTCGAATCCGCCCTCAATGCCGAGGCTGAGACCGGGACGATTGGTGAGCGCCTTCACCATCGTGGCGAGCTTGGCCTGCTCGGCTGGCTGGAGGTCGCTGCCACCGGGCGCGAATTCCTGAAATGCCAGCTCGTCGCCACCGCCACCAAACATGGAACCGAGCAGCGCGAAGGGCGATACCGCGGCCTTGGTCAGCAGGTTCACGATGACACGCAACACGACCTTGCCGATGCGCAGGCTCGGGTCGTCGATGCTGCCGGTCATCGGCACATCGATCACGATCTGGCCGTTCATATCCTTGAGCAGGGCGACACCGAGCCGCACGGGCAACTTGGTGGCGTCGGGACTTTCCACGGGCGCGCCGAAGGTGAATTGGTTCAGCGTGATGACATTCGCCGCGTCGAGCTGCTTGTCGTCGAGCTTCGCCTTCACATCGAGATTCAGCTGGCCGCGCGCGAGTTCGTAGCCGGCGTATTTGCCGCTGTAGGGACTGAGCGGCAGCAGGTCCACGTTCCTGAGGTCCACTTTGAGGTCCACGAACTTTTTCGCGCCGAGCGGATCAAGCCGGCCGGTGATGGCAATCGGACCGGCTCCGTTGACGGTGGCCTTCAGGTCCACGTCGGCCCGCGCGAGGTTCTCCGATGAGAGTCCGGCAATCGCGCCGCCGAACTGCGTGACGGCCATGCGCACGTTCGGCTCGAGCGAGCGGTCAGCAAAACTGAAATCGCCGTCGGAAATGACCACACGAGCGATGGTAATCTTCGGCAACGGCGCGGAGGGTGTGGCTGACCCCGCTGTCGCAGCCTTGGCTTCGTCTGCGGGAGGGGCTTTATGCCCCGACATTGCAGGGACCTCGTCAGAGTCGGGGCGTAAAGCCCCTCCTACATCCCCGGAAACTCCAGCAGCCGGCGTCTCCGTCTTCGCCACGGTCGCCAGGTTGAGCGTCCCGTCCTTGGCGACGAAAACACGGGCGTAGGGCGCGGCGACATTCACTTCATCCAACGTGACGACGAGTTCGGGCGCCGTCGCCGCCTTGAGGCCCGTGAGTGCGAGCGAAGTGAAACCGACCAGCGGCTCGTTCTGCGCTCCATCAACCAAGCCGAATTGCGCCAACGTCACGCCACCGTCGAATGTGATGGCCGGTGTATCGCCGCTCATGGCCAGCGTCACTGCACCGTTGGTCGTGACCGCACCCTGCGTGAGCCGGGCGTTTGCGAATTGCTCGACGTAAGGACTCAACGGCAGGAGCGCGATGCCGGTCACGTCGGTTTGCAGGGTCGCCTTCAATTCGGGCATGATGGCCACGGTTCCAGTAACTTTGACCGTGCCGGCGGGTGCCCAATTGAGCGCAAGGTCGAGCGGCATTTCCGCGCCTTCCGCGAGAGTAACGTTTTTCAAGGAAACCTGAATACCGCTCAACCCAAGCTGCGCGGCGCGGGGCGTCGTGAGATCGGTGACGTCCACGGCGAGATCCTTCACCGCAATCTCGGCAATCAAGAACTCTGGAAGCGCCACCGCCGGTGCGGGAGTTGCATTCGGTTCGGATGCAGGAGGAGCGTCATGCCCCGACTCCGATGGTGTTGCTGGAATCTCGGCGGACAATCCACCTCCCACGTTCCCGACACCATTCTCAGAGCCCGCCGGCAGCAGCGCCTTGAGCAGGTTGATCGAGCCATCCGCCTCGCGTCGCACGGTCACCCGTCCGCCGGTGAGCGCAACCGTCGCGATGTCGGCTTTCATCGTGAGGGCGTCGGCATTGACGCCGGTGATGTCGAGCGCGGGCAAATCCAGCAACGGTTGCTCGCCGGTGCGCTCGACGAGTTTGATGTCGCGCAATTGCAACCCGCCGCCGGCGAGTTTCATCACGCGATTGTCACCATCGAGCTTCGCCTCGTAGCGCCCGCCCAGGGTGAGCAAGCCGCTCGTGAGCTCCGCTTCCATGAGATCGGCATAGTAGGCCGCGTATTTCGGGAGATTGATGTTTTCCAAACGCAGTTCGCCAGCCGAGGCCAGCGGCACCGCGCTCAGCGTGCCGCTCCAGACGAGACGTTCGCCGGCCTCCGTGACCGCCTCGAATCGATAGGGCGCGCCGCGCTCAACCGCGGTATGGAATTCCGTGAGATTGAAACTGACCGGCCCGAGCGTGGTCGCAAAGGGCCGCGAACGCGATTCGTCGGCGAAATCCAGCTGCGCTTGCGAAACCATGAGACGGCGCACGCGCACCGCGGGAGGCGGACCGGCCGGAGCATCATCCGCCGACGCCGCGGCGGCTTGGAGCCGCTCGACGATGTCGGCGAAGTTGAAGGTGCCGTCCTGCTGCAGGATCGCCGCCGCATGAAAACCTTCCAACTCCACGCCGCCGAGCGTCCACGGGCCAAAGATCGAGGCGAGCGGATCGGCGTTCACATAGAGCCGCTGCCAGCCGAGGAAGGAACCGTCGCCGTTCTTCAGGCGCACGTCGAAATTCTCCAGCGTGATCGACATGGCATAGGGATTCATCCGCACCTTGCCCACCGTGACCGTGCGACCAAGCGCCGCGGTGGCGCGTTTCTCCAATTGGGACTTCACGATCGGCGGCGCGCCGAAGAAGCCAAAAAGTGTGTAAGCCGCGAGCACCCCGCCCGCGATCCAGAGGTTGCGACGCCGCTTTGATCCAGCCTGCACCGGTTTCATGGACCGAGTTTACCGCCTCCGAATTTGCGCCGACAACGCGTATTTAACCCCATGCGCGAGCCCCGCCGAACGGCCCCATGGCGCGGCCGGCAGCTA
>JBIQJF010000057.1:0-10543 GCA_044507675.1 Opitutales bacterium | reverse complement strand
GTCGCACCAAGCTGTTGGCGTGAAATCCCACCGGCAGGAACTCTGGTTCGAGGTGCCGAAGCGCCGCGCCCTCCTCAACATCACGCCCGAAGTCGAACAGGCCGTGCGTGCGAGCGGCGTCAAGGAAGGCCTCTGTCTCGTCAACGCCATGCACATTACGGCATCGGTCTTCATCAACGACGACGAGTCCGGCCTGCATGCCGATTATGAGCGCTGGCTGGAGACGCTCGCACCCGAAAAGCCGCATGCGCAATACGACCACAACCGCACCGGCGAGGACAACGCCGACGCCCATCTCAAGCGCCAGATCATGGGGCGCGAGGTCGTCGTCGCGATCACGCAGGGAAAACTGGATCTCGGTCCGTGGGAGCAAATCTTCTACGGCGAGTTCGACGGCCTCCGCCGAAAGCGCGCGCTCATCAAAATCATCGGCGAGTAAACTTCTCCCCGCTTGGAATTTTTTGGGAGCGAGCTTGCTCCCACCCAGGGAATACTATCACGACATCTGTTTCACCGGCCGGACTTCGACCGCGAGGCGATAGTGAAGCCCCGGACAACCGCGCGCAATCTGCACGGCTTCATCGAGCGTCGCGGCATTGATGAGAACGTAACCGCCGACGATTTCCTTGGCCTCGGCATAAGGACCATCGGTGATGACGGCACCGTCCGGCTCGCGCAGGATCTTACCGGTCGGTTCGAGACCGTGGGTCGAGACAACGATGCGTTTTGCGTAGAGTTCGCCCATCCAGACACCGAAGCGCGCCATGATCTCCTTCATCTCGTCCGGCGTGGGCGCCGGACCGGTCGTGGGTTGGCGGAGGAGCAGCATGTATTGGGAAGGAGTGGCAGTGGTCATGTGGGAGAAGGGTTCAGCAATACAACGAATGAAGCGGGCGATTCCGGACACTTTGGGAGAATTTCTTCGAAAACCGAGATCGCACGCGAGGTCCGGTTGCCGCACTTGCGCTCCCCGGCTTCTTTTTTCAGCCTTCGCCCCGCATGAGCGACCACGTTCCCGCCAGCATGGCTCCGGCCGAGCTGGAGCAATTTCTCCACTCCAAGATTCCGCTGACCGCCGCCATGGGCATCCGCGTGATCCAGACCGGACCGCAGCGGTTGATCCTCGAGGCCCCGCTCGAGCCCAATGTGAACCACGTCGGCTCGGTGTTCGGCGGCGCGCTGCACACGCTGCCCACCCTCGCCTGCTACGCCGCGCTCTGGACGCTCCTCGTCGAGGGCGGCGTGGACGGCCATGTGATCGTGAAGGAGAGCCACGCCAATTACCGCCAGCCCGTGCGCGGCACGTTCCGCGCGATGTGCGGGCGACCGGCACCGGAAATCGCCCGCGGGTTTCTCGATGATTTGCGCCGTTTCACAAAAGCGCGCATGGACCTCGCCTCCACCATCGAAGGCACGGACGGCCGGAACGCCGTCGAATTCAGCGGCAGTTTCGTCGCCGTGCTGTGAACCCGTTTTAATGTCATTGCGAGGAGTGCAGCGACGAAGCAATCCAGCTGGATCGCCCCTTGGTCGTCTCGGCGGGCCGAAATTCGACCGTTCGATGAAAATTTCCGGCCAAACCCTCCCGAAAACGTCCGACGCCGAACGATCGCCCCGACCGGGATGCGCATTCCCGCGCTTTCCTTCCGTCCATGAATATGCCATTTTATCACCATGAAAAGCCCCGCCCTTTCTCGCTCCCTTGCCGCGTTGTTTCTTTTCTGCGGGTTCGCCGTGACCGCGCTCCTCGCCGCACCGGTGAACATCGGCGGCACCTATGAGGGTGAAGGCACGGTGGTGATGGCGAAACCGGCCTACGACGGCCCGGTCTCACTGCGCGCGCTGCTGGCCCTTGATTTCGACCATGCGCGCGGCCTGAAAGCCCATGGCGGCATCACGACGGTCGAAGTCGTGCAGGAGGAACGCAGTCTCAAGATCACCACGAAGAATGCGTCTGGCCGCCAGGAATGGAGCGACCAGTGGACGCGAAACGGTGGCTACGAAGCCACCGAGGAAGGCGTTAAGTTTCTCATCCGCACCAAACGCGAAGGCGGTGAACTGTTCATGTTCACGCTCACGCCCGCAGCCAATGGCGCCGCGTTGAACGTGCAGATTCAGCGCATCCAGAGCACCAATTTGGGACCGGTCGGCTTCGACGTCGGCACCTTCCTCTTCATGCGCGCTGCCGAATAAATCGGAGGCAAAGTAACAAGGATCACGTTCCAAGAACCGGCAGCCTCTGGCTTGGGCCTCTTTCCAGTTACTTGATAATTGATCCTTGCTACTTGAGCGAAACGCCGCGCGTTGCGCTCAGATGTGCTTCGAGTCGGCTTCGTTTTTCTGCACGTAACCGCTGTCCTGGCGCTGGTGGTTCACCTGGTTTTTCTTCAGGTAAGCCTGATACACATCGTCGGCCGTCATGCCGAGGGTCTGCGCGAGCGACACGAGAAAGTGGAAAAGGTCCACCACCTCGACCTTGGCGTTTTGCTCGTCGAACTTCTGGTATTTGGCCCACCACTTCCACGGCACACTGTCGATCAGCTCGGCCGTTTCCTGCTGCATGGCGCGGGTGTAGTTCAAAATCCACTTGGCCTTTTCCTCGTCGGAGGGCGGGGGTAGATTCACTCCAATGCGTTTATTCAACGCATCTTGCATACGAAAAATCTCCTCGAGTTTGTCCATGGCGCGGGAGCTTGGGCAGGCGTTTTACGGGTGGCAAGCCCCGCGCCGGGGAAAAATAACGTTGCCCTCAGAGGGGGGTTGCAGGATTTTGCCGCTTTCCTGCCGCCGTCCGCCCCAAGCGCAATCGAAGGGCGAGAGCACGATACCACGAGCTCCGGCTGGCACCCAACCCGCGCCGCCCCCGGGCAGGCGCATTCACAACCAACAACATAGACATGTCCTCCACAGAAACGTCCGGTGCGCCCGCCGAAGGCACCGCGACACCCCCGGCGCCTGACGCCGGCTTCCCCTCCTTCGGCAGCACCCGCGGCTCGGGCCTAGCCCGCGGGAAGCGTCCGAGCACCGCCGCAGCCACCCCCGCCAGCGCCGCTCCGTCCGACTACAAGCCCACCGCGATCGAAGTCGTCAACGCCCCCCGCGAATACACGAACCCGTTTGCCCCGGCCACGCCGGAGCCCGCGGAGCAACCTGCCGCTCCCGCGGCCATCGAAACGCCGAAGTCCGAGACCTCGGTTCCCCCCGCACCGGTCGTTCACGCTGAGATTCCCGTCGCCAGCGAGACTCCGGCCGAACTGAACATCCTCCCCCCCGCCGCGCAAAAGTCCGCGCCCGCCCAGACATGGGAAAGCGAAGGTTTCTCGCCCAGCCGCGAACCGCGCCGCGAACGCGCGCCGCGTGACGAACAGCCCGAGGAAGTGGATATCGCTTCCATCCCGCCGCAGTTCCTCTACGTGCGCCCGGGTGTGAAATTCGTGCCGACGCCCCGCAATTGGGGCGGCGCTCCCCGCGAGCGCAAGCCGCGCGAAGAAAACGCTCCGCGCCCCGCCAGCGCCCATGCGCCCCGCGCTTCCGCTCCGGCAGCCGCGCCCGCCAAATCCGGCGGCTTCCTCGGCTGGCTCAAAGGCCTCTTTGGCGGCTCCGACGAGTCCGCCGCTACCCCGGCCACCGCCGGCGGCAGCGAGTCCCGCGAAGGCGGTCATCGCCGTCATCGCAGCGGTCGTGGTGGTCGTGGCGGCGAAGGCGGCGGTCAGCGCCGTCATCGCGGCGGTCGCGGTCGCACCCGCTCGCACGGCGAGGAAGGCACCCGCAACAGCGGCAGCCTCTGAGCACTTAAAACTTGTCCGCGCTCACGGCGCGACTCACGTTCAAGGCGTTCGCTTTCGCGAACGCCTTTTTTATTTTCCGGCGCTTACTGCTGACAGCTCATCGCTTAAAGCTCCCCTAATGTCCGACCTCATCATCCACGGCGGCAAACCCCTGAGCGGCACCATCACGCCCTCGGGCAACAAGAATTCCGTGCTGCCCATCCTGTGCGCGACGCTTCTCACCGACGCCAAGGTCACGCTCCGCAATGTCCCCAACATCACCGACGTCGAAAAGCTGGTGAACTTCTTCACCGAGCAGGGCTCGGCCGTCGCGTGGGATCGCGCCGCCGGCACGATGACGCTCGACCATTCGTCGTTTGATGCGCGCCGCCTCAACGGCGAATTGCCCGCGGGCATGCGCTCCGCCGTGCTGCTGTTCGCGCCGCTGCTGCAGCGCATGAAAAAATTCGCCCTGCCCGCCAACGCCAAGGGCTGCTCGCTCGGCATCCGCGAACTGGATCCCCACCTCGAAATTTTGGAAAAACTCGGCGCGAAAGTCGCCACCCAGCGCGGCGACCTCGTGCTGTCGCTCAAGGAGCGTTTCCGCGGCGCGCGCCACTGGCCCGACTATATGTCGGTCACCGCGACGGAGAATTTTGTGATGGCCGCCGTGCTGGCCGAGGGTGAATCCGTGCTGCTCAACGCCGCCAGCGAGCCGCACGTGCAGGATGTGTGCGCCGTGCTTGTCGCCATGGGCGCGAAGATCACCGGCGTCGGCACCAGCCAGCTCACCGTCAACGGCGTCGCCAAGCTCAAGGGCGGCACCTTCACGATCAACAGCGACCATCACGAGATCGTCACCTTCCTCGCGCTCGGCGCCATCACCGGCGGCGAAGTGCGCGTGAAGAATTCCCTGCCGCACCACTTCGACCTCATCACCCGCTCCTTCGCCAAGCTCGGCGTAAAGATCGAGCACGACGGCGACACCGCGATCGTCCGCCGGAAGCAGAAGCTCGTCGTCGAACAGCCGTTCACGACCAATCTGCTGCCGAAGATCGAAGCCGCGCCCTGGCCGTATTTTCCCGTGGATCTGCTGCCCTGCATGATCGCGCTCTCCGTGCGCGCGCAGGGCGAAGTCATGTTCTGGAACAAGGTCTATGAAGGCGGCTTCACCTGGATGTCGGAGCTGGCGAAGTTCGGCGCGCACGTCGTCGTGAGCGACCCGCACCGCGTCACGATCTTCGGCGCCAAGCCGCTCCGCCCAACCACGGTCGAGGCACCCTATATCATCCGCGCCGCCGTCGCTCTTTACATGGTCGCCGCCAGCATTCCCGGCAAATCCGTCGTGAAGAACGCGGACACCATCCGCCGCGCCCACCCCAACTTCGTTGAAAATCTCCGCTCCCTCGGCGCCGAGGTGGAGTGGAAATAGACCAAACCGGAGCAACCACAGATTGACACAGATAAACACAGATCAGGCCATTGGCTGTAGGGCGGGGTCCCCGAACCCCGCCGGCTTTCGGTCGGATCAGAACCCTCGTGTTATCCCTTCGCCCATCCCTTCGAATCTGTGCCCAGCTGTGTTCATCTGTGGTTAAAATATGCCTTCCTCTGAAAAAGCCCCCAAGAAGGGCACTGATTTTCTCGCCACCGCCCTGACTTCTCCCGTCTCGCCGACCGAGGTGGCGTTGCGCCCGCTGTCGTTCGGTGATTTCGCCGGACAACCCAAGACCGTCGAGCGCCTGCAGGTGATGGTCGGCGCCGCCAAGCGACGGGGTGAAGCGCTGAACCACATCCTGCTCTCCGGCCCGCCCGGCCTCGGCAAGACCACCCTCGCCTTCATCCTCGGACACGAGCTCGGTCGCAACGTCCGCGTCACCTCCGGGCCGGTGATCGAAAAGGCGGGCGATCTCGCCGGCCTGCTCACCAACATGGAGGAGGGCGACATCTTGTTCATCGACGAGATTCACCGCATCCCGAAGACCGTTGAGGAATACCTCTACAGCGCGATGGAGGACTTCCGCCTCGACATCATGATTGATCAGGGTCCGAACGCCCGCAGCGTGCGCCTCTCGATTCCGAAGTTCACGCTCGTCGGCGCCACGACCCGCGCCGGCCTGCTCACCGCCCCGCTCCGCTCGCGTTTCACGCTCAACACACGCCTCGATTACTACGACCGCGGCACGCTCGAAGGCATCGTGCGCCGCAGCTGCAGCCTGCTGAAAGTCGAAATCGATGCCGGAGGCGCGAAGGAAATCGCCGCGCGCGCGCGTGGCACGCCGCGTATCGCCAACAATCTCGTCAACTTCGTCCGCGACTACGCCTCCGAAAAAGCGCAGGGCAAGATCACCCAACCCGTCGCCGCCGCCGCACTCGAGCTTCTCGAAATCGACGCCGCCGGTCTCGACGAAATGGACAAGCGTGTTCTCCGCCTCATGGCCGAACATTATCAAGGCGGCCCGGTCGGTCTCGGCACCATCGCCATCGCCGTCGGCGAAGAAGCCGACACCCTCGAGGAAGTTCACGAACCGTTTCTCATTCAGGAAGGCTACATCGCCCGCACCGCTCAAGGCCGCGTGCTCACCGCCAAGGGTTACGGCGCCATTGGCCTCAAGGCCTCCACCAGCGGTGGCCAGCAATCGTTGCTCTGATCCACTGTGGTGGGATTGAACCACAGATGCACACAGATAGAGAAAGGGAGCCCGAAACTCTTCATTCTGATCTGTGTTCATCCGTGTTCATCTGTGGTTTCCTCCTCTCTGGGCCTCCGTGCCTCTGTGGTTAATTTTCAAAGCCGTCGCATGAAAAATCGCGCGCTCGCCATGCTGTTCGCCTTGGTCGCCGGCGTGCTCGCGTCCGCCGCTCCTTCGATCCGGCTCACCACCGAACTCGGTGTGATCGAAGCCGAACTTTACACCGAACAGGCGCCGGTCACGGTCGCCAATTTCCTGAAATACGTCGATGCCGGCCGCTACACAAACGGACAGTTTCACCGCACCGTGAAACTCCACCCCGACAACCAACCCGGGAATGCCGTGAAGATCGAAGTGATCCAAGGCGGCGTGAATCCGAAGTTTTCGGAAGAAGACTGGCCCGCCATCCCGCTCGAGCGCACACGCGACACCGGCCTCAAGCACCTCGATGGCACACTCTCGATGGCTCGCGCCGGCGCGGACACCGCGACGTCCGATTTCTTCATCTGCCTCGGCGACCAACCCGAGCTGGATTTCGGTGGCAAACGCAATCCTGACGGTCAGGGCTTCGCCGCCTTCGGCCGCGTAACCAAGGGCATGGATGTTGTTGAGAAAATCCAGACCGCCCCTGCCGACGGCCAGGCACTCACCCCACCGGTCCGCATCTTGAAGATCGAACGCGTGCAGTGAATCAGCGCGCCATCAAGCGCGTGCGAGTTCAAACACCGTCACCTCCGGCCGCACATTGAAACGCACGCGCAGGAGATGGCCGAGCCCGCGGTTGATGTAGAGCATCCGCCCATCGCCCAGATCAAAGGTGCCGGCGGTATAGCGTTTGTTTCTGACCGGCAGAATCGGCGGCGGCAGGAAGGGCGGCCGGCATTGTCCACCATGCGTGTGTCCGGCAAGAATCCAACCCTCATAGCCTGCCCACTCCGGCAGATCGCACGCATCGGGATTGTGACAGAGCATCAGTGCGGGGCTTTTCAAGGCCGACATCCATGCACCCCAGCGAATGCGACCCGACCACAGCTCATCCAGTCCACCGATGCACAATCCATGCACGTCAATCACTTGGTTGCGCAGCACCACACAACCAGCTTCGGAAAGAATCTGACTCACCCCATTGGCCACCCCGCTTTGCCTCCAACCCTTGCCGTAATCGTGATTTCCCAACACCGCGACCGTGCCAAGTTTTCCACGAGGCAACCGGTGGGCCAATTGCCGGAACTGTTTCAGCGTGTCGGGCCCCGCATAGGTGATGAAATCTCCCGTGTAAGCCACGATGTCGGGATTCATTCGCGACACCGCAGCAAACACGCGGGTCAGATATTCGGACGACACCGCATTGCCCACATGGATGTCGCTCAGCTGCACCAGCGATTTACCCTCCAACGATTGCGGCAAATCCCGGATTGGCAACCGCAGGCGGACATACTGCTCCCAGTTCGGCTCGATGCGCCATGTGTATAAACCGGTGAGCACGGGCACCGCCATCAAGGAAAGGAAATGCCTTCGGTTGATCATGGCTTGCCAAAGCCTCCCGGAGCCGGCGGTGCTTTTCAAGAGCACACCGGCTCCGGGGGCGCACAACCTCCCGGTCCCGCATCAGGTCCGGAAGAAAATCTTCACGCCCGAGCCTCCGCTTTGCCGGCTTCCTGAGCGAACCAGTCCACATGGCGGGTGAAGAACATCACAGCGGCGAGAACGACGAACAGCGCGGTGGTTCCCGCGAGCAGGGCGTAGTCCTCCATGCGCAACACGATGTAGAGCACGCTGTGTTCGCCCGCGAGCAAGGCGGCGATGGTGCCGGCGCGAGCGTAGCTGTGCAGGATCGAAATGCTGTAGCAGATGATGAGCAGCGACGATGCCACCGCCGCACCGACGTAGGCTTGCCCCGGCGACAGCACTTCACCGAGCGCCAGTAGGGCGAGGTAGAACAGACACAACGCTCCGCCCACGAGTCCGTAATGAACCGCGTGCAGCCGAAGGCCGGCGAGCGTCTCGAAAAGGAAAAACGCCGCGAAGACCAGCGTGAGCACGAGCACGCTGTGTTTGAGCGAGCGCTCGACCATGCGATAGCCCTCGGCTGCGGCCCGGGCCGGATTGTAGGTTGGCGTGGGTTCCGCCTCGGTCAGTTGCACATCGGCAGACCGTCGGGCATGAGCGGCCTCGCGGTTGCCGCTGCGCTCCTGTCGCAATCCGTTGATGAGTCCGAGCGGTAGCTGCAGCACGAGCACCAGCAGGGCGATGAAGAGAAGCTTGAGCGTGACGGCATGACGCCGGCGCGCGACCGACGGAGGAATGAGGGGAGGTTGTGCGTTGTCCATGCCCCCACCCTGCCAAGCCTCCATGAAATCCGTATGAAGGGACGGTGAATTTGGCCGGAAAAAGAAAACATCCTCCCCTTGGAGGGCACGCGTCCCTGCGAGCCGCGCCTCGGATCGGCCCGCAGGGACGCAGGCCCTCGCGATAAAAATCACCCTGCCGGCACCCACAGCGTCGCGCGGGCTCCGCCTTCCGGTCGATTCTGGAGCGTGGCGTCTCCGCCGTGCAAATGCGCAATCTCGCGCACAAGCGCGAGGCCGAGACCCGTGCTCTTCCGTTCCGTGCCCGGACGCGGCAGTGAGTAGAATCGTTCAAACACGCGCGGCAGCGCGTAGTCGGGCACGCCGGGCCCGCTGTCTTCCACCGCGAACGTCACGCGTCCAGCCGTCACCGTCCAGCCGAGTGAGACCGTTCCACCCGCCGGCGAAAACTCCACCGCGTTCTGCAACAGGTTCACCAACGCCTCGCGCAACAGCACTGACTCTCCGCGCACCGTCGCTTTGTCGCCCGCCCGGACCGACAAAGTCACACCCTTCGCCGCACAAACGGGCCGCATGATCTCGGCCGCTTCATGCGCCAGTTTTTCCACGAACACCTCGTCCGTTTGTCGCAGCTGCTTGCGCGCTTCCAATGACGACAGTTCAAGCAATCGCTCGATGATGCGCTGGATGCGGGCCGATTCGTTGCGAATATTGGCCAAAAATTTCTGCCTCTGCTCTGGTGGCATGGTCTCGTCCATCAACTCTGCCGCTCCACGGATGGCGGCCAGCGGTGCCTTCACCTCATGCGCAAGCGTTTGCGTGTAGCGCTCCACATGCTGTCGGCCTTCGAGTGTCTCGCGCATTTCTTCAAACGCGCGCGCCAATTCCGCAATCTCCCGCGCCCGTGATGCCGGCGGAGTGGCCATCCGACCGTCGCGCACGCTCCGCGCATAAGCGGTCAATTTTTCGAGGGAGTGAGTCAGCCTTGTCGCGATCCACCAGCCCAGCACGAGCATGACCGCCGCAACGATGCCGATGGAGGTGACCAGCCGCCAGCGTGCCTCGCGCACACCTTCCTCCACCGCGGCCAGTGGACGCCCGACGCCCACCCAACCGAGATGCTCCACGCCGGACAGCACCCGGGCGACCACGCGCAGTTCCTCGTCCACCACCGCCACATTGGGCTGCGTATAGTTCTCCGACGCGTAGCGCCCGCCACCGAACATGTTCCATCGATAAACCTGCCCGACATCCCGTCCGGCCGAGTCGAAGAGCACTCGTCCTTCCTGGTCGCAGGCAAACACCCGCAGCAAACCCGTCTGTTTGGGCAGCGTCGCGAGTTTGTCGGTCCAGTCTTCCTCCGGTGAGACCGGCGCGGCGAAAGCCGCCATGTAGGCCGCGGTATCGCCCAAGGTGCGGCGCATGGACTCGACGTAGCGCAGGCGCACGTCACGCAGCACCAATCCCATCACCACGGCCAGGCCAACTGCTGACGCTCCGACATAGACCGCAAAAATGGCCGTGCGGATTCTCATCTAGCTTGGGCTCGCTGTAGACCGACACTTCCCTCCCGCACCCGAGCGTCACGCCTCTTAACGAAAGAGACCCAAACCCACGCTTGCGAAATCCCCTCTATCAAGAGGGGTGCCCGCAGGGCGGGGCGTGTGCTCGGCTCGCGCATACTAAGAAACGTTCACTCACTCCTCGCGCAGCGAGTAACCGAGCCCGCGGTGTGTAACGATCGGGTCGGCCTCGGGTCCGGTTTCGCGAAGTT
>JBIQJF010000100.1:0-2999 GCA_044507675.1 Opitutales bacterium | reverse complement strand
GCAGCGGGCGCGCGGTTTCCTGGCGCGACACCATCAGGTGGCCCAGCCACGGCGCGAGCCGATGGCCCGCGTAGTTGCGCTGGGCGCGCAGCTCGGTGGCCGTGCCCAGCGTCTCGGAGATCCGTTTGGCGGTGCGCTCGTCGTTCGTGGCGAACGTCACGCGCACATGGCAGTTGTCGAGGATGGAGTGGTTTTGCCCATACGCCTTGTCGATCTGGTTGAGCGACTGCGCGATGAGGAAGCTGCGGATGCCATAGCCCGCCATGAAGGCCAGCGCCGTCTCGAAGAAGTCCAGGCGCCCCAGCGCAGGGAACTCATCGAGCATCAGCAGCAGCTTGTGGCGGCGCTCGATGCCATCGGAGCCATCGAGCGACTCGGTGAGGCGCCGCCCGATCTGGTTGAGGATCAGGCGAATGAGCGGCTTCGTCCGCGAAATATCCGAAGGCGGCACCACGAGGTACAGCGACACCGGATGCTCGGCCGCTATCAGGTCGGCGATGCGCCAATCGCAGCGCGAGGTGACTTCGGCCACCGTCGGGTCGCGGTACAGGCCGAGGAACGACATGGCGGTGCTCAACACGCCGGAACGCTCGTTGTCGCTCTTGTTGAGGACTTCACGCGCCGCCGATGCGACGACCGGATGCGGCCCATCGCCGAGGTGCGGCGTGGTCATCATCCGGTGCAAGGTCAGCTCGAACGGGCTGGCCGGGTCGGACAGAAAGTTGGCGACGCCGCGCAGCGTCTTGTCTTCGCCTGCGTAGAGCACATGCAGGATGGCCCCAACCAACAGCGCATGACTGGTCTTTTCCCAATGGTTGCGCTTCTCCAGCGCGCCTTCGGGATCGACCAAAATGTCCGCGATGTTCTGCACGTCGCGCACCTCATGCGCGCCGCGCCGTACCTCCAGCAGCGGGTTGTAGGCCGCCGACTTCGCATCGGTCGGGTTGAACAGCAGGCAATGCGAGAAACGCGAGCGCCAGCCTGCGGTGATCTGCCAGTTCTCGCCTTTGATGTCGTGGATGACGGCGGATGCGGGCCAGGAAAGCAGCGTCGGCACCACGAGGCCGACGCCCTTGCCCGAGCGCGTAGGCGCGAAGGTCAGGACGTGTTCCGGGCCTTCATGCCGCAGGTATTGGTGATCGTGCTGGCCGAGGAACACGCCGGCCGGTTGCGTGAGGCCCGCCTTGCGAATGTCCTGCGCGTTAGCCCAGCGCGCAGAGCCGTAGGTGGTGACGAGGCGAGCTTGGCGCGAGCGCCAGACCGACATGGCGATGGCAACGCCCACGGCGACCATGCCGCTGGCACCGGCGATGGCGCCGCCGGTATCGAACACGCGCGGCGCGTAGGCATCGAAGAAGAACCACCACTCAAACAGTTTCCAGGGGTGGTAGATCGACGTGCCAAGGAAGTCGAACCAGGGCGAGCCAAGGCGTACTTGATAGCCAAGGGCGGCTGCTGTCCATTGTGTGGCGCCCCACACGCCGGCGATCACGATGCCGAATACCACGGCGATCTGACCGAACAGCACGTTCGTCCCTTGCATAACCTCGCCTCCGATCACGACACACAGAGGTGCCGCAGCACTGAGGATCAAGGCGTTCGCGCAGGTCGGTCAAAGGCCGATGTGGCGGCAATTTAGGCCCAAAAAGTCAGATTTCCTTTAGTGGCGAAAGCAATAAAAACGCCGCAAGCGCGAGCGCATTGCGGCGTAGTGAGGTAACAGCGAGAACTTCGTCGCAGCGAAGCGACCGAGAGATAACCTACTTGGATTTTTGCTCTGGCCGATCACCGAAAAATCGCCGTTTGGCGGCTTCGGCAGCACGCAGACATAGTTCGTCGCCAACCTTCGCGCGGTCTTCCTTGCATTGACGTTGAATCTCTTTGATGCGTTCGGGATTGGCTACGAGCGCATCCACGGTTTCCGAAGGTTGAGAAGGACCGCATGCAGGCAGTGCAGTGACCAATATCAGCAATATCACTTTGTTCATAGCCTTATTCCTACTATCGGTCGCGTGGAAGGTCTTCGGGGATGCCGAGTTCATCAGCCGAATCAATAAAATCTACTCGTTCGATAAATCGAGCCAGCATTTCGGACGGCTCCGTATCGCGGCGCAGCAGATAGGTCATGAGCATAGTCGGCTTGCCCGCCAAGCGCCGGGCCACGACTCCCGGCTCGCGGCTGGAAGCAATGTGCGCCTCGCCCGCCAAGCCCAATGCTAAGCCGGCGGAGACTAAAGTCATCATCACGTCGAAGGTCGCCACGCGCTGCGCGATCAGCGGCTCTTGTCCGCATGTGCGTAGGAACCGATCGACCTGGCGCGCGTGGCCTTCGCACACTGCTGGGTCGCCCAGCGCCAGCGGATGGCGCAACACCTCCTTCAGCGGGATCTGTTTGAAGGCAAGGACCGGATGGCGGGCTGGTACCGCCACCATCAATTCGTCTTCCCATGCAGGAGTGACGATGATGCCATCACCTGCATTCCCTGCCATCGAGAAGCCCGCGTCATACAGGTCGCTATGAAGCCCCTTGATCTGCTGATCCAAAGGCACCTCGAACAATCGGATTTCCACCTCGGGGTCCTCTTCGCGGCTGCGCGCCAGCAATGCCGGCAGGCGCGAAGGCGTGACGCCATCGGACAAGGCAATACGCAACTGGCCGCAAAAGCCGTTGGCGGCGGACTTGACACTATCGCGGGCCTGCTCCAGCACTGTAAAGACTCGCTGAACGTGCTCCAGAAACAGCCGTCCAGCGCGGGTCAGTTGTGTGCTGCGAGTGGTGCGGACAAACAGGCGTGCGCCGAGTTCTTCCTCCAACTCCTTGATGGTGCGAGATAACGGAGATTGGTCGATGTGCAACCGCTCGGCAGCGCGGGCAAAGTGAAGCTCCTCTGCTACAGCGAGGAAACACCGTAGATGACGAAGCTCCACAAATCAATCTCCTATTAAGTGAACCGCCCCGGTTTTCGCGGAGGCTCCCTCGTTTGAGAAGATGGAGCCAT
>JBIQJF010000013.1:10502-94401 GCA_044507675.1 Opitutales bacterium | reverse complement strand
TGCAGGAAGTTTTCGCCACGCGCCGCGTCCACGGCCAGCGCCAGGAAATGTGGAAAGCCGAGGAGCTGATGTCCGCCGCGAAGTGAGACAAACTGGAGGGCACATCTCCCGATGTGCCGCGGCCCAGCTGAAGCTGGGCCCTCCCAAACGCGGAATTTGGAAAACCGTCACCAATCAACCTACAAAACGCAGTTCACAGAAGGTAACGAAGAAAACAAAGGGCGAATTAACCGGTTGATTTGAAATTCATGCCGGGGAATCGATTCACCCGGGAAGTGAATGAAAGTGCGCTTGGGTTGTCGCGGCATCCTGCTGGTTCTCCGTTTCCTTTGATTCCTTCTGTAAGTTTCAGCTGCGGGATTTATTGAGGCTCGCGAGATAGCCTGACACACCCCGTCGCTTCGCGCCACCCCTCTTCATAAGAGGGGATCCAAACCAACGCAGCCGACATACCCCTCTATCAAGAGGGGTGCCCGTCAGGGCGGGGGTGTGTGCTCAGTCTACACGGACGACGGAGCATTCGGTGTCAGTGTATTATGCGAGCCTCAATAGGATCAGTTTCCCCGCGGACGGAGATCGCTGCGCTACCGTTTGAGCAAACTCGCGCTCGAAATATCCGGGGGGGTAAACAGACTGCAATTCCAAGCGTCTCGCTTGGATCAGCGGCGATCCACGAAAATATTCGCCGTCGTGATGTGGGGCCACACATCGCGCTGCGTTAAGCGTTATCCCCAACCCTCCCGGCCCCATGAAAAGTCCACGCATCAGACTGTGGTCTGTCGCGCCATTGCTGGCGCTTTGCTGTATCGGTTATGCCCAAGGCGCTGAAGTGCGCCCGGCTGAAACGAAAGCCAAGTCACCGCTTATCCCGCAGGGCTTGCGCCGGCTCGCCGGCATGCCTTCGGAACACGGGGGAGGTCGAATTCCCGCTCAGGCCATCTCAATCGTGGAGCTCGATTCTCCACAGGTGGCGGGCTCTACGGGGCGGGTCGCCGCGCAGGGCAAGATCCCCTATCTTGCTCTCGCGCCAGAAACAGAATGGAGCGTCCCGCTCCGGCCGCTGCGGGCGGGTGCAAATTATGTCACCTTCACAATGCATGCTTCGGTGGACTCGGTCGTGTCAGTGGACGGCGCGCTTGTATCGTTGGTGAAAAGTGAACGGCCGGGCTACGCGACCGTGATGGTGGGCTATCCCAAGGACAACGCCATCGAGTGGATGTCACTGATGCATGACGTTGAGCTTCGACCTTACTCCGGCCAGCTCATGGGCACGCTGGCTATTGTCACGATTTGCACCGACACCGAGTCCGGCCGGTGGTCGCTCACGACCGTTGACCGGCTGGCTGCCTACGATCTACCGCTCGGATCAATCGACCCAACCGCCCCCAGAAAGCTCTCGGTCAGGACCGGTCCAGCTGGGGCCTGGGTGTGCGGGGTGGCCAGCTCTGATGAGAATCCCGTTTTCGAGGATGTGAATCACAACGGCGTGCGCGACAGCTTTGAAATGAAAATGCTCGGGGCGATTTTGGACCACAAGGCATCCCGCGAAGCGAGAGAACGACTGATTCACCTTTGGAAAGAGCGGTCGTATATCCAACCGACGGACTACTCTCTGACGACGTCGAACGGAGCCGGCGGACCCGAGTGGGAAAACGTGCCGGTAATCTATCACACGGAGATTCCCGGTCCCGACCCAACCCCGGAAGCTGCGGTTCGCATACTCCGAGACATCCCCACGGCCAAGATTCTCAACCCGAACCCCTCATCAAAATGAAGTTCTTACGGATTCTGATGATCATGACCGCTATGGCGGCGTTTGTTTCTCCGCTGCTCCGGGCCGACGTTTACGAGACCAACAACACCCCGTGCACCACCAAGATTGTGATGGTGAAGCAGTATACTTTCCAGAATGGCTGGCTGGTTAACTGTCCCACTTGGGAAGCCCCCGTGGCTTACGGTGCCACCCTGAGCATTACAGATTACACCTACGGATATTATGTCCCCGATCAGTGGGGAAACCTCCAATATCAGTCCTACGAGGTCCGCTTTGAGTCACAATACAGCTATCACGTTTCCGCGCCATGCCCGTGGTTTGATGATACAGACACATCAAATTTTGGATTCAGCACTGCGTACACGGGCAGTAATCCTCTCTACTCGTTTTTCGCTTCGAGCTACACCGATTCAGAACCGCCGATTAGTGGCCCCACGGCGAGTACAGCGCTAAATGCAATTATTGCGCGTCTCGAACAACTCGCCGGACGGTCACTTACTCAATTCGAAAAAGACCGAATTTTTGCGCATGGATGCGTGGATATCGCGCGGATGTTGTGCAGAGCATGGAATGGCATAAAATGGGTTTATCCAGGTGGCTACTATCCCGAGAGAACCCCGCCGTCGGCAGCCCGCTGGAAAATAAAAGCATATGCTCAGTACAACCAAGCGACCGCCGCTTCGTGCGAAGGCTCGGCATCGCGAGTAATTATCTACGCTGCAATTGGTTCCTGGGCGAACGGAGCGCCTACGCCAACATCTGTGGGTGAGGTTCCGGTTGCGTCGATTAATGCGACGAACTACATCGTTCGAATGCCGGGCAATGAAAACAAATGGTTTGGTATTAGCCATGGGACCAATTACTCAACGGTGCCGCAGACAGGGCATGTTTACGACGGCCCTCCTCCCGACGAAGATTTCCCGGACGTGCCAATGATATTTGTCAGAGTCTGCATCTATGATGAATAGAACTCTCACGGTTTTCGTCACGTTCACGGTCATCCTTGGGGGTGGCATTTCAGGCTGTAATGCTCACCCCCGGGAAAGTGCGGCGGCATCTGTGACTGTGGGCCAAATCAGGGCCGGTTCTACCGACGTAATTGGAAAGTTGGGATATCCGCTTGGAACAATCTTGAACATTGAGGCCATCGTGGTGGCGCGTGAAGGGGTTCCCCCCACCTTCCCGATCACGTACCTACTCAAGGTCAATAAGGTCAATGGAGTCGCGCTTTCTGACGCTGTTGTTCTGAGTTTCGTTGCGGACGTTACCAGCCCGGTATATGTGGCGCCCTCCGCGTACGAATTGGACCAACTGCTAGAATTGTTGCTTAATGAAGGGCCGCATAGGCCCGACGGCTCTGGCGCAATCGCGCAATATCCTCCTATTTCTCAAGAAGAAGCCGCTGCCATCCGTGAGGGAATATTGGGTTCACAGCATCGGTTGATCGCTTACGAGTCTGGCAAGTGGGACGGAGCCCCCGAGAACTTTCCGGAAGAATACGGTTATCTTGCTTCGAGAAAACCATTCGCCTTGGAAACGTTTTTGGTGCTCATTGCAGAGGAACGTTCCGAGATATTTCCAATGAGGTTTTGATCCACTGTGATCAAGAGCCCACTCAAAACGCGCTCCAGCAAGCACAATGAGTCTCGCATGGAACGATTACGTTGGCGGTCTGCGTACTATCAGTTTCCGCGTGGCTTCTCGATGTTCCTCAGCGGACTGGCGGGCAGCCTGAACGCCGCCGGGTTGTCGGGCTTGGCGGGGTCGTAGCCGGCGAAGTCGTCGGTGAGGAACGTGGCGAGCGGGGCGAGCGAGGCGCTGTCGCGGATGCCCTGCGCCACGGCCTTCGCGAGCTGGTAGGCGCCGTAGTTGTTGTGATGCGTGGCATCCTTGCCGCCGTTGCTGAAGGCCAGCGGGGATTGCTCCGGGCCGAGCGCCTCGTAGAACGCGCGGCTGGCGGCTTCGAGGTCGATGAGCGCGACTTTTTCCTCGGCGGCGACGGCGCGCACGGCATCGGGATAATCGCCGTGCGTGTTGCGGATTTTTCCGTCGGGCGTGAAATTCCGGCGCTGCGGCGAGGTCACGAGCACGGGCGTGGCGCCGCGGAGGCGGATTTCCGCGAGGTAGGTGCGCAGCCACGCACGGTAGGTCGTGCCGGCTTCGACGTAGGTCTGCGGCCAGTTCTGCTTCTGGTCGTTGTGCCCGAACTGGATGAACACCCAGTCGCCGGCCTTGAGCTGCGAGAGCACCTTGGCGAACCGCAGGCCCGTGACGAAGGACTTCAGCGTCTCGCCCGATTCGGCGTGGTTGGCCACGGCGATCTCGGGTTTGAAGAAGCGCGTGAGCATCTGGCCCCAGCTGGCGCCGTCCTCCCAACGCTGATCAGTGACGGTGGAGTCGCCGAGGAGGAAGACCGTGCGTGTCTGCACCTTCGCCACCGAGACGGAATGGACCTTGGGCGCGGGGCCGCCAAATTCGAGGGTGAGCTTGTCGTCCCACGTGAAGGAGCCCTGTTCGCGATCATTCAGCACGACGGCACTGCCGCCGGGGGCGTTCTGCTCGGGGGGCGGGACGGATGAATTGCGGACGTTGACGATGAAGCGGCGGATCACCTGTTCGCTGGGGGCGGTGGGGACAGGCTCCAGCATCAGTCGGCGCGGTCTCGCGCCTGCCTGCGTCGCCCGAGATCGGTCGTCGGTTGTTTCTGGTCGCTGCTGCCAATGCGGAACTGTTCTCCGCTGATCCGTCGCTTGCGGCCGGTTGGCAGATCGCTGCCCGCGCGCACGCCGACGGCGTGATCCCCGACGCCTTCGCCGCCAACCTGCCGCTCGAGAAACTGGACCAGGCTTTGCCTGGCCAGGTCGTGCCGCTCATCGCCTGGGCGGCCGGCGAAAGCCCGGCCCGCCGCACCGCCGTGCTCGCTGCCGCTGGCAAGCACGACAATCCCTTCGCCCGCTACATCGCGTCCAGCCTTGCCGCCCCGACCGCCCCGGCCGAGGCGCCCGTTCTGAAGTTCCCGCCCGAAGCCGAGGTGCACCGTCGCGGCGCGCAGGTCTATAACACCACCTGCGTCGCCTGCCATGGCATTGACGGCAAGGGCATGCCCGATGTCTTCCCGCCGCTCGCCCGTTCCGAGTGGGCGACAGCCGCGCCCGATGTTCCCCTGCGCATCCTGATGCACGGCCTCATCGGTCCGATCACCGTGGACGGCGCGAAATACAGCAACGTGATGCCCCCGCTCCCGCAGCTCAGTCCCGGCGAGATGGCCGATGTGCTCACTTACGTGCGCCAGAACTTCGGCAACGACGCCTCTCCCGTGACCGTGCAGGAAGTTTTCGCCACGCGCCGCGTCCACGGCCAGCGCCAGGAAATGTGGAAGGCCGAGGAGCTGATGCCCGCCGCGAAGTGAGACAAATTGGAGGGCGCATCTCCCGATGTGCCGCGGCCCAGCTGGAGCTGGGCCCTCCAAACGCGGAATTTGGAAAACCGCTGCAAATCAATTTCCCCGCGGGCGGAGGTCGCTCTGTTGCGGACTGGCGGGCAGCCTGAACGCCGCCGGGTTGTCGGGCTTGGCGGGATCGTAGCCGGCGAAGTCGTCGGTGAGGAAGGCGGCGAGCGGCGCGAGCGAGGCGCTGCCGCGGATGCCCTGCGCCACGGCCTTCGCGAGCTGGTAGGCGCCGTAGTTGTTGTGATGCGTGGCATCCTTGCCGCCGTTGCTGAAGGCCAGCGGGGATTGCTCCGGGCCGAGCGCCTCGTAGAACGCGCGGCTGGCGGCTTCGAGGTCGATGAGCGCGACTTTTTCCTCGGCGGCGACGGCGCGCACGGCATCGGGATAATCGCCGTGCGTGTTGCGGATTTTTCCGTCGGGCGTGAAATTCCGGCGCTGCGGCGAGGTCACGAGCACGGGCGTGGCGCCGCGGAGGCGGATTTCCGCGAGGTAGGTGCGCAGCCACGCACGGTAGGTCGTGCCGGCTTCGACGTAGGTCTGCGGCCAGTTCTGCTTCTGGTCGTTGTGCCCGAACTGGATGAACACCCAGTCGCCGGCCTTGAGCTGCGAGAGCACCTTGGCGAACCGCAGGCCCGTGACGAAGGACTTCAGCGTCTCGCCCGATTCGGCGTGGTTGGCCACGGCGATCTCGGGTTTGAAGAAGCGCGTGAGCATCTGGCCCCAGCTGGCGCCGTCCTCCCAGCGCTGGTCGGTGACGGTGGAGTCGCCGAGCAGGAAGATGGTGCGTGTCTGCACCTTCGCCACCGAGACGGAATGGACCTGGGGCGCGGGGCCGCCGAATTCGAGGGTGAGCTTGTCGTCCCACGTGAAGGAGTCTTGCTCGCGGTCATTGAGCACGATCGCGCTGCCACCGGGGGCATTTCGCTCGGGGGGCGGGACGGAGGAATTGCGCACGTTGACGATAAACCGGCAGGTCGCCTGTTCGCCGGGAGCTGTCTTGATCGATTCGAGCATCAGGCGTCGCGACTCGGCCTTCACGGTGGTGTCGCCGGCCGAGGCTCCGCCGAGGACGACTTCGACGAGCCAGTTGCCTTCGGTCACGGCGACGGAAAAAAGAAAGGGTTTCGAACCGGGGTCGGCGACCCCGGCTACAGGCTGGCGGGCGGTGCCGAATTCATAGCCGTAGCCGCGTTCGGCAGTGAACGGTTCGAGCGAGATCAAGTCGTAGGTGGTCCAGCGCATCACCTCGGCCGAGACCAAGGCAGGGATGGCCACAAAAAGGCACAAAGAAAAGGTCCTGCGAATGGAACGCTCAAGCCGTCCATAGCCCGGATATTTCACAGGCCGAAGGACGCTTTCTCCACACCCCGCCCTGCGGGCACCCCTCTCAAGAGGGGATTTTTCGCTGCGGATGTTTGGGTCCCCTCTATGAAGAGGGGTGGCGCGTAGCGACGGGGTGTGTGGGGTGGGCATTGCGGCGTGTGAAACATACGGATTAGCGCGCGAAAGACTTCTGAAGCAGGCAGGGAGCATTTTGGCGTTTTTCGTGGCCAATATGGATTGGGAAGACTGCTCACTTCAAATCCGCACCGAGCGTGCGGCTTTCGCCGGGGGCGAGGGTGATTTCGGCGGTCTTGTTGCCGAGGAGCAGCTTCACGGGACCGGCGACACCGGCGGTGCGGTGCAGGGTGACGGTCTTGAGTTTGCCGTCGGCCCACGCGATATCCACCTCGAAGCCGCCGCGGGCACGGAGACCTTTGACCGAGCCAGTGGGCCAGGCCTTGGGCAAAGCGGGGAGCAGTTGAATCCGGCCGCCGTGCGATTGGAGCAGCATTTCGGCGATGCCGGCGGTGCCGCCGAAGTTGCCGTCGATCTGGAAGGGCGGATGCGCGTCGAAGAGATTCGGGTAGGTGCGCTCGGGGCGGAGCAGGAGCTTGAGGATGCCCATGGCGTGTTCGCCGTCGTGGAGGCGCGCCCAGAGGTTGAGGCGCCAGCCGATGGCCCAACCGGTGGCGTCGTCGCCACGCATTTCGAGTGAGCGGCGGGCGGCGGCGGCGAGCTCGGGCGTCTTGAGGATGTCGATTTGGTAGCTCGGATGGAGCGCGTAGAGATGCGAGGTGTGGCGGTGGTGCTGCTCGGGCGCGCCGGCGTCCCAGTCTTCCATCCATTCCTGCAACTGGCCCTGCGCGCCGATCTTGTCGGGCGGGAGCTTGGCGCGCGCGGCGATGAGTTTCGCGCGGAAGTCGGCGTCCACGCCGAGGATTTCCGACGACTGGATGCACGCGGCGAAGAGGTCGCGCAGGATCTGGTTGTCCATCGCGGGGCCGGCCGCGATCGTGACACCGGCGTGGTGCGGGTTTTCCGGCGAGTTCGAGGGGCTGGTGACGAGATATTCCCGACCGTCGTGTTTCATGGGCACGAGAGCATCGAGGAAAAACTGCGTGGAGCCCTTCATGAGCGGGTAGGCGCTGGCGAGGAAGTCGCGGTCGCCGGAGAACAGGTAGTGTTCCCAAAGGTGCGTGCTCAGCCACGCGCCGCCGGTGGGCCACATGCCCCACTGGGCGCCGTCGATCGGGCCGGTGGCGCGCCAGAGATCGGTGTTGTGGTGGGTCACCCAGCCGCCGGCGCCATAATGATCCTTGGCCATCTTCGCGCCGGTGACGCTGAGATCCTTGATCATGGCGAAGAGCGGTTCGGTGAGCTCGGCGAGATTGGTCGTCTCGGCCGGCCAGTAGTTCATCTCGGTGTTGATGTTGACGGTGTATTTGCTGCCCCAGGGCGGCGTGAGGCTGTCGTTCCAGATGCCCTGCAGGTTGGCGGGCTGCGTGCCGGGACGGGAGCTGCTGATGAGAAGGTAGCGGCCGTATTGGAAGAAGAGCGACGCGAGCGCGGGGTCGTTGCCCTCGGCGAAACGACGAATGCGTTCGTCGGTGGGCAGGTCGGCGGCGGGCGTGCGGCCGAGATCGAGCGAGACGCGACGGAAGAGGCGTTGGTGCTCGGCCGTGTGCGCGGCGAGGAGCTGGTCGTAGGTCTTGGTGGCAGCCGCGTCGATCGTCGCGCGATTGAGGGCATCAGGGTCACCGCTCACGTCGTCGTATTTTTTGAAACTCGTGGCGGCGGCGATGAGCACGAGCGCGGAGCGCGCGCCGCTGACGTGCAGTTGCTGGCCGTCGGCGCGGAGCGAGCCGCCTTCGGGAATGACCTTCACGCGGGCCTGGAACTTCAGCGCGCCCGCGATGCCGGCGGCGCCGCCGTTGCGACCGTCGAGCAGGAGCGTGTCGTTACCCTCGGTTTTGCTGTTGGCCTCCTGATGGCTGGACATGCCGAGGGTGAAGGTGACGCGGCCCTGTTCGGGGCGACCGGGCGGGTGTGCGGTGATGCGCACGACGATCACATTATCCACCGGGCTGGCGAAGACCTCGCGCACCTGGACCGTGCCCCAGCCGCTGGTTCCGATGGAGAGTCGCGTCGTGGCGACGGCGGTGTCGAGATTGAGTTCGCGATGATAAGTCGCGGCGGGTTCGCCGCCGGAGAAAGTGAACATCAAATCGCCGACGGTCTGATACGGCATCTGTGTCATCGGCTTCGCCATGAGCTTCTGTTGCGTGAGGGCTTGGGCGGCTTCGTAGTTGCCCGCCGCGATGAGGCGGCGGACTTCGGGCAGGTTGGTGAGCGCCTCGGGATTGGCGGGATCGTAGGGACCGCCGGCCCACAGCGTGTCTTCGTTGAGCTGGAGGCGTTCCTGGTGAATGCCGCCGAAAACCATCGCCCCGAGCCGGCCATTGCCCACGGGCAGCGCCTCAACCCACTCGGCGGCGGGACGCGTGTAGCGGAGCGTAAGGTCGGGATTCGCGACCGTGGTCAACGGAAGGAGGGCCGCAAGGGCGAGGAGGCGTAGTTTCATGGGGAAGGAGGTTGCCAGGTGAGAACGGAAACGGGAGTGGGGGCGACGGTAGCGGCTTCGCGGTCGTTGCCGTCGCGCTGGACGACAGGTTGCACGAGCAGGTGGAGTTCGCCGGTGCGGTCCCACGCGATGGGATCGAAGGACGGTTCCCACGCGCCGACGGAATTCTGCGTAAGCGCGGTGAAACGCCAGCCGGTTTTCCGCAGGTCCTCGCAGCTGGCGACGATGATGCGTCCATCGCGCTCGTCGTCGCGGTAAACCAGCACAACCTCGCGACCGTCGTCTGCGGATGCGCGCACCGCGAGCACCGCGCGAGAGATTGGCGGATTCTTGGTGCCGCCGCCCGCGAGCGTGAACGACGTGGTGCGCGTCGTGGCCTGCGTGACCCGCCACGCGTTGCCGGTGTGGCGGAGCACATGGAATTGCGGAATGTCGCTGCCTTCGGGCGTCCAGTAGTTGGCGATCAACGGACGGCCGAGGGCGTCGGCCGCGAGGCTCGGCGGATTCATGAGCGAGCGGTTTGGTCCGACGCGCAGCGCGTAGTCGGCGTTGGCCGCAGTGAAGGGCACGGTCAGCGGGCGACCGGTTACGCTGGTCCAGGTGGCGCCACCATCGGTCGAGCGCGCGTAGGCAATGTCCTGGTTGGTGGCGACATTGGGCGTGGCGCGCCAAACCCAGGCGAGATGCAGTGTGCCGCGCGCGTCCACGGTGTAGGCGGGATAGGCGCTGCGCGCACCTTCGCCATCAATCAGGCTGGCGTGGATCAGCATCCACTGGCGCGTGCGCACGTCGTAGCGCTTGAGCACGAGATTGCCGCGACCGGAGCCGCCGTCGCGATGGAAGAAAAGCAGATCGCCATTCGGCAGGGGCAAAAAGGCGGGATACGTTACGCGGTTCTCGTGTGCGCCGGTCATGGTTTCGCGCGGGCCCAGTTCGAGCGAGCCGGGCGCGATGCCGCGCACGTAGTTGAGCGGGTTGTTGTGATGGCCCCACGCGACGTGCAGGAAGCCATCACCGTCCACCCCGAGGGCGATGGTGTTGTGCGCGTCGGCCGTGCGGCCTTTGAGAGAAGTGCGCTGCGTGGTCCAGGTCTCGCTGCCGTGCGGGCGTTTTGCGAGGACCACGGTCGAGTCGGCGGCGTAGAACGCGGCGTATTGCGTGCCGCCGTGCGTGATGAGCGTGTGCTGCGAATTGGCGAGCACGTTGACCGAGCTGCCTGCGAAACCGTCGTCGGCGATCTTCAGCAGGCGGGCGTTGTTGGCAGGAGCGAGATCGGCGGCGGAAAGGAGCGTGGTAACGAAGAAAAGCAGTCCAAACCCGTGGGCAGCGCGCTGGCGCGCGCGGATAGGCAGGAGGCGCGCGCAAGCGCGCTGACCCACACCGGCGGGTTCCGACTGGAGGGCCGGTAATTGCGGCGACGCTACAAATTCAGGCGGGGTGCGGTGGAGGGCACATCTCCTGATGTGCCGCGGCCCAGCGGGAGCTGGGCCCTCCAGGGAAGTGCCCCGCGTCATCATGGCTTCTGGGTTGCCTCCAACGGCATCAATCGGAAGGCACAAAGCAACGACGCATGGCCAAACGCGGAGCGTTGCGGCGAGAGGCACCAAAAGCCGCGCGGGGTCGGACCGTCGTAATCAATCACGATCCACGAGAGGCCGATGATCTTGTTTTCCTCGAGCAGCGAAGTCACCGACCGCTCCGGTCCCTCGGCGCCCGCGTAGTCAAAAGGCGTGATATAGAACTCGACCGTGACCTTGCCGCTTTCGCCATGCTTTACGGTGAAGCGTTGCGCCGACTTCGCCCACGGCTCGTCCTTGATCCAGGTGCCCGCGCCGAGCACGAAGGCCCAGTCCTTGTTCACGGCGGGGGTGAAAACGTGATAGTTCTGCGCGTGCACGCCGTGGATCGCGCGGCGCGAAGCCTCGGCGTCGATGCGCGGTTCGGGCCGCAGGTCGGGCGGAGCGATGAGCTCGGGTGTCCACACGCTTTTCTGATCGCGCGCGACAAACGGGCCGCCGGAGGCGTCGCCGTCCACCATGATTTCAAACGTGTCGTTGCGCAGGCCGGGTGCGGCGAAGTCCCAAGTGTCGTCCTCGGCCTCGTAGAGAAAATAGAGCCGGTTCTGTCCCTTGACCCAGCCGACCTTCACGCGCACCGCGAGCGTCTGGTCGCCCGCGGCCGGCGGCTGCGGGGCGGTGTTGTGCATGTGCGACCGATCCACGACGTAGCTCTCGGGCACGAGATCCCAGTCGGAGGCATCGCCATCAATCACGGGCGCCCGGTCGGCGGGAAATTGGAAGATGGAGTAGGTGATGTCGGGCTTCTCGAGCGCGAAGGCGGAGGGCGGACAGAGGGCGGAAGACAGAAGACAGAGGACGGGAAGCAGGCATACCAGGATGTGTCTGCCAGCTGTGTCCGCAGGGCGGGCGTTCATTAAACACCCTCCGCCCTGCGGGCACCCCTCTTCATAGAGGGGATTTCTCGCTGCGTGGGTTTGATTCCCCTCCATCAAGAGGGGTGGCGCGAAGCGACGGGGTGTGTGGTTTAAAAAAAACATCACGGTGTCGGAAGTTCCACCACCGGCGCGGGTGGCAGCGGGAGTGATTCGTCGAGCGCGAAGCTCGGGTGCGGGGGCTGGTTGTAAGCGGTGTTCTGCCAGGCGATGGCGGCGCGGTATTGCGGATCGTGCATCAGCGTCACGACGCGGTGCGGGGTGGGAATCGTGCTCGTGTAGATGCGCAGTTCCTTTTTGTCGCGCGTGGCCCAGATCACTTCCTCGCGCCAGTCGCCCCAGAGGTCGCCGCTGACGGCAGGTGTGGCCTTGGTGCCGTTGGCGGAGGTGCAGGCGTGGGCGATGAGGAGCGGGTCGATCGATTCCGTTTCCCAGTTCCACTTCACGATGCGATTCTGGTCGAGCAGCTCGCGCAGGAAATCGCCGTCCCACCAAACGCCGAAATTCACCGGCATGCCGCGCGGACGCTGCTCAACGATCTTGCGGCCGGTGGCGTCGAAGATGCCATCCATGCCCGCGCCCGCGGCCCACGACTCGGCGCCGGGGAAACGGGGATCAATGTCGAAGGTGTTGCCACGACCCGGACCTTCGCCGCGATCGCCGCCTTCCTCAGCCGCTTTCACCGAAGGAATGGTGAAGATGGCTTCGCCGGTGCGCGCGTCGCGCAGGCTCAGGCCTTGGGCGTCGAAGCGTTCCTGGATGTCGCCGATTTCGAGGCCGGGGCGACTGGGGACGAAATCGCCGACGTGCAACGCATCGCCATGGCCCCAGCCGGTCGAGTAGAGGCCGGTGCCGTCGTCGTCCACGACCATCGCGCCGTAGATGATTTCGTGGCGGCCATCGCCGTCCACGTCGGCGACGGAGAGCTGGTGATTACCCTGGCCACGCCACTTGTTGGTGCTGTCGGCGGGGCCGAGCTTGTCGCTGTCGAAGACCCAGCGGGACGTGAGCTGGCCGTCGCGCCAGTCCCACGCGGCGAGCGTGCTACGCGTATAGTAGCCGCGACACATCACGATGCTCGGCAGGCGACCGTCGAGCCAGGCGATGCCGGCGAGATAACGCTCGGAACGGTTCGCGTTGCCGTCGCCCCAGACGTCGCGCATCTGCTCGGGCATCGGATCCTGCGTGTCGGGGTGGCGGGCGGGCAGGTAATCCACGGTGGCGAGCGCGGCGCCGGTGCGTCCGTCAAAGACGGTGAGAAATTCCGGTCCACGCACGATGTGGCCGCGTTCGTTGCGATGGTCGGCGGTGGCGTCACCGATGACCTTGCCCGTGCCGTCCACGGTGCCGTCGGCGGTCTTGCAGGCGAGTTCGGCCCGACCGTCGCCATCGAAATCGGCGACCATGAACTGTGTGTAGTGCGCGCCCTCGCGGATGTTTTTTCCGAGGTTGATCGTCCAAAGCAGCGTGCCGTCGAGGCGGTAGGCTTGGAGCAACGTTTCGCCGGTAATGCCGGAGCGAGAGTTGTCCTGCGGATTCTGCTCCTGTTTGAGAATGATTTCGTAATCGCCATCGCCATCGAGATCGCCGAGCGAGGCGTCGCCGGGCGTGTAACCATCGGGCGTGTGGATCGGCACCGCATGGTAGGGAAGCGGGTCGGGATTAACCTGAAACACGAAGGGCTTGGACAGTTCGCGTTCGGTGCCGTTCACGACGGCGCGAACGAAATACGCAGTCTCGCGCTCGAGATGCGGCTGCGGATCGACAAACCAAGTCGGCCCGGAGAGTGGATCGGCGTTGAGCTTGATCGTGACGGGGCCTTGTTCGCGGTTCTGCGCGGGTTGACCCGGAGCCGCGAGTCGAGCGGGACCGGGCGCGGTGGTGCGATAGACATTGAAGGCCGTCTCGGGCGCATCGTCAGCCAACAGGCGCCAGCTCACGAAAACCTTGCCGTCGGGTTGCTGCACGGCGGTGACGCCACGAGAAAGACGCTCGACGATCGGTGCAGCGGATACCGCGACCGCCCAGAGGACAGAAACCAGAAGGCAGACAAGCCACGGCGAAGGCCGGGCGACAGAAAGCGGTCGAGGTTTCATGGATGGGGCGTTTGAGTTGTAGGGTCGTCGCTTGCGACGACCTTCGTGGTCGGGCCAAGGCCCGACCCTACAAAGAAGTCATCATGATTTCGGAGCGGGCGTCAGCAGGCCGCGGGCGCGGAGCCACTCGCGGGCGCGGTCGGGCCAGTCGGAGGATGTGCCGAGGCCGTCGCGCATGCCCATGCCGTGGCCGCCCTTCTCGAAGGCGTAGAACTCAGCGGGCACGCGGGCCTTGGTCAGCGCCTGGAAGAAACGGATGCTGTTCTCGATCGGCACGGCTTGGTCCTCCTGCGTGTGGATGAGCAGCGTGGGTGGCGTGGCGGTGGTGACGCGATTCTCCAGCGAGAAGAACGCCTCCTGCTCCGGCGTGCGGTTTTTGCCGAGCAGGTTCTCGCGCGAGCCGGCATGCGTGACGCCTTCCGCCATGCTGATGACCGGATACATGAGGATGAGGAAATCGGGGCGGGCATTCACGGCGTCGAGGGCGTGGCCGGTTTTGCCGTCGGCGTGATCGAAGAGCGTGCCGGCGCTGGCGGCGAGGTGTCCGCCGGCGGAGCTGCCCATCACGCCGATTCGCGCCGGATCGATTTTGAACTCGGCGGCGCGCGAGCGGACGATGCGCACGGCGCGAAGCACATCCTGCAGCGGCGCGGGATGGCCGTATTCCTTCAGGCGGTTCTTGAGGATGAAACTGGTGACGCCGAGATGGCTGAGCCACTGCGCGTATTGGATGCCTTCGCGATCGTTGGACAACATGCCGTAGCCGCCACCCGGGCAGATGATGACGGCCGTGCCGTTGGGGCGGTCCACGGCGGGCCAGTAGACCGTGAGGGTGGGGGCGGAGATGTTGGAGAGACGGCCACCCTCTTCGAGTTTCTCCGGTCCAAGCGGACCCTTGGCAGCGGGCGCGTCGGGGCGCACGGCGGCGGGCACGCCTTCGGGCCAGAGGGGAATCACCGGGTGATCGGAAAAAGCGGCGTCGGCGAGGGAGGCGAAAAAGAGCGAGGTCATGAGGAGAAGGCGAAGTTTCATGGGGTGGGGTGAAAGCAGGGAGGTTTTATTTGTCGTCGGGACGCGGGATGCCGAAGTCGGGCGTGCCGTCGGCGCGCCATTTCACGGGTTGCACGCGGGTGTGGCGGTTGGGATCGCGGAGCGGGTCGCCCTTGATCTCACTATAACTGCGCGCGTGATAGACGATGAGGTCGGTGACGCCGTCCTCCGCGACCGTGAAGCAGTGGTGGCCGGGGCCATAGATGCCGTTCTCCTCGCTCGTGACGAAGACCGGCTCGGGCGACTTCGTCCACGATTTCGGGTCGAGCAGATCGGCGTTTTCATCGGCGGTGAGCATGCCCACGCAGTATTCGGGACCGGTGCCGGCGGCGGAGTAGGTGAGGAAGAGGCGGCCGTTTTTGCGGAGCATCATCGGGCCCTCGTTGACCCAGTAGCGGACCTGTTCCCACGGGAATTCGGGTTTCGAGAGCAACACGGCCGGGCCGGCGAGCGTGGTGGGCGTGGCCATCGGCGCGATGTAGAGGTTGGTGTTGCCCTTGATGCCGGGCTGTTGCTGCGCCCAGAGCAGGTAACGCTGGCCGCGGTGCTCGAACACCGAGGCGTCGAGCGCGAAGGATTCCCAGCCGGTGTTGATCTGGCCGCGCTCGATCCACTCGCCCTCGAAGGGGTCGGCGGAGGCGTTTTCGAGGACGTAGATGCGGATGTTCCAGATCTTCTCGGCTTCGCCGGCGGCGAAATAGACATACCACCTGCCGTCGAGGTGATAGATTTCCGGCGCCCAGATGTGTGCGCCCATGATGCCCGTGGCGTGTTTGCGCCAGATGACTTTTTCCCCGGCGGTGACGAGTCCGGCGATGCTTGGTGCACGGCGCAGGATGAGGCGGTCGTATTCGGGCACCGTGCCCATGAAGTAGTATTGTCCGTCCGTGTGCCGCAGGATGTGCGGGTCGGCGCGCTGCGGGATCAGCGGATTCGGGTAATCCGCCGCCTGTGCGGCCGGGAGAATCGACGAAGCACACAGAAAAAGCAGAACGAGCGATGCGGTCATGCGGAACGCCCCGCACACCCCGGCGCATTGCACCACCCCTCTTGATAGAGAGGATCCGAACGCACGCTGGCGAAAATCCCCTCTATCAAGAGGGGTGCCCGCAGGGCGGGGTGTGTTGCAGGACATACCGTCTGCGAGCCGGAGCAGCGCTTCCGGCATATGCGGAGCGTTCAAGCGGGGGTGGGGCATGGTCGGGAAAAGTCAGCGGAAAAACGTCCGGCCGCAACCGGGCTTTTGTCTTACTGTCAGGCCTGCTCTCAGCGCAGCGTCAGCTTGAACACCACCGGACCGGCCGAGCTGTCGGCCGCGCCCGCGTCGAGTTCGAGGGCGTCGGCGGATTGCGTCCAGCGCACGGGGGCGGACGAGCCGAGCAGTTCGACGCCGGCGATGGCGCGGTCGAGCCGGCCGGCGGCGGTGCCGAGGGCCGTGACCTTGAGCGGGGCGGTGGGACGCACGAGGGCGATCACGTAGAGCGTGTGACCGTCCTTCGACTGCGTGAATCGCACGTCGTCGGCCGTGAAGGGCTTGCCCTTGCCCTCGTTGAAACCCTGCGCGCTGAGAGCGGCGCCGGCGGAGGCCGGGCCTTCGCCGAAGATCTGCCACGGACGCGTCGCAAAGATGGCCTCGCGGTTCACGTCCATCCAGGTGGCGACACCCTCGACCACGGCGAGGCAGGCGTCGTCGAGCGTGCCGTCGCCGCGCAGCGGGATGCTGAGCAGGAGGTTGCCGTTTTTGCTGACGATGTCGGCGAGCATCTGGAGGACGGTGGCGGCGCTCTTGTAGCGGTTCGCCGCGGCCAGTCGCTGGTCGTAGTGCCAGCTCCCGAGGCAGGTGCAGGTCTGCCACGGGAGCGTCTGGATGTCGTTGGGCGCGCCGCGCTCGACGTCCCACACAAGGGCGCGCTTTTGGTCGCCGTCGAGCACCTTGCCGAAGAGCACGGTGTCGGTGCGGCCGTCGTTGCGCGCGGCGCCTTGGTTGTAGAAGTGCGCAGCGATCTTCAGGCCGGCATCGCTGACCGGCCACAGCGGCAGCGCGGTGTCGTCGAAGTAGATCAGGTCGGGCTGGTAGCGGTTGATGAGATCCATCGTGCGGTTGAAGAACCGCTCGCAATACGCCTGGTCGGGCTGGCTGATGCCGTTGCCCCAATCCCAGCGGTCGTGGATCTTCAGCGGCTCCAGGAAACCCTCCGCGGGCGTGTGGCGCTGCTCATAGAGGTCCTGCGGATCGAGTCCTTCCCACCAAGTGCCCTGGCCGTCGGCGGCCGTGAGCTTGCCGTCATAGGGCACGCCGGCGAACGGGCCTTTCTGGTCGGCGCCCTGCGCAACCTCATACCAACTCCACGCGTGGGCAGCGTGCACGCTGACGCCGAATTTCAGTCCGTTGGCGCGTGCGGCCTTGGCCCAGCCGGCGATGAGATCTTTTTTCGGGCCGACGCGCACGGAGTTCCACGGCTGGTATTTCGAGTCCCAGAGGTCGAGGTTGTCGTGATGGTTCGCCAGGGCGAAGAAATACTGGGCGCCCGCGCGGGCGTAGAGGGCGACAAGCTTGTCGGGGCTCCAGTTCTCCGCCTTCCAACGGTGAATCACATCCTTGAAGCCGGCCTCCGAAGGGTGGCCGTAGGTCTCGCGGTGAAAGCCGGTGACGTTGGGGCCCCACGCCGGGCCCTTCTCGAAATACAGGTGGCGCGCATACCAGTCGCCCATGCCGGGCTCGCATTGCGGACCCCAGTGCGCCCAGATGCCGAACTTCGCGTCGCGAAACCACTCGGGAGTCTCATAGGTGCGCAACGACTCCCAGGTCGGCGCGAAGGGACCGGCCGCGATGGCCTCACGCGTGGTATCGACGATGACGTTCGGCGTCGCCTCACTCGAGATCGTGGCAAGCGCGAGGGAAGCAGGCAGGAGCAGGGATAGAATCAGCAGTTGGCCAGCGCGAAGGTTCATGGGCGGTTGGGGGTTGCCGGCGACGCAAGGGGCAAACCCACCCTGTAGATTCTGGGCGGCTTCGCCACTCCCGTCACATGGAGATAGCGGGCCGGATGATGGATAAGATGGGCAAAGGGCGGTTGGTGGCGCCCGGCCTTCGGACGGGCGAAGTGACGCGCGTTTACGGAGCCGGCGGCGTCAGCACGACGTGCGTGGGCTGATCGCGATCGCAGGAGAGGACGCCGTCTTTTTCGACGAGTTCGACGACTTGGATGGAGCTGCGACGAAGCTCGAGGTTGTCCTTATCGTCGGGGCTGATGGTGCCGTTGCGACCGGGATGCGTGAAGTAGAACACATACGCGCGGTCGCCTGAAATCACGACGCCGGGATGGCCGCCGTTCACGCCGTCGTCGGCACCCTTGCCGGGCACGTTGAGAAGATCGCCGTTTTGCGCAGTCCACGTTTCAAGGTCGGCGGAGCGATAAACACCGAGGCCTTTCCACAAATCCACGAGCATCCAATACGCGCCGCGCCAGTGGAAAACATACGGGCCTTCGCCGGGGCGCTCGCCGACGCCGGCGCACTTGCCGCGATCCGTCCACGTGTAGAGGTCGGGGCTGTCGGCGTAGTAGATGGATTTGCGATCGCGCTCGTTGTTATACCACATGCGCCAGCCGCCGCCGGGGAGCGGATAAACGGCGGCGTCGATCACGCGGTCGGAGGCGAGCGTGAGGGCGGACTCGTATTTCCACTTCCGCAGGTCGGTGCTCGTGAGATGCACGATGCGGCGCGGATGCTGCCAGTTCTCGAAGATGCCGGGCACGACCGTGAGATACATGTGGTGCGTGCCGTCGGGCGCGGTGATGACATCCGGCGCCCAATGCGTGGGCTGGGCGCCGCCGATGTCGGGCGGCAGTTCGATGTCGGCCGTGCCGAGATAAGTCCAGTGCGCGCCGTCGGCGGATTCGGCGATGCCGATGCGGCAACCATGAACCCAGGCCACGCCGGAGAGGCCCGGCTGATTGGCGCGGCGGTTGGTGTAGAACATCCACCAGCGTTCGGCTTGCGCATTCCACACGACGACCGGATCGGCCGCACCGTCGTAAACCGGATCGCGGAAAAGCGGCTTCGGTGCGACGGGCGCGGCGGAGTCCGCGGCGAGGGAAACCCACGGAAAACACAGAACACACAGAAGGAAAAGAAGGGGGCGTTTCATGGATGGTTGGATCTCTCGGGCGATGTAGGGCGGCATCTCCGAATGCCGCCTCTTTTCCTTTGTAGGGTCGGCGCTTGCGCTGCCCTCAGGAGCGAGGTCGTCCCGAGGGACGACCCTACCCGATGCGGCGGGGTTCGGAGACCCCGCCCTACAGCTCACAGCTCCAGCACGACGACCGACTTGGCCGGGAGTTCGACCGTGAGTTTGCCGTCGGCGAGCTTGGCGCCGGTGAAAGCGACCGGCTTCACGGTTTCGGGAGCTTCGAAGGTGTTGCGCGCGTCCATTGCGTCGGCGGTGAGGATGCGGCCGGTGACGGCACCACTCTTCACGCCCTCGAGCACGGCGGCGATGCTGACGGCTTCGTGCGGATGCAGGTTGACGAGCGAGAGGTGAACCTTGCCCGCGGCGTTGCGCGAGGCGGAGGCGCTGACGGCCGGCAGCTTCTCGGCGCCGAAGACGTATTCGGGCGTCTGCAGGTCGAGCTTCAGCGAGGTGGCGCCTTGGTGAACCTTGAACATCTCGAAAACGTGATAGGTCGGCGTGAGGATCATCTTCTCCTTGTCGGTGAGGATGACGGCTTGGAGCACGTTGATCGTCTGCGCGATGTTGGCCATGGTCACGCGATCGGCGTGTTTCTGGAAAATGTGCAGGTTCAGGCCGGCGACGACGGCGTCACGAATGGTGTTTTGCTGGCGGAGGAAACCGGGATTGGTGCCGGGCTCGACGTCATACCACGTGCCCCATTCGTCCACGACGAGGCCGACGCGCTTCTGCGGATCGTATTTGTCCATGATCGCGCTGTGCTTGGTGACGAGCGTTTCCATGATCAGCGTGTTGCGCATCGTGGTGAACCACTGGCTCTCGGGGAAACCGTAGGCCGCGCCCTTCGGGCCGCTCCAACTGCCGCTGGGCAATGTGTAATGATGCAGCGAAAGGCCGTTCATGTGGCGCGCGGCGCTGGCCATGAGCTCCTCGGTCCAGGCGTAGTTGTCGCCGTTGGGTCCGACGGCGATGCGCTGGATGCGGTGGGCGCGATCATAGTTTTTGATGAACGTGTTGTAGTGCTTGTAAACGTCGGCGTAATACTCGGCGCGCATATTGCCGCCGCAGCCCCAGGTCTCGTTGCCAACGCCGATGTATTTCACGCGCCAGGGTTTGTCGCGACCGTTGGCGCGACGCAGGTCGGCCATCGGGGACTTGGCGTCGCTGGTCATGTATTCAACCCACTCCTGGGTTTCCTGCACGGTGCCGCTGCCGACGTTGACCGACACGAACGCCTCGCAGCCGAGCATCTCAACCAGGTCGAGAAACTCGTGCGTGCCGAAATGGTTGTTCTCGACGACGCCACCCCAGTGCGAGTTGAAGATCGCGGGACGCTTCTCGCGCGGGCCGATGCCGTCTTTCCAATGATATTCGTCTGCGAAGCAGCCACCCGGCCAGCGGAGGACGGGGATTTGGAGATTCTTCAACGCGGCAACGACGTCGTTGCGGATGCCGCGCGTGTTCGGGATCGAGGAATCGGGGCCGACCCAGATGCCTTCGTAAATGCAATGACCGAGATGCTCGGCGAAATGGCCGTAGATTTCGGGACTGATGACCGCACCGGGCTGGTCGGCGCGGAGCGTGAGGGAGGCTGACTGCCCGGCGCGGAGCACCGGCGTCGCGGCGAGGACCAAAAGGCCCAGCAGGGGTAGGAGACGTTTCATGGGTAAACTAGGGTGAAAGCAGCGTTATCGGGGTGGTAGGCATCGCAAACAGAGCAGCCCTTGACCGTCACGCGGGTGGTGAACCGAGCATAGTGGCCAGAACGTCCGATTCGACAAGTGCGCGCGGCGCGAAATCCGTCGTCGCGGCGTAACGCAGCAAACTGGCGAGCAACGCGTGCGCTTCGGGATAACGCTCGGCGAGCGCCGGCAGATCGATGCCACAAACGAGCAAGCGACCCGGACCGACGCGCACTTCGAAAATCAGGCCGAGACGCTGCGCCCGCTCGGGGTTGTCGATCACTTCGACGATCGGTGCGAGGTCCGCGGGCAGCGCATTGAGCACGACCGGTTGGGCGGCGCGCGCGAGATGGAACCACTGCCAGTTCGAATGCATTTCGGACGGGAAATCGGCGAGCGCCGCATGGGTCGCGTCAATGACGAGGCCGAGCGTGCCGGGAATGTTTTTAAACATGGACCAGCACCAGAAATCCGGGGCGAACCCGCCGCCGGGGGTGCCCGGAAACGGTCGCGCGGCATCGGCGCAAAGCAGAACCGTGCCGCCAGCGGCGAGCGCGGCTTGCGTGGCGGTATCGAAGGCGCGTGCCAGCACGACGCTCGCCGGCGGCTTCGGCATGGTGGCCGGATAAACCCAGAGCGGGTAGGTGTTGGTTGCTCCGGAGGGAAGATGCGTGAGCGTCAGGTCCAGGCGGCGCGCGCGCGTCAGCGGTGGCGACACACACGTGATGCGTCCGAGCGAACGAAGGCCGCCGGCCTTCGCTGCGGGCGCAGCGAGGGTGCCGCTGGACCCACCCAGCGTCCAACGCACTTCACCGGCGGGAAAATCGGCCGAGCCGTAGTGCGCGAGTTCAAGATCGGCGCAGAAGGTCGCGCCTGTGTTCCAAGTGTGTCGGTCGAAGCGGGCCAGCAGGACATGCGGCGCGCAGAATTGCCGGAACTCCGCCGGCGTGATCGCGCCCTTCGATTCGAGAAAAACATCGAGCAACCCGACGAGCGCCGTGCCCTGGCCGGGAAAATCCTGCAGGCCCAGCAGTTCGAAACCACCGAAGCCGGGCGTGCGCAATGCTGCTTCGATTTCCTCGCGGTAACAGAGCGCCGCCAGCGCGGACGAAGCGCGCGCGAAATCATCGGCGCGCGCCAGCAGTCCGGCGGCCTCGGCTTTCCTGCGAAAACGTTCCAGGTTGTGCGCGGCAAACACGCCGCGATGGTGTTCGATTTCGGCGTAGCGCGGATAACTCGAATACTGGCCGATTTCATGGCTGACCACCGGCAGCGGCGACGCGGTGATGGCGGAGCGATAATCGGTGCGCGTGCCGCCGGCGCCGGTTTGCAGATGGCCGTCGGCGCGGTCGGGCGTGGAGTGCGCACCGCGCACGTTCACGTAGCGGCCCGAGCCATCGGGCGCAGGCAGGCGCGCGGTGATCCAGCAGTCGTCGTCCGGCGCGAGGGAAGGGGTTTCGAGGTCGTTGTTGGCGCCTTGCGCATACAGCCGCGACGGATCACTCGCGCGCAATCGCGCAACCAGTCCCGCGCGCGCGGCGCGGTCGCCGCGATGTTCGTTGCCGAGCGTCAACAGCACGAACGACGGATGATGCCCGTAGGCACGCAGGATCGCCTCGCCCTCGGGTGCGAGCGCCTCGGCGATGGCCGGCGTCCATTCGCCCCAGAACGGCAGTTCCGTGGCGACGTAGAAACCCAGTTCGTCAGCCGCCGTGAACGCCGCATCAGGTGGCGTCCAGCTGTGGAAACGCACATGGTTCAGGCCGTAATCGCGCAGGATCTGAAAATACCGCCGCCAGCTCGCGACATCCATCGGCGTGTGACCCGTTTCAGGAAACACCGCACAGTTCACCTCGCCGCGCAGAAAAGTCGTGCGGCCATTGATCGCGAACTGCGTGCCCGCGCGTTTGAACTCGCGCAGTCCGGTCGTCACGACGCGCTCATCATCACCCTGCGGCGACTCGAGCCTGACTGTGATACGATGCAGCGTCGGCGAAAATTCATCCCAAAGCGCGGCATCACCACCGAGCGGCAACGTCAGCTTCACCTCCGCCCCCGCCGGCACCCGCACTTCCTGTCCCGCCAACGAAGCAATCACCACGCCTTCATACCGCGGTCCACCCGTCAGGCCAAAGTTCGTATTACGAACTTTGGGATTTCCTGCCTCTCTATGAGTCTCAGGCGAAAGTTCGTAATACGAACTTTCGCCCGGAGGACCGAGGCGCACGGTGAGATGGAAGGCGCGGACGGTGACGTCGGGCGTGACGGCGAGGTGGGCGATGCGGAGCGCACTGCCCGCGCGCAGCTCGATGGCACCGAGCACGCCGTTCCAGTTGCCCTGCGTGTGTTCGGAGGTCTGGTGATTGTCGCCGGGCGCGGGTTTGCGGCGGTTGTCCACGAGGAGCGTGAGGCGGTGCGGGCCGGGCGTGAGCACGCCGAGTGCATATTCGTGCGGCACGCAGAGCAGGGCGTTCTCGCCGACGGGCCGGCCGTCGAGCCACACGCGGCACCATTTCGTGCGTTCGAGAAAGAGGACGATGTGCCGGTCGCGCCACGTTTCCGGCACGGTGAATTCGCGCTCATACCACACCGCGCCCTCGATCCGTCGCACGGCGGTCAGGCGGTCGGCGCGATGGTCGGGGTTGAGCGGGCCAAGTCCGGCGGTCTCGGTGGTCGCGGGCAGGGTGATGGTCGCGTCGAAGTCCGCAGCGGACGGCGGTGCGTCCTCGGGCTGCGTCGGGTCGAGGCAGACGCGCCAAGGGCCGGCCAGGGAGAGGGTTGCGGACGAAAAGGGAGGAGACACGAGAGCTTAGGAAGAACGGGTGTGGACCGGAATGCACGCCGGCACGCAAAGGATCGTCAGATTGTCGGCGGCTCATCTTGAATGGCCAGGCCGGTCACCCATGGCAAAACCCAACCCTCGACGACCCGCCCCCCATGCACAACTAACCTATTAGGTTAGTTGTGCATGGGGGAATGTCTGTTTGGAATCGGGGGAGCGGGCGTCCGGACAATCCGAAAACCCCCGTCTTCCGGCTGCTGGCGGGACCTGATTGGGTGGTTGCTTTACTCCGTTTATCCGTCCGCTCTTCCTTTCCTTCATGAGTGCCCCCGACCTCACCCACGGTGATTTCACGCTGCCCGGCGAAGCCGGTTACGAACAGCTCACGCTGCGTCTCGCCAAGAAATGGGGCGCCGACACCATCCGCGATTCCGACGGCACGCAGCTCTCGCCCGAGATCGTGCAGTCCGGCTACGCGATCTATTCGACGCTCTGCCTCGTGCGTTCGGTCCAGCCTTGGGCCCGCGTGAATCGCAACAAGCTCCAGCAGAACTTCCTCATGAGTTTCCCGGTCGTCGCCGAAAAGGCCACGACCACCGTCACGCTGCTCGCCGGTTACTACACCGAACAATTCGCGGTGAACTTCGGCGACAACCCCAAGAAGTGGTGGCAGGTCTTCGATCGCACCACGGGCAAGGAGGTCGCGAAGACGAAATGGTCGGTCAACCCGAAGAAGGGCTCCGTCACCATCACCGGCACTGTGCCCGGCCACCAATACACCGTGAACTTCCTCGCCTTCCGGCTCTGGGAGGAAATCTCGATGTATAACCATCTCACGAACAACTGGGGTGATCGTGAACACCTCGCCGCGGTGGACCCGATGCAGCCGGAAACGCAGAAGGTGCTGCTCGCGTTCCTCGAGCAGTGGCTGGCCGATCACCCGGCGACGAAGGTCGTCCGCTTCACGTCCATGTTCTACAACTTCTCGTGGTTTTGGGGCGCCGACCACGCGAAGCTCCGCGACATCTACTCCGACTGGGGCGACTACGAGATGACCGTCAGCCCGCGCGCGCTCACGCTCTTCGAGAAGAAATACGGCTACCGGCTCACCTCCGAGGATTTCGTCAACGGCGGCCTCTACAACTCCACGCACAACGCCCCGTCGCGCCGCTACCGCGACTACATGGATTTCGTCCACGGCTTCGTGATCGAGTTTGGCCGCAAGTGCATCGATCTCGTCCACCGCCACCGCAAGCTCGCCTACGTTTTCTACGACGACCACTGGATCGGCGTGGAGCCGAGCAGCCCGCGCTTCAAGGAGTTCGGTTTCGACGGGCTCATCAAGTGCGTGTTCAACGCCTTCGAGGTGCGCCTTTGCGCGCACTCCACCGGCGCGAAGACCCGCGAGCTCCGCCTGCACCCGTATCTCTTCCCGACCGGCCTCAAGGGCGAACCGACCTTCAAGGCCGGCGGCGACCCGACGCTCGACGCGAAAAATTTCTGGATCGATGCCCGCCGCGGACTCGTGCGCGCACCGATCGATCGCATCGGCCTCGGCGGCTACCTCTCGCTCGTCGAACCGTTTCCCGATTTCCAGGACTACATCGAGGGTCTCGCGAAGGAATTTCGCCTGCTGAAGTCCTTCCACGCCGGCGGCAAGCCCTGGGTTGCGCCTTTCAAGGTCGCCGTGCTCACCGCGTGGGGCGATCTGCGTGCGTGGACCTGCTCGGGCCACTTCACGCCGGGTGTGGCGCTCTACGACGTGCTGGAATCACTCGCCGGCCTCGCGCTCGACGTGTCGTTCATCAGCTTCGACGACCTCGTGAAACATGGTGTGCCGCGCGGTGTGAAAACCGTGATCAACTGCGGTCGCGCCGGCTCCGCGTGGAGCGGCGGCCACTATTGGGACGACCCGCGCGTCGAGGCCATCCTCACGCAGTTTGTGCAAAAGGGTGGGGGTGTCGTGGGCATCGGCGAACCTTCAGCGCGTCCGCGTGCCGGCCAGTGTTTCAAGCTCGCGCAGGTCTTCGGCCTCGATCGCGACACCGGTGATCGCGTGGCCAACGGGAAATACAAATACACCGTGCCCGCCGGGCCGCACTTCATCACCGCCGACGTCACCGCGCCGCTGGATCTCGGCAAGGACGTGGATGGCATCTACGTTTTCGACGGCGACACGACCGTGCTCGCGGATCGCGACGGTTCGCCGCGGCTCGCGACGCACACCTTCGGCAAGGGTCGCGCGGTGTATCTCAGCGGTTTCAAGTTCACCTTCGAAAACACGCGCCTGCTGCACCGCGCTCTCCACTGGGCCGCATCGCAGGAAAGCGCGTGGGGCGCGTGGCAGGCCGCCAATGTGAAGACCGAGGCCACATGTTTCCCGAAGGCCGGCAAGCTCGTCGTCATCAACAACGCCGGCACCGACGAAACCACCACCGTCACGCTCGCCGACCGCAAGACCGCGAAGACCGTCCAACTCCCTGCCCACGGCATCCAGATTCTGGATGTGTGAGGATTTTGGACTGTCATTGCGAGGAGCGCAGCGACGATGCAATCCAGCTGGATCGCCACGGCCTGCTTTCGCGGGCTTCGCGATGACCAGAAGGCGAGAATCCTACACACCCGCCCTGACGGGCACCCCTCTTCATCCGGAACCATGCAGTTGAACCTGATTACACTCGGTGGCGAGAATCTCTATGGTGATGCTGTGGGCAGCCCGCTTGCGGGCGCATTTCCAGGGCGCGCGCAAGCGCGCTGACCCACATCCCATTGCATAGTTCCGGCTTCATAGAGGGGATTTACGCCTGCGTGGGTTTGGAATCCCGTCTATCAAGAGGGGTGGCGTGAAGCGCCGGGGTGTGTTGGTTTCGTTCGGACGCTCCGACCCGGCGGTGCCGGGTATATGATTGACTTCGCTCATATAAAATGAGCCTTTGCACGTCCGCCCCATGCGTGTCCCCCGCCATATCGTCGAGCAGCGTCACGAGCGACTTCGCTCGTTGATCCGCACCGACGGTTTTCTGCCCGTGGCGGAGATCTGCCGCCGGCTCGGCGTGTCGGAGGCGACGGCGCGCCGCGATTTGTCGGAAGTGGCGGCCAACGGCCACATCACGCGCACGCGCGGCGGGGCGCTGGCGGATTACAACACGACCTTCGCCTCGCTCGGCGAGCGCTCGGGCCGCGCGCGCACCGCGAAAGGCCGCATCGCTGCCGCCGCCGTCGGGAAATTGCCGCGACTTGGCACCGTCTTTCTCGACGCCGGCACCACCGTGCAGGCCATCGCCCGCCAACTCCTGCGCGTGCGTCGCGATCTCACGGGCCTCACCGTCGTCACCAACAGCCTCACCGTCGCCACCTTGCTCGGCGGGGCGCGCGGACTCGACCTGCACGTGCTCGGCGGCACTTTCCTGCACCGCCAGGCGGTGCTGCTCGGCGCCGATGCCGTGCGCGCGCTGGCGGACTGGGATTTGGATGCGGCCTTCCTCGGCGGCGAAGGTTTCGATGCGGAGGGCATCACGAATTCGCACGCCGAGATCGCGGCCTTTCAGCAGGCCGTGTTGCGCCGCACCGCCGCGGTGTTCTGTTGTCTCGACGCTTCCAAACTCGGCCGCGCCACTCCGCATCGCGTCGCCGGTTGGGACAAGCTCGGCACGCTCATCACCGATGCGACCTCCGCCCAACTCGCCGCCGCTGGCGTAACACTTCCCGCTGCGCGCCTCCTTTCGGCGAAATAGCACAGTCAAATCCACCCAGCCTTTCGACCACTCATGCACACTAACGAGACGCTAGTTCAGATAAGACACGCCGCTCCTCGTGCGGTTCGGATTAGTGACCTATCAGCGTGGATAAGTGGTTTCTCCCGGTTCGTGGCTCTTCGTGTTTAACTCAACCCTCTCACCTTCACTCTCACGTTCCCCTTTCTGACCCATGAGCAAATACCAATACGTTAATTTCGGCTGGGACGACGCCAAGGCGGCGTCCCTCGATCCTGTCGCGCGTCTCGTTTACCGCTCGAACCTCCTCGGTAGCGACCAGCGCATCACCAACACCGGTGGCGGCAACACGTCTTCCAAGATCACCGAGAAGGACCCGCTCACGGGCCAGCCGGTCGAAGTGCTCTGGGTCAAGGGCTCGGGCGGCGACCTCCGCACCAGCAAGCGCGAGAATTTCTCCTCACTCTACCAGCAAAAGCTGCTCGACCTGCAGAAACTCTACGCGTCGCGCACCGACAAGGGCCTCAAGTCCCCCGCCGAGGACGACATGGTCGGCATGTATACGCACGCCACGTTCAACCTGAACCCGCGCGCCTCCTCGATCGACACGCCGCTGCACTCCTTCCTGCCCGGCAAGCATGTGGACCACATGCACCCCAACGCGATCATCGCCATCGCCGCGTCGAAAAACTGCGAGAAGCTCACCAAGGAAATCTTCGGCGGCAAGATGGCCTACGTGCCGTGGATGCGCCCGGGCTTCGAGCTCGGCCTCGCCATGCAGGAAATCGCGAAGAAGAATCCCGGCGTGCAGGCCATCATGATGGGCCAGCACGGGTTCATCTCCTGGGACAACGACGACAAGAAGTGCTACACGCTCACGCTCGACTTCATCGAACAGGCCGCCGCCGCCATTGAGAAGAAATACGCCGAGAAGGGCGGCGACGCCGCGGCCTTCGGCGGCGCAAAATACCAGTCCCTCGACGAGGCGAAACGCCAGGCGGTCTTCGCTGCCATCCTCCCGTGGCTCCGCGGCCAGGTGTCGAAGCAGAAGCGTTTCATCGGCACCGTGCAGGACGACGCGAAGATCCTGCGCTTTGTGAACTCCAAGGATGCTGCGCGCCTCGCCGAGCTCGGCACTAGCTGCCCCGACCACTTCCTGCGCACCAAGATCAAGCCGCTCTACGTGGACTGGAATCCGCAGGCCGAGGACGTGGCTGCGCTCAAGGCCAAGCTCACCGCCGGCCTCGAGCAGTATCGCAAGGACTACGCCGCCTACTACGAGAAGTGCAAACACGCCAACTCGCCCGCCATGCGCGATCCGAACCCGACCGTGGTGCTCATCCCCGGCGTCGGCATGGTCGCGTGGGGCAAGGACAAGTCCGAGTCGCGTGTCACCGCCGAATTCTACAACTGCGCCGTCGAGGTCATGCGCGGCGCCGAGGCGATTGACCAATACATCGCGCTCCCGCAGCAGGAGGCCTTCGACATCGAATACTGGCTCCTCGAGGAGGCGAAGTTGAAGCGCATGCCCGCCGAGAAGGAACTCGCCCGCCAGATCATCGTCGTCGTCGGCGCCGGTTCCGGCATCGGCAAGGAAACCGCACACCGCCTCGTGAAGGAAGGCGCGCACATCGTCTGCGTGGATCTCAACGAGGCCGCCGCGCAGGCCACCGCCAAGGAGATCGAGGCCAAATACGGCGTCGGCATCGGCGTCGCCGGCACCGGCCTTTCCAACTGCGGCCCGGCCCTCGGCCTCGCGGCCAACATCACCGACCGCGCCAGCATTCGCAAAATGCTCGACCAGGTCGCGCTCGCCTACGGTGGCTTCGACTCCATCTGCGTCACCGCCGGCATCTTCGTGCCGAGCGACACCACCGGCCACATCCCCGACGAGAAGTGGGCGCTGACCTTCAACATCAACGTCACCGGCAGCTACCTCGTCGGCGACGAGGCGTTCAAGACGTGGAAGGAGCAGGGTCTCAAGGGTAACCTCGTGCTCACGACGTCGGCCAACGCCGCCGTCGCGAAGAAGGGTTCGCTCGCCTACGACACGTCCAAGGCCGCCGCCAATCACCTCACCCGCGAGCTCGCCATCGAACTCGCGCCGCTCGTGCGCGTGAACGCCGTGGCTCCCGCGACCGTCGTGCAGGGCTCCGCGATGTTCCCGCGTGACCGCGTCATCGGCTCGCTCGCGAAATACAACATTCCCTACAAGGACGACGAGGCCACCGAATCGCTCGTCAGCAAGCTCGCGCAATTCTACGCCGACCGCACGCTGACGAAAGCCCCGATCACGCCCGCCGACCAGGCCGAGGCGTATTTCCTCCTCGTGTCACAGCGCCTCAGCAAAACCACCGGCCAGGTCATCACCGTGGACGGCGGCCTGCACGAGGCCTTCCTCCGCTGAGCGCGGAAACGCCAAATCTCAAAGCTCCAAATGCCAAACCAGCTACAGATGCCGAAGGGCTCCTTTTTGAAGGGTTCTTTCAGATTTGTTTGGGATTTGGCATCTGGCGTTTGGAGTTTACGTCGCAGACGGATATTTGGAGTTTGGCCATTGGCGTTTGGAATTTCACCCCGATAACCCCGTGAGCAAGACCTCCTCAACTATTCATTGCGCTGCGGTAGACTTGGGTGCGACCAGTGGTCGCGTCGTCCTCGGGACGTGGGCGAAGGGCCGGCTCGCGTTGCAGGAAGTGCATCGCTTTCCCAACGCGCTGCGCTCCGCCGGCGGACACGATTACTGGGACATTCCCGGCCTGTGGCAGGAAGTGCAGGCCGGCCTCCGCGCCGCGGTTGCCGCACTGCCGAAGGGCGCGAAGCTCGCCTCCGTCGGCGTGGACACCTGGGGCGTGGACTACGTGCTCACCAACGACGCCGGCCGCATCGTGTTTCCGACGCACGCCTACCGCGACGCGCGCACGCAGGCTCCGCTTGAGCACCTGAAAAACACGCGCGCCGCCTACGACCGCATTTACGCGGCCACCGGCATCCCGGCGGTTTTCTACAACAGCTCGTTCCAACTCGCCGAGACCGTGGAGAGTTGTCCGGCCATCACCGACCTCGCGACGCGCTGCCTCTTCCTGCCCGACTATTTCAATTTCCTGCTCTCGGGCAAAATGGCCAACGGCCTGTCCATCGCCAGCACGACGCAACTGCTCGACGTGCACGGCGACGATTGGTCGCGCGCCGCGCTCGACTATTTCCGCGTGCCGCCGACCTGGCTCACGAAACCCGTGCGCTCCGGCACGAAGCTCGGAAAAATCAGCAGCGGAATTCGCGGGAATCTCGCCGCGTTGAAAGACGCGCAGGTCATCGCCGTCCCCGGTCATGACACGACCTGCGCTTACGATGCCATGCCGGCCGCCGCCGACGGCGCCGACATCTTTCTCAGTTCCGGCACCTGGTCGCTGGTCGGTTTCGAGAGCCACAAGCCGCTGCTCGGTTCCGAGGCGCTCACCGCGCGCGTTGCCAACGACCGCACCGGCCGCGGTGAATATCGTCCGCTCGTCAACGTCATCGGCCTGTGGATGCTGGAGCAGACGCTCAAGGATTTCGCGAGCCGCCCGAAGAACGACCGCGAATGGGCGGCGCTCATCAAGGCCGCCGAGGCACTGCCCACTCCTGTAGGGTCGGCGCTGGCCGCCGGGTCTCGATCCCGGCCCGCCGACGAGCGGCGGCCCTACATCCTCGACATGATCTTCGCCGAGTTCGGCAACCCGCCCTCGATGAAGGCCGCGATCGATGCGCAGTTGAGGCGTCGCAAGCTCCCGCTGCCAAAGAACCTCGCCGGCTACGTCCGCCTGATCTGCGACTCACTCGGCGCGGGCCATGCGCTGGCGATCCGCGATTTCGAGAAACTCTCCGGTCGCACCTTCAAACGCATCCTCATGGTCGGCGGCGGCTCGAAGAATCGTCTGCTCTGCCAGGCGACCGCCGATGCGTCCGGCCTGCCCGTGCATTCGTTCGCGCTCGAAGGCTCGGTCGTCGGCAACCTCGCCAACCAGCTCATCGCGTTGAAAGCCGTGAAGAACCTCGCCGCTTTCCGCGCGAGCCTCGCGGCCGGACTGAAACAAACCGTCTATTCGCCGCGCCGGTCACCGGCCGCGACCCAAGCCCGCCGCTGAAAATGGAAATGACCTGGCTCCACCCGCGCGACGAGCTCGTTGCCACCATGCAGCGGATCTACCGCTATCGCATGACGACGACGTCGGGTGGCAATCTCTCCATCCTCGATTCGTCGGGCGACATCTGGATCACGCCGTCCCGTGTGGACAAGGGCAGCCTCCAGCCCTCGGACGTCGTTTGTGTTCACCCCGACGGCACGCGCGATGGCCTGCACCCGCCGTCGTCGGAGTTTCCCTTTCACCGCGAGATCTACCGCCGCCGGCCCGACATCAAGGCCATTGTGCACGCGCATCCCGGCGCGCTGGTCGCGTTTTCGATCTGCCGGCAGCTGCCCGACACGCGCGTCCAGTCGCATGCCCACGCCGTTTGCGGCCGCATGGCCATCGCTCCCTACGCCTGCCCCGGCACGGCCGAACTGGGCGAGCGCATCGCCGAGACCTTCGCGACCGGCGCCGACTGCGTGCTGCTCGAGAATCACGGCGTGGTCATCGGCGGTCGCGACCTGCACGAGGCCTTCCAGCGTTTCGAGACCTTCGAGTTTGTGGCCCAGACCATCATCAAGGCCCGCCAGCTCGGCCCGCTCCAGGTGCTGCCGCCCGAGCATCTCGCGGTCGAGACCATGCCGGCTTTCAGTCCGCTGCCGGCCGCCCCGGTGTCCATCCGCGAAAAGGAACTGCGCACCGATCTCTGCCGCTTCCTCCACCGCGCCTACCAGCAGCGCCTGCTCATCAGCACGGCCGGCGCCTTCTCCGCCCGGCTCGACGACCAGCAATTTCTCATCACCCCGCGGCGGCGCGACCGCCTTGAAGTCACGGCCGGCGGCATCGTCCGCGCGACCCGCACCGCCTGCGAACCGGGCAAGCAGCCCAGCCGCGCCGCGCTCCTGCACGCCCTCATCTACGAACGCCTCCCCGAGGTCGGCGCAATCATCAACGCCCAGCCCGCGCATGCCTCGGCCTTCTGCATGACCGATGCGCCGCTCAGCACGCACACGATTCCAGAGAGCTACGTCGTCCTGAACAACGTCGAGCGCCTGCCCTTCCAGCGCATCGTGGAGGACGCCGATCGCCTGGCCGCCGCGCTCTCGACCGGCCGGCCGGTCGTGCTCGTCCAGAACGAGGGCGCCATCATCGTCGGGCGCACGATCCTCGAAGTCTTCGACCGTCTCGAGGTGCTCGAGGCCACCGCCGAGGCGCTCCTGCTCAGCCGGCCGCTCGGCCCGATCGTGCCCATGCCCGACGCCGCCATCGACGAACTCAAGCGCGCTTTCAACGTGCCCTGACCCGTCTTGTTTTCCGTTCAGCGCTTACTGCTCACCGCTCACCCTCTTCCTCCCATGACTTCCAAACAAATCTCCGCCGCCTACAAGCTCGCCCGCCAGCGTTACGCCGACCTCGGCGTGGACACCGAGGCCGCCATCCGCGCCGCGCTGCGCATTCCGATTTCCCTCCATTGCTGGCAGGCCGACGACGTGCGCGGCCTCGAGACGCCCAAGCCCGGCGTCGCGGGCGGCGGCATCATGGCGACCGGTGGCTACCCGGGCCGCGCGCGCAACGGCGATGAGATGCGCGCCGACCTCGACCAGGTGTTGAAACTCCTTCCCGGCAAGCAGCGCCTCAACCTCCACGCCTTCTACGCCGAAACCGGCGACCAGCACGTGGAGCGCGACGAACTCGAACCGCAGCACTTCGCCCGCTGGCTCGGTTGGGCCAAGTCGCGCCGCGTCGGTCTCGACTTCAACCCGACCTATTTTGCGCACGAACTCGCCAACTCCGGTTACACGCTCTCCAGCGCCGATCCGGCCATCCGCAAGTTCTGGATCCGCCACGGTCGCGCCTGCCGTCACATCGCCGAGAGCTTCGCCAAGACCCTCGGCGCGCCGAGCGTGATCAACCACTGGATTCCCGACGGCGCCAAGGATTCACCCGCCGACCGCTTCAGCCCGCGCGAACGCCTCGTTGACGCCTACGACGCCATCTTCGCCGACAAGTCCGTCAACCGGAAGCTCTGCATCGACGCCGTCGAAGGAAAACTCTTCGGCCTCGGCTCCGAGGAATACGTCGTCGGCTCGCAGGAGTTCTACTCCAACTACGCGCTCAGTCGCGGCCTCGTGCTCTGTCTCGACCTCGGCCACTACCACCCGACCGAGTCCGTCGCCGACAAGGTCTCCGCGCACCTCCAGTTCCACGAGAAGCTGCTCCTCCACACCTCGCGCCCGATTCGTTGGGACAGCGACCACGTCGTCATTCTCGACGACGCTGTGCGCAACCTCTTCCTCGAAATCGCCCGCGGCGACGCGTGGGACCGCATCTACGTTGCGCTCGATTTCTTCGACGCCTCGATCAATCGCATCGGCGCCTACGTCACCGGCACGCGCGCCACGCGCCAAGCCATCCTCTGCGGCCTGCTCGATCCGTCCGCGGCGATTCAGGCGGCCGACGCTTCCGGCAAGGGCCACGAACGCCTCGCGCTGATGGAACTCACCCGTTCGCTCCCGTGGGGCGCGGTGTGGGATGAGCTCTGCCGCCGCGAAGACGTTCCCGCCGGTGCCGACTGGCTTGCCGATGTCGCGCGTTACGAGAAGACTGTCACCGCCAAGCGCGTCTGAGCCGGCACTGACTAATAAACCACCAAGACACCGAGGCACAAAGGTTCCTCCCAAGGCGTTATGGCCACAAAAGGCACAAAAACTCACGAAAACGGGATACCCTTTTTCCCTCTTCGTGCCTTTGTGCCTCTGGGGTTAATTGCTAAGGCTACGCCAACCCATCTCCTTCCGTGAATCTGCACAACCGCAAGCTCCCCGGCGCCGACAAGCGCATCCAGCTCATGGGCACCTGTCTGTGTGATGCCTTCTACGCCGACGCCGCGCGCGCGACGGTCGAGGTGCTGGAATATCTCGGTTGCACGGTGGATTTCCCGGAAGGGCAGACCTGCTGTGGACAACCGGCCTTCAATGGCGGCGACTGGGACGCTTCGCGCAAAGTCGTCCGCCACACGGTGAAGACCTTCGCCGGAGACGTGCCCGTCGTGGTGCCGTCCGGTTCCTGCGCGGCGATGATTTTCCACGGCGCGTTGCTGGAATTTGAAAAGGAATCCGATCTCCCCGCCGTGCAGCAGCTCGCGCATCGCACCTGGGAACTCGCCGACTTCCTCGTCAACGGACTCGGCGTGAAAACCTGGCCGGGTCGCTACGAAGGCACGGTCGCCTTCCATCGTTCCTGTCACTCGCGCGGCACGGGCACCGGCGAAGCCGTGACGACCCTGCTCGGCTCGATCGCCGGCCTCACGCTTGTGCCCTTCGGCGAAGGCGAACAATGCTGCGGCTTCGGCGGCACGTTTTCCGTCGCGTTCCCGCACGTGTCGGCCGGCATGGGCACGCTCAAGCTCGAGCATCTTCGCGCCGCGCGCCCCGATGTCATCGTTTCCGGCGACATGAGCTGCATGATGCACCTCGGCGGCCTCGCCGAAAAGGAAGGCAAGCCGATCCGCACGCAGCACTTCGCGCAGGTCCTGCGCGACGCGTTGAAGAACGCCGGAAAGCTTTAACCGCACAATACCCCGAAGCCCAAACCAACATGGCCACAAAAGGCACAAAAAGCGCAAAACCCGGACGAAAGCCCGCTGGTTTTCCTTTTCGTGTCATTCGTGTTTTTCGTGGTTAACTCCTCACCCTGATCATGCCGCAACCCCTCGACCAGTTCGCCGCCACGTTGCCGGCCGACAAGCGCGCCTCGGTCTATTCGAGCACGAAGGGCACGCATGAGAAGCGCACGAAGCTGCTGCTCGACCACTTCCTGGCGCCGGACCGCCTCCGTGAAATCGCGGGCGAGATCAAGCAGCACGTCATTGAGAATCTCGACACCTACCTGCCGGCCGTCGAAGCGAAGCTCCAGGCCAACGGCGTGCAGGTGCACTGGGCGAGCGACGCCGACGAGGCCTGCGCGGCCGTGGCCGACATCATGGCCGCCCGCGGGGCGAAGAAAATGGTGAAGTCGAAAACGATGGTCAGCGAGGAGATCCATCTCGCCGACTACCTCGAAAAGCGCGGCATGGAAGCGCTCGAGACCGACCTCGGCGAGTTCATCGTCCAGATCGACCACGATCACCCCAGCCACATCGTCCGCCCGATCATCCACAAGAACCGGCGCGAGATCGCCACGAGTTTCGAGCGCGAAGGCCTCGGCGCCTACAACGACGACCCGGAAACCATCACGCGCCGCGCCCGCCAGTTCCTGCGCCACAAATACCTTGCGGCCGACGTCGGCCTGACCGGCGCGAATTTCGTCTCAGTCGAGAGCGGCCGGCTCGTGCTCGTGACCAACGAGGGCAACTCGCGCTTCAGCCTCGCCGCGCCGAAGGTCCACATCGCCCTCGTCGGCATCGAGAAACTCGTGCCGCGCGACCGCGACCTCGGCCTGTTGCTCAACCTGCTCGGCCGCTCCGCCACCGCGCAGCAGCTCACGGTTTACACCGAGTTCATCTCCGGCCCGAAGACCCCCACGCAGCCCGACGGCCCCGAGGAGATGCACGTGGTGTTCGTGGACAACGGTCGCACGGAAGTGCTGGCGACGGAGTGCCGCGACATCCTGCGCTGCATCCGCTGCGGCGCCTGCCTCAACGTGTGCCCGGTTTATCGGCAGGCCAGCGGTCACGCCTATCGCAGCGTGTATCCCGGCCCCGTCGGCGCCGTGCTCTCGCCGCTGCTTGCGGGCAAGAAATTCCCCGAACTCGCCGACCTGCCCAAGGCATCGTCGCTTTGCGGCGCGTGCAACGAAGTCTGCCCGGTGAACATTCCGATTCCCGACCTGCTGCTGCGCCTGCGTTCGCGCGGCAAGTCCGAGGGCGCGCCGTTGGCCAAGGTGGGCACGCCGCCGATGGGCGCGTGGTCCGTGCTCGCCTCGCAACCCGCCGCGTGGAAAGCCGCGCTGGTTGGCGGCAAGATCCTGAATTTCCTCCCGACCAATCTCATTCCCGTTCCCGCGCTCCGCGCCTGGGAGGCGAAGCGCACGCTCCCCAAGTGGCAGGGCGGTGAGTTCCGGAGCTGGCTCAAGAACCGGCCGAAGCGGTGATGATTTTTCGCCACCAAGACACGAAGACACCTGGACGAACCAACGGTTTTTATGGCCACAAAACGGCACAAAAGGTCACAAAAAATATCCGCGCGAATTGCTTCCCCTTTTCGTGTCTCTTCGTGCCTTTTCGTGGCAACTGCTTCGGCCCCCGGGTCTCTGTGCCTCGGTGGTTAATTAACTCTCCTGATTTTCCATGAGCTCCAGTCGCGAAAAGATTTTCTCCCGCGTGAAAGCCGCCCTGGCGCCGCTGCCGACGCGTGCGCCGCTGCCGGATTGGGATCGCGACTTGGTGCGCATGCGCGAGGCGCAACCCGCCGTGGATTTGTGGACGCAGTTCGCGGAGCGCCTCAAGGCGGTCAACGGCACGCCGCTCGCCGGCGTGGCCGCACTCGTCGCGTTGCTGGAAAAAAACAATTGGAAGCACGGCTACTGTGACCCGGCGTTGTGGCCGAAATTTCAGGCGGCGTTTCCCATGGGCTTCACCGTGGAGACGACCTTCGACCGCGCGCGGGTGGATGACTACGCGTTTGGCATCACTGCCGCCGCCGGCGCCATTGCTGAGACCGGCACGCTGGTTCTCACGGACCGCGGCACGTCGTCCCGCCTCGGCGCGCTCGCTCCCTGGCTGCACGTCGCCGTGCTCCAGCGCGCGCAAATCTTCCCCGACATCACCGCTGCCGTCGCCGCGCTGCCCGCGGATCCCAACGTCATCTGGGTCACCGGACCTTCGAAGACCGCCGACGTCGAAGGCATCCTGATCGAAGGTGTGCACGGCCCCGGCGTGCAGGTCGCGCTGCTGGTGGATTGAGAACGTCACACCAAGAACGCCAAGGCCACGAAGGTTGAGCCCTTGGGTCGAATGTGGGAGGGGACTTCACGTCTCCACCCAACTGAGTAACCACAGATGAACACGGATGGGCACAGATGAAGAAACCAAACCCACCAACCCTCCGGAATTGATGGCCGCAAAAAGGCACAAGAACGCACAAAAATCCTGAACCCGCGGGAATCGCTTATTGTGTCTCTTCGTGACTCTCCGTGTCTCGCCCTCTGCGTCTTAGCGCCTCTGCGCGAGCCTATGGTTTGGAAGAGGGAAAGCCAACCTTGCCAAGGTCGGGCGGCTGGCTAGCTTGCCGACATGAGCAGCAAGGAACTCGTGATTGATCTTGTCCGCCGGTTACCGGACGAGGTGTCACTCCGGGACATTGTCCGGGAGATCGAGTTCGTGGCCGGCGTGCGCGAAGGGCTCGACTCTTTTGAGCGCGAAGGCGGTTTCACGGTGAAAGAAGCGAGGGCCAAACTCGATGAATGGACCGCAAAGTAATTCTTTCGCCGCGCGCTCTGCGTGATTTGGAGGAGATAGTCCGATACATCGCGGCCGCCAATCCTTCGGCGGCGGTCCGGTTTGGTGGGATGCTTCTGGCCGAGGCGGAAGCAATCGGCCTGAAACCGGAGACGGGACGCATGGTGCCTGAGTTCAAGACGCCAGAAATCCGGGAACGGATATTTCGTTCCATCCGGATCGTCTATCGGGTGGATGCAACCCACCATCGGGTGGTGATCGCCCGATTCTGGCACGGCGCGAGGGGCACACCGAAGATCGAGTCATCCTGAGCCGTGCGAAGGATCCAAGGCGTTAACCACAGATTACACAGATGAACGCGGATGAAGAATCCAAACCCACCAATTCCCCGGAATTGACAGCCACAAAAAGGCACGAGAACGCACAAAAATCCTGAACCGCGGGAATCGCTTGTTGTGTCTTTTCGTGACTCTTAGTGGCCAATCCCTGCCTTGAAGCCATTAACCGCAGATTACACAGATCATCACGGATGGAAACAGGCGGAATCCACCCGGGTCATTAGTGTCCCTTAGCGTCCATTCGTGGTTAACCATGCCTTTCGGATCGTATCCGTGCCTATCCGTGTAATCCGTGGCCAACCCTGCCTTGCCGTCCTCTGGCACTTGCCGCTTACGGCTGATAGCTTATCGCTTACCGCACTCTTGCCATGCCACTCCTCACCGTCGTCCCGCCGATGCCCGGTGCCGAACACCGCTTCCAGCCGTTCGTGGATTTCGTGCATGGTTGCGGGTGGGAGACGGAATTCGTCCGCCTGGAATGGAAAGGACGCGTGCCGCCCTTCGGTTCCACGGAAATTTTCCCGCAGGTGGACGCGCAGACCGCGGGCAAGGTCGTGATGGGTTTCTCGCTCGGTGCGCTCTACGCACATCTCGGCGCGCTGCGCGCGCGACACCTGATTCTCGGTTCGATTTCGCCGTTCTTCCTCGAGGACGACGACGAGCCCGAGCGCTGGATGATTTCCTACAAGGCTGGTAACCCTGCCACGCCCGCCGACATCCTCGTCGGCGCCAAGGAAGACGAGCAGATGCACCGCCGCGCCACGGCCGTTCGCGATTTCTACCGGCAACACACCTTCGTGTCCGTGCCTGAGGCTGAACACGAGCTTTGGCATCCCAACTACCTCAACGCGATCAAAGCCGCGCTGGACCGGTTGCGCTGAGCCATCAGCACTCAGCCGGCAGCTACCAGCCAGAGCGGAATTTCCTGACCGCTGAAAGCTGACAGCTCACCGCTTCTTCGCCGCCCTCCTTTTCTATCCGCCCGACGGAGTGGCCGGTTTGAAGCCCAGGTTTACGGGCGTGGCAGGCAGCGCCGGGCGCTTGCGAGTCATGTCGGTGCTGGGAACGTCATCGCCCACCAGTTCGAAGGTCACGCCGTTGATCCACATCTGCCCGGTGCCGCGCAGGAAGTAACCATAGTTCAGGCTCGTGGCCGTTTCGGAGACATCGAGCACGATCGAATATTCCTCCCAATCGGTCGTCCCCTTCGGGGCCCGGTCATTCATATTGTCAAAGGCCAGCATGCTTCCGCCTCCCGGTCCATCCACGCGCAGCCAGAGTTGCCCGGCGCCGTCCGTAATGTCCTCGGTCTTGATCCAGCCGTTCATGCGCACGCGTTTGTTCTTATATTGATCCGCTCCGATCGCCTGCATCATGCCGCCGAAAGCGCCTTTGGCGTCCGCGGAGGCGGACTTCGCGTAGGCGCTCGGCATGCCGCCCCAGCTGTGGTTTGCGTCCACCCCGACCTCGAATGCATCCACCTTGCTGCCGTTCTTGTGCCACCCGGTCGGAGCACCGCGCGTGACACCCGGGATCTCTGGTGGAGTGGCTGCGACCGCGGGGGCGGCGGAGGAGGCGGACGTGGCCGGCGCCCCCGCTGCGGTTGCAGCCGCGGTGGACGAGCCACCCGACCCGGGGCGAGTCTGCAGGTTGCTCACCTGCTGTTCCAGGCCTCGCACGCGATCGGTCGCCTGCGCGTGCTCCCGGCGCAGCGCGCTCAACTCGTCCCGCAGGGCGTTGGTCTGGTGTATTTCGTATCCGACAAACCCGGCGACCGCGAGGACGCCGACTGCTGAAGCGATGATCTTGGAGGCATTCATGGAGGCAAAAAGAGCGGCGGGAACTGCGACAGCGACGCTGCCCGCAAGTGCCACTTGGGTGATTGTGACCGCCAGGCCACCGGGCACCGCGGCCGAAGCGCACGCCGGCAACAGCCCGGCGATGACCACGGCGGACGACTTGAAACCGCGGCGCTCCAGATGCTCGCGCAGCCGACCCAGCGCCCGGTCAACCCGCATGCGCGCAGCGTTCTCGGAAAGATTCAGCGCCGCGCCAATCTCGGCATAGGATTGATCGGAGAAAAAGCGGGCGAGGATCGCATCGCGATCCGTTTCCGGCAGTTGGTTCAGCACCTCGTCCAACATCGCCTCCAATTCGCCGGGCGGCCCGGCCTCCGGCGTGGCGGCCACCGTGGTGCCGAGCCGTTGGGCTTCGCTCTCCCGGGCCATCCGGTTGATTTGGGTGCGCATCAGATTCCGGCTCTCGTAACAACTGCTGCGGTGCAGCCAGCCCGTGAGGCTCGGGCACCGCGCCACGGTTTCGGCCTTGCGCGCGAGGGCGACAAAGACCGCCTGCGTGGCATCCTGGGCCAGGTGGGGATTGCGCAGCCGGCGCAGGCTGATCGCATAGACGAAACCGATCCGGCGCTCGACCAGCAGGTGGAAGCTGGCCTCGTCCCGCCGCACCGCAAATTCCCGGAGTAGGTTGGCATCGTCATCCATCGCGCTCATCCAGATAACATCAGCTGACCGGAGAATCGCACAGAAAATCAGCAAAAGGGTGCGGACCACGGACGACAGACCACCAATCACGGCCTTCCGTCCACCGTCTTCCGTCATCTGCCCTCCGCCCAACCTCCCCGGCGCCGACCACGAACTCTGGCGCCCGAACTATCTGCAGGCGATCGAGACGGCCTTGGACCGCCTTCAAACGATATAGGTAGATAGCAAAGTCTAGGGTTGCCCAGCAAGCAGGGCTGAGAGCAGTGCATTAGCCTGACTGAGTCGTTCTTCGTGTGTCCCACTAATCAGCTTCCAAGGCACGGGTTGCTTCGCCAACGCTGCTTCAAACCAGCCGTGCATCTCGTGGCGGATGTGTTCGCCGTCGCGGAGGCCATCTTGGACGAAGGGGATTTCGTCTCCAGTGAGCAGATAGAGGTCGCAGCGGACACTCCGACCTAGGTTATCGACTTCCGGGCTGGAGGTGCCGACATAGCGGCGGTGCCATAAAGTAGTGGCGAAGGCATTGGTATCGCAGATCAAGACCTTGTTGGCTCGCCGGGCAGCTTCGTCTTCACGGCGTGTCTGCTCGTGGGCGATGTGCAAGAACTCCGGTGTGGTCCAAGGCCCGTTCCCTTGCGCCTGTTTTACGTGCGAGTATTCGCGGCCGTATTCTCCGACCCAACAGGTCTGCCAAGCCTCGGCCAGCGCGCGCGCCAGTGTGGTGGTGCCGGTGGATTCGGCACCCAGCACACAAACACGGCACGTGAACCAGGCACGCACGGGTGGTTCGATAAACTCCCAATTCTCGAATGGCGCTTGGCGCATCGCGGTGCCGGAGACCGGCAAGCGGCTGCGTGTTGGATCCACGGAGACATGATGTGACCCCATCAACGCCGCATAACGGTCGCCGTAGCTCTCCGAGGTGAACACCGCGTCGGGTGCTCGCCCGAGCCAGCGAACCGTGTTGGCAGCCCACACCTGTGAGTCGTTTTCGTCGTAGCGGTCGTCGATAAGCATCACGTTTGCGGTCGGATGGATTTCCCGCAGCCACCGTTGCCGAAGCTCGCCGGGAATCGGATCTGAAGGCTTGCCGCAAACGATCACTACCACGCGTTCCGATTGGGCGGTTGCAGTGTCGATCAACAATTTGTGACCTCGATGTGGAGGGAGAAACTTGCCGATGACCAGACCCAGTCCGAATTTCATGACGCGAGTGTTTGATTGCGGAGGCTGCGCCTCCACTCCCTGAGCCCGATCAGGCACATTGACAGGAAAACCGCGTAAAGCAGGGCCGTCAGAGGCAAGTTACGGGAAAGATAAAGCGGCACATAGATCACGTCCGCGATGATCCAGAAGAACCAGTTTTCGACCCGTTTTCGGCAAAGGAGATATTGGGCGACGAGGCTGAGCACCGTCGTGAGTGAGTCCCAGAAGGGAGCTGCACCCGACACGCGTATCAGGATCTCGCGGAGCGCCCAGGTTCCCAAGGGCACCGCGCAGGCCAGCATGATCCACTCAGCGCGAGTGGCCCGTGTCACCGGGAGCCGGTCGAAAGTGCGGCCGCCATTCAGCCACAATTTCCATCCATAGACGCCTAGGGCGAAGTAGATGACCTGCAGGCCCATGTCGGCGTAGAGCCGGCTCTGGAAAAAGAGGACAAAGAACACGACGTTGTTGGCGAGGCCGATGGGCCAGTTCCATACGTGCTCTCGAACCACCAGCCAGACGCAGGCCCCGCCGGTGGCGAAGCCCCAAGCCTCGGTCACGGAGATCGACCACCACTTGAACACGGAAGCGGCAACGGCCAGCCCGGCGATCGTCGGCAGCAACACGACTTCCGTCGGCCGGAGGCCCAACCATAGTCCCTCGCGATTGGCTGATGTCGCAACTACGTCCAAGGCGCCCAGCAAAAGAGATTTCTCCCGCGTGCCAAGCCTCCCCGCGGTGGGCGATGCCGACTTTTCTGGCGGTGAACTTGTATCGCCGGCCTGCTTCCACATCCAGTTCGATAGAGTCCTGTGCGAAGACGAATTCATATCCCTCCAAGCCGTAAGTTATTTTCCGAAGGCCGGGGGCAACGGGCACCTCTTCCGGCGGACCACTCCAGAGGTTCGGTTTCACGAGGCCCCCGTTGATTTCCACAAAGCTAATGCGGACTTTGTCGTTTGGGATAAACACCATGAAGTTGCGTCCCACCAATGTGGCCGAGGAAGCGCTCTTCGTGTGTTGGTAAACGGGCCCGCTTGTCGCGCATCCACTCAGTCCCAATGCACAAACGAAAAGGAGAATCGGCAGGGGTATTTTCATGATGAGGGGGTCCGGTTAAGCCGGAAGCGGTTGGGGTGGAGCGTAAAAGCAATCAAGGCCATTGGCCCACAAGGTCGTTTTCCGGAAGGCGAGGCTTGCGTTTAGATAAAACGTTACGTAACTATAAAACCATGCCTTACGAGCCGCTCAACCGAAACCGCGTCACCCAAGCGCTGCGTCGCTTGGGGGAGCTGGCGCAGGCACGGAAGGTGACGCTGGAAGTCTCACTCTACGGCGGAGCGGTGTTTACCTTGATCTATGGCTCACGCGAGGCGACGAAGGATGTGGATGCCGTCGTGCGACAGAGCGCCTTGGCGCAGGACTTGGCCGGTCAGGTGGCGAAAGAACTCGGGTTGCCGGAAGACTGGCTCAACGATGATGTGAAACATTTTCTAGCGGAGAAAGAGGCCAAGCGACAGCTGCACGAGGCCGACTTCGGGCCCGGTCTTCGGGTGTCGGTGCCCACGGCAGCCTATTTGTTGGCCATGAAGCTGCGCGCGTGTCGTCCGCCCTTGCCGGGCTATGCCGGCGACTACGGCGACATCCGGTTTCTGGTTAAAAAAATGGAGATCGGTTCGGTGCGAGAAGCCGAGGCGATCCATGACAAATTTTTCCCGCACGATGAACTCTCCGAAACCGCCCGGGAGGTCGTGAAAGGCGCGCTCGCGGCCAAATCATGATCGCCCGTCCCAAAACTTTGAAAAAGGTTGCCGAGCAATCGGCGTCGCTGGCGGAGTTTGGCCTGCATCTACGCGACTGGTTGCACGAGCTGCGGCGGGCTTCGTCGCGTCCGCAGGCCGCGGCGGCGATCGCAGAAGAACCGCCGCGCTTGGCTAGGAAATTTCCGCAAGGTCAGGTGGCGGATGCCTGGCTCGGGGCCTACGCGGAGCATCTCGCGGGCAAGCTCGGCGTCGCGGCGCCGGTCTGGGCGTTTGCGCTGGAGCGTGTCGCAAGCGAGCCGCTCTTTGACGAAGGCGGTGACACGCCGGCGTTGAGGGCACTGGCCTTGGCGCAATCGCCACTGGCCTTCAAGCGACGCAACATCTTCACGCCTTCGGTGGATCTGCCGTTGCGGCTGCGAGCGGGCCGCCCCGCGAAGTCGCCCGAGGAAAAGCGCCGGGTCAATGCCGAGCGGCAGCGGCGTTTCCGAAAGGCGCGACAGCTCGAACTGATCGCGCTCCGCAAACTCGCGCGCAAACACGGCAAGCGAATGGCTTGATCGGAGGACGGAAGGCAGGGGACGGAAAGCGGCAAGGCAGGGTTGACCACGGATTATACGGAGCGGCACGGAGCCGATCCGAAAGGCAGGGTTAACCACTAATGAACACCGATGGACACTAATGAGTGAGGCTCACGCAGAGGGGCTAAGGCGCAGAGGGGCCACGAAAAGGCACGAGGAGCCACAAAAAAGGATTCCAGTCGCTTCACGTTTTTGTGCGTTATCGCGCCTTTTTGTGGCCATCAATTCCTTGGATACTTCGCACGGCTCAGCTTCACGGTGCGTTCGCCGTGGCACTCCGGTGAGCCGCGGGCGAGGTCACGACAGATTTGCGGGCGGCGGTCGTAGAGCGTGCAGAAATATTCCGGGGCGGCATCGGAGCCGGGGCGGATTTCGAGGGCGATGCAATGGCCGGCGCTCATTCGCATGTAGGCCTCGTTGCCGCGGCCGGTGAAATGCGCGACGCGTTCGGCCGCGTCGCCGAGTCGCGCCCAGTCCGCTCCCGTCACCCGCACGAAACGCTCCGCCGGCGAGTGGCAGCAAGCCCCGCAGCGCAGGCAATCCGGTGGAGGATTGGACATGCCCGTTCTTCCTAAGCAGAAGAACGCGGAAAAGCAGCTGGATTCGGATCAGAAGTCAGTAGGTTTAATCACGAAAGACACGGAGCACACGAAAGGGGATCGGGCAGGGTTGACCACGGATAGCACGGATGGCCACGGATCCCATCAGAAAGGCATTTTAACCACGAATGGTCACTGATGGCGGGTGGGATTCTTCATCCGTGTTCATCTGTGATTAACTTCTCTCCGTTCCCTCTTCGTGTTTATTCGTGGTTTAAATTTTCAGGATTAGTGAGTCCTTAGTGGAGTTTAGTGGTTAGTGCCTTGGAGCCTTCGCGCGGCTGCGGTTTTACAAGGTTGCCGGCACAGGGTGTCCGCCGGCGGTGCGGTCATTCGTTGAGGATATGAACCCCGTCTCCCCGATGAACCGAATGATATTCCTCAACCTGCCGGTCGCCGACCTTCCCCGGTCGATGGCCTTTTTCAGAGCCCTGGGCTTCGCGCACAATCCGCAGTTCACCGACGATAGCGGCTCCTGCATCGTCATCAGCGATACGATCTACGTGATGCTGGCGACGCATCCCAAGTTCAAGCAGTTCACGCCCAAGGCGGTTTGCGACACCTCGAATGCCGTGGAGGTCCTGATTTCGCTCAGTTGTGCGAGCCGCGAGGAGGTGGACGATCTCGTGGCCAAGGCCCTCGCCGCCGGCGGCACAACCCACGACAAGCCGGAGGATCTCGGTTTCATGTATTCGCACAGCTTTGTGGATCCCGACGGACACGGCTGGGGCGTCTTCCACATGAGCGCGATGCCGCCGCAGGGGTGAAAAAAATCCGCTGTGCGTTTGCGCCTTCGTCGTTAATGTTTCGCCCATGCCGAAGCCCACGACCAAGGCCACGCCGCCGAAAAAGCACCGCATCTTCACCATGCCTTTCGCCAACGTCTATCCCTTCCTGGTCGCCAAGGCCGAGAGGAAGGGACGGACGAAGGCGGAGGTGGACGAGATCATCCGCTGGCTGACGGGCTACACGGCGAAGGGCTTGGAAAAGCAGCTAAAGGCGCAGACGGACTTCGAGACCTTCTTCGCGCAGGCGCCGAAGAAGAATCCGAAGCGCAAGCTCATCACCGGTCTCATCTGCGGCTACCGCGTGGAGGAAATCGAAGATCCGCTCATGCGCGAAATCCGCTACCTCGACAAACTGGTGGACGAATTGGCCAAAGGCCGGCCGATGGAGAAGATCCTCAGGGAGGCATGAGGACGGGGGCCGAAGACAGAGGACGGAGGATGGCAACGCCGGGTTGGCCGCGGATTACACGGATAGGCACGGATACGATCCGAAAGGCATTTTTAACCACGAATGGACACTAAGGGACACTAATGACCCGGGTGGATTCCGCCTGTTTCCATCCGTGATGATCTGTGTAATCTGCGGTTAATGACTTCAAGGCAGGGATTGGCCACGAAGAGTCACGAAAAGACACAACAAGAGATTCCCGCTGGTTCAGGATTTTTGTGCGTTCTTGTGCCTTTTTGTGGCCGTCAATTCCGGGGGGTTGGTGGGTTTGGTTTCTTCATCCGTGTTCATCTGTGTAATCTGTGGTTAATGCCTTGGATCCCGCTATTATCCCCGCTGTCCTGCTTGCAAATGGCTCACGCTGCGCCGGCGATGCCGGCTTCGACGTGGACGTCAGCGGCAGCGAGCGATTGGCTGAGTGCATGACGACGCCCGATGCTCCCGCGATTCGCACCCTGCAAGCCGACCTCGACCGACCCGATCATCAGGCTGCGGTGCTTGCCATGGTGGACGCCTATTCGCGCGATCCAATGGGCGATGGCGCGCCCTTGTCACCTGAAGTGCGCGAGCGACTCATCCCCGGCCTGCGCGCACATCCCGCCTCGCTCGTTTTCCTCGCCTATGACGGCGACACGCCCGTCGGCGTAGCCGTGTGTTTTCTCGGTTTCTCTACTTTCGCCGCCAGGCCGCTCGTGAATCTGCACGACGTGTGCGTCGTGTCCACGCACCGCAGTCGCGGCGTTGGCCGCGCCTTGCTCGCCGCCGTCGAGGCACGCGCGCGCGAACTCGGTTGCTGCAAGCTCACGCTCGAAGTCCTCGATCAGAACCACCGCGCGCTCAAGACCTACATCGCCGCCGGCTTCAAGCGCTACTCGCTCCAACCCGGCACTGGCGAAGCGATCTTCCTGACGAAGCCGCTCGCTTGAGCATCAATAGCCCGCCTGTCCGCCGTCCCAACGCGGCGCGGGGCGCACGCGATTCCGCCAGAGCAGCATCAGGAGAAACCCAATTGCCGCGCCGCCGAGATGGGCGAAGTGCGCGACGCTGGCGCCGAAGAGCGGGAAACCCGTGAGACCCGAGAAAAGGTCGAGCCCGAGCAGGACCGGGATGAAAAATTTCGCCGCGATGGGCACCGGCACGAAAATCAGGGCGAGCTTCGCGTTCGGATGGAGACAGCCAAACGCCACGAGCAGTCCGTAGATCGCTCCTGACGCGCCCACCATCCGGCTGTGGAAAGTCGCATAGAGCTCGCGGACCATCGCCTGGCCCGCGGGATCCGCCGGAATCATGCCCTGGCCCGTGGCCATCAGCTTGCCGATATCCGCCGGCGTCATGCCGGCCGCGATGAGGTGCGCGTGCAGTTCGCGGTATTCATGCCAGTTGATGCCCATCTGGATGAGCCCCGCGCCGACGCCACACAGGAAATAGAAAACCAGAAACCGCTGCGCGCCCCATTCGCGTTCCAGCACGGTGCCGAAGGTCGCGAGCGCGAACATGTTGAAGAAGATGTGTCCGAAATCGCCGTGGAGAAACATGTAGGTCACCACCTGCCACACGCCGAAGTGTTCGTTCGCCGGCAGCCACAACGCTCCCGCCTCCGCGAATGACCCGCGCCATTCCGGCAGCAGGCTGGCGACAAACGCAGCGAGGTTGAGGATCAGCAGGCCGGTGACAGCCCGGGAAAGTCGGTTCATGCGTTTCACCGTTGCGATCCGCCTGCCATTCGCAACCCGCTTCGCTCTCGCGCGGGCAATAACCCGACACACCCCGTCGCTGCGCGCCACCCTTCTTCATCCCGAACTATGCAGTGGGATGTGGGTCAGCGCGCTTGCGCGCGCCCTGGAAATGCGCCCGCAAGCGGGCTGCCCACAGCATCCCCATAGAGATTCTCGCCACCGAGTGTGATCAGGTTCAACTGCATGGTTCCGGCTTCATAGAGGGGATTTTCATGACTTCCGCTCCGGTCATGCTGAGCCGTGCGAAGGATCCAAGGTTTAACCACTAATCCACACTAAGGACTCACTCATCCTGAAAATTTTTGGCCGCGGATGTCGCGGATCAACGCGGATGGATAAGGTCGGAATCCACCCAGGTCATTAGTGTCCATCAGCGTCCATTCGTGGTTAACCCTGCCTTTCGGATCGTATCCGTGCCTATCCGTGTAATCCGCGGCCAACCTTCTCCTACTGCACTCCGTCTTTGTGGGTTAGCCTGGGCTTTTGATTCCTCCTCAGCCGACTTCGATCATCGCTTTCAGCACGGCGGGGTTGCCGGCGATGTCGCGGGGGAAAACGGTCGGCGTCTCGGCCAGCTTGAAGCGGTGCGTGATCCACGGACGCGTGTCCACGTGGCCGTCTTCGACGAGGCGGATGACCTGGCGGAAAGTGCCGGGCAGGGCGTTGCGGCTGCCCATCACGGTGAGTTCGCGGCGATGGAAGTTGGGATCGTTGAAGGTGACGTCGCCCTGAAACAGTCCGACGAACACGATGCGCCCGCCGTGCGCGGGCAGGTCGAAACAGCCGTTCATCGAGGCGGGGTTGCCCGTCGCATCGATCACGCAGGTCGGTAGGTCGCCGCCGCCGATTTTCTTGAGTTCCTCGACCGCGGTGGCGCCGGGCTTGAGCGTGTGCTGCACGCCGAGTTGCTGCCGGCAGAACTCGAGGCGTGTGTCGCTCACGTCCATCACGGCAAGCGTGGCGCCGGTGACCTTGGCGAATTGGATCACGCTGAGCCCGATCGGGCCGGCGCCGATGACGAGAACGAAGTCGTCCTTCGTCGGCGCGGCGCGTTCGACGGCATGTGCGCCGATGCCGAGCGTCTCGACGAGCGCGAGCTGGTCGTAGTCGAGTTTGGACGACTTGTGCAGCTTGCGCGCGGGCACGCGGAATTGCGGACGCATGCCGCCGTCGGCGTGAACGCCGAGCACCTGGAGGCCGGTGCAGCAATTGGGTTTGCCGCGACGGCAGGCGATGCACGTGCCGCAGTTGAGGTAGGGTTCGACGGAGCAGCGGTCGCCGGCGCGGAGGCTGTTGGGTTCATCGCCCGGATCAATCACCTCGACGCCCAGTTCATGGCCGAGCACGCGCGGGTAGGTGAAGAAGGGCTGTTTGCCCGCGTAGGCGTGCAGGTCGGTGCCGCACACGCCGATGCGATGCACGCGCACCAGCGCGGTGCCGGGCGCAGCGGGGGATTCGGGACGCTCGACGGCGGCAAATTGACCGGGCTTTTCAAGGACGATGGTGAGCATGGCTGGAAGATTTTTTCACCACGGAGGCACCAAGGCACGGAGAAGAAAGATCTCCTGCTGGGGTTGGGCTTAGTGTCCCGGTGTCTTGGTGGTTAATTTAAATGTGTTTGAGCGAGCGTTGGAAATCCTTCGGCGCGACGCGATGGACTTGTTTGAAGCAGCGGGAGAAATGATATGGATCGGTGAAACCGACCTGGGCGGCGGCTTCCTTCACGAGCACGGTGGGATCCATCAGCGCCTCGGCGGCGAGCGCCATCTTGCGGTGCAGCAGATACTGGTAGGGGCTGAGGCCTTGGTAACGACGGAAGAGCCGGCTGAGACGCGTCGGACCCACGCCCACGGCGCGCGTGATGTCGGCCAGCGTGGCGAGCGATGGCGCGCGGGCTTCGATGATGCCCTTGCAGCGCAGAAACGCTTCCTCCGCGGCCCGGCCGGGTGACACGGACAAACCGGCCAGTTCCTCGATCTTGAGCAACAGGACTTCGGTGAGCGCGGCGCAGAGGCGGCCCGCGGTGGGGCGGTGATGACCGCCTTCGCGGATGAGGTCGTCCCACAAGCGCTGCACTTCCGTGAACATTGCCAGTTGCAACAATCCGCCGGGACGCAGGCCGGTGGACCGCAGGCGCGCGCGGGCGCGGGCGCCGGTGAGGCAGAGAAAATATTTGGCCATCGGCTGCGCGGGATCGGTGCGGATTTCGAGCCGCGTAGTGGCGTCGTAGTGAAACAGGCTGCCTGCGCCGAGGCGGTGTTCAGCGTCGTTGCAGCGCACGGTGCCGGCGCCGGCCACCACGAGTTCCAAGGCGCGAAAAGGAAAACCCTCGCGCTGCACCACGTAGTCGGGATCGCACAACTCGAAGCCGCCGTAGGCCGGGAGCACGCCGGCGCGGCTCGTGCCCGTCAGCCCGAGGAAGAAATACCGCGAGCCCGACACCTGGGTCGAGAGCACGGGTTCGCGAGGCGGGGCGACGGAGCGGGGCACGCTTACTGGGGTAGGGCGGTGGACGGGCCTTTGGCAAGACTTGGCAAGAATATCCATCCATTGCCTGCTATTTCCATGGAGAAGGGGTGGATGCACGGACCGGATTAATCATCCTGACTCTTCCGTGTTTCCGACACGCCGCCGGGACCTTCCGTCCCGGAACCGCCCCAACCCCACGCCCCCTTTCCCCATGCAGCTCGGTCTCGAAAACAAAGTCGTCATCATTACCGGCGGAGCCAAGGGCATTGGCGCCGCCATCACGCGCGCCTTCGCCACCGAAGGAGCCGTCGCCTGTATTTTCGGACGCAATCGCGAAGAAGCCGACGCCCTCGTCGCGGAAATCGCGGCGCAGGGTGGCAAGGCCGACAGTTATCACTGCGAAATGACCGACGAGCCCGCGGTGCGCGCGTCCGTGGTCGCCGTGCTCGCGAAGCACGGCCGGATCGACGTTGTGGTGAACAACGCCGGGGTGAATGACGGTGTGGGACTGCGCAGTTCGGTGGCGGATTTCCGCGCCTCGCTCGAGAAGAACATCATCCATTGCTTCGTGCTCGTGCAGGCCGCGCTCGACGCGCTCATCGCGAGCCAGGGCGCGATCATCAACATCGGTTCCAAATGTTCCGTGACGGGGCAGGGCGGCACGAGCGGTTATGTGGCCGCGAAGGGCGCGATGAACGGCCTCACCCGCGAGTGGGCGCTCGATCTCGCCAAGCACAACATTCGCGTGAATGCGGTGCTGCCCGCCGAGGTGATGACCCCGCTCTACGAGCGCTGGCTGTCCACGCGGCCCGATCCCGCGGCCTCGCTCGCCGCGATCAAGGCCACCATCCCGCTCGGACATCGCATGACCGCCGCCGAGGAAATTGCCGCCACCGTGGTGTTCACCGCTTCGCCGCGCTCCTCGCACACGACCGGCCAGATTCTCTACGTGGATGGCGGCTACGTGCACTTCGACCGCGCTTGCACGACCAAGGCCAGCAGCTGAACGGGAAATGAACCACAAAGACACCGAGACACAAAGGAAGACGGAAGGTTTCAGGTCCGTGTCTTTGTGCCTTGGCGATAAAATCCGGTTTCCGACATGAGCGCTTCCGTAACCCCCAAGAAACCCGTTCGCTACGGCATGACGCTTCGCGTGCGGCCGGAACGATTCGAGGAATACAAGCGCCACCACACCGCCGTGTGGCCGGGCGTGCTCGCCGCGATCAGCGCGTGCCACGTTCGCAACTACACGATCTATCACCGTGACGGCGTGTTGTTCTCGCATTTCGAGTATTGGGGCGACGATTTCGCCGCCGACATGAAGCGCATGGCCGCCGACCCGACCACGCAAATGTGGTGGGCGCTCATCGAACCCATGCAGGAGCCGTATCCGGACCGCGCTCCGGGCGAATGGTGGTCGCGCATGGAGGAAGTGTTTCACCAAGACTGAGGGATGAACGAAACCTGAAAGCCGAAACCTGAAACCTGAACATCCGATCTTCTGACATGACCTTCTTTTCCGTCATTCTGAGACGTGCGAAGAACCCAGGTGGTCAGGTATGTCCCCTTGGATCCTTCGCACGGCTCAGGATGACACGTTGCGCTAATCGGCCGGTTTCCGAACACACCCCATGAGCTTCACCTTCATCGACACGCATGTGCATTTTTGGGATCGCGGCCATCTGCCGTATCCGTGGCTCGACGAGCTGCCGGCCATCGCCGGGCGGCACACGCCGGCGGAGTTCCGCGTCGAGACCGGCGCGAACCCGCCCGGGAAAATCGTTTTCGTTGAGTGCGGTGCGCCCTGGCTCGAGGAGGTGCAATGGGTGGAGCAACTCGCCGCGGCCGAGCCGCGCATCGCGGGCATCGTGGCCAAGTGCATGGTCGACGAAGGCGCCACGACGCTCGCGCGTCTGGCCGAGTTGAAAAAGCATCCGCTCGTGCGCGGCGTGCGGCATCTCATCCAGCACGAGCCGGATCCGGATTTCTGCACGCGGCCGGAGTTCATTGCGGGTGTGCGTGCGCTCGGTGCGGCGGATTTGAGTTTCGATCTGTGTTGTTTCCATCACCAGTTGCCCGCGGTGGTTCGGCTCGTGCGGGCGTGTCCGGAGACGCGCTTCATCCTCGATCACTTTGGCAAGCCGGGCATCCGTGCGGGCCTGCTCGATCCGTGGCGGGCAAATATCGCCGAACTCGCCGCGTTGCCCAACGTGGATTGCAAACTCTCCGGCTTGATCACCGAGGCGGACCACGGCGCCTGGCAGCCGGCCGACCTCAAGCCCTTCGTGGAACATGTGCTGGCTGCGTTCGGACCGGACCGCCTGATGTTCGGTGGTGACTGGCCGGTCGCCAAGCTCGCCGGCAGCTACGTGCGCTGGCTCGACACTGCCCGCGAACTGGTGTCGCATCTGCCTGCCCCCGCGCAGGACGCAATTTTCCGTGTCACCGCCCTCCGCGCGTATCGTCTCAGCTGATTTCCATGTTCTCCCTCGCTTCCAAGACTGCCCTCGTCACCGGCGCCGGTTCCGGCATCGGCCAGGCCATCGCCCGACTTTTTGCCCAGCAGGGCGCGAAGGTCTGGGTGGTTGACCGCGATGCCCTCGCCGGTTGCGGCACGGTGGACGCGATTCGCGAGTTGGGTGCGTCGGCGGAGTTCGCCGAACTCGACGTCAGCGATCCGGCCGCGGTGTCGGCCCTCGCGGAGCGCTTGCCCGCGCTGGATATTCTCGTGAACAACGCCGGCATCGGCCACGTGGGCGGCCTGCCCGATACCACCGCAGCCGATCTCGATCGCCTTTACGCGGTGAACGTCCGCGGTGCTTTCAATCTCTGCAAGGCCTTCGTCCCGGCGATGCTCGAACGAAAGAAAGGCAGTGTCATCAATCTCGCGTCCGTGAGCGGTGTCCTCGCCGTGCGCGACCGGCTCGCTTACAACGTGACGAAGCACGCCATCGTCGGCCTCACGAAATCGCTCGCGCTGGACCACTCGCACACCGGCGTGCGTTTCAACGCCATTTGCCCGGGGCGCGTCGAAACACCTTTCGTGAAGGCGCGCATCGCGCAGTATCCCGATCCCGAGCAGGCCTATCGCGAGATGGCGTCCACGCAACTGACCGGCCGCATGGCCCGGCCCGACGAGATTGCCGCCGCCGCGTTGTATCTCGCCGCCGACATCTCCGCCATGGTCACGGGTTCCAACCTGCTGATCGACGGCGGCTGGAGCACGGGGAAATGAGTCGTTATCTGATTTTGTTGGACCACTGATTTCACAGATGACCACGGATCAATCTCATCACTCTCGTTCCGGTCATCCTGAGCCGTGCGAAGGATCCAAGCGGCCGTGCCAATTCCCTTGGATGCTTCGCACGGCTCAGCATGACGCTGCGAATATGGTCCTTCGATCCGCGTCCATCTGAGTATTCCGCGGTTAACCTGCATTTCCATTCCTTTGAATCACTCTGGCAAAATCACCGGTCTTCGCGTCCTCGACGTGCGTTTTCCCACGTCGCTATCGCTCGATGGATCCGACGCGATGAATCCCGATCCGGATTATTCCGCCGCCTACGTCGTGCTCACGACGGATCGAGGCGACGGCGTTGAGGGTCACGGGCTCACGTTCACCATCGGACGCGGCAATGATATCGTGGCGGTTGCCATCGAGGCGCTGCGTCCGCTGGTCGTGGGCCAGTCGGTGGCGGCGTTCACGTCGGCGCCCGGGGCATTTTGGAAACACCTCACCGGCGATTCGCAGCTCCGTTGGATCGGCCCTGAGAAGGGCGTGATCCATCTCGCCACGGCTGCAGTCGTCAACGCGCTTTGGGATCTCTGGGCCAAGGTGGAAAGGAAGCCGCTTTGGAAACTGCTCAGCGATCTCACGCCTGCGCAGATCGTGGAGATGGTGGACTGGCGCTATCTTACCGACGCGCTCACGCCCGCCGAGGCGCAGGCGATGCTGGAGAAACTCGCGCCCACCCGCGCCGCCCGTGAGGCTGAGATGTTGCGCGACGGTTATCCGGCTTACACGACTTCCGCCGGCTGGCTCGGTTACCCGGACGAGAAAATCCGCCGGCTTTGTCGCGAGGGCATCGCGGAGGGTTTCACGCACTTCAAGATGAAGGTCGGGGCCGACCGCGCCGACGACCTGCGCCGCGCCGCGATCTTTCGCGAAGTGCTCGGCCCGGACCGCGGTTTCATGATCGACGCCAACCAGCGCTGGGATGTCGGCACGGCGATCGAGTGGACGAAGGCGCTCGCCCCGTTCAAGCCGCTCTGGATTGAGGAGCCGACCTCGCCCGATGATGCGCTCGGCCATGCAGCCATTGCGCGCGCGCTCGAACCGCTCGGCATCGGCGTGGCCACGGGCGAGCACTGCCAGAATCGTGTCGTCTTCAAACAGCTCCTTCAGGCACGCGCCATCAGTTACTGCCAGATCGATTCCTGTCGTCTCGGTGGGGTGAACGAAGTGGTGGCCGTGCTGTTGCTCGCGGCGAAATTCGGCGTGCCGGTGTGTCCGCACGCCGGGGGCGTCGGTCTTTGCGAATACGTGCAGCATGAGTCCATCTTCGATTATATCTGCATCAGCGGCTCGCTGGAGGGCCGTCTCACGGAGTTCGTGGAACATTTGCATGAACACTTCCTTGACCCCTGTGTGGTGAGGAATGGACGCTACCAGGCGCCGCGTGCTCCCGGCACCAGTATCACCATGAAACCCACCTCGCTCGCCGACCACACCTACCCGCACGGTGCTGTCTGGCAAAAACTTCGGACGACCCAACCCTGAACCATTCAACCACAGATGAACACAAATAGACTCGGATGAGAACCCCTCCACCGAGTATCCGTGCGAATCAGTGTTTATCTGTGGTTAACCGCCCCTGCCTTTCATGAAGATCATCCGCTATCACGATTCCGCCGGCCGCGCGCATTATGGCTCCGAGCAACCCGATGGTTCCGCCCTGCGCATCGAAGGCGACGTGCTCGGTGCGCACCATGTGACCGGTGAGCGCGCCGATGTGCGCAAGCTTCTCGCCCCGATTGTGCCGTCGCAGATCCTCTGCATCGGCCTCAACTACCGCCAGCACGCGGAGGAGACGAAGGCGAAGATTCCCGAACGTCCCATCCTGTTCGTGAAGGGCATCAACACGCTCCAACATCCGGACGACCCCATCCTCATCCCGCAGCACCTGCGCAGCGACGAGGTGGACTACGAGTGCGAGCTGGCGGTTGTCATCGGCCGGGCGGGCAAGAACATCCCGCGCGCCCGCGCGCTGAACCACGTGCTCGGCTACACCTGCGCCAACGACGTGTCGGCGCGCGATCACCAGATCAAGCTTGGCGGTGGCCAGTGGTGCCGCGGCAAGTTCTTCGACACCTTCGCCCCGCTTGGGCCGCGCCTGGTGACGCCCGACGAGATTCCCAATCCGAACGCCCTCGCCATCTCCACGGTGATCAATGGCGAGCGCGTGCAAGGTTCCAACACCTCCGACATGATCTTCGATGTGCCCGCCATCATCGAATATCTCAGCGGCAGCACGACCCTCGTCCCCGGCACCGTCATTCTCACCGGCACGCCGCAGGGCGTCGGCATGGCCCGCAAGCCCGCGCCGCGCTGGCTGCGTCCCGGCGACAAGGTCACCATCGAGATCGAGAAGATCGGCGCATTGACGAATCCCGTCGCGCTCGAAACCGTGTGATGCGGATGAACCACCGAGGCACAAAGTCACAAAGCATGGGCTCGTCGCCGGCTTCTCCCTTCGTGCCTTGGTGTCTTTGTGGTTAAGCCATCTTCCGTTTCCCGCCTGCTGTTTTTCGCCCATCCCTCCCCGAACTCCCCCTATGAAACTGCCTCACGCCCTCTGCCTCGCCGCCCTTCTTCCGCTCGTTGCTTTCGCCGCCGGTGAAAAAATCGCCGTCATTCCCAAGGGCACGACGCACAGTTTCTGGAAGTCCGTCGAAGCCGGCGCGCGCAAGGCCGGGGCGGAACTCGGTGCGGAGATCATTTGGAAGGGGCCGCTCAAGGAGGACGATCGCGCGCAGCAGATCGGCGTCGTCCAACAGTTCGTTTCCTCCGGAATCAATGCCATCGTGCTCGCGCCGCTCGACGACACCGCGCTCCGCACGCCGGTGAAGAGCGCCGCCGATCGCGGCATCCCGGTTGTCATCTTCGACTCGGCCCTCAAGGGCGAGGTCGGCAAGGATTTCCTCAGCTACGTCGCGACCGACAACCGCCGTGGCGGCGAGATTGGCGGCCAGGAACTGGCCCGGCAGCTCGGGGGCAAGGGCAAGGTCGTGCTGCTGCGTTATGCCGAGGGCTCGGCCAGCACGATGGAACGCGAAGCGGGTTTTCTCGCCGCACTCGAAAAGCATCCCGGCATCACGGTGATCGTGGACAATCGTTACGCCGGCCCGACGATCAGCACCGCGCAGGATGCGGCCATGAACCTCCTCGACAAGATCCGCGAGGCCGACGGCATTTTCTGCCCCAACGAATCCTCCACGCAGGGCATGATCCTCGCGCTGCGCCAGACCGGCCTCGCCGGGAAGAAGAAGTTCGTGGGTTTCGACACCTCGACCTTCCTGCTCGCTGCGCTCAATCGCGGCGACGTGCAGGGACTCGTTGCGCAGAATCCCTTTCGCATGGGCTACCTCGGCGTCATCACCGCGGTGAAACACCTGCGCGGGGAAAAGATCGAGGAGACCGTCGACACCGGCTGCGTGCTCGTGATGAAGGAAAACCGCAACGACCCCGAAGTCGTCGCCGTCGTCGGCAAATGATCGTGGAAACCTTCAGACTGGTTAACCACGGTTCTCACGAATGACCCGGATGCGCTGTTGCTCGGAATGATGGCCACAAAAAGTCACCAAAAGAGTTCCTCCTGCCAATCGACTCTGCGGAGCGCCCATGGGTGCTGGGAACGTGTGAACGGCAGGCCGGATCCTCTTTGTGCCTTTTCGTGGCAAACCCTGATTGGGAGCGATCCATTCGTGGCATTCGTGCGATCCGTGGCAACTTGCTGATGGAACCGATTCTCCAGCTTTCTGACATCCGCAAGCGCTTCGGCGCGACGGTGGCGCTGGACGGCGTAAGTTTCGAAGTCGCACCGGGCGAGGTGCACGCGCTGGTGGGCGAGAACGGCGCGGGCAAGAGCACGCTGATGAAAGTTCTCTCGGGTGCGCACGCCGCTGATTCGGGCCGCATGACGCTCGCGGGAGCTCCTTATGCACCGGACGGTCCGTTGGACGCGCGCCGCGCCGGGGTGGTGATGGTGAACCAGGAGCTCGCCATCGCCCCGCATCTCAGCGTCGCGGAAAACATCGTCCTTGGCGCCGAGCCGGGCCGCGGCGGTTTCGTGAACCACGCCCGGTCGCGTCGTCTCGCCGGCGCCGCGCTGGCCGAACTCGGCCGGCCCGACATACCGCTGCAGGTGCCGGCGGGATCGCTCAGCATCGCCGAGCAACAGCTGGTCGAAATCGCCCGCGCGCTGGCCCTCGGTTGCCGCGTGCTTGTGCTCGACGAGCCCACCAGCAGCCTCACGCAGGCCGACGTGGAAAAACTCTTTGCGCTCGTCCGCCGTCTGCGCGCCCAGGGCAAGTCGGTCATCTACATTTCGCATTTCCTCGAGGAGGTGTCGGCGCTCGCTGATCGTTACACCGTGTTGCGTGACGGACGGAGCGTGGCCACGGGTCGCACCGCGGAAACAACGATGGACCGGATTGCGGAGCTGATGGTCGGCCGGCAGGTGGACGAGCTTTATGTGCGCCATGCCCGCGCGCCAGGCGACGTGGTGCTCGCCGTGGATGCGCTCGCCGGCCCGGTGAAACCCAGCCGCGCTTCGCTCCAACTGCGCCGTGGCGAAGTGCTGGGCCTGGCCGGACTCGTCGGCGCGGGACGCAGCGAACTGTTGCGCACGGTCTTTGCCCTCGACGAGGTGCGCGCGGGATCCGTGCGCGTGGGCGTGCACGCCGGTCCGGCTTCACCGTTGCTGCGCTGGCGGCAGGGACTCGGTCTGCTGAGCGAGGATCGCAAGAGCGAGGGACTCGCGTTGAATCTCAGCCTCGAACACAACCTCACGTTGCCGCGCCTCGGGACGTTTATCCGTCCGACGGTGCTGGAATCGGAGACCGCGTCGTGGATCGGAAAGCTCGGCGTGCGCTGCGCCGGGCCCGCGCAGTCGGTCGGTCATCTTTCCGGTGGCAACCAGCAGAAGATCGCCCTCGGTCGTCTTCTCCGCAATGGCGCCGACGTGCTCCTGCTCGATGAACCCACGCGAGGCGTGGACATCGGTGCGAAGCAGAACATTTACCGCCTGATTGACGAACTCGCCGGCGCCGGCAAGGCGGTGCTCATGGTGAGCAGTTATCTGCCCGAATTGCTCGGCACCTCCGATCGCATTGCCGTCATGTGCCGCGGCGTGCTCAGCGAGGCGCGCCCGGTGTCGGAATGGAGCGAGCACAGCATCATGCTCGCGGCGACGGGGACGGCCGTTGGCGCAGAGAACTGAGGACTGAGAACGCATGCAATCGAATCATCCATCCGACGCACCCCGGCGTTCCGCGCCACCCCGCTTGATAGAGGGGAATCAAACTCCTGCAGCCAAAGTCCCCTCTTTGAAGAGGGGTGCCCGGCAGGGCGGGGTGTGTGGGGAATGCCCGCTTTCATAATCCGATGTCCGATCCCGCGCCCAAAACCTCCTGGCTTCGCCACGTGCTCACCGCCTTCGGTCCGCTTATCGGTCTCGTGGCCGTATGCGTGTTGTTCGCCACACTGCGGTTCGAGACCTTTGTCACGCGCGATAATTTCGCCATCATTCTCCAGCAAACGGCGGTCATCGGCGTGGCGGCGCTGGGCATGACGCTCATCATCATCGCCGGTGGCATCGACCTGTCGGCGGGTTCGGTGATCGCGCTGGGCACGGTGGTGGTTGCGCTGTTGCTGCAAAAAGGCGTCCCACCGCTGCTCGCCGCATTCGGCGGGATTGGCGCGGCCGCGGCCTGCGGCGCGATTTCCGGTTTGCTCATCACCCGGCTGCGCCTGCTACCCTTCGTCGTGACGCTCGGCATGATGGGCGCGTTGCGTGGTGCGGCCAAGGGCGCGTCGGGCGAACAGCCGGTTTATCCGGACGAAACCTGGCTCAACAACCTGATGCAGCTCGGCGGCGTCGGCGGTCTCCCCGGCGGGGTCTGGCTGATGCTCGGGCTCGCCGTGTTGGTGGCGCTGGCCATGCGTTACACGCGTTTTGGGCGGCACGTTTTCGCCGTTGGCTCCAACGAACTCACGGCGCGACTCTGCGGCGTGCCCGTCGAGCGCGTGAAGGTGCTCGTCTATCTGCTCGGCGGCGTTTTCGCGGGTGTGGCCGCGGTGCTGCAGTTTGCCTATCTCACCGGCGGCGATCCGACGACCGCGGTCGGGCTCGAACTCAACATCATCGCGGCCGTCGTCATCGGCGGTGCGAGCCTCGCCGGCGGGCAGGGGACCATCACCGGCACGCTGGTGGGTGCGCTCATCATGAGCGTCGTGGCCAACGGGTGCACCAAGCTCGGGCTTTCCAATTGGGTGCAGGAAATCGTGACGGGCGGCATCATCATCACCGCGGTCCTGCTCGATTACCTGCGCCGGCGCTCGGAGCAGAAATCGTGAGGCTGGCGCCGGTGGCTTTGAAACGGGAATCCGGCTGCGAATCCCGGCCTTCCCATCTCCCCATTAACGATTATCAATTGTGCGATTCACGATCCAAAAATACCCCATGAAAATCCGACCGCTCGTCCGTCTCGCCTTCGTTTTCATTGCGCTGCTGGCTGCCGCTCGCGCCGCCGATCCCGCGGCGCTCGGTTTTGATCCCGAGCGCCTCAAGCGCCTCGACAACGTCATCCAGACCGAGATCGACGGCGGACGGCTGGCGGGTGCGGTCATGATCGTGAAGCGCGACGGGCAGGACGCGGTGCTGAAATCCTACGGGCACCACGACATCGAGAACGCCGTGCCGATGCGCAACGATTCCATTTTCCGCATCGCCTCGATGAGCAAGGCCGTGACGACCGTCGCGGCGCTCATGCTCTACGAAGAGGGCCGGTTCCTGCTCAACGACCCGGTGGGCAACTTCATCCCGGAGTTCAAACGCTCCGTGGTGGCCGTGGCTCCGCCGCCCGGTTCGCCCAACGATGTGAAATACGTGACCGTGCCCGCGAAGCGTCCGATCAGCATTCGCCATCTCATGACGCATACGGCGGGACTCGGCTATGGCGACGGTCTCGCGGTGGAAGACTACAAGAAGGCGAAGCTCCACGGCTGGTATCTGCTGGACCACGACGAGACAATCGGCGACGCGATGAAGCGACTCGCCACGCTCCCGCTCGTGAACCAGCCCGGCGAGGCTTACGATTACGGTTACGGCACCGACTTGCTCGGCTACCTCGTCGAAGTCGTTTCGGGCATGCCGCTCGACCGCTTTTTTGAGGAGCGCATTTTCAAGCCCCTGCGCATGCCCGACACGGGTTTCTACCTGCCGAAGGAGAAAGCCGCCCGCCTCGCCGTCGTCTATGGCATCCAGGACGGCAAGCTCGTGCGCCGTGAAGACTCGACGAAGACCGACTTCATCAACGGCCCGCGCAAACTGTTCTCGGGCGGGGCCGGCTTGTATTCAACGGCGTCGGACTACGGCCGGTTCCTCCAGATGCTGCTCAATGGCGGCGAACTCGACGGCGTGCGGTTGCTGAGCTCGCGCACGGTCGCGTTGATGCAGGAAAACCACACGCGCGAGCTCTTCCGCGGCGGTGAGCAGTCCTTCGGCCTCGGATTCTGGGTGAACGACCGGCCCGGCAATCACGGCGAACTGGTGGGCGAGGGCGCCTACGGCTGGGGCAGCGCGTATTTCCCGCAGTATTTCGTGGATCCCAAGGAGCGGCTCGTCGCCCTGCTGATGTGCCAGCTCGGGCCGACCGGCGGCAGCAATCTCAACCACCGCTACAAGACCACGATCTATCAGGCCTTGAAGTGATGCGGACCGGATTCGACCGGTGCCAAAGCAAAGGCCGCTCACCCCTGAGCGGCCTTTTGATTTCTAACACATTAAGTTACCCTGACACCAAAACTAACTGTTGAACACGTGGAGTAAGACGCAGCCTGCCGGGGAACGTTCGATAATAATCCATAATCTTTTGGTGGGCTCGCCGGGATTCGAACCCGGAACCAAGGGATTATGAGTCCCCTGCTCTAACCGTTGAGCTACAAGCCCCTGTCGGACAGACTTTGTTGCGAGGAGCCGACGGGTGACAAGTGGCAAGTGCCGCGGCGGAAGGCCTTCAGGAGGGCTTTCGGGCGGTTGTCTTTCTCGTGGCGAAGGTTGCGCCAGTAAACTTCCGGGTGCCAGGGGTCCCGCTACGGCTGCAGGCAAAGGGTTGCGCCACGGCTGCGTTTTTGAGGAACCACATCAGGGGACGCGCTTCTATTTCTGAAGACATGTCCAAGTGGCCAAAGATCTTCTGGGAGGCGGCGAAGGCATGGAAAGCGGACAACGCGTTCAAGCATTCCGCGGCCGTGAGCTTCTACACGTTGTTCTCGCTGGCGCCGATCACCATCATCGCGGTCACCGTCGCGGGCTTCTTCCTTGGTCGCGAGGCCGCGCATCAACAGCTCACCGACCAGCTATCCGCCCTCGTGGGACGAGCGAGCGCCGAGATGATGCAGAAGGCGGCTGAGGCCAGCCAGCAGGAGGAGAACAGCGGATGGAAAACCGCCGTGGGGGCGGGCCTGCTGCTTTTCGGCGCCACCACCGTGTTCGCCCAGCTGCAGGATTCCCTCAACAAGATCTGGGGAGTCCGGGCAAAACCGAGCAAGCGCGGCTGGCTGATCCTGCTGATCCAGCGACTCGTCTCACTGGCGATGGTTTTCACCATCGGCTTCCTCCTGCTGGTGTCGCTCATTCTCACGACGCTGCTCACCAGTTTCCTGACGCGGTTTGGATCGGGTTGGTCGCAATCGGCATTTCTTGTGCAAGTGACGGATGCCGTCGTGGGCTTGGTGGTGATCACGCTGCTCTTCGCGATGCTTTTCAAGATCATGCCCGATGTGCGGTTGCGCTGGCGTGATGTGGGTGTCGGCGCACTCGTGACGGCAGCGCTCTTCACCGCGGGCCGGCACCTCATCGCGCTCTACTTGGGACGGTCCACCGTGGCATCGATCTATGGCACGGCCGGCTCGCTGGTCGCGCTTTTGCTGTGGGTTTATTACTCATGTGCGATTCTCTTCTACGGCGCGGAATTTACCCGCGCCTACCGTCGGCAGCAGGGCCTGCCGGTCAGCCCGACCACCACCGCCGTGCAGGTGCGGGAGGAAATCGTGCGCAGCGAGGGAAACGACGGGGCTACGCGCGTGGACAAAACGTGACACGCGCGGCGACGGCGGATGGCCCTCGCAAGGGCAGGAAGGGTGGAATGAGTTTTGTTCAGCGCCGCCGCCGGGTTGTTTCCTGCTGCAGGATCGAGAGGTTGCTTTCGGCGCGGGTGGCGCGTTGCTCGAGTTCCGCGGTGCGATCGGCGGCGGCCTTCAACTGGGTTTCAAAGTTGGCCGCCTGGCTGCGAGCCGCCTCGAGTTCCCCTTGCAAGCGGGTCGTCGCAGCCTGCGCTTCTTCGGCCTTCTGTTCCAGTTGCGTGCGAGCGGCGCCCATTTCCTCCAACTGTGATTGTGCGCCGGTGGCGGAGGTGCGGGCGGTTTCGAGTTCCTGCTGCAGGCTGGCGATCTCCGCGCGGGCCTCGGCGAGCTGCGCCTGGATGTCCTTGGCGCCAGACTGGGCGGTGGTGATCTGTTCCTGCATGGTCTCGGTCTGGCTCAGGGCGGCGGTCAACCGGTTTTGCAACTGGTTGCGGGCATCTTCGTTTTGGCTGAGTTCGGTTTGGAGGGCGGCCAGTGCGGTGTCGCGGTCGGCCAGCTTGCTGCGATTCGCGATCACCGAAATCACCAGCGCGATCAGCAGGCCAACCGCGATCAGGGCGGCCAGGGAGCTTTTCGGGCGATGATGAATATGGGTGTCACTTATGACGGGAGTATTGTCGGTGGTATCCATGATGCCTGTTTAGTCGTCCGCACTGCATGATGGGTTCCGCCTGCGGGGGGCGGGTATTGACCCCGTGTCGGCCGGGGTGCCGATCCGATCGCGCGATCAGAACAGGTCGAACAACGTATGGCTGATGGCGGCTCGTCGCCGGCGATTGAGCACCGCACCGACTTCCCTCGCTGCGCGCAGCCCGCTGTCGAGCGCGCCGTGCACCGTGCCCGCGTCGCTGTGGGTCGCCTCACCGGCGAGGAACAGCGTGTCCTGGACTGGCTCCGCCAGGCGTTCGGCGGCATCTTCGGCACCCGCGGCGACGAAGCTGTAAGCGCCACGCGCGAACGGATCGCGGGTCCAATCATGTCTTCGCCAATCCACCAGGGCGCGGCGAAGACGAGTTGGTGCGACCTGAAAAATCGCGGCAAGCGAACGAATGGCGGCGTCGCCGATGGCCGCCGGACGCAAGGGGGCGAGGGCGTCTGCCGCGCTGCCACCTGCCCAGCCGGTGAGAACGGGTGCCGGCGGATGAGTGGCCCACCACACAGGAAACGGCTCGTGGGGTGCGTGCACGAAGCCGAAGGCGCGGCCGTCGCCCGCCGCCAACTCGGGTGGTGGCAGCGATCCCGACCAGAAACCTGCGCGAAAACGGAGCAGCACGCGTTCCGTGCGACCCCAACCCATGCGCGCAATGAGACGCTGTTTGCCCCGCAACGGCGGATCGAAACGCACCGTTCCTTCCCGCATCACGCCGAGCGGCAGTGTGATCACCGCGGCGGCCGCGTGGTGTTCGTCGTGTCGCCCATCCGTTCCTCGCGAGCGCACCATCACCTTGCCTCGTCGCCAGCGCACTTGGGTGACGATCGTTCCCAGACGCAACTGCACGTGTTCATTCGACCAGGATTTTTGCAACGCGCGAGGCAACGCATCATAGCGTCCGTTGATCAGCAGATCGGATGTGTCGGCGCCGGCGTGGTTGGCGCGGAGTGCGTGCGCGCTAAGTTGGCCGATTGGAGCGGCATTGAAGCCTCCCGCGTAGGTCGTGGCCATCTGTCGGTCGATTGCGTTCAGGGTGCGCCCTTCCCGGGCGAGGAACTTTTCGAAAGAGCCTCCGCGATCTCGACGCGGGATTCGCGCGGCCACCCGACGGACACGGGTCCAGAAATCCGGAATCAAGGCGGGGGCTCCGCCATCGCACCACCAGACGTTGGCGTTTACGGGACGCGTGGGGAGATCGGCCTTTCGGAGCCAGGTTCGCAGCGAGCGATTGCCGCCGTGAATGAACTCCGCGCCGAGCTCTGCGGCTTGCGGCCATCCGTCGCGAGCGGCGGTGAAAATGCGCCCGCCGATTCTCTCGCGAGCCTCCAGCACGCGCACTCTCCAGCCTCGGCGGGCGAGTTCACTTGCTGTGGCGAGACCGGCGATTCCCGCGCCGATGACAATGACGTCTGCATGCATCGTTTGGTCCGACCGTTCAGAAGCAGGTGAGTGCCGCGCTGATGCTTCGCGTTGCGATTTCCCACGCGCGATGGGTGGGTTTCCTATGACGCCGTCGGACGGCGACCCGATGGCCCGAAGCCGGCGGCGGGGCTAAGGTGATGACAAGGGCGCAAGCCCCGCACGGAAGCGCAGGGCCGTTCAACCTCCGGGTAGAACACGCGCATCCGTGCCCCCCTTTTCTTCTTATGGGCATCGAAACCATCCTCTTCGTCTTCGGCGTGATCATTGTGGTCGGCGTGGTCGTCGGCCTCGGCCGTGGCCGCCGGGCTGCTCGCAAAGGCAACGCCAATCCCCAACTCAAACCATGAACAACTCCGAATCCCAACACGACACCATCGCCGCGCGCGCTTATCGCTTGTGGGAAGAGAGGGGACGACCCGCAGGTCGCGATCTCGACTTCTGGCTCGAAGCCGAAGCGGAAGGGCGCGGCCGAACGGGCACACCGGGCCAGGAGCAAGGGCAGCCGGAACCCACGAATCTCGAGCGAGCGTTGTCACCGGGGCAGCGCCAGCGCGCGCGCGCGGCGCGCCGCAGCGGAGGCGACGACGCGAACCCGATGGTGCCGCCGCCCGAACACTTCGTTGTCGTGCTGGATCGAGCACACCTGAACATCTACCAGGTGAAGGATGGCGATCACAGTGCTCGTGTGCACTTCGAACCGATCCAGAAAGTGAATTTGCCCGCAGGACGGCGACACTACACGGACCGAGACAGCGATCAAGCAGGCCGGTTTCGCGCGAGTCTCGGTCCGGCCGGCGGTTCCATCGATGAGCGATTGCCGATGCAGAACGAACACGAGCGGGCCCTCGCGGCGGATCTCGCGGAACGGCTCGGGCGCTTCCTGCAGGAGCACGATCACGCGACTTGGGATTATGCGGCGGGGCCGGCGCTGCATCGCGCGGTGCTCGACCGCCTGCCACCTGCTGCGCGGGCGCGTCTGGAACGGGCGCTCGCCAAAGAACTCGTCCACCAATCTCCCGCCGAGTTGGAAGCGCATTTCACGCCATGAACGAAACCACCGCCATTCAAGACAGCGATCTCACGCACCTCAACGGGCAGAGCGTCCTCGTGGAATCCTCAGTCGATCGGCGTGATCCACCGACCGCATTGCGCGGCACCATCGAAGCGCGACGGGAGCCGGAGGGAAAACCGGTGGTGAAGATCGTGCTCGAGTATCCGGACATGAACAACTCGGCCGCCCGTCGCGGCATCATCCCGATCGAGGGTCCGGACGTGACCCGATTGCTCGCGGGCGAGCGCGATGGAGTGTTCTACTTCACCATCGACCGGCCGTTCGAACCGGGACCGGAGCTACGCGTGCCGCAGGCCGCTTCGTGATTGTTGCCGAGAGCGGTGTTTCACCGCGCGACGGTGGCTGCGCTTGAGCCAAAGGCAAAAGGTGGCCTAAGCGTGGGCGACCACGTCGACGCTGCGCTCCAGCGCGGCCACGGTTCGATTCAATCCGTTCTAAGAAGCCGGCGGGACCGGTTTCGCAATCGTCTCGCCCGCGACGAACTGGGCTTCGACGAGGATTTTTCGGCGCGGTGCGGTGGGGTGCTGAATGCGGTTCACCAAACGCGTGACGGCAGCTGAGCCGATTTGCTCGTGCGGCACGCGCATCGAAGTAATGCGCTTCTGGCCGGTGGCGGGATCGAGGCCGTCGAAGCCGGTGATCGAAACATCCTCGGGCACGCGCAGGCCGCGCAACGGGAGATCGATGGCGAGTTGATAAGCCTGATGGTCGGCGGCGCAGACCCAGGCAGTCACCTTGTCTTCGCGCACGAGACGGGCGACCGCGTCGGCGGTGTGCGCGGGCGAGAGACGCGGGGTGTGTTTGTCCACGTTGAGCACCCACTCGGGACGGAAAGGCAGGCCCTGGAGGAACAGTGCCTCGACGTAGCCGCTGAAACGGCGCGCGACCCAGTGGCCGCCGATGGGGTAGTCCCACGAGAGAAAACCGATGCGCTGGTGTCCGGCCTCGGCGAGACGTTCGACAAGCGCGACCATCGCAGACGCGTCGTCGGTGTCGATGATGTCGATGCCGGGTTGGTTGTAACTCTCGAGCACGGCGACGGTGCAGAGGCGCTGCGAAATCATTTCCACCGCCTTCTCGGCGAACGGATAAATGAGGACGACGCCGCGCCAATTGCCCTGACGCATGTTGCGGAACACGGGCTGGCGACCGGACTCGGGATGAAAATCCGCGGGTGCCTGGTAACACACGTCGATCGTGACGCGCTCGATCTCGGCGCGTTCACGAATCCCTTTCAGAATGTAAGGAAAAGTGGCCATCACGACATTGCCCGCGGGCACGCCGATGAGCACGCCGATGGTGAGCGCCCGCGAATTGCGTCCGCGCCGGCCCACGCGGCCGGGTGATTGCTGGTAGCCGAGTTTTTCGGCGAGCTCCTGCACGCGCTGGCGGGTCTCCGCACTGATCGCGGGATGATTGGCCAGGCTGCGCGAGACCGTGGCACGCGACAGGTTCAGGCGTTTGGCGATCAGTTCCTGGTTTACCTGAGACATGCGCATGGCGGCACCCATGAGAGGGTGCGCGGAGGATTCACGAAAGGGGGCAGGAGGTTCAACGACGGAAAGCACAATCCGCCATTAAAACTGTGCAACAAAATAAGTATGTGCGTAACAAATAGTGTGAATACGATTACGGATAAACAAATATAACCGTTAACTAACAATATGTTACAAATAAAAGTAAGGCTGATTTAGTTGTGCAACAATCTATGCACATAAAAATTGACACCGATGCACAAAGATTTCTCTCATTGGGCAGAGCCTGGGCAATCCAGGCGCAAATCTCCCAACCCCATACCCTCGGCAGCTGACGTTTCCGCCGCGTTTTTTCGCCAGAAGACCGGCCGCGCCCGGCCCGCCGCGAGGCCACACCAAACCCCACCCCCATGAACCTCAAACAGCGTTCCGCATACTACGCGGGATTATTGATTGGCGCGGCCGCGCTTTCGACGTGGCCGCTCGCGGCCTCCGCCCAGCAGACGGCCGACACCCCGGTGCCCACCAAGGAGGAGGCCGACAAGGTCGTGCATCTCTCGCCCTTCGTCGTGAACACGACCAAGGACAAGGGCTACCTCGCGACCAACTCCATTTCCGGCACGCGCCTCGACACGGCGATCAAGGAACTGCCGATGCCCATCGAGGTCATCACCGAGCAGTTCCTGCGCGATACCGGCGCGGTGGATCTGCGCCAGAGCCTGCGTTACAGCGCCGGCATCATCCTGCAGTCGCAAAACGACCAGGGTTCGAACGCCTTCTACGGCGCCGGTGGCGTCCACAATCCCGAGGGCGTGACCGCCAACAAGACCCAGTCTTCCTACAAGATTCGCGGTTACATTTCCGACATCGTGCTGCGCGACGGTTACCGCCGCCAGAGCGCGACCGACTCCATCAACATCGGCCGCATCGAGGTGATTCGCGGGCCGGCCGCGTTGCTCTACGGCATCGGCAACTTCGGCGGTATCGTGAATTACCTGCCCAAGACTCCTCAGCACAAGCAACGCACCGACCTCGGCCTCGTTTATGGCAGTCACGATTTCAAGCGTGCCTGGATCGACACCACCGGCCCGGTCCTCAACGACAATCCCGAGACCGCCGCTTATCGCCTGGCCATGGCCGTGCAGGACACCGGCAACCACACCGAGCTCTACAACGAGCACCACTGGTTCATCTCGCCGAGCTTCAGTTTCCGGCCCTTCCCGAAGACTCACATCACAGCCGACATCGAGCTCGGCGAGCAAAGCGAGTCCGGTCTCGGCTTTCAGAGTGTTCGCGCCCGCTCCGACATCGACGGCATCGGCCAGGCTGACCGTCTGCAGAGCTCCGGCTTCGTCGAGTTCGCCGGCAAGGACAACCGCACCATGCGCTGGTCCGGCCCCGACACCTTCCGCGATTCCGAGCAGAGCAACCTCCGCCTCCAGCTCACCCAGGAATTGCTTCCCGGCCTCAACCTTCTCGCCGGTTACAACCGCTCCGACGTGGACTTCAAGTCGCGCGACGTGAACGGCTCCATGCGCCAGAACGTCGGCCCCGTCGCCCTGCGTGACACCATCACGGTCATTCCGCTCGATTCGGCCAACGGCAGCAGCGAGTTCACCCGCACGCAGACGCCCAACACGATCTTCGAATACAACTGGTCCCGCAGCACCGAGGAAAACGCCCGCGACCAGGCGCGCGTCGAACTCAACTGGGCCTTCAAGCTCTTCGAGGACCGCAAGTGGCTGAAGATCGACAGCAGCCTGCTCGCCGGTCGCTCCATCGAGAAAGCCGATCGCGTCACCACCCTGAACCGCACGGCGAACAACACGTTCAACTACAAGAAGCCGACCGACACCTCCTACATCGTCTTCGGCACGCAGGGTGACGGCACCGCCGATGCCGCCATGGTGGACATCAACCGCATCGTCTCCCGCGCGGAAAACACCGGTGACTACGCCGTCTATCAGGGCAAGTTCCTCGACGACCGCCTCGTCCTCGTGGCCGGCGTGCGCAGCGACGAAAGCGACAACACGGTGGACACCCGCATCTACCACCCGACTGCCAGCAACACCTCCGTCACCCGTCCGTCCCAGAGCGAGACGACGAAGCAGCTCGGCGCCACGTTCCGAATCACGCCGCGTATCAGCATCTACGGCCTCAAGGCCGAGGGCTTGCAGCCCAATTTCGACGGCCTGCGCGACGCCGCCGGTGATCCGCTCGGGCCCACGATCGCCAAGAGCGAGGAAATCGGCCTGAAGGTGGATTTCTTCGAAGGCCGCATTTCCGGCACGATTAGCAAGTTCAAGATCGAGCGCTCCGGCGTGCCCTTCGGCCAGTGGTGGATGCCCACGCTGAAGAACACCTTCGATACCTCACGCCCGATCATCTACAACGTCGGTAACTTCAGCCCGGGCACCGTGCCGGGTGGCAGCAATGGTGGCAACGGTGCCGCCGACGCCGCGCTGCCTGAGTGGAACGCGGGCGTTACGGCCGGCTCCATTTACGAGAAAAACGGCCAGTGGTATGTGAATGCTTCGCAGGCTGCCGGCGCCGCCTACCTCGATCGCGTTTTCGATCTCACGAAGACCACGATGCCGGGCTGGCCCGGCTGGCTCTACACGCCGGACGACGAGACGAACAACGGCTGGGAAGACCGCGGCGACGGCAACGGCTACCAGTCCTACGTGCAACAGCAGGACGAGTCCGAGGGCTGGGACGCGCAGCTTATGTTCACGCCCAACGACAACTTCCAGTTCGTCGTCACCTACGCCCACACGAAGCGCGTGATCACCAATCCCGGCAAATTCATCAAGTATCCGCATCCGGAGAACCGCTGGGCCATCTGGTATTTCCCGGACAGCAACTGGGGTCTCACCGGCTATTCGCTCGATGAGGTTTACACCGACCCGAGCGACACCTCCACCTGGACGGGCATCGGCTGGGGCGCGGGCCAGAGTCGCGACGACACGCCGAAACATTCCGTCAGCGGCTGGGCCAGCTACCGTTTCACCGACGGCAACCTCAACGGCCTCGTCATCGGTCTCGGCGGCCAATGGGAATCCGAGCGCGAATACTTCTCCGGCATCACTGTCGCCGGCCAGAAGCAGACCAACGGCAAGGGCGAGCTCACCATCCTCAAGCACAAGGCCCGCCTCAACCTCGACCTCATGGTCCGCTATCCCTTCAAGATCAGCGATCGCGACGCGTTCGTGCAGCTCAACGTGAACAATCTCGCCGACGACAAGGATCTCTACGGCCTGATCTACGCGCCGGGCCGCAGCATCAAACTCGAGTTCGGTTACAGCTTCTGAGTCGCCTGGGTTAACGGCGCGCACCGGTGCTTGGTTCCGGTGCGCGCACGCCCCGGGTGGAACGCGGCCTCCGGACGCGTGGCCCGCCGGAGGGCGGCCTCCGGACGCGTGCCCGGAGTTCGTTTTCGCCCGCACCGATTCATGCTCCCTTCGAATTCTACTTCCGTGGTGGGAGGGGCTTTACGCCCCGACTGATGCCGGCTGAAATCGGCCTCGCCCCTCCAACCCCGTCCCTTCGTGAATACTTCCACCTCCGAACGTCTCTCGTTCCGCGAAAAGTTCGCCTACGGCCTCGGCGACACCGCCTCGAATTTTTATTTCCAGGCGTTCAACCTGTTTCTCGCCTACTACTACACCGACATCTTTGGCCTGAAGCCCGGCCCGGTCGGCACGTTGATGCTCGTGGTGCCCATCGCCGTTGCCGCGCTCAATCCCGTGGTCGGTGCGCTCGCCGATCGCACGAACACTCGCTGGGGCAAGTTCCGCCCGTGGATCCTCTGGGGTGCGCTGCCCTATGGCGTGCTCGGTTGGGTGATGTTTGCCAACCCGGCCCTGTCCGACTCCGGCAAACTTCTCTTCGCCTACGGCACCTACACCGCCGTCCTCGTCGCCTACCTCGCGATCAACACGCCTTACGGCGCGCTCATGGGCGTCATCTCACCGTCATCGGAGGAACGCACGTCCGTCTCGTCCTATCGTTTTGCCTGCGCTTTTCTCGGCGCGTTGCTCATCGGCTGGCTCGTGCCGTGGCTCAAGGATTTCCTTACGCCCGCCGGCGGCGCGCCGGCCGACGGTTTCCGCAACACCATGACGATCTTCGCCGTGGTCTCGGTTGCGATGTTCATCTGGACCTTCGCCAACACGAAGGAGCGCGTCGTGACGCCGCCGCCCGCGAAAGGTTCGCTCGGTCTCGACCTGAAGGATCTCACGCGCAACGGACCGTGGCTCGTGCTGTTTGTCGTCGCCTTTCTCAATCTCACCAACACCGGCATGCGCAACGGCGCCGGCATCTACTATTTCAAGTATGTCGTCGGCAACGAGGCGGCCATCGGCACCTTCAATCTCGTCGGCTTCCTCTGCTTCATCGCCGGCGCGCTCGCGACCAAGCTCTTCACGAAGTTCTTCTCGCGCCGCTCGCTGATGATCTGGCTCACCATCATCAACGCGGCCGGCATCGGGGCCTGCTATTTCGTCAACCCGCAGAACCTGCCGTTGCTCTACGCGCTCAACATCATCGCCAGCTTCGCCGCCGGCCCGACGCCCGCCATCGTGTGGTCGCTCTACGCGGACACCGCCGACTACGGCGAATGGAAGTTCGGACGCCGCGCCACCGGCCTCATCTTTTCGGCGACCGTCTTCGTGCAGAAGGTTGGTCTCGCACTGGGTGCCGCCACGATCGGCTGGCTGCTCGGCTGGCTCGGCTTTGAGGCCAACGCCGCGCAGACGCCGCAGGTCGTCCACGGCATCACGCTCGTTTTCTCGCTCATCCCCGGTCTCTTCGCCCTTTCCGCGGGCCTCGCCATCTTCTTCTACGCGCTCGATGAGCCGCAGGTGAAACAGATGGAGCGCGAGCTTGCCGCCCGCAAGGGCCCGGCCGTTCCGGCCTGAAGAGGTCACCACGAATCACACGAAGGACACGAAATGAATGTCCCGCGAAACAATCCGCTTTCCCCTTCCTGTAGGGTCGTCACTTGGGACGACGTTGGGTTGATATGCGGGAAGTCGTCGCTTGCGACGACCCTGCAACGCCTGCGCGGGCACTTTCTGCTTCTGTGTATTCCGTGTGTTCTGTGGTTTCTCCTGACTCCGCTCTCCGCTGCGCCTTCCGGTTGGGAACTCGTCTGGTCCGATGAATTCGACACCGGCACGCAGCCCGATCCCGCGAAATGGAGCTACGACGTGGGCGGACATGGCTGGGGTAATCGCGAGTTGCAGTTCTACACCGACGCCCGTCGGGAAAACGCGCGCATCGAAAACGGACACCTTATCATCGAGGCGCGTCGCGAAAAATGGGAGAAGATGGATTACACGTCTGCGCGCCTCGTCACGAAGAACAAAGGCGACTGGACCTACGGTCGTTTCGAGATTCGCGCAAAAGTCCCGCTCGGTCGCGGCACCTGGCCGGCGATCTGGATGCTCCCGACCAAGTGGGACCTCGGCAGTGGCAACTGGCCCGACGTCGGTGAAATCGACATCATGGAGCACGTTGGTTACGATCCCGGCGTCGTCCACGCTTCGACCCATTCGAAGAAACACCAGTGGCAGATCCAGACGCAGCGCACCGCGACGATCGCGGTGCCCGATGCGGGCGAGACGTTTCACACCTACGTGCTCGAATGGGATGAGAACGAAATCCGCGTCGGCGTGGACGATCACTTCTACTTCACCTCGCGCAAGGAAGGCGGCGACTGGACGTCGTGGCCGTTCTTCCGTCCGTTCCATCTTGTCCTCAACGTCGCCGTCGGCGGTGCCTGGGGTGGCGCCCAAGGCGTGGACGAAACCATCTGGCCCCGCCGCATGGAAGTGGACTACGTGCGGGTTTATCGGAGGAACGCACCTTGAACGGTTCGCACCGGAAGCTCGTTGCAGAGGTAGGGCCGGTCTGCGACCGGCCGCCGCTGTTGCTCAAATCGACCGGTCAGAGACCGGTCCTGCTGGAAGCATGACCACCTTGGCCACCCTTCCTGTTGTGTGGCAGGATGAATTCGCTCAGCCGTTCGGCAGCGGACCGGATCCAGCGCGCTGGTCGCACGATCTCGGCGCGAGCGGCTGGGGCAACGACGAGCTGCAAACCTACACCGAGGAACGCGCGAACTGCGAGGTCGTCGAGGATCGCGATGCGCTCAACGGCCGCGCCCTTGTCATCCGTGCGTTGCGCACGGCCAGTGGTGGCTACACGTCCGCGCGGCTCAGCACGCAGCACAAGTTTTCGACCAAACACGGGCGCATCGAGGCGCGCCTGAAACTGCCGCAAGGGCAGGGCATCTGGCCGGCATTCTGGATGCTCGGCGATGGTTTTGGTCGCGTGCCGTGGCCCGCTTGCGGCGAGATCGACATCATGGAGCTGGTCGGACACCTGCCGGGCACGCTCTACGGCACGCTGCATGGTCCGGGTTATTCGGCCGGTGCGGGCATCACGAAATTCATCGAACTTCCGGCCGGCACAGCCTTCGCCGATGCGTATCACGTTTTCGCCGTGGACTGGCGCCCGGGTCGCATTGACTGGCTGCTCGACGGTTGCGTCTATCACACGCTCACCCCGGCGGAGCTTCCCGCCGGCACCGCGTGGGTTTTTGACGACACGCCTTATTTTCTCCTGCTCAACCTCGCCGTCGGCGGCAAGTGGCCCGGTTATCCCGACGCCACGACCCGGTTCCCGCAGGAATACCGCGTGGATTACGTGCGGGTTTACGCGCTCGCATAATGGAATCATCGCGACGGGGTTGAAGCTCCGTCCGACAAGCAATCGGCTTTACGTATCGGCGAGGCCGTCGCAGTCGCGGGCGCGGAAGGTCGAGCCGTTGGTGATGACCCAGTCTTTTTCGCCGGTGCCGCGCAGACCGGCGAGATCGGCGTCTTGCACGTCGTCGAGTTCGATGGCCGGACGTTGATCGGGCTGCTGACTGCTGAGCGTGAGGTCGCGCACCTGCAAACGGGCGGCGTGGCGGGCATAGAGTCCCCACGCGGGCAACGTGCCAAATAACATCGGTTCGGGATAACCGGCGGGCATTTCGGGCACTTCGCGGGCGGCGTCTTCAAGCGAGCCGCCACCGCGACTCTGCAGGCGTATGCCGGAAAGCAGCACATCGGTGACCGGATGACCGGGCAGGCCGGCGATGAAGACGCCATGTTCTGACGCGACATCGGTGGCGACGACGTTGCTGATGGCAATGCGGGTGGCCGTGCCGGGTTGCGCGGCATCGGGCGCGCGAAGGCGAGCGCCGAGTCGGATGAAAATCGGCGCGTTCATCACTTCGCGCATGACAAGATTGGTGACGACGATGTCCTCCATCGGGGCGCCGTCCACCTGTTCGAGCGCGAGGCCGCGGCAGAAATCGAACACGCAGTTGCTGATGGCAATGTTGCGGAAACCACCACTCGCTTCCGTGCCGAGTTTGATGCGACCGATCGGGCCGCCGCGGTGGCGAATGACGCGCTCGCGCGTGCCGTCGTAGAGCGTGCCTTCGGTGAAGCCGCTGACGAAGCAATCGCTGATGGTGACGTTCTCGACGGGACGCAGCCCGCCGAAGCCGCAGGATGATTTGATGCAGATGCCGTCGTCCCACGGCGAGTTGACCGAGCAATTGGAGATGCGGACGTTGGAGCAGGCGTCCACGTCGATGCCATCGCGGTTGGTGTCGATCAGCACACCGTCGATCACGACATTGTCGCAGGCGGCGGCGAGGATGGCGAAGTGGCCGCCGTGCAAAATGGTGAGGTCGCTGATGGTAACCTGCCGGCATTCGCGCAACGCGATGGCCTTGTTGCCGACGCCGGCGGGAAGCGTGTCCTTCGCGTGCGGATAGCCGAACGGGCCGGGCGTGAGCGGTTCGGGGTAGGGTGTGAAATCGCCGTCGGCTTCAAGCACGTCGGGCAGATGCCCGGGAGGTTGCGGGGCAACCACGCCCACGGGGAGCGCGATACGACCGTTGCCGCGGCTGAGTCCGCGGCCGAAAATGCGGCCCGGGCCACGGATGGACACGCCTTGCAGGCGTTCGCCCCAGATGAGGCTGTTGCGGAAACGGGAGTGGCCGAAATCCTGGAAGTGATTTGGCGGACCGTCCTCGGGGGCGTCGTAGCCACCCGGTTGGCCGGGGGGAGGCGGATCAGCCGCGATCAGCGTCGCCCCGGCCCGGAGTTCGAACGTGATCCAGCTCTGAAGCCGGATCGAATGGCACAGGTAATCACCGGCCGGCAGCACCACCGTGCCGCCGCCCACGGCGTGGGCGGCGTTGATGGCGGCGTTGATGGCCGCAGTGTCCAGCGTCCGCCCGTCGCCGATGGCACCGAAACGGCGCGCATCGAACTCGGGCGGAGCGGAGGACCGTTCCGTCGGCGGTGAACCCTGATGTTTGCTCACGATCGATGTGACTAACTTACCAGTTGATCGTGGTCGAGAGCCGGAAGTTGCGTCCCGATTGGGTGGTGAGGCCCGTGCCGGTGATGCGACCGCCGGCGACGGCGATGTAGTTTTTCTCGTCGAGGACGTTGTCGATCACGAGACGGGTGTGGAACTTCTCGTTCCAGCGATAGGAGAAGCCGAGTGTGGTCGTGTATTGGGGCTTCAGGTAGAAGCTGACCTGCTTGACCACGTTGAGTTGCGTGAAGTTGCCATCGGGAATGTCACCCGCGCGACGGCCATTGTAGACGATGCCGCCGTTGATCGCGAGGCCTTCGAGCGAGCCACTGGCGATGCGATAGTTGGCGAGGAACGAGGCGTTCTCATCCGCCACGGCGCGCACGCGGCGTCCGAGGGCGTCGCGCATTTTGAGATGCGACCAGGTGGCGATGAGCGACAGGTTGTCCGTGACGCTGCCGACGACCTCGAGTTCGAAGCCCTCGTTGCTCAGGTCGGAGACCAGGGTTTGCGGCTGGGTCGGATCGGTCTGGTAGGCGGGGTTGGGGACGGTGACGTTGGTTTGCGCGATCTCGAAGTAAGCGCCGTTGAAGGAGAGCTTGCCGCCGAGGAACTCGGTCTTGAAGCCGATCTCGTCCTGTTCGCCGGAACGCCAGAGCGGCTGGTTGTTGGCGATGACGGGCGAGGCATTGATGGAACGGCTGGCGTAGAGCGAGATGTTGTCGCGAATCTTGTAGAGGACGCTGAGGTTCCAGAGGTTCTTGTCGTCGTCGAGGATGGCGGGTGCGGCGCCGGTGAGGACGTTGCTGGACATCGTCTTCGTGGAATAGCGCAGGAGGCCACCGGTGAGATAGAGCGAGTTGTCGAAGAACCCGAAGCGCTGGTTCACGTAGAGCTGCATGTTGGTGTAGCTGTTCCGATTGAAGAACGAGAAGTTCGGGTCGTAGTTCGGGTAGAACTCGCGGTCGGGCTGGCTGAGGTCGATGCCGGGCATAGTGCCATTGCGACCGCGACCATAGGCGAGCTGGCGCGAGTAACCGTAGCCGGCGACCGTCTGGGAACTCGTGTTGCCGAGCTGCGTGTTGTAAACGAGGTCGCTTTGGAAGTTCAGCGTGCGGCGGCGGGTGTCCTGGCGGTCACCGCGGTTCGGGATGTTGCCGGGATTGAAGAATTCCGAGAACGTCGCGACGTAGCGGTTGCTGGTGGCGTTGTGCGGCAGCGAGGCATCCTGCAACGCCCAAGTGTGGTTTTGCGTGAGTTCGCCAGTGTAGGGATTGTAGCGATTGCTCAGGCCGGGCGTGGAAAGGAAGTTCTGGTCGGAGTCTTCATAGTAGTAACGGCCGTTGGCGGCGACGCGGTAGCTGAGCTTCTCGTTAACCTGCGAGGTGAGCGTGGCGAAGAGATCGCCGCTGTGCGTCTCGACGTGGCTCCACTTCTGGATGCCGTTGTTCGTCTCGGGATTGATGCCGGGGGCGAGGTAGGGATCCTTGGTGGCGGCGGTGACGTCGGGATGGAGAATCAGGAGCGGCTCGCGCGAGATCCACTGCTCGGCGCCCACCATCTTCACGGTCAGGAGGGTCTTGTCGCTGATGCGCCATGCAAACATCGGCGCGAGGGTGCGGTTGCGCAGGTAGGAGTCGTCCCAGTAACGATCGGAATCTTGGCCCGACTGGACGAGGCGATAGGCGAATTTGCCGCTGCTGCCGAGGGGACCGGCCAGATCAAGCATGTATTTCTGCGCGTCGAAGAGACCGACGGTCGCGGTGAACGAGCGCTGCTGTTTGAAGGTCGGCGACTTCGTGATGATGTTGAGCGAACCACCGGGGGCGCCGGCGGGGGAGAGGATGGCGTTGGGACCCTTGGTGACCTCGATGCGGTCGATGACGGCCTCGACGATGTTGTCGGCGTCGGCGGACTGGAGGAAGTTGTCCACGGTGCGGGCGCCGTTCTGGGTTTCGAAGCCGCGGATGATCATGCGGTCTTGGAACTGCACGCCGCGGCCTTCCTGCACGCCGGCGATGTAACGGGTGACGTCGAACACACGGGAGGGCCCGAGGTCGTCCATCATGTCGCGGGTGATGACCGAGATGGAGCTGGCGGTGTCGAGCAAGGGAGCGCGCACGCGAACGGCGGAGATCGCCTCGCCCGCACGGTAGCGGTCGGTGGATTCACCCGACACGGTGAAGGGCGAGAGCACCACGACATCGTCATTTTGGGCGGGCGCGGACGACGGTGTGGTTTGCGCGGCGAGCGGAGCAACTGTCGCGAGCGACAGCAGGGAAAGCACGCGGAGTGCTGACGGTGTGATACGGCGAGCCTGGGCCCGCGTAGTGAGCGTCTTGTTCATGGTAGGTTTGGGGGCTTGGGGGTTTCCCGGCGGGCCGATGCGGTGAGGTCGCATGGTCTGCGTGGGATATCGCTCCCCGGGGGAGCCGATGGGGCTGTGTGTTCCAACGCAGTGCAGCGGCCAAGCCCCTCGCAGCTTTCCACGTAAAATGAATTGCGTCATTTGCGTCCGCTTCGCAGCTTGCCGGCCCATGGCTTCGCCCCCGCCGTCGTCCAATCCGCCCACGCTGCGTGAAATCGCGCGGCGCGCGGGTGTGAGTCACACGACGGTTTCGCTGAGCCTGCGCAACCATCCGTCCATTCCGGAAGCCACGCGCGAACGCGTGCGCCGACTCGCCGACGAACTCGGCTACCGCTCCAACGTGCTCGTCTCGGCGCTCATGAGCCAGGTGCGGCTCAAGCAACACAAGTCCGGTCCCGAAGTGGTCGGCTTTCTCACGGGCGGACCCGCGCCCGATGATTGGCAAAATCACTCGGCGAGCGTGGGTTTCTACGAAGGCGCGCGCCGCCGCGCGTTGCAATTGGGCATGCGCGTCGAGCCGTTCTGGCTGGGACCGGGTGGCGCGCAGGCCGCCGCGGCCTGTCGGATGCTGCGCACGAGGGCCATTCGCGGGAATCTCATCACGCCCTTCCCGGTGCCGGTCTATAACCACGAGCTCGATTGGGCGCACCTCATCTGCGTCGGCCTCGGCTACGTGTTCAACCACCACGCCATGCACCGCGCCACGCACAATCATTTTCGCGGCGCCTTTCTCGCCTACGAAAATCTCTGGCAGCTCGGTTACCGGCGCATCGGTTTCATGCTCGATCCCGACCAGAACAGCCGCGTGCGCTACAACTGGCTCGGCGGCTATCTCGCCGCGCAGAACACCGCGGCCGGCGCGCAACTCGAACCGCTGATTGCCACGCTGCCGGATCACCCGGACTTGGTGAAGAGCTGGCTGAAGCGGATGCGGCCCGACGCGGTCATCGGGTTCGGGCCGAAACAATTTCTCGCGCTCGAACAGGCCGGTCGCCGCATCCCGCGCGATCTCGCGTTTGCCGCGCTCGACGTCGAGCAGACGCGCCTCGACCACGTGGAGGAAGTCACGGGCATCAACCAGAATCTCACCCTCATCGGCGCCACCGCCATCGACATCCTCGCCAGCCAGCTCTACCACAACGAACTCGGTCTGCCGCAGCGTCCCGTTTACAGTATGATCGAGGGATTCTGGGTGCCCGGCCGCACGGCTCCGCGGCGGAAAAAATGAACCTGCGTGCCGGCTCGGCCGGATTTCACTTTACGCGGAAAACATCGAGAGGCTTGGGGCGCCGCCGGTTCCTTGGCGGACTTGCCTGCCGAGGGTGATCTGCGACCCTCGCCCGCCTCTTACCCCCCATGGCTCCCTCTCCGTCCGCCCCCGCGGCAGCCCCGATCGTCGCTCGTGCCGGCACGCTCCAATACACGCGCGGCAACCTCGTGGCCATTTTCGCCTGGTTGCTCGGAGCGGAGGTCGTGTTCGTGCTCATCGACATTATCGAGCCGCAGGTGTTACCCGTGCTGCTGAAGTTTCACGGCGCCACCGACACGCAGATCGCGATCATCATCGGCTCGGTCAACGCGGTGCTCCAGCTCCTCATCATGCCGCCGCTCGGCTATTGGAGCGACCGGTTGCGCACGCGCTGGGGCCGCCGTATTCCCGTGCTGTTTTGGGTGACGCCGTTCGTCACGTTCTTCCTCGTGCTCACGCCGTTTTCGCCCGAGATCGCGACGTGGCTCTCCGGCGTGCCGGTCATCAACAACTGGCTGCATCTCCTGCCGATCGCGCCGGTGATCCTGGTGTTCGCCGTGTTGGTGATTCTTTACCGCACGGTTCAGACCGCGACGAACGTCTGCTTCTTCGGCCTGCTGCGCGACGTGGTGCCCGACACCCACATGGGCCGCTTCCTCGCGCTGTTCCGCGTCTTCGGTGCGGCGGGCACGGCCATCGTCAGCTATTGGCTGCTCGGCCTCACGGAAACGCACAGCAAACACATCTTCATCGGCATCGCGGTCCTCAATCTCGTGTGCTTCACCTTGCTCTGCCGGTTTGTGCGCGAAGGCGAATATCCGCCGGTGCCGCCGAACGCCGCGGAGGGCGCGGGTCGCGCCGCGCGCCTCTGGGCTGCGACCAAGACCTTCGTGCGCGAATCCTACCGGCATCCGGTTTACCTGTGGTTCTATTTCGTGCGGGTCTGCCTCTACGGCGCGCTGCTCGGGCTGTCGCACTTCACCATCTTTTTTCCGCAGCACGAACTCGACATGAGCCTCATGACCATCGGCGCCTATCGCACTTATCCGCTTCTGGTGTGGATCGTGATCGCGTTCCCCGTGGGCTGGCTGGTGGATCGGCGCGGCGCCGTGGACGTGCTGCAATGGGGCCTCGTCACCATCACGCTTGGTTACGTGCTTACTTTCCTATTCGCCACCGGACCGCTCACGTTTCTCGCTGGCAACATGATCTTCGGCGTGGCGTTCTGGATTGTGATGATGGCGCAGCTCAAGCTGACCGCCGAGGTCTTCCACCCGCAGCGTTACAGCCAGCTCGCCGGCGCCAACACCGTCGTGCAGTCCATCCTCATCGCTGCGGTCATCAGCCCGGTGTGCGGCTGGATTCTCGATGCCCTCAAGGGCTGGTCGCACACGCTCACGCTGCCCGTCGCGGGCGAGGTCGTGATCGGACCTTACCGGCTCGTCTATCTCATGATGGGCGCGTGCTACCTCTTCGCGCTCCTCGGCCTCAGCCGCGTCAGCCATCACATGCGCAAGCACACCGGCCCCGATGGCCAGTATCAGGCTCCGCTGTGAGCTCGCTGGAAACTTGCGGACCCGGTTGAATGGAGTTCATCGTGCCTCACCCCATGAAGACCCTCGTCCGGCTGGTTTTCCTCGCCTGCGCGGCCGTCGCGTGCGCTGCACCCATTGACCGCGAGGCACTCGTGCGCCGCCACAATCCCGTCGTGCGCAGCGTGGACTACGATTCGCCGCTCACGGTCGGCAACGGCGGCTTCGCCTTCACCGCGGACATCACCGGCCTCCAAACCTTCGCCTACGACTATCACCGGCACGGCGTGCCCACGGAGACGCAGGCGCGCTGGGCCTGGGTGAGCGACGAAAATCCGCACAACTACACGCTCGCCGATGCCAGCACTCCCTTCACGCAGGGCGACGGCCGCGTCGTGCCTTATCCCAACCGGCAATCCAGCCCCGCGGGCGACTGGTTGCGCAAAAACCCACGCGCGTTTCCCGTCGGCCAGCTTCAGCTCGTCTGGGACAAGCCCGACGGCACCGCGTTTACGCCGGCCGACATCGAGGAACCCGAGCAGACTCTCGACCTCTGGACCGGTATCCTCACCAGCAAGTTCAAGCTCGGCGGCGTGCCGGTGACGGTGGTCACGGCATGCGATCCGACAAAGGACATGGTGGCCGTTCATATTAAATCCGTCCTGCTCAAGAAAGGCGGTTTGTATGCGCGGGTCGCGTTTCCACGCGGGCACGATATCAACACCAAGAACACTCCCGCGCTGGATTGGAGCAATCCGGCGGCGCACGAATCCAAATTGTTCGGCAAAGGATGGGTGGAGCGCAAAGCGGGAGGAGGGCTCAGGTATTTTGTCACCTGCGAACGGGATTTGCTTCCGAGCGGTGACCACCAGTTTGCGATTAAGCCCGAGGCCGATGCAGGGGAGCTCGATTTTACGCTCCATTTTGCGCTGGGGCCAAAAAAATTCGCTCCTTCGGCGGAACTGACAATGGCGGCCAGCTCCGCCCACTGGCAGAACTTCTGGCGCGAAACCGCCGCCGTGGATTTTTCCGGCAGCACCAACCCGCTCGCGGAAAAATTGGAGAAGCGCATCGTCCTCTCGCGTTACCTGACCGCCGTGCAAAGTGTAGGCGGCGTGCCGCCGCAGGAGAGTGGGCTCACGTGCAACACCTGGTATGGGAAGCATCACACCGAGATGATCTGGTGGCACACGGCGCAGTTCGCATTGTGGGGACACGACGCCGCGCTCGCGAAAAATCTGGAATGGTTCATTTCGCAACTCCCCGCCGCGCGCGAACTGGCCGTGAGTCGCGGGCTCAAAGGCGCGCGTTGGGCCAAGATGACGGGCCCGCAGATGCGCGAAAGCCCGGGCGGCAATCCGTTCATCGTGTGGAACCAGCCGCACCCGATCTATCTCGCCGAGTTGCTCTTCCGCAACTCGCCCACACCGGAGACGCTCGCGCACTACCGCGATCTCGTGTTCGAAACCGCCGACTGCCTTGCGACGATGGTGCATTGGAACGCGGCCAAGAAACGCTACGATCTCGGTCCGCCGCTCTGGATTGCGCAGGAAATCTACGACCAGGCCACGAGTCAGAATCCGTCGTTCGAGCTGGCTTACTGGCGCTGGACGCTCGGCCTCGCCCAGCAATGGCGCCAGCGCCTCGGCCTGCCGCGCGACGAAAAATGGGACCACATCATCACGCACCTCGCGCCGATTCCGGAGAAGGACGGCAAATACGTCGCGCTCGGTTCGCATCCCGACACGTGGGACAACCTCGACAGCCGTCACGATCACCCGACGATGCTCGCGCCGATCGGCTTGTTGCCGCCGCAGGCGCCCTACACCGATCGTCCCACGATGGAGCGCACGCTCGATGCCGTGCTCGCGCACTGGGACTGGGAGGCGAAAATCTGGGGTTGGGATTATCCAATGATCGCGATGACTGCCGCTCGTCTCGGCCGACCCGAAACCGCGGTCGAAATCCTGCTCCGCGACGGTCCCAACAACATCTACCTGGCCAACGGCCACGCCCCGGTGCGCAGCGACACGAAGGTCGATCCCAACGCTCCGCCCGGCGCGCGCAAACGCGAGATTGCCGTCTATCTGCCCGCCAACGGTTCCTTCCTCGCCGCCGCTGCGCTCATGATCGCCGGTTGGGACGGTAACACCGAGGAGTTCCCCGGCATCCCGAAAGACGGCACTTGGAAAGTCCGCGCCGAAGGCCTGAAGCGGTTACCCTAATTGTAGGGCGGGATTTCCAAATCCCGCCTTTGTTCAAAGGCGCATCACGTTCATGGCGGACTTGCACTTGCGTCGCATTCTCATCGCAAAACTCCGGTTGGCTTCGGGCACGAGCGCTGCTATATTAACCGCATGAAAGTGTGGTTGGCCGTGTTCTGTGCGCTTCTGTCAGCGACCGGTGTCTGGGCCGAAGCCTTCACCGTCTTCAAGCTGCCGAACGGCGGTCGGCTCGAACTCTTTCCGGTCGGACGCTGGAAGGTCGGAAGCGAGGACGTGGGCGAATTGAAGATTGTGCTCAGCCCGGAAAGTCCGCGCATCAACGCCCGCGCGATCTACAGCGTGGCGACCGAGGGCTCCGATGATTTTCCGACCGACGACAAACTTCACCAGCAGATGCACCGCGTGGCCGAGCGCCTCCTCGCGTCGGGCGAATTCATGGAGCGCCGGCCGGTGATCAAGCCGTTCTATCCGGCCAAGGGCTTCGGCTACTACGTGGTGCTGACCCACCGCAAACTGGCCGGTCAGCCGTCCGGGTCGGGCGAATTTAAATTTTTCACCCTCGGCATGATTCGTCTCGCGCCGTCGGTTATGCTCAAGGTCCAGATCATGGCCGAGAGCGAGGAGGACGAGCCTTACCAGCAATTGCTCGGCATGGCCGAAGGCGCCATCTACACGCCGCGGTAGTGGAGCAACCGCTCGCACCGCGGATGATCAGTTTCATCGGTCATCGCGAGTCCGGTCTGGCCGGACGTGGCGATCCATCAATGGATAGACCGGAACACTGGATCCTTCGCTCCGCTCAGGATGACCCCAAAAAATCACCCTTCGAAACGTGTCATTCTGAGCGCAGCGAAGAATCCGGAGGATTTTCGTGTGTTGCTCTACACGCCCCGTCCTGACGGGCACCCCTCTTGATAGAGGGGATTTATTAGAATCACATCGGCGGGGTGGAGCCTTCGGCGCCGAGGCGGGTCACGCGCACGCGGCGGACGCGCTCGGCGCTGGCTTCGAGCACCGCGAGGCGGTATTCGCCGGAGGTAAACTGGTCGCCGCGTTTCGGC
>JBIQJF010000013.1:0-10402 GCA_044507675.1 Opitutales bacterium | reverse complement strand
TGGCTGCGCGAGAGGCGGAATTTCTCAATCATCGTGTGGAGCGGAGTCGTGAGCTCGAACTTCACGACGGGACGGATCAGCGGCTCGAAGGTCGCGTCGGGGCCGAGCAGGCTGATCTGCCAGAGCCATTCGCGGATGAGGAGCAGGCCGCGAATGTCGTCGAGCGAACCGGAGCAAACCGGGAAACGGCTGTGGCCGCTGATCTGGGCAATGCGCAGGTTTTCGGCGAGGGGCTTGTCGAGCCAGAGCGCGGTGACCTGGTCGCGCGGGCGCATGATCTGCTGGGCCTGGGTCTGCCGGGCGCGCAGCGATTGCACCATGAGCTTGTTGATGGCGGCGTCGCCGGGATGTGTGTGGCGCGCGTGGCTGAAAACGTATTCGAGTTCCTCGGCGCTGAAGGAATGCTCGCCCTCCGTCGCAGGCCCGAGGCCGGCCCAGCGCAGGAACAGGTTGGCCGTGCCGTTGAGCGCCCAAATGAACGGCAGGAACATATAATAAAAGAACATCAGCGGGCCCGCGGTCCACAGCGACACGCCCTTGGGCCGCTGGATGGCGAGGGATTTCGGCGCGAGTTCGCCAAACACGATGTGCAGGAAGGTGATGATCGCGAAGGCCACCGCGAACGCGATGGACGATACGGCCCCGGGATCGGTGATACCGAAGTTGGCGAGCACCGGTTCGAGCCGGTGCGCGAGGAAAGGTTCGCCGACCCAGCCGAGGCCGAGGGACGACAGCGTGATGCCGAGTTGGGTGGCCGACAGGGCGGCGTCGAGATGCTGCGTGGCCTTGAGCGCCATGTTGAGGCGCCAGCCGCCGTTGCCTTTCTTGGCCAGCGGGCGGAGCTGGCTGGCGCGGACCTTTACCAGCGCGAATTCCGCGGCCACGAAAAAGCCGTTGGCGAGCACGAGACCGAGGATGACAAGGATTTCGAAAGTGATGCCAAAGAAGGTCTGCATGAGCACGAGGCCGGTCAGACTATGCACCTGAGTGCGTCAAACCAGCGGGAAATTATTTTTGTCCAAGTTCCTGTTGCGCAAGGCCTCAGCGCCACCCAAGCTGCCGCGTATGGCCGCTCCCACCTCCGACCAGCTCGCCAACCGCATCCTGCGCGGGCTCGGAGTGGGCATCGTCGCTGCCCTGATAACCCTCGCCGTGGGCGAGGTCTGGCCGGGATTCCTGACGACCATGCAGAAGGTGTCGGTCAACGTGTTCGATCCGTTCGGGCAGGTTTTCCTGCGGCTGCTGTTTTTCGTCATCATCCCGCTGGTGTTCGCGTCGCTGGCTTCGGGCGTGTTGCAACTCGGCCGGCCCGACAAGCTCGGCCCGCTTGCCGGCCGCACCTTCGGCCTCTTCACGCTCAACATGGGCATCGCGGTCGGCCTTGGCCTGCTCGTCATGAACGTTGTCCAACCCGGCAGCTATGTGGACGAGGTCGCCAAGGCCAAACTTCTTTCCGGTTACGGCAGTTCGGCCGAACAACTCGCGGCGCATTCGACGCAAGCGCAGTCCGGAGTGAGCGTGATGATGGTGATCGAGATGTTCATGCCGCGAAACCTGTTCGGCGCCGTGGTCGGCAACAGCCGCATCATGCTGGGCGACGTGCTCCCGCTCATCCTGTTCGCCATCCTCGTCGGCGTCGCCGGCACCAAGCTCGACACCGAACGCCGCGTGCGGCTGCTGGGCGGACTGGAAATCGTAACCGATCTGATGACCGGCATCGTGCATCTCGCGCTGCGCCTCGCTCCCTATGCCGTGCCCGCGATGATCTACAGCGTGGTCGTGCGCGTCGGCCTCGACATCGTGATCGCGCTGCTGGTGTTCGTCCTGAGCTGCCTGGCCGTGATGGCGATCCACCTTTGGGGCACGATGTCGCTCTGGGTGATGATGTGGACGCGGCACCGCCCGCGCGCATTCTTCGCCGCGGTCAAGGGCGTGCTCATCACGGCCTTCTCGACCAGTTCGAGCAATGCCACGCTCCCCACCGCGCTCGCCTGCGCCCGCGAAAAACTGGGCGTTTCGCCCAGCACCGCGGGCTTTGTGCTCCCGCTCGGCGCCACGATGAACATGGCCGGCACAGCGCTCTACGAGGGCTGCGTCGTGCTCTTCATCGCGCAGGTGGTCGGCGTGGATTTGTCGCTCGTGCAACAGCTCACGCTGCTGTTGCTTTCCGTGCTGAGTGCCGTGGCCGTCGCGGGTATCCCGGGTGGTTCGTTGCCGCTCATCGCCGGCTTGCTCGCAACCTTCGGCGTGGAGCCGGGCAACATCTACATCATCCTCGGCGTGGACCGGCTGCTCGACATGTGCCGCACAACGCTGAACGTGGCCGGCGATCTCACCACCACCGTGGTGGTGGACGAAGCGATGAAGAAAGGCGAAGCAGCGAAAGGGTAAACGCGCTGCGCCAATCTAAGTTTGGCGTGAAGCGATGATTGAAGGAGGAATCCTGTCTGCGTTGGTATGAATCCCCTCTATGAAGCCGGAACCATGCAGTTGAACCTGATCACACTCGGTGGCGAGAATCTCTATGGGGATGCTGTGGGCAGCCCGCTTGCGGGCGCATTTCCAGGGCGCGCGCAAGCGCCCTGACCCACATCCCATTGCATAGTTCGGATGAAGAGGGGTGGCGCGAAGCGCCGGGGTGTGTGGGGAACGTGCGAATCTGATCAGGTCACCACAACCGGCCTCCCGGCTTGCCGATGTCACTAAATTGAGAAACCTGCTTCCCACGATGAATCCCGACCGCCGCACCTTTCTCGCCACCGCCGCCACCCTGGGAGCCGCTGCCGCGGCTTCCGCCGCTTCCATGAGCACCCCGCACAATCCTCCCAAGCTCGTTCACCACGTCTTCTTCTGGTTGAAGAATCCCGACTCCAAGGAAGACCTCGCCAAGCTCCTCGCCGGCATCCGCGGTCTCGCGGCCATCGAGACCGTGCGCGGCATCCACGTCGGCGTGCCCGCCAGCACCGAGAAACGCGAAGTCGTGGACAACAGTTTCAGCGCCTCGGAGATTTTGTATTTCGACGACGTCGCCGGCCAGGACATCTACCAAGTCCACCCGCTGCACCAGAAATTCGTGGACGAGTGCTCCCATCTCTGGAGCAAGGTCATCGTTTACGACGCGATGGCGGTGTGAGTCAGCGCCGGCGAAGCCCGCCGGTTCACGGCGCCGGGGCCAGCATCTCGGCGCGCACGGCCATCACGAGGCCTTTGCCCTTGGGATCCTTCAGCCAGATGACCATGAAATCGTGGGTCTCGTCCACCCACACGGCTTCGTTGGCCGCGCAGACGAATTCCTGGCCGGCGAATTGATATTTCTCACCGGGCTTCGGCATGCGCGTGGACACCGCATCGCGGTGCAGGGCGAACTGGCTGTCCACAAAGGATTGAGCGATCGGGTCCACGAGGATGGCGCGGCCCGCGGGCTTGAGGCCCTCGGCGATGGAGAAACCCTTCGCGTTGAACGTGACGGTGTAGATGAGCCGTTCCGACTGGGCGGTTTCGATGGCCCAGACCGTGACGTTTTTCTGCGCACTGTTCTGCAGCATCGGATCGGGCCGGCCGAAGCGTTTCTGCAGGTCCGACAACGTCTCGCCCAGCGCCGCATGCGCCGCCGGGGCGGCAGCGAGGAGCAGGCAGGTCAGGAGCGTCAGGAAGCGGCTTTTCACGCCCAGCACGCAAAACCGCCGCGGGAATTTTGGCAACCGCGAGTTCCCTGTGGGAAACCTTCCCATTCTCATAATCCTTCTCTTTTACCCGACAGGGCGTCGCAGTGAGAGAATGAGAAAGATTAGGAGTAGGAGAACGGTTCCGCTCGCGGGCGTCTCTACAACCCTATCTGGGGCAGCCCGCTTGCGGGCTGCATGGGTAGAGCGCGCGCAAGCGCGCTGACCCACAGCCTACTGCAAGCTTCCGCTTCATAGAGGGGATTTTCGCAGCGCAGGTTTGGGTCCCTTCTATCAAGAGGGGTGCCCGTCAGGGCGGGGTGTGTGCTCGGTCTGCGCAGACGACAGAGCGTTCGTTGTCAGTTTTTTGGCTCGCGCACGCGCCGCACCTTCAAACGGCGCGCTCAACCTAGCAGATTCTGCAGGGCGGCGAGATATTTCTCCTGCGTGCGCGCGATGACGTCGGTGGGCAGGCGCGGGCCGGGTGGTTTCTGGTCCCACTTGATGGCGAGCAGGTGGTCGCGCACGAACTGTTTGTCGTAGCTCGGCGGCGAGCAATCGGGCCGGTAATCGGCGGCGGGCCAGTAGCGCGAGGAATCGGGCGTGAGCACCTCGTCGATCAGAAACAGGTTGCCGGCCTCGTCGGTGCCGAATTCGAACTTCGTGTCGGCGAGAATCATGCCGGCCTGTTTCGCGCGATCGTGACCGAATGAATAGAGCGCGAGGCTGATCGCCTTCACCTTCTCGTAGAGTTCGGCACCGATGGCGGCCGCGCCCTGCGCGTCGTTGATTGGTTCGTCGTGCTGGCCCTTCGGGGCCTTGGTCGTGGGCGTGAAGATGGGCGCGGGGAGTTTGTCGGCCTGACGGAGCCCGGCGGGCAGCTTGATGCCGCACACTTCGCCGGTCTTTTGGTAGGAGCTCCAGCCGCTGCCGATGAGATAGCCGCGAGCGACGCACTCGATGGTGAGCGGCTTCAGCTTGCGCACGATCATGCTGCGCAACTGGAGGTCACGGTTGCCGATGCCATGCGCGCGAAACTGTTTTTCCTGGTCGGGCAGCAGGTGATTCGGAATCAAGTGGCTGGTCTGCGCGAACCACCAGTGGCTCATCTGCGTGAGGATCGCGCCCTTGCCGGGAATGCCGTCGGGCAAAATCACATCGAAGGCCGAGAGCCGGTCGGTCGCGGTGAGCAGCAGCGCGTCGCCGAGGTCAAAGATCTCGCGGACCTTGCCCGAGGCGATCTGGGGAAAGGGCAGATCCTCGATGGTGGTGACGGCGTGTGAGGGCAGCGCGGCTTTGATCTCGGCGAAATTCATGAAGGATGGAGGCCCGGAGCTAACGGGTCCGGCGTCGCTTCCGCAAGAAGCAAGCGGGCGGCGGTGCCCGGCGTTTAGCGCCCACCTGCCGGGCTGGCCTTCGGCAGCACCTGTTCCGGAATCGCGCGCGGATCAAAGGGCGCCGGCCGGTTGCGCCGGATGTATTGGATGAGGGTCGGGAGGAAAACGACGACGAGGCCGAGCTTCACCCAGATGAGCCAGCTCAACGGTCCGCCCGTGAGCCACAGGATCCAGCCGAGCAACAAGGCCATGGCCGCCAGGAAACCGTATTCAAGCCAGAGCACCCAGGCATCGCGTCCGCTGAGAAAAGCCACGGTCGGGTTGCCGGCGGCGATACGCGGACAAAGCGCGGTGACGAAGCGGCGGTATTCCGCACTGCAATCGTCGAACTGCGCGATGCCCCGGTAGAATTCGTTGCTGAATTTCAGATTAAAGGCCGACGCAATGACCAGGCACTCGAAGCGGTTGGTCTGCACGCGGGTCGGAAAGAAGCGCAGCCGCACCTGCTTGATGTGCGCCCATGGCAGCACGGTGGAACGGCCGTCCTCGTTCTCGATGGCCAGGCCTGTCGTCGCGAGCCGAAGCACGCGCGGCTTTTCCAACACATCGTGGCGAATGCGGTATTCGGGCTCCGAGTCCACCCACGGGAGGGAAGGGTGGAGGGCGCGGGCGGACAAGACTGGATCGGGACCGGGACTGCGTAATTTTGCGTAGGCGGTGTAACTCGTGTTGCCCGCATTACCCGGCCCATGCGAGGCTGGCCATGCGTGAAATTCCGGCCCGCCTTCCTCGCCCTGTGCCTCGTTCCCCTGTTGGTGCTCGCCGCCCCCGACCCGGAGCTGGTGAAGAAGGCAGCGGCCGGAGACCCGGAAGCTGAACTCCAGCTCGCGGATGAACTGCTCGAATCGTTCTTCAATATCCAGGATCAGGCGGAGGCGGCCAAGGTCCAAACCGAGGGACTGAAATATCTCCGCGGTGCCGCCAGCCGCGGCTACGTGGACGCCCAGGTCCGGCTCGCCAGCTACATGGAGGAGTTCATGGAACCCACGGACGCGAACAAGGTGGAGGCGGCGTCCTGGATGCGCAAGGCTGCGGACCAAGGGCACACCTATGCGCAACAACACTTCGGTTTCTGGGCCGCGACCGGCGAGGGCGTGCCTCGCGACCTGGCGACGGCGGTGAAGTATTTGCGGCTGGCCGCCGCCGGCGGCGATGCCGAGGCCCGGCAATACCTCATCAGTCTCTTTTCAACCGGTAAGGACATGTTCGACAACCCGGGCGCCGTTGACCTCAAGGAGGCGCTGAAGTGGCAGGAGCAGGAGTCGCTCGCGCCCGACGCGCCCAGCTACGCGCTCCTCGCGCTGGCCCGCCTGTATCTGTTGCAGCCGGACGTCACGCCCGCCCAGCGGGCGAAGGCGGAGAAGATCATCGCGGAGCACCTCGCCGACGGCGGCAGCATCGACAACGAGATGCGCCAGCTGCTCGGCGAGGAGAAGGCGGAGGAACTCGATCCCAGCGATCCCATGGACAACTTCTACGCGAAGGCGAAAAAAGGCGATGCTTGGGCGCAGCTGCAGTTCTTCAACCTGGTCACGGACAGGTTGCCCCACGACTTCGCGCTCATGGAGGAAGCGCGCGGCTTCCTGCGGCAGGCGGCCGAGCGCGGCCAGGTCGAGGCGCAGTTCGCCCTGGCGCAGGACCTGGGGACCGGCCGCGAGGCGGAGGACGGGTTCATTGAGCCGGACTACGTTGCCGCGGCGGCTTGGTATCGGAAAGCCGCGGAGCAGAAACATGCCAAGGCGATGGTCGAGTGGGCGCTGATCTTGATCGGTGGTTACACCGACGGCGTGCCCAAGGATTTTCCGCGCGGGTTGGCCCTCATGCGCGAGGCTGCGCTCGCGGGCGAGGCCCAGGCGCAGCTCTATCTTTCCGATCTCTACCGCAACGGGGAGGATCAATTCGAGACCAAGGTCCCGGTCGATCTGGCGGAAGCCGCCCAATGGACGCGCCTGCTGGTCAAGGCCGGTGATGAGACCGCCTACGCAACTTACGGCGAGATCCTCGCGCAGTTGCCCAAGCCGGATCCGGCCGAGCTGGCGGAAGCCCTGCAGTTGCTCGAAAAACTGGTGGCGGCGGGCGGGAATTCCTCGCGCCCCGCACTCGAAGCCGTGCGCGTCAAGTTGGGCCTGCCGCCCACCGCGCCGCCGGCGGCCACCGTCGCCGTCGCCGTCGCCGCCGCGCCCGCCGGCCCCACGCCAGAGGAAAAGGCGGAAGCGGCCAAGCGGGCGCTCAGTGTGCGCACCGACTTGTTTGCGAGGCAGTTCAATGCCGCGACGACCCTCGCCGGACGGCGACGCTCGTTCTTGCAGTTTGAAAAGTGGATCCGCAGCCATGCCGCCAGCTCGCTTTCCGAGACGGGCGATTGGGTTCTGCGCGAGATACAACCGTTGCTGCAGCGCCGTCCGGGCGAGGTGTTTCTCGTCCTGGCGAACGTGGCGAACACGGTGATCAACGAAAACACGGTCAAGCGGGTGTTGTCCGAGAATTTGCAGAACGCCTATTTCCAAGGGCGGGAGCGGGCCGCTGCGGCTTATCGCGCTGATGAAAAGTATCGCGACGAGATCCGACGCCAGTTGCCCAAGGCCAACGAGGGGGACGGGCCGGCGCAACTCGCCGTGGGCATGGCCTATGCCAAACAGAGCGACGTTCTGGAAACCAGCAGTTGGGCGAATGCCATCCACTGGCTGGAGAAAGCAGCGGAAAAACGCCAGCCGGGGGCGGCGGAGCGCTATCGGCAGCTCGTGACCCAGTCCAATGCCCGTCTCAAAGCAGCGACTGACGCGAAGGATACCCAGACCCTCATCGAAATGCTTCGCCAGAAATCCATCTCGCTCATGTCCGACGCCCATGTCGCGGCCTTCCAAGCCGGCAGGCTCCTGCTCAATGGCGGCAGAGGCGATGCCGAGGACATCAGGGAAGCCGTCGGGTTTCTCGAGTCGGCCGCCGCCAAGGGCCACATCGGCGCCATGATGGAGCTCGGTCTCCAGTCTCTCACTCATGAGACCCAGCCCCTCGACGAAGCGAAGGCACTGTCCTGGTTCAAGCGCGCCGCCGATGCGGGCAATCCCGATGCGGCGGATTGGGTGCAAGTCCTGACGCAGCCCGATCGCGATGCACGCGGTGCGCTCGCCTACCAGATGGGTCAGAAGCGGATCGTGTCGGAGGGCTCTCGTATCGATTTCAGGCCCGCGGACCCGTGGATACGTTATGCCGCGCGCATGGAGCACGGCGACGCGCTGGATTTCACAACGATGAGCATGGACGACGATGAGGAAATCTATCGGACACTGCTCAAGGCCGCCGAGCGCGGCAGCGTAAACGCGATGAGCCGGCTGGCCGAGGGGCTGACGATGTCTGATCCCGACGTTTCGCGCAAGTGGCGGCTCAAGGCGGCCGCGGCGGGCGGCGGCCGGGAAAAGACCGAGGCCGGCCTCGATTTGCAGAGGGGCATCGCCGGCCCGATCGATCTCGCGGAGGCGAAGCAGTGCTTCCTCGCCGCTGTCGAGGACGGCAACTTCGGGGCGATGTATCACCTCGGCGAGATGTGGTTCGACGGCAAGATGGACAAAGGCAGCGATGCCCAGGCCGTGGCTTGGTGGACCAAGGCTGCGGAAAACGGGCACAAGCCGGCGCAGCACCTGCTGGCGTTGCTCTACCTGCGTGGGCAGGGTGGTCTGCCGAAGGATGAAACGGCCGGGCGCCAATGGTTGGTGAAGGCCGCGGATTCCGGCTACGAGCCTGCGAAAAATGAACTCGCGCAGCTGGATGGTGCCTCGCCGGCCGCCCCCGCGGCCGACCAACGCGGCAAAACGACTTTGGACCAGGATTTCGAGGGCGCGGCCGCCGGCGATGCCGAATCGATGCGTCGCCTCGGCGAGCGTTACGAATTCGGCGTGGGCGTCGAGGCGGACGACCATGTGGCCTACGATTGGTTTCGCCGGGCCGTCGCGCTCGGGAACGAGAAAGCGAAGCAGGGCCTGATCGAGGTCACGCCTTCCACCCCGCCATTCCAAGCCCGGCTCGGCCGCCGCTATGTGATCGGTAACGGCGTGAAGAAGGATTTGGAGCACGCCGTGTATTGGTATGAAAAGGCCGCGGCGGCCGGATTCAAGGCAGCGGAGGTTGTGGCGGACCAATTGGCGGAAGCCCTGCAACGGGAACGCCTGCTCGAGCAGGCGAAGCAGACGAGCGAGATGAAACGGCTGCTCGACGGAGCGCCTGCCGCGAAACCGGACGAGCCCGCCGCGTCGTATGGACGCGCGGACGCCTCCCTTTCGCTTGCGTTTACCTTGGCGCGCACGGGCCAGCAGAAAGACGCCACGAGGCTGATTCAGGAGGCGGCGAAGGAAGCGGATACGGCCAGCCCCGCGAACAAGTATTTCCTCGTCCGCGTCTATTTTAGAGGCGAATACGGCGTTCAGGCGGACCAGGCGAAAGCCCTTCAATTGCTCCAAGCCTCCGCGGAGGCGGGTTACGCTCCGGCGCAAATCGAGTGGGGACAGACGCTTTACCAAGGCGCGTTCGGCGTGACGGCCGACCAAGCCAAGGGACAGGCCTGGTTCGTCGAGGCGGCCGCGCTCGAAACCAACGACCCCGAGTCGTTGATGGCGCAGGCCAATCTCTTTGCACGCGGCGCACCGGGCGTGGCGCCGGACCACGCCAAGGTCCTGAAGCTCATCACGCGCGCGGCGGACCAGGGTCATGCCCCGGCGGAATTCGAGCTCGGTCGCTCCCTCATATCCGGCGTGCCCGGCCTTCCGGCCGATCCTGAGCGCGGCATCGCCTACCTTAAGAAAGCCGCCAACCAAAAGCTGCTGCCGGCCGCGTATGTGCTGGGCGAAATCTATCAAAAGGGCATGGGGGTGCCCATTGATCTCAGGCAGGCGCTCACGTGGTTTACCGCCGCCGGCAACCTCCAGGACGCCCCGGCGAAGGTGAACGCCTTGAAGGAAAAACTCGGGACCGAGAAGTAGGACCGCTGCGGGAAGAAACCGTCCATAGGTGGCTGGGAGATACCCGCTCCCGTCATCCTGAACCGCGCGAGGGATCCAAGGCACAACCTCTCACGCCACGCGATAGCGTCGGTCTGGTTCTTGGGCCTTAGCCCCTGATACTGATTGTTTTCCCGCAGTAACCACAGATGAACACAGATGAACACGGATGGTCACAGATGTAAGAGATAGTCCGGAGGTGGCTAAGAGATACCATAGGATAAAAAGCCTTGCGCGACGGTAGGCAGACCGTAGCTTGCCCGACTCCGTGCTGGGTCCCCATCGTCTAGCCCGGTTAGGACACCACCCTTTCACGGTGAGAACCGGGGTTCGAATCCCCGTGGGGACGCCA
>JBIQJF010000056.1:0-21014 GCA_044507675.1 Opitutales bacterium | reverse complement strand
CTACAACGAACCGGTGGATACTTTTCTCGATCCGGTCACGCACAGTCGACCACGTCGGGCTTGCTGATTAGTGTTTCATTAGCGTGGATTAGTGCTTCCCTGAAAATCTTTCCACTCAACCCCTCAATCCCATGGCCGGCGTAGGCAAACTCATCAAACAAGCCCAGAAAATGCAGCGTCAGATGGAGGAGATGCAGAAATCCCTCGAGGCGCGCGAACTCGACATCTCCAGCGGCGGCGGCGCCGTGCAGGTGAAGATCAACGGCTCAGGCAAGTTCCTCGCGCTGAAGCTCGATCCTGAATTCCTCAAGGAGGACGCCAAACTCGTCGAGGAGACGCTGCTGAACGCCGTGCAGGAGGCCGCCGCGAAGGCGAAGACCCTGCACGAGTCCGAGATGCAGCGCATCTCCGCGAGCCTCCAGATGCCGGGAATGTTTTGAGAAAGTCAGAAGGAGAAATTAAGAATGCCGCTCCTCGAAGACGCGGTTTCAGTCCTTCATCCTTCTGAAATCATAATTCTTAACTTCGATGACTCCTGCTCTTGAACAACTCCAGAAGGCGCTGAAGCAGCTGCCGGGGATCGGTTATCGTTCGGCCGAGCGCATCGCGCTGCACCTGCTCGTGGAGAAACCCGGACGACTATCGGAGTTGGTGACCGCGCTGGAATCCGCTGCAAAAAGCGTCCGGCGTTGCACGACTTGCGGCAATCTCGCCGAGGAGGAGCAATGCCCGATTTGCGCCGACGAGAAGCGCCGCAACGGCCAGGTGTGCGTGGTGGAAAACGTGCAGGATCTCGGTGCGCTCGAGCGCTCCGGCGCTTATCGCGGACGCTACCATGTGCTGCACGGCAAGCTGTCGCCGATCCGCGGCGTGGCGCCCGAGGATCTGAATCTGGCGGCGTTGTTGCAACGGGTCGAATCCGGCGAGGCGACGGAGCTCATCCTCGCGCTCTCGAACGACGTCGAAGGCGAGGCGACCTGTCATTACCTCACCGAGCGACTGCCCAAGAGCGGTGTCACGGTCACGCGGATTGGTTTTGGTCTGCCCAGTGGCGGAGGCGTGCTTTACGCTGATGCCGTGACACTCAAAAGCGCGCTCGAAGGCCGGCGGAGTTACAGCTGAGGCGAGGCGCTTCAACGGTGGGTGATTCGTGACTTGCGACCGAAGGGCAGGGTGGCTTTAGTCCGGCCGTTCTTTCGCGCGCCATTAGTATATCGGCTATTATGCGTGCTTCCCAAGCATGAGAGGAGGGTTCGATTCCCTCATGGCGCACCAACTGCCGGTCAAACTGCATAATCCTAATCCCCATGAAAACCATCCGAATGATTGTTGCGTTTGCTGTTGTCGGTCTCACCGCCGCCGTCATCCAGGCGGACGAAGAACAGAAGGAGTCGAAGCCGGCCGGCTGCTGTGCCAAGGCCGAAGCCAAGGGTGAAAAGTGCGGTCACGGCTGCTGCGTCGAAGCCGCCAAGGCCGGCAACAATTGCGAAAAGTGCAATGGCAGCGGCAAGATCGAGAAGAAGGAAAAGAAGTAGAGCGCGGTAGTCGTTGGTGATAGCCGATGCGCAAGCCACATGCGGTCGCATTCGTTTGATGAAATCACTCCGGGGTGATTTCGAGTGAGCTTATTTCGCCCTCATCATCCACGTGGAGTGATATCAGCATCGGTCGACAGCACACCTCGCAGTCGTAGGTAAATGCTGTTGAACCCTCGGAAGGGTCGAAACGAATGGTGAATGATTCGCCGCAGTGCGGACAGGATATGGAAAGCGAATCATTCATAGAGATAAACGAAGCCGCTATCGGTTGTGAAGCAACCAGCGTGACACACCCTGCGGGCACTCCTCATGGTAGAGGGGATTCAAACCAACGCAGCCGAAATTCCCCTCTATCAAGCCGGAACCATGCAGTTGAACCTGATCACACTCGGTGGCGAGAATCTCTATGGTGATGCTGTGGGCAGCCCGCTTGCGGGCGCATTTCCAAGGCGCGCGCAAGCGCGCTGACCCACATCCCGCTGCATAGTTCCGGATCAAGAGAGGTGGCGCGAAGCGACGGGGTGTGTGCTCGATTCGCGAATACGACGAAGTCTTCGCAGGCAGTCAGCCTGATTGGATCACCTCATCAAACCTTGAGCTTCTCGCGGAGGTAGGGGGCGGTCGGGCTCTTCTTCACCTTGAGCAGGCCGGCGAGCGGACCTTGGTAGAGGATTTCACCGCCGTGCGGGCCGCCGCCGGGTCCGAGTTCGAGAATCCAGTCGGCCTCGGCCAGGAGATCGAGGTGATGCTCGATCACGACGACCGTGTGACCGTGATCCACGAGATTGTGCAGGACCTTGATGAGTTTTTCGCAGTCGCTGAGGTGGAGACCGATGGTCGGTTCCTCCAACAGGTAGAGGTTGCGCACGGCGATGCCGCGTGAGCGTTCCTGGTAGCTGGCGAGGCCCCTGGCGAGTTCGGTGACGAGCTTCAGGCGCTGGGCTTCACCGCCGGAGAGCGTCGGGCTACTCTGGCCCAACGTGAGGTAGCCGAGGCCGCAATCCACCATGAGCTGGCAGATTTGCGAGAGCTGCGAATGAAAATCGAAGAAGGCCGCGGCTTCGTCGAAGGTGAGCTGCAGCACCTGGCCGATGTTTTTCCCCTTCCAGGTGATGTCCGCCAGCTCGGGACCAAAGCGCGAGCCGCCGCAGGCATCACAGGGCAGGTAGGAGTCGGCCATGAAAGCCATTTCCAGTTTGATGCGACCGGCGCCGGAGCAGGTTTCGCAGCGTCCGCCCGCGGTGTTGAAGGAGAAACGCGAAGCGGTGTAACCGCGCATCTTCGCCTCGGGCAGGGTGGCGAAGAACTGTCGAATGAGGTCGAAGATACCGAGGTAGGTTGCGGGCGTGGAGCGCGGCGTTTTGCCGATGGGAGCTTGGTCCACCTCGATGACGCTTTTGAAACCGTTGGCGCCACGAAGCTCGGCGAAGGGAGGTGCATCTGCGTCACGAGAGTCGCTTTCGAAACCGGCGAGCTTCACGAAGTCCTTGCCGGTGAGTTTGGCCTTCCTGTGCTTGATGGCGCGGGTGACGGCGGGATGGAGGATATCGCGGAAAAGCGTGGATTTGCCGGCGCCGCTCGGGCCGCAAGCCATGATGAGGCGGCCGAGCGGAAGACGCAGGGTCTGGTCGTGCAGATTGCGGTAGCGAATGCTGGTGAGTTCGAGGAACTCAGGTTCTTTTGGCGTTTGTTTTTTGGCGTTGGGGATTGCCCGATACGCGCCGCGTATCGGGTGGGGGATGCCTTTGGACAGGAAGATGCCGGTGAGCGAGGTGTCGCTGCGTTTGATTTCAGCGGGGGTGCCGTTGGCGAGAATTTCGCCGCCGTGCACGCCGGCACCGGGACCGAGATCAATGATGCGGTCGGCGCGTTCCATGAGCACATCGTCGTGCTCGACGACGAGCAGCGTGTTGCCCTTTTCGCGGAGCGATTGAAGCGTGTCTATCAACCGGTCGTTGTCGCGGGCGTGCAGGCCGATGGAGGGTTCATCGAGCACGTAGAGCACGCCGGAGAGATTGGAACCGAGCTGGGCTGCGAGGCGGATGCGCTGGGCTTCACCGCCGGAAAGCGTTTCGGTGGGACGGTCGAGCGAGAGATAGTCGAGGCCGACGTGCGCGAGGAACTTCAGGCGCTCTTCGATTTGCGGCACGATGTCCTGCGTGATGAGCTTCGTGCGCGTGTCGAGTTGCAGGTTGCGAAGCGTGGCGATGAGTTGCTCGGGCGTGAGGCGGAGGAGTTCGGGCAGGGAGATGGAGAGCGGGGAACGGAGAACGGAAGACGGGGGACGGACGACAGACGACCGGGAATGGGAGAGGCTCTGCTTCTTGATACTTGATACTTGTGACTTGTTACCTGGCCGCAGCGGTAGTCTTACCGCTCGGGCCACCCGGTTCAGGCGTTCGCCATGGCAGGTAGGGCAGAGTTTGCCGTCGTTGGCCGGATCATCGGGATCGAAAGTGCGAAGGGCGTCGGCGACCTCGGCGGACATTTCCTCGTCATCGTCGGGCTTGAGCATCCAGTCGTAGATGCGGCCGTGTCCGCGGCAGGTCGGGCACCAACCCCGCGGCGAGTTGAAGGAGAAGTGCTTGGGATCGAGTTCGGGGAAGGACTCGCCGGATTCGATGTCGGTGCGCGTGGTCGAGAACCAGGAGAGGATCTCGCCAGTGGGCGTCAGGAGGAAGCAGGAGCCTTTGCCGAGACGAAGGGCATTGGTGAGGTAATCGGTCACACCCCGGCGCTTTGCGCCACCCCTCTCCAGAGGGGATTTTAAGTCTGCTACCACCACCTCAATGTCGTGTTCTTTGTAGCGGTCGAGCTTGGTGAAGGTGTCCACACGCAGCAGGCGGCCGTCGGCGCGCATGAGTTCGTAGCCCTGTTTGCGAATCCAATTGGCGATCGGTTCGTGGTGGCCCTTGCGTCCGCGGATGAGCGGGGCGCAGAGGTAGAGGTGTTTCGCCTTTTTCGCCTTGGGCGTGGCGAGCGTCTTGTCGAGAAGCTGGCGGAGCTGGCTCGGGGAGAGCGGCGTGACCGGACGGCCGGACTCGGGGTGATGTTGCACCCCGGCGCGGGCGTAGAGCAGGCGAAGGTATTGCGCGACCTCGGTGATGGTGGCGACGGTGGATTTGCGCGAACCACGCGTGACGCGCTGCTCGATGGCGACGGTGGGCGGAATGCCGGTGAGGCGGTCGATGTCAGGGCGCGGCAATTGTTCGACGAACTGCCGCGCATAGGGCGACATGGATTCCATGAAGCGTCGCTGGCCCTCGGCGAAGATAATGTCGAAGGCGAGGGTGGACTTGCCCGAGCCCGACACGCCCGTGACGACCGACAGTTGTCGGTGCGGGATCGAAACGGAGATATTCTTCAGGTTGTTCTCGCGGGCGCCGAGGACTTGGAGGGCCGAAGAAACCTGAGACCTGAAGCCTGAAACCTGCGAACCATACGGGGCCGGATCTTCGGCGGCGGCGAGTTCGGTCCGCAAGGTCGCGGGTCCGCCCAAGGCTTCACGTAAGAATGGCGACGTCGCCGTTTCTGTGGCTGCGATCCGTTCCGGTGTGCCTTCGGCGACGATGCGGCCGCCAGCGGCGCCGGCTTCGGGGCCGACTTCGAGAATCCAGTCGGCGGACTTGAGGACATCGAGATTGTGTTCGATAACGATTACGCTGTGTCCGCAGTCCACGATCCGCTGGAGCACGCCGAGCAGTCGTTTCACGTCGTGACGATGAAGACCGGTGGTGGGTTCGTCCAGCAAGAGGAGCGCGCCTGAGGAATGTGGCTGATCACCCGAATCTGAATTCGAGCCGGTGTAGGCGGAGAGGTAGCGCACGAGTTTCAGGCGCTGGGATTCACCGCCGGAGAGCGTGTTGAGCGGCTGGCCGAGGGGCAGGTAGCCGAGGCCGACGGACTCAAGGGAAGCCAGACGAGTGCGAATCGAGGCGAGGGAGGCAGGATTGTCAGAGCCGGAGTTCTGATGCGGCGCAAAAAACGCGATGGCGTCGCTCACGGTGGTGTGAAGGAGGTCGTCCACCGATTTGCCGTTCCACTGGATTGCGAGGACTTCGGGTTTGAAGCGACGGCCTTCGCAGATGGGGCAGGGAACGAAGACGTCGGAGAGGAACTGCATTTCGACGCGTTCGCTGCCGAGGCCCTGGCAATGGTCGCAACGGCCCTCGCCACTATTGAAGGAGAAACTGGATGCGTTGAAACCGGCTTCCTGTGCGGCCGGCGTCTGCGCGTAGAGTTCGCGGATGAGGTCCCACGCCTCGCAATAAAGCGCGGCGTTTGAGCGCGGGGTGCGGCTGAGCGGCGATTGATCGACCAGGACGATTTCGGAAAACTCCAGGTCGGACTTGATCGCTTCGATCTCGGCCGGGTCCTCGGTCATCTGGTTGCGTTGCGTGAGCAGGCCCTGATGGAGGACGTTGTCGAGGAGCGTGGATTTGCCGGAGCCGGAAACGCCCGAGAGGCAGACGAGACGCTGGAGCGGCAGACGGAAGCTGAGATTCCGGATGTTGTGCTTGGAGGCGTTGGTGAAGTGCAGCCGAGGGCAGAATCGGTTTCCTGACCGGTCGCGCGGCCCGGCTGGAGCCGGGCCCTCCACCGGACGTCGTTGCGCGGGCACTTCGACGTGCTCGCGGCCGGAAAGGTAGCGGCCGGTGATGCTGCGGGGAGAAGCGAGCATGGCGGGCACGCCGCCTTGAAAAACGATTTCGCCGCCGCGAGCACCCGGCTCGGGGCCGATCTCGATGACGTGGTCTGCCGCGCGGATCATGGCCTCATCGTGTTCGACAACGACGACGGTGTTGCCGGCGTCGGTGAGGGTGCGGATGATGCCGATGAGCCGGTCAATGTCGCGCGGGTGCAAGCCGACGGAGGGCTCGTCGAGCACGAAGAGTGTGTCCACGAGCGAGGTGCCGAGGCAGGAGGTGAGATTGACGCGCTCGACTTCGCCGCCGGAGAGCGTGCGCGAACTGCGATCGAGAGTCAGGTAGCCGAGGCCGACTTGTTCGAGGTAGCGGAGGCGGGTGATGATTGAATCGTAGGCGAGGTCGGCGGAGTGGTTCGCCACTGCGGCCTGCGGATGGCGGACCCTGGACTCGCGAACCAGTGGGAGGAGTTCGCTGATGGGAAGCTGATAGAGTTCAGGAAGCGTTTTACCCTGCCATTTCCAGCAGAGGGCTTCAGGTTGAAGGCGGGCACCGTGGCAGTCGGGGCACTGGTTGTAGGCGCGAAAGCGCGAGAGGAAGACGCGCACGTGCATTTTGTAGGTCGTCTTCTCAAGGTAGCGGAAGAAACCCTTGAGCCCATACCAGAGCTTGGGCCAGGACTTCGCCGGGTTGTTGGTGTCGTAACCGGGTGAACCGTCGATGATGAAGGCCTTCTGCTCCGCGCTGAGGCGCGCGAAGGGCACGTTGGTCGGGATGCCCAGTTTTTTGGTGAAGACCAGCAGGTCCTTTTTGGACTCGCCGTAGATTTCGCCTTCCCACGGCTTGATGGCGCCTTGCTCGATGGACAGCGAGTGGTCGGGGATGGCGAGGCGGTAGTCGATGTCGATCACCCGGCCGAAGCCGCGACACTTCGGACAGGCGCCGAGCGGGGAGTTGAAGGAGAACAGGCCCGGCGTGGCGGGACGGAACGTGCGGCCGGTTTTGGGCGAGTGCAGGCCGCGGGAGAAGTGGCCGGCGGGAGGGAATGACGCAGAGCCCGTCGACGATTCCGCCGCAAATAAGAAGACCTCGCCTTTGCCGAAGTGCATCGCGGCTTCGCAGGCCTCGAGGAAGCGGGACTTGTTCTCGGTGGCAATGCGGAGCCGGTCCTGGATGACGTAGAGAAATGAAGCGGACAGCTGGGAGTTGAGAGCGGAGGGTTTGGCCGACAACAGGTCGTCGAGCTTGTGGAGATCGAGGGTCTCGCGGGAGTCGGATGCGCGGGATTTGGTCTTGGCGCGGGCGCAGAGCACGCGCGTGTAGCCTTGTCCTTTGATGCTGGTGAGGATTTCGGACCAAGCGAGGTTGTCGGGTTTGGTGACGCGGAAGCAGAGCAGGAGCGTGTCGGCAGGGTGGGTGGTGAGCGTCTTGGCCCAGATGGTGGCGGGAGTGTCGTCCTCGACTTTTTCGCCGGTTTCGGGGTCGAAGCATTCGGCGACGTGGCTGAACCAGACTTTCGCGAAATCAGTGAGCTCGGTCATCGTGCCGACAGTCGAACGCGACGTCTTGACGGTGTTGGTCTGCTCGATGGCGATGGACGGGCGGATGTTCTCGACGGAGTCCACCTTGGGCTTGTCGAGCAGGTCGAGGAACTGGCGCGTGTAGGCGCTGAAGGTCTCGACGTAACGCCGCTGGCCCTCGGCGTGAAGGGTGTCGAACACGAGCGAGGATTTGCCCGCGCCGCTCAGTCCTGTGACGACGACGTATTTGCCCAACGGCAGGTCGAGATCGAAGCCCTTCAGATTATTCTGACGGACACCGCGAAGACGGATGAATTCGGGGACGGAACTGGGCGAAAGTGGCACAAGCAAGAGAAAGCCAGCGAATTGCCGGAAGGCAAATCAGCGTGCGCCGGAATGCCGGACTGCTGACATAGGGGTGTCAGGAGGAGAGGGCGGGGCTGGTTGCGTCCCAGTTGCGACGTAGCCGTGACAGGACGGCGCCGGCTGGATCGAGGGCTTGTTGCCATTGGAGCTCTTTCCGGATCAGCACCTGAAGTTTTCGCTCAGCCGCTTGTCGCGTGGAGGCATGACAAACACCGCCCCACGGAAAGAGATCGGCACAATAGCCGAGGTAGGCACCATCGCTCTTGCTCCAGCGGACCTGAGGCCGGCCGGGATTCTTCACCGGTAAACGAGCGGGTAGCGATCCGGGTAGTCGAGCGATTCGAGCTCGATGTCCACGTCCAGGGCGGGCCAGCGGAGGTGGCGGCCGTGAAGCAACTGCACCTTGGTCACATCGGATATGCTGCCTTTCGCGAACCAGGGATATTGGTTGAAATCCAGGAAGTATTCGCGCGCGCCGACCAACACCCACAGGCCGTGCGTCGAGACCTGGGTGACCTCAGCTTTCAAAGTGCGCTTTCCAAGCTTGGCGGATTTCATGTTCTTTCTCCCGGATCTTGGCTTCGATGATTTTGAGATCCTTGGTCCGGATACCCTTGTTGATGGCCAGTTCTATCTTCGGTTCCAACCAAAACTTCGCCTCGCCCTCCGGCGTGTAAACATGCACGTGAATCCGGGGTTCCTCGCGCGAAAAGAAAAAGAAGCGGTAGTTCCGGAACTGAAAAATGGTCGGGCTCATGCGGCGAACGGTGGCGTGACGAAGATGCGGTTGGCGGCCCGTGGCATGGAGGAAACGGAGAATAGTCCCGGAGGCAACCTTGCACTCGTCTGTTGACGTCTCACCTGAGGCATCACAACCGGCAGGCAGATACCATTTAAGGGCTTAAAAGAAGCATAGGGCGGCCAGATCCGTCGATATTTGCCTGCAACTTGGCCTGGAAGCGCACGATGTCGCCCAGGTCCTGGATGGCCCGTGTCGCGAAGACTACGCGGTGGACCATTCCTTGATTTTGTGGCGGATGGCTTCGGCCGGAACGAGCGGTTCGGTTTGCAGGGAGCGGATTCCTTCGTCCAAGGCGGCAAGCATGGCGGGCGTGGTCTTCGGCATGAGCCGGGCGGCGATCCCGTCGCTCACCAGCCGCAACTGCTCGGGTGACAGGCGGTCGAGCGCGGCTTCGATCTGCCGGAGACCTTCCCGATGTTCGCGCAAAGCTCCCGCAGCCGGTTCGTTGAGCAGGCCCTTCTCCGCGTCGGGTGCGCACTCGCGATTCCAGATCCACTGACTCAGTTCGATGAGTTCTTCTTCGGAAAGCCGCTCGATGGCGCGCTGGATTTCCTGAACGGTGCTCATAGTCGGAAACAGTGCAGGTTTTTGGGGCGGAGGCAACTGCGCACCTGCGCCAGACTACATTTCAGCGCTCAAAAATAGCGTCTAGAGGCCTGGCCTGTTGACATGCGCCCACTAGATTTTCTTCACACCGGCGGCTTCATTATTCGAATAAATATCTCGGTGTTAATGAGTTTTTCGCTGAGCTTCGGGTGGTATATATTTCCGATGCGCGGAAAAGCTTTTGGCAACTATCGCTCTGGCATCGCCAACAAGAGACTTAAAATCTGGTGAATCGAGTTGGGTGAAATCCAAGGTGATACCAAAGGACGTTGTTCCATTTTTATGAGGCACAGGATACTCCTTAAGTAGTTTCAGCTCTCCGAATTTCTTTCCTTTATTGTATTCCTTCTTTGCATCTTCATCGAGCACTACGATTGCAGCATCAACAGACTTACTGGCATCGTGGGCGGAGATAATTCGGCGTCCGGCGAGCAGAGACCCTTTTAGCCAAAAAATCACCAATAGAGATCGCCCCACGGATTGGCAGCCCTCGGTCGAACATCAATCGCTGAAGCAATGCGGCAGATAATGCGAAGATGCTCCATTTTATTGTTAAGGAGGGGGACTCTTCTTTTTCGGGTATTGGTAACGACAGTATGATGGTATCTGAAAACACCGTGCATTGCAGGTTCTCCACTACGCTGCCCAGAATTTCAGCAACTCCATTGCTCTCGACCCACTCTTGGGCTCTATTTTTAACTTCCTGTGGTATTTGATCAAGTAGGCTGAAAATCAGTTCAATTGGAGCGTCAGCGTTACCGTCGTTGTTTCGTAGCAAGTTCTGGTAACCGAGTATGTCAAAATATCCAACAAGTCCGTGTCTCTTAAGAGGTGTCTCGATTTTCTTCATGGTATCTCGGAAAGCGCTAGCATTCAACGGTCGGTTTGTGCGGAGACACTATGTATTTCACACCAGCATCTTGCCGTTGTGGTAGACGATCCGGCCGGAGACGAGGGTGGTTTTTACGCGGCCTTTGAGATTTTGTTTGTCCCAGGGCGAGTTGATGGACTTCGAGAAGGCGCCGTAGGTGTTGTAGAGCCAGGTCTCGTCGGGATCGAAGAGGCACACGTCGGCGTTGGCGCCGGGGGCGAGGGTGCCGGCGGGGAGTTTTAACAGGTTGGCGGCCTTGCGCGTCATGAGGTCAATGACGGCGCTGAGTTTGAACTTTTCCTTTCGCACGAGGATATCGAGGCACACGGGCAGGGCGGTCTCGAGGCCGATGATGCCGTTGGGAGCGTAGTCGAATTCCTTGTCCTTCTCCTCGGGGGCGTGCGGGGCGTGGTCGGTGCCGATGCATTCGAGCGTGCCGTCGCGCAGGCCGGCGATGATGGCCCGGCGGTCCGCCTCGGTGCGCAGCGGGGGGTTCATCTTGAAGTTCGTGTCGTAGGTGCCGAGCGCTTCCTCGGTCAGGGCGATGTGGTGCGGCGTGGCTTCGCCGGTGACGTTGATGCCATCCTTCTTGGCACGGCGGAGCAACTCGACCGAGTGGGCTGAGCTGATGTGCTGCATGTGGATGTGTGCGCCGGTGTATTTCGAGAGGATGATATTGCGCGCGACGACGATGTCCTCGGCGGCATGCGGCCAACCCTTGAGACCGAGGCGCGTGGACATGACGCCTTCGTTCATCACGGCCTTCTGGGTCATGGACTCGTCTTGGCAATGATCGAGAATCGTGAGGCCGAACATCTTGGCGTATTCGACCGCGCGGTGCATAAGCTCGTTGGACTGCACGCAAAGGCCGTCATCCGTGAGGGCGACGACACCGGCTTTCTGAAGCGAGCCGTGCGGTGCGAGGGCCTGACCCTTCATGCCGACGGTGATGCAGCCGGTCGGATAAACGTGAACGGGAGCGTGGGCGGCGACGGACTTGATGAGCGCAACGGTGCTGGCGTTGTCCACCACGGGTGACGTGTTGGGCATGCACACGACGGTCGTGAAACCGCCTGCGGCGGCGGCTTGCGAGCCGGTGAGTATGGTTTCCTTGTGCGTCTGGCCGGGCTCGCGGAAGTGGACGTGGATGTCCACGAGGCCGGGGCACACGACGAGTCCCTTGGCGTCGATGACCGATGCGGATTTTTTCTGCGCCGGCGTGAGCGATTTGACGAACTTGCCGTCGGCGATGAAGACATCGCCCTTGGCGTCACGCTTGGAAGCGGGATCGATGACACGACCGTTCTTAATCCAGAGGGAGCTCATGAGGAAAACTCCAAACGCCAAATGCCAAACGCCAAAGAAAGCGGGCGAATTTCAAAATAGAAACAGAAGGTCATTTCGGTGTTGGGAGTTATTTGGCGTTTGGCGCTTTGGAAGTTTGGCGTTTCAGGTGACCGGCACGGTCACCGCCTCGGGTTGGCCGCCGGCGCAGAGGTAGAGGACGGCCATGCGGACGGCGATGCCGTTGGTGACCTGCTGGAGGATGACGCTGCGATCGGAGTCGGCGATGTCGGAATCGATTTCGACGCCGCGGTTGATCGGGCCCGGGTGCATGATGAGGGCGCCGGGTTTCACCCAGCTGGCGCGGGTGTAATTGAGGCCGAACATGCTGGTGTATTCACCGAGTGACGGAAAATGGCTGGCGCCCTGGCGTTCGTGTTGGATGCGCAGGAGCATGACGACGTCGGCGTCGGCGAGGGCTTCGCGGAGATTGTGCGAGACGCGCACGCCCATGGATTCGAACCAGTGCGGCACGAGCGTGGACGGGCCGACGATGGTGACGTTGGCGCCGAGTTTGGTGAGCGCGTGGATGTTGGAGCGCGCGACGCGGCTGAAGAGAATGTCGCCGAGGATGACGACCTTGCGTCCCTTCAGGTCGCCGAGCTTCTCGCGCATGGTGAACACGTCGAGCAGCGCCTGCGTCGGATGTTCGTGCGCGCCGTCGCCGGCGTTCACGACCGGGATGCCGAGAACCTTGCTGAGATAGAGCGGGGAACCGGAGGCGGAGTGCCGCAGCACGATCATGTCGGCGTGGAGCGCCTGGATGTTTTGCGCGGTGTCGCGCAGGGTTTCGCCTTTGGTCGTGCTGGAAGATTCGGCCGTGAAGGAAATCACGTCGGCGCTGAGCAACTTGGCGGCCATCTCGAAGGAGATGCGGGTGCGCGTGCTGGGCTCGAGGAAGAGATTGACGATGGTCTTGCCGCGCAGGGCAGGGACTTTCTTGACCTTGCGGTCGAGGATGCGGCGGAAAGCGCCGGCGGTGGCGAGGATCTGTTCGATCTCGGAGCGCTTGAGTTCCTCGATGGTGAGAAGGTGTTTGCGATGCCAGGGCACGGGAGGGTGGGAAAAAGTATTAGGTAACAGGGATCAAGTGACAGGAAGGGGGCTCCGCGACTTCGATTTGCGGGCGGATTCGGTAACGAGGGTGTCGCGCTTCGGGTCGTCGGCGTGGAGGCGGACACGGACCTTCTCGTCGTCGAAAGCCACCAGACTGATGCCGGTGTAGGTGGCGGCAACGGGCAGCAGGCGACCGCCCCGGTCCACGAGGACAGCCAGTTCAACACAGGCGGGACGACCGTGGTCGAAGAGCTCATCGAGGGCGGCTTTCACGGTGCGGCCGGAGTGAAGCACATCGTCGGCGAGGATGACCGTGGCGCCGTTGACGTCGTGCGGAATGAGGGTGGGAGTGTGCTCCTTGGGAATCGGGTTGGCGCCGATGTCGTCGCGGTGAAAGGAGATGTCGAGCGTGCCGGTGCCGGGCTTGAGGCCGGCTTTTTTCAGGGCCGCATTGAGGCGGCGGGCAAATTCAATGCCGCCGTTGGCGATGCCGAGGATGAGCAGCCGGTCGGTGGCGGCGTGGCGGGTGGCAATGGCGGAAGCTACGCGATCAATCGCTTGGTGGATGTTTTTTGCGTCGTGCTTCGGGGGTGTGGCCACGAGCCCAAGGTTGTGGGCGTGGCGGCTGACTCGTCCAGCGCAAACGCGGTCACGAATTGAAAGCCTCTTTCAGTTACGCTTTTGTCCGGTTTTCCCGGAGCAAAAGCGCACCGGACCTATTAAAACGGATAGCTCAAGTCACGGGATGAAGCCAGCGGGCGATACAGGTCTGGAGAGCCTCGGCGCGGAGGGGTTTGGCGAGAAAATCGTCCATGCCGGCGGCCAGGCAAGCAGTGCGGTCTTCGGGGCGGGCGTTGGCGGTAAGGGCGACGATGGGCAGGGAACGGCCGGCAGGGAGTTGGCGCGCGCGGCGGGTGGTTTCGAGGCCATCAATGCCGGGCAACTGGCAGTCCATAAGCACGAGGTCCCATTTGCCGGTTTCGATCGCGCCGAGGGCGGCCGTGCCTTCGGGTGCCACTTCGGATTTCAGTCCGAGGCGCTGGAGCATGAGGGTGATCACGCGTTGGTTTACCGGGTCGTCCTCGACGACGAGGATGCGGGCGTCGAAATGACGGGGCAGGAGGGAACTGGGCGGGTTGAGCGGCGGGGTGGTGTGGCGCTCGCGAGCGAGCGGCAGGTTCACGGTGAATTCGAACACCGAACCGCGTCCGAGTTCGCTTTGCGCGGTAATCTCCCCACCCATGTATTGCACGAGACGTTGCGAGATGGCGAGGCCGAGACCGGAGCCGCCGTAGCGACGGCTCATGGAGCTATCGGCCTGCTTGAAGGGCTGGAAAAGCTGCGCGCGGGTCTGCTCGTCCATGCCGATGCCATGGTCGCGCACGCGCACCTGCAGCCGGAGCAGGCCGAGCGTTGAGTCGTCGCCCACCACTTCGAGTTCGGCTTCGCCTCGTTCGGAGAATTTCACGGCGTTGCCGACGAGATTGAGCAAGACTTGGCGAAAACGCATGGGATCGCCCAGCACGCGGGTGCGGCACTTTTCATCGACCGTGAGTTTCAGCTCGAGGGATTTCGCGGCGGCGCGGGGCCGCAGCAAGGTGACGACATCCTCGGCGACGACGCCGGGCCGGAAGGGGATGGATTCGAAGTCGAGCCGACCGCTCTCGATTTTGGAGTAATCGAGGATGTCATTGAGGATGCGTTGGAGCGAATCGGCCGAGCTGGCGGCAGTTTCCACTTGTTCGCGCTGGGCGGGCGTGAGGGATGTGGAACTGAGCAGGTCGAGCATGCCGAGCACACCGTTCATCGGCGTGCGGATTTCATGGCTCATGGTGGCGAGGAAGTCGCCTTTGGCCTGGTTGGCGGCTTCGGCCCGCTCCTTGGCCGCGCGCAATTCGGTTTCGATCTCGCGGCGTTGGGCAACCTCGGAACTCAGCTCGCGGTTGAGCGTGGCGGTCTGGCGTTGTTTTTCCTGCAACTCGGTGGCGAGCGCGGCGGATTCAAAGCCGAGTCGCAGCGATTGCCCGAGGTTGCGATGATAACTGCGGGCCATGGCGATCAGAAATACGGTATATAACACCGAGAGGGTGCCCATGATGATATGGGACGCATCATCGCCTTGGAGCATGCGTGCGATGAGTGGCAGCATGCAGAGGGTTTGGAAAACGCAGCAGGCTGTCAGATTGGAACCGAGCGAGCGCGTCGCACCCGCGGTCACACCTGCGACGACCAGGATTAGCAGCGATAGTTGTTCGACGCCGAGCAACGGATAAAAGAACCAAGCCGCAAACCCCCACCCGAGCGCGGAAGCGGTGGCGCCGGCGCTGAACTGTCGGCGCCAGAAACGATGTTGTCGAAGGGTGGGCGTATGGCGCCGATAAATGAAGCCCGTGGCCCCGCGCCACACTACGAATACGACCATCGCCGCAAACCAACCCCACGCCAATTGCGGAGACGCACTGTCCGCCACGACCCAAGCGAGTCCGCCAGCGACCAGCACGGTGGCGCCCAAGCCGGCTGGCAGATCAAAGAATCCTTGGCGGACCAATTCGGCCGCAATGCGTTTATCGCTATCCGGAACGCTGACCGGGGGCGACGATTCCATGCGCAGGAAGCTAAGCGAATGCGGGGCGGGGGAAAGCCTTAATCCAAGCGACACTTGGGGAGCTTAGGCGGGCAAGCCTCTCATTATTCGCGATTAATGCCTTTGGCTTGCAGAGTCGTAACCCGCACGGGGCGAAGACTGGTGGACCCTACTGGACTCGAACCAGTGACCTTTTCCATGTCAAGGAAACGCTCTAACCAACTGAGCTAAGGGTCCGTGAAGGGTCAGGAGTCAACGATTCGGATTGGGCGGCGCAAGGGAAATTTGAGCGACATAAAAAGCTGTCAGGAGACCGCGGCCGTGGGCATGGCGGCGCTTGAATCTGTCCCGATTCGTGTCCATTCGTCCTTTCAAAAATGCTCCAATCCCTCCGCATCCGCAATCTCGCCCTCCTCGACGAGGTCGAACTGGACTTCGAGAGCGGGTTCACGGCGGTGACCGGCGAGACCGGTGCGGGCAAGAGCATCCTGCTCGGAGCACTGTCCTTGCTGGCCGGTGCGCGCGCCGACAAAACCATCATTCGCCAAGGCGCCGATGCCTGTGAAGTCGAGGCGGCGTTGTTTTTCGCCGACACGCGCCGGCTCGATATGGTGCTCGCCAATTTGAGTCTGCCGCCCTGCGACGATGGCGTGCTCATCATCAAACGCAGTCTGCCACGCGACAAGGCGCCGAAGATGTCAGTGAACGGGGGCCTTGCCACGCTCAGCGCTCTACAAGAGCTCGGTGCACAGTGGATCGATTTCCACGGACCGGGCGAACCACGTCGTCTGCTCAAGGAAAACGGCCAGCGTGAACTCCTGGACCTCTTCGCGCGCAACAGCGGCCTGCTTGAAAAATATCAGGCGCTTTATGGCCTGTGGTGCGACCTGCTCGCCGAACGCGACCGCCTGCGCAGCGCGGACAAGCTCTCGCCTGATCAGATCGACTTTCTCAAACTGCAACTCGCCAAGATCGATGCCCTCGACCTGACCGAGGAGGCCGTTACCGCGCTCGAGCGCGATTTTCAGCGCCAGCAAAGCGCACAAGAAATCATGCAGCTCGCCGCGCGCGTCAGCCACGGCCTGAGCGGCGAGGACGGCATGCTCGGTCGGCTGGCCCAGTTGCTGCGGGATGCGCGCCAGTTGGAGGCGTTCGATGCATCAAGCAAGGCGCTCGCCGATCGTCTTCAGTCGGCCTCGTTGGAGCTGGGTGACCTCGACGCGGAATTTTCCTCGCTCGCGACCTCGTTGAACTTCGATCCCGAGCAAGCCGAGGAGCTGCAGACGAAGATGAACGCGTGGCTCGAGTTGAAGCGGAAACATGGGGCCAAGATTGAAGCAGTGGTTGCCGCACGCGACGACATGCGCCGGCGGTTGGAGCAGCAGGGCGACATCGAGGGCACGCTGGCGAAATTGGAGAAGCAGATTGCCGAGGCGGAGAAAAACGCGCGCAAAGCCGCGGCCGAGGTCCGCGCCACGCGCGAAAAAGCCGCGCAGCAACTCGCCAAGGTCGCGGCCAAGGTGATCGTGCAGCTCGGTTTCAAGAAGGCGGATTTTCGCGTGGCGCTCACGCCGCTGGCGGCTCTCGGACCGCATGGCGATTGCGGTGTGGAGTTTCTGTTTTCACCCAATGTTGGCGAAGCTCCGCTGCCGCTCCACCGCATCGCGTCGAGCGGCGAGCTGGCGCGCGTGATGCTCGCGCTCAAAGCGGTCCTTGCGGAGATCGACGACGTGCCGCTGCTGGTATTCGACGAGGTGGATGCCAACGTCGGCGGCGAGATTGGTCGCATCGTTGGCGAAAAAATGGCCGACATCGCCGAGCGGCATCAGGTGCTCTGCGTGACGCATCTGCCGCAGGTGGCGGCGCAGGCGGCGAATCATTTTGTGGTGACCAAGGACCAGAGCGGCGAACGCGCCGCGGTGGACATCGCGGCCATCCACGACAACCGCAAATCGCGAGTGGGGGAGCTCGCGCGCATGTTGGGCGACCGCCACGCCAAGAGCGCGCAGGCCCACGCCGAGGAGTTGCTCGGTTTGCGGGGGTAGCAGCGCAGTCGAGCCCCATCCGACAGGGCCGCTGTGCCGCAGGTCGGGCTGGCGTGATTTCCCGGGATATGATGGGATGCGGGCATGTCCGACCCCCATTCCGCCGCCTTCGCCCGCCGCATGGAGCAGATGCGTCCTTCGACGATCCGCGAGATCCTCAAGGTCACCGCGCAGCCTGAAGTGATCTCGTTTGCCGGCGGATTGCCTGCGCCGGAGCTGTTTCCGGTGGAGGCGGTGCGCCGCGCTGCGGACCTCGTGTTGACGCAGCACGGCAGTCGCGCGCTTCAATACAGCCAGAGCGAGGGCGTGCCGCAGTTGCGCGAATGGATCGCTGCCGAAATGGGCCGGCGCGGCATCCGGGCCCGGCTCGAAGATGTGCTCGTGACCAACGGTTCGCAGCAGGTGCTCGATCTCGTCGGAAAGTTGTTTCTCAACCCCGGCGATGTCGTGTTGACCGAGAATCCCACCTACCTCGCGGCCATCCAGGCGTTTCAGACTTTCGAAGTGCGTTTCGTGCCGGTGCCGACCGACGGCGAAGGCCTGATTCCCGAAGCGTTGCCGGCACTCATCAAGCAACATCGTCCGAAATTTCTCTACACGATCCCGAACTTTCAGAACCCGACCGGTATCACGCTTACCGCGGCTCGTCGCGAGGCGTTAGCACGCGTGGCGGCGGAGCACGGGTTGATCATCGTCGAGGACGATCCTTACGGAAAGCTGCGCTATCGCGGTGCCGACATTCCACCGGTGAAAAGCTGGGACGAGGCCGGTTGCGTGATCTACGCGAGCACGTTTTCCAAAACCATCGCGCCCGGCCTGCGCACGGGCTGGGTCGTCGCGCCGCCGGAGATTTTCAATCGCCTGTTGATCCTGAAACAGGCTTCGGATCTGCACACCTCGAGTTTCGACCAGCTCGTTGCGCACACTTATCTCACGCAGAACGATCCGGCGGCCCATTTGGAGCTAATCCGCCGCGTTTATGGCGAGCGGTTTGAACTGCTCGACGCTGCACTGCGGGCGGAGATGCCAACTGGCTATCACTGGACGAAGCCCGAAGGCGGCATGTTTTTGTGGATTACCGGCCCGGAGAGTCTCGACGCGCTGGAACTCCTGAAGCGCGCGATCGCCCAAAAGGTGGCTTTCGTGCCTGGGCGGGACTTTTTCCCGGCGGACGGCGGACGGAATTTTCTACGGTTGAACTATTCGAATTCGACTCCGGAGCGCATTCGCGAAGGTGTGCGTCGTTTGGCGGCGCTTTGTCGGACTGGTTGAAGTTGCTCCGTGGCTGCGGGATTGCTTCATTCTCGAGCACCGCTTTGACTCGGCGCATGAACTACCCCGTTTCCCGCCGCACCGTCCTCAAACAACTGACTGCTGGCACCGTCCTGGCTTCTAGTATGAGTCTCCTGCAAGCGTCTGCTGCCCCGTCCGCACCCACTCGCAAGGGCCGCGTGAAACAGTCCGTGTGCAAATGGTGCTTCAACAGCATTCCGTTGGACGACTTCTGTGCCGCAGCGGCGGCGATGGGATTGCAGTCGGTCGAGTTGCTCGGGCCGAAGGATTTCCCCGTGCTCAGGAAACACGGCCTGACCTGCGCGATGGTCAGCAATCCCACGGTGACGGTCGGCGAGGTGAAGGGCGTCGGCGGCATTCCGCACGCCTGGAACCGTCTCGAATACCACGATGCGCTCGTGGCGGCCTATGAATCCCACCTCAAGGCGACCGCCGAAGCCGGGTTTCCTAACCTCATTGTGTTTTCGGGCAACCGCGCGGGTATGTCCGATGAACAGGGATTGGAAAACTGCGCGAAGGGCCTGCAACGCATCGCACCGCTGGCGGAGAAACTGGGCGTGAACCTCGTGATGGAGTTGCTCAACAGCCGCGTGAATCACGGGGACTACATGTGCGATCGCACGGAGTGGGGCGTCGAGATGTGCAAGCGCACCGGCTCGGAGCGCGTGAAGCTGCTCTACGACATTTATCACATGCAGATCATGGAGGGTGATGTGATCGCCACGATCCGGCGTCATCATCAATACATCGCGCACTACCACACCGCCGGTGTGCCGGGCCGCAACGAACTCGACGAGAATCAGGAGCTTTTCTATCCGGCCATCATGCGCGCGATCGTGGATACCGGTTACAAGGGATTCGTCGGACAGGAGTTTATTCCCCGTTCCAAGAATCCCGCCGAAGCCCTCGCCGCCCTGCGCCACGGCGTTGAAGTTTGCGACGTGTGAAGTCTTCGTAGAGATCGGACGCACCGCGCCAGTCCAGCTTCGGGGTGGCAGTCGTGCGTTTGAAAGATTCCTGATACTTCAAACACCGCCTGTTTTCAGGTTGTGTTTTTCTTTCCCGCCGGATTGTTTTCCGGACAAATTCTGAAACGTCCGCCTCGGCGACGTTTCCCCTGTATGCAAATATTGCACAAGGAATGAACACACGTGCGCAAGGCGTGCGGAGTGCAAAAACTGCATATCTGGGATGATGATGCCGATGAAGCAGAGGAAGAGTAACCCCCTTAACTCCCGACACACTCAAAAGTGAGTCAACTGTTGTCTCTATGAGCTTTAAAATTCGTTGGTCCAAATCAGTGCTGATCTTCGGCGGCACCGCCATTTGGGGCATGCTGTTGGTGGGTTGCGTTGTCGTGCAACGCACCGTGGTCATGCCCCCGTCCATCCCGGGTGCCACTTTCGTCGGCTCGGCCAAATGTGCCGATTGCCATGAGGAGGTCACCTCCGAATTCCACGACGCCGCACACGCCAAGCTTTTTGCCTCAGGCGCCAAGGGCCAGGAAATCAGCTGCGAATCCTGCCACGGGCCGGCCTCCTTACACGTGAAGTCGGGCGGCGAGCTCGGCACGATCCTCAACCCGAAGGGCAACCCCGAGACCTGCTTCCAATGCCACCTCGACAAGCGCGGCGAGTTCAACCAGCCGCACGCGCACCCGGTCCTTTCGGGCAAGATGAGCTGCAACGACTGCCACAATTCGCATGGCGCCGAGCTCACCTCCGCCAACGCCCTCGTGCTCGAGGAGATGAACGCTTCTTGCATCAAGTGCCACACAACCCAGGGCGGACCCTACGTCTATGAACACGGCGGCACCCGCGAGGGCTGCGTCTCCTGCCATAATCCCCACGGCACCGTGAACGAGAAGATGCTCCGCGCTCGCGACAGCAATCTCTGCCTCTCGTGCCACGCGCTCGCGCACACCGGCCCCGGTCAGATCAACGCCAACGCCCTCGGCCAAAGCGTCGCCAACCACAACGCCCGCACGATGCAGGGCACCTGCTGGTCCGCCGGCTGCCACGAGGCGGTTCACGGTTCCAACGCCAGCTACCACCTCCGCTACTAAATTCCGGACCATCACCCCATGAAAGCGACATTCTCTCACACCTTTCGCGGCCTGCTGGCCGGAGCTGTGCTCGGTCTGCTGACCTTATCCGCACGCGGGGACGATCCTTTCGTTCCTTTTGAAAGCTACATCAAAATCACCGGCTACGGCACCAGCGTGAAGGGCAGCGAATCCGCCTTCAAGCGCGGCACCGGTGAAGCACCCGAAGGCGGCGGCATCGAGGCCCTGCTGTTCAAAGGCAGCACGGCCAAAGACGTCTATTACGAGGCCGAGGGTCG
>JBIQJF010000055.1:0-22053 GCA_044507675.1 Opitutales bacterium | reverse complement strand
ATTTTCCTATCGACAACTTCGGCCTCATAGCAGGGCGGGGTCTCCGAACCCCGCCACGAACGCCATATCGCTATCGGACACAGGCGGGGGTTCGGAGACCCCGCCCTACAAAATCCAACCGCCTCAAAAGGTCCAAAGCTAAGAGAGGTTAGTATGAAAAACGGCTCAGCTGGAGCTGAGCCTTCCACGACAGACCACCTCACCGCTTCCCAAAAAATTCCCAGCAGAGCACGGCGGCGGCGGCCGATACGTTGAGCGACTCGACTGTGTCCGCACCGGGAATCTTGAGCAACCGGTCGCATTGCGCCGCCACGCCCGGAGCGATGCCCTTTTCCTCGTTGCCGAGAATGAGCGCCGGCGGACGCGGCAGCCCACGTTCCTTCACCTGCGCCGGCGAGAGTTGGTTGCCCGTCAGGCTTGTGCCGATCAGGAAGTGGGTTCTCTTCAGCTCCGCGCAAAATTCCGGCAACGCGGGCACGCGGTAAAACTCGACGAACTCCATGCCGCCTTCGGCCACGCGCCACGCGGCTTCGCCGGGCAACGCCTGCTGCGGATGGTCGGGCACGACGACCGCTTGCACGCCGAAAAATGCCGCGGTGCGCACGATCGCCCCGACATTGTTCGCGTTGCTCACGCGATCCAAAATGAGCAATGGCGTCTTTGCTCTCGTCCAGCCGGCCAGCACCTCGCGGGTCACTTTTTTCAACGGCCGCTCGGCGATGACCGCCACGATGCCGCCGTGATGGACCGTGCCGGCGATTTTCTCCAATTCCGCCGGCTCCACCTGCCGGTAAACTTTTTTCTTCTGCGCCATTAAGCGACAAAGGTCGCCCCCCCGCTTGCCCGTCGCCGGATCGAAGAACAGCCGCCGCACTTCGTCGGGATGACGCGTAAACAGCGTTGAGACCGCCTGCCAGCCGCAGACGTTCAGTTCTTTTTGTTTGGGGACGAAGGAGGATTTCATGAACCGGCCCGCAGCGTGGACACCCGCCGGGCGCGATTCAAGGGCCGACACCGCGCGATCCCGGCCAGGCATCATGCAGCATCTGCAGCAATTCCGGATCGCTGGCCACGCCGTGGATGCCGCGGACGATGAACTGAACGCCTACGCAGAGGATCAGAAAACCCATGATCTTGGTCATGGCGTGCAGCCCATTCACCCCCATGAATCCCACCAGGCGGGTGGACGCCCTCAACACGGCATAAGTTATCCCGGCCACCACCAGGATCCCGATGAAGATGCCGACGTAACTCAGCCAGGTCGAAGCCATCGAGGTCAGACCGATGGTAACCGATATGGCGCCCGGACCGCTCAGGCTGGGCATGGCCAGCGGGGTGAAGGAAATGTCCCGCTTCTGCTTGGCCTCCTCCTCCTCATCCTTCGTCTGCTCGTTGCCGTCGCTCGGATACAGCATGCGCATCCCGACCCCCGCGACCAGGATGCCACCCGCGATGCGCAACCCCGGCAGGGACAGGCCGAAGAAATTCATGATGAAACTGCCGCCAACCAGAAAACTCCCCAGTATAGCCACCATGTAGATCACGCCCTTGCGTGCCTGCTTGGCGCGTTCCTTGGCAGAGTAACCGTCCGTAATAGCTAGGAAAAGCGGCGCGGTGCTGAACGGGTTGATGATCGGGAGCAGGGCGGCAATGGAGGCTAAAATAAGTTCCATGCCGCCACGCAATACACACCCGAGCGACGAGGGGAAGACTTTTGACCGAGGTTTTTCTTTCCGCTCAATTCAACCACCTCACACCAGTTCGCACGCCCCACCCGCGCAGGCGGCGACCTGTTTCAATTCGGTGATGTCCTCGGATTCCTCAAGCGTGGTGAAGTCCACCGGCACGTAGCCGAGGGTGTTCCACTTCTCGATGTCGGCGGGCGTGGCTACGCCCTCACGCGGGGCTTGGGCATAGACCTTGTCACCGCAATCCTGGAGGAGCGCGACGCCCGTGAAACTGTGCCGGTGCGTCCAGATGTAGTCGGCAACGGCATCCCATTCGTCGGGTTTCACCGACACCGTGCACGACACGTTGTGATGGAGGCCGGGAGAGAATTCCTCGTGCCGGCGGCCGGCCTGCACCCAATTTTCCTGCACGAGCCGGATGTAGTGCAGGTGCTTGGTCGCGGAAAGCTCCTCGCGATAAACGCCAAACACCGGACCTTCGACCGGGAACGTGATGACCTCGGTGCGGCCATTGAGATCATACACGCTCGGTTCGACCATGTGCGGGTTGAAACGCCGGAAGTGACGGTAAACCGGATCGTGCACATTGGCCTGCACGCGCCGGAAGTAGCGGCGCGAGTGATGCGGATGCAGGCCGCTGCTCGTGCCGAGCAACAGGCTGGCCGTGCCTTCAGGCTTCACGCAAGTCGTGCGCGCCGCCGGCCGGATGCCGAGCACGCGGGCGAAGACGGCGTTGATACCCTTCACCACGGCCGCGCCGTCGCGGAGCACCGCCGGATCGAGCAACAGCTCGGGCCGGTCGAGAATTCCGCAGAGCGAAACGCCCAATAACGCTTCGCGCTCAGTGATCACCTGCGAAACCGGCGAGAGATAGCGAAAATCCGTATAACCGGCCTGCAACGTGCCGATGAGTGCGGCCAAGGCACACAAACGATGAAGGGCGGGACGGCTATCGGCCGCGGCAGCGGAGACGGTAGCGAGATTGCAAAATTGCACCCCGGTGAGCTCTTCGCCCTCGCGCAACGGCCCGCTATGACCGAGCTCACGCAACCGCGCGATGGCCGGTTGGTCGAGCTTCAGGCGCGGATGCAGACCGATCTCGACGCAGGGATTGGCACCGTAGTCCTCGTCCTCGACGAAGTAGAATCCCGGTTCGCCAAACTGCTTCTGCTGCTCGAAGAGGTTTTGGAATTGCTCACGGGTGGCCGTGGCGCGAACGACGACGGCAGAGTTGTTGCTCGCCACGCGCTGCGGATTTTCGGCCAGCCAATTGCCGGTCTTGGCCGCGGCCATGTCGACGTCGTCCACGGAGAACAGACAGATGGTGGCCGAGCGACGCACGCCGCCCGAGAGCACGGCCTTGGCGGCCCAACAAAGGATGTCGTAGGCCTCGATCGTCTTCAGGCGGCGGCCGGCGGCGCCGCGCACAATGCGGTCAATGCGGGTGAGCGAATGAAAGAGCGGCTCGGGACCGGGCGCCTTCCCGCCGGTCGTGCGCAGCGGCGCGCCTTCGGGCCGAATTAGCGAGTAATCAAAATCCACGCCGCGGCCGGCAACAGCGTTCTCCATCAGCGCATGCAGCGCGTCGGCCCAGCCCTCGATGGTGTCGGCGATAACATGCCTCACCGGCGGTTCGTTTTCGCGACGCGGAGCCAGCGCCGGCAGACGCGACACATGCCGCTGTTGCACGGAGAAGCCGACGCCACAGCCGCAAAGCAGCAGGTAGAACGATTCACGGAAGGCCTCGAGACGATCGAGGTAGGTGAAGGCGCAGTTGTAGATGCGGGCGTGTTTGCCGAGGATGGCCTCACCACCGAACTGGAGCGAACGCATCGAAGGCAAAACCTGGCGCGCCTGCACCGCCGCAAAGGCCGCGCGAATCGCCTCGTGCAGCGTGCGCACGCCGCCGAGCGCGGCGGCCTGTTCGGGCACGAGTTCTCCCGCGGCCACGGCGTCGGCCAGCGCATCGGTCAGCGGCCGGTCGGGATAGTGCGCGAGATGCATGTCGCGCACGCGATGGACCGCCTCGGTCCACGTTTCGCGGCGTCGCTTTTCCGGGAGATAGCGGGCGTAGCGGGAGATGGCGATGAAGTCCTGCAGGCCGTTTGAAGCGTGCACCTTGGGGTGATGGGAATGGGACATGGCTGAATGGTTGAGCCGCGAAGAAGTGAAAACGGCACCGCCCTCTCCGGCAGCACGGCTTCGCGGAGCCTTCTTTCAAATCCCCCGCATGGCCACGGTCAAACGCCTGCATCGCATCGGCCCGATTTATGATCGCGACTCATGGCCTCCAGACTCCACAGGCCAAAATCCGCACAGCAAAATATGCACGCGGGTTTTCCTGCCTGCGTTTGGCAGCCCACCGCTTGTGGGGAACCACGCCTGCTCCCACAATCCGTGGGGCTCCGCGTTACTTCAGTTCACCCACAACGGTGAACTCCTCGCGATCATGATAGAGATGTCTAATGCGAAAATTCGCCGCGTAGCGCGCGAAAGGTGAGACGTCCGCGCGGATTTCCCGCAGCAGCGCGAGCGAGTCCACATGGCCGAATTTCAAGTTGATGACGAAGCGCCGGCACCAGCCACCGGCGAGCCAGGGAGCAACGATGTTCTGCATCACATGATGCGGTTCCTCGACGAGATCGCAGAACAACCAGTCGAAGACCACGCCCTCCGGCGGATGAAATTTGAAGGCGTCCTCCAACCGGTGTTCGATGAGCGGATGGTTAAGCGCGCCGCCCTTGAGCGGACCGTTGTCCACGGCGATCACGCGCGCGCCGCGTTTCGCTGCGCTGTAACTCCAGCCGCCCGGCGCCGCTCCGAGATCCACGACCGTTTCACCAGCGACCGGCTCTCGACCGATCACGATATAGGCCTCTTCAACCTTGAGGTAGGAACGCGACGGCGCCGCGTCGTCGTCGGCCATGCGCCGCTGTCCGCCCAGCCAAGCTTCGCGCGAGGCAAACACCCGGCCGAAGTCGGCGAAGAACACAAACAGCCCGCGGCTCTTCCCCGCCCCACGCGGCACCTCCGATGTTGCGAGCTTGGCGATGCGGTTGAGTTTCTTGCGGAGAAGTTCGAGAAACGCTTTCTCCACGCCGCTGGCACGACGACCCAGCCCCACCACCTCGGGCACGGTCTGAAACACGCAGGGCCATGCCGCATCGATTCGCTCGCCGCGGAGGCTTTCGAGGAAATAATCCGCCAGTTGCTGGGCCAATGCATTAACCGACTCGCCCTTGAACTCCCGCGGCGCCTGCAGCGTGAGCTGCGGGAAAGCCAGATTTGCGACCTCACCCTGGAGGAGCGTGCTTGCACGCGACGGGTCGACCCCAGCGTCGCCCTCACAAAGCACCCAGCCCAGACCCTTCTCGTTCACGGCCAGCCCGGCTCCGGTAAGTTCGCGCTCAAGGAAGGCTTCGTAGCCGTGCTGGCAGAGGGACAACATGACCGCAGCTTTGGCCGCGCCTGTGCCGTCGCGAGGCGAAAATCTCCGTGCCTTTTCCGTCGCGGTGCGCTTGGCTGCCCGACCGTCCATGCGCCAGCCCACTTCCGATCTCCGCATCCGCACCGCCCGCCCGCTGCTTTCCCCGGCCATCCTCGAGGAAGACCTGCCGTTGGGCGAAACCGGCGCCGCGTTGGTGCACAGCGGCCGGCATGCCGTGAGCGAGATCCTGCACGGACGCGACGACCGTCTTGTAGCCATCGTCGGCCCCTGTTCCGTGCACGATCCGAAGGCCGCGCTCGATTACGCGCAAAAGCTGAAGCCAGTGGCCGACCGTCTCGCCCGCGATCTGTTCGTGGTGATGCGGGTATATTTTGAGAAACCGCGCACCACGGTCGGCTGGAAGGGCCTGATCAACGACCCGCGCCTCGACGGCAGTTTTCAGGTCAACACCGGCCTGCGCCTCGCCCGGCAGCTCATGCTTGATGTGAACGCTGTCGGCCTGCCCATCGGCACCGAATTCCTCGATACCACGCTCGGCCAGTATTACGCCGACCTCGTCTCGTGGGCCGCCATCGGCGCCCGCACGACCGAGAGCCAGATCCATCGCGAACTGGCCTCCGGCCTCTCAATGCCCGTGGGTTTCAAGAACCGCACCGACGGCGACCTGCAGGTGGCCGTGGACGCCATTGTTTCGGCCCGTCATGCGCATTGTTTTCCTTCCCTCACGCGCGAGGGTGCTCCGGCCGTGCTCGCCACGACCGGCAATCCCGAATGCCACCTCGTCCTGCGTGGCGGCACCCGCAGCGGTCCGAACTACGACGCCCAACACATCACGCACGCCATCCATCTGCTCCGCCAAGCCGACGCGTTGCCGTCGGTGCTGGTGGATTGCAGCCATGGAAACAGCAGCAAGAAGCACGACCACCAGCCCGCTGTCGCGGCCGACGTCGCCGCGCAAATCAGCAGCGGCTCGCGCGCGATCTTCGGCGTGATGCTGGAAAGCAATCTCGTCGGCGGCGCCCAGAAGCACGAGCCCGGCCGGCCGCTCACATACGGCCAGAGCATCACCGACGCGTGCCTCGGCTTCGACGAAACCGTGCCCGTGTTGGAAAACCTCGCCGCCGCCGTCGCCACCCGCCGACAGAAGAACTGAGTTTCGCGGCGAATCTACTCGCCAAGGCACGCGGGCGTTTTCAAAAACACCGCAATGACCCGCCGGTCGCTCGCGTCTCTTTTTCCTGGCTTCACCCTGCTCGCCGCCCTCGCGCTGCTGGCCGGCTGTGCCACCGAGACGAAGACTCCTGAAAAAAAGACGGAGTCCAAGCAGGCGGAAGTGAAGCCGGAGCCCAAACCCGAGCCGCCACCCGAGAAGCTGCCCCGCGTGATGCTGGGCATCGACGTGCTCGAAGCCGAGGGTTTCAAGGCCATCGCCGGCAAGCGCCTCGGCCTGCTCACGCATCGCGCCGGCGTGAACCGTCGTGGCGAGAGCACCATTGATGTTTTGCGTCGCGCTCCGCAGTCGAAACTCGTGTGCCTCTTCGCCCCGGAAAACGGCCTGGATGGAGCCACCAAATCGGCCACCAAGTTTGATGACGCGATTCACGGCCCAACGGGGCTGCCGGTGTATTCGCTTTATGGGAAAAATAAACGTCCCACCAATGAACAGCTCAAAGGCCTTCACGCCGTGGTGGTGGATTTGCAGGATATCGGCGCCCGCTCCTATACCTTCATCAGCTGGATGCGTTACACCATGGAAGCCTGTTTCGAAAACGGCGTGGAGGTCATCATCCTTGACCGGCCCAACCCGCTCGGCGGACTCAAGGTTGATGGTCCGCCACTAGACGTTGAACATATGAGTGACGTCGGAGCTTTCCGTGTGCCCTATATCCATGGCCTGACCATGGCCGAACTCGCCACCTTGGCCAAGAATGCGCCAGGTGTGCTGCGTAACGTAAGCGACAAAGTGCGCACCAAGGGCCGGCTCACCGTGATCCCCATGCGCGGCTGGACGCGCGCCATGCGCTGGCCCGAGACCGAGCTGCCCTGGGTGCAAACCTCCCCGATGATCACCGATTACAACGCTGTCATCGGCTACGCGATGATCGGCCTCGGCTGCGAACAAACTCCCTGGCGGCAGATCGCCCTGCCGACGGGCGAATCCAGCGCCTACCCAATCCGTGGCATCAGTTATCCGAAGAAAACGCCCGAGGAGATCATCGCCGCCCTTGAGGCTTTCAAAATTCCCGGCATCCGGCTGGTCAAGCGCGAGACTCGCAACGGCAATGGCAACAGCAAGCCCACCTTCGGTGTCTTCGTGGAGGTCGTTGACTGGGACGCGTGGCGGCCGACAGAGCTCTCCTTCTACATGCACCAGCTCGCGGAAAAGTGGTCGCCGCTGAAGGTTTTTGCCGGCCTCACCACGGCCCAGCAGCGAACTTTCCAGATCCATGTCGGATCCACGGCGTGGTATGATGCCTTGGCCAAACAGGGCATGCGGGTGGATGTGCCCGCCTTCATCAAAAACTGGTCCGATCGCGCGGCCACCTACCAAACCACGAGTAAGAAATACTGGCTCTATCCCTGAGCCGGAAACGCAGCAGACGCCGCCGCGGGATCGAGGTGCAGCGTGGCAACGTGGTTTCTCAGCGCACTCGCGGGACAGGTGGTGGCGATTGGTCCACGTAACGCGTCACTCACCGCCGCAGCCTTGCTCGACCCGAGAACGGTCACAACGAGACGCTTTGCACTCAGCAGCATGGGAATCGTGAGTGTCAGCGCATGGCGTGGCACCTCTTCCAACGCGCCGAAGCATCCATCACTCACCTGCTGACGGCGACAAGCCTCGTCGAGTTCGACCATCTTGACCTTCTCCGGACCAGTGAAGTCGGCCACGGGAGGATCGTTAAAAGCGAGATGCCCGTTCTCTCCAATCCCGAGGCACACCAGATCGAGCGGCGCTTCGGCAAGCAGTGCCGCATAACGCCGGCATTCGGCAGCGATATCAGGGGCTTCGCCGCAAAAACCGTGAAAACGAGCCACGCCAACCCGCGTCAGAAAGTGCGTGTGCAGATAGTTACGAAACGACGCCGGATGCGCAGCGTCGAACCCGACGTATTCGTCCAAATGAAAAACGGTCACGCGCGACCAATCCACGGGAGCGCGGATCAACGCGGCCAGCATTTCGATTTGTGATGGAGCGCACGCGAGCGCGATGCGGGCGGATCCCCGCGCGGCAATCGCGCCGTTAATTCCCTCTGCTGCTTCCCTCGCTGCGGCAGCGCCCGCTGTCGCACGATCCGGGTGGATCTGAACCCGCAGCCCACCGAACAACACGGGATGCTCCATGCGCTGCGGACTCAGGAACCGGGGGCGGTTGCGCCACCCTTGGCAACCCACTCCACGTAGTCAGCCCGCGGCATGAACTTCAACGAGGCGCTGTTGATGCAATAGCGCAGACCGGTGGGCCTCGGCCCGTCATCGAATACGTGGCCGAGGTGGCTGCCGCACTTGGCGCAATGTGCTTCCACGCGAATCATACCGTGACTGGTGTCGCGCTCCTCACCGATGAAAGCCTTTTCGAGCGGCCGCCAATAGCTCGGCCAGCCGGTGCCGGAGTCGAACTTGTGCTGCGAATCAAACAGCGGCGTGTCGCAACCCACGCAGAAATATACTCCGTCGGCCTTGTGGTTCCAGTAGGCGTTGTGGAAAGGACGTTCGGTGCCCTGTCGGCGGGCGACGTGATACTGTTCGGGCGTAAGGCGCGCGCGCCATTCGGCATCGGTGCGCTGCACCTTCACTTTACTCATGTCGATGACGACATTCGACGGCAGGCCACAGGCGGAGATTTCACCGGGCGCACACTCGAGGGCGTCCTTGGCGGTTGATTTGGTAGTTTTCATTTCGACACAGCCCAGCATCCCGACAGCGAGAAGGGGCAGCAGGAGCGAAGCGCTGATTTTCATGTTGGCCATAAGAGTAACCAAAATTCGTCGTTATTCCACCTTCACCCGCACCTTCCCGTCGTGAAACTCGTTCACCAGCGCCTGGCCGGATTTGACAGACTTCGCGCGCGCCACCGGCCGGCCCGCCTCGTCGCGCACGATGGCATAGCCGCGCTTCAGCACAGACTGCGGGCTCGCTGACTCGAGGCGTTTCCACAGCGCCAACAGGCGGTGCGACTCGCTCTGCACGCGTCTCTCCGGCGAGGTCGCTCCCAACCGACCGCGCGCGGCGGCAAGCGCCTGGCGTCCCTGCTGAACGGAAGCGCGCAATGCCGAGCGAAGGCGGTTACGCAAATCGTCCAGCTTCAGGTGGTTTTGTTCGATGGCCGCCACTGGCGAGAGCAGACGCAGCCGGCTGCGCACATGGTCGAGTTGCTGGCGCGCGTGAACCAGTCGGGTTGCGACGATGTCATCGAGGTTCCCGCCGGCGTTGTCGAGGCGTTCAACGCAGTCCAAATACTGGCTGGAAATGAGTTCAGCCGCGCCACTCGGTGTCTCCGCACGAACATCGGCGGCTAAGTCGCACAACGTGTAATCAATCTCGTGCCCGACCGCGGAGATGATCGGCACCGCGCAAGCTGCCACGGCACGCACAAGCGTTTCTTCGTTGAAAGCCCAAAGGTCCTCGATGCTGCCACCGCCACGGCCGATGACGAGCAGGTCGAAAATACCCATCGCACCAGCCGTCCGCAACATTGCGGCCATTTCGGCGGCAGCACCCTCGCCCTGCACCTTCACCGGCAACACAACGAGCCGTCCCGTCCAGTGCCGGCGCTGGAGGATGCGGACAAAATCCTGCAAGGCTGCCCCGGTCGGGGAAGTGATGAACCCCACGGTGCGCGGCAGAATCGGCAACGATTGTTTGCGGTCCGCGGCGAATAGTCCTTCCGCGGCGAGCCGCTGTTTGAGTTGCTCAAACTCCTGCTGCAGGCGACCGGTGCCGTGCTCGATGAGCACGCGGGTGATGAGCTGGTATTGGCCGCGCGCTTCGTAAACATCCACTTCGCCGTAAGCCAAAACCTGCAGCCCGTCGCGCAACCTGACGGACTGTCGTGCGGCGTCGCCGCGGAACATCACACAGGCGAGCTGCGCGCCGGCATCCTTGAGCGAAAAATATACATGCCCGCTCGCCTGTATCCGCAGGTTGGAAACCTCACCCTGAATCCAGCAGGGCGGCAAGCCACCCTTCAGCAGCTCTTTGACGCTGCGGGTGAACTCGGTGACGCTCCGCACCCGTCCGGAATCATCGAGGCTGGAGTCGATCAATTTCATCCAGAAGAGTTCTTCTTCGAGCCGTAATGCTTCCGCACAAGGTGCGCGCCGCTCATGAGCGCCAGCATGAGGAGGAGCGAAACGAACGCAATGCGGCCTCGCCCACTGAGCAGGGCATCGCCGAACAGAATGATCGCACCGTTGATCGGCAACTGGATCAACGCCGAGATCAGCAGAAAACGACCAAAAGGCACGGCCGCGAGGCCGAGCAGGTAATTCTGCACCGGAAATGGCACGCCCGGCGTCACGCGCAGCAACACGATCAGGTCATTGACGTCGCTCGAGCCGACGGACGGGAGCTTGTAACCGAGTCGCCGCACGAGTGCCTCCAGCGCCGGACGGAACGCTCGGTGTGCGAGGAAATAGCTCATCGCCATATTCACGGTGATAGCGGCGAGTGCCAACGCGATGACCACCGGCGCGCCCAGCTGTGGGCTGAAGACCGAGCCGGCCGTCAATGTGAAGAAGGTCAGTGGCACGCCGGCCGCGGGCAACAGGGCCATGGCGGTGAAAAAAACTACGGGACCTGCATCGCGGATCAGGGCGAGGCCTTGCTGGATCATGCTCTTGATATCGTAGCCGCGCGCGATCAAGCCTGCTGCCACGAGCAGCACCAGCGCAGCGACTGCCAGCTTGATGAGCAGAGGGCGGTTGGAACGTGGCGCGGGTTCGGTCATACGCCGGACGATGCCCCGTGGCCTCGCGCAGCGTCAAGGGTGGAGGGTCGGCACGGCAAATCAGACTCGCCCCGTCCGACAGCAACCGCTGTCATCGACTTGTTGCGCATGAGCCAAGCCCCTCACGACCCTTTCCGTTTGCCGGTCCGGGTGCTGACCGGTTGTGGATTGGCTGCGTTGGCGGCACTGACCCTGCCGGAAAAAAGCGCCACGCGCATGTATGGCAGCCCTTGGGTCTGGGTGCTGGCCGCGCTCATCGCGTTGCCGCCGATATTTTTGTCGTGGCGACTTATCGCGCGTGGACGTGGGTTCAGACTGCCTCCGCCACTCTGGCTGGGTGCCGTTGCCATGCTGGGGCTTGGACCGGTGGTCAGTGCGTTCGCGAGCCCCTACGAAGGCCCGAGTTTGCTGGCCGCCAGCCTGCCGTTCACATCGGGCTGCCTTTTCCTCCTGCTGCACGACTGGCTGCAAACCGATGCGGCGCGCAATCAAACCGTGTTGGAGCGGCTCGTCGCCGGAGCCATGGCTCTCGTCACACTGGCCAGCACCTGGCATTGGCTGGGTGATCTCGCCGCGCTCAGTCGGGAACGACTGTTTTCGGACAGCGTATTTCACATGCGCAATCCGCATCCGCTCGGCCATTCCAACTACACGGCCGGATTGATGCTGCTCGCCCTGCCCTGGCTGGGAATGCTGGCTTGGCGCAGCCGTGGATGGCGACGCTGGATGCTGACCGCGCTGACCGGACTTGCCCTCTTGAACCTGTTCACCAGCGGCAGCCGCGGCGGACTACTTGGACTGGCCGCGCTCATCACAGCGGGCGTGGCGATGGCTCGACTCGGGTGGAGACGTTTCGCGATCATTGCTTCCGGCGCGCTCCTCCTCTCCGCACTACTAGCTGTGGCCAATCCGCGCATCCGCTCAATGCTGGTGCCCGAGGATGACATGAGCCCTCCCAACGAAAGCACCGTGCAACGCAGCGCGATGCTGGACGCCGGCATTTTGATGGGTCGCGACCGACCGCTGCTCGGCTGGGGACCGGGCACTACGCCGCTCGCTTATCCCCGTTATCGACACGCACTCACCGGCGGGGCCGAAAACGTGCTGCAACTACACAGCGCGCCGGTGCATCTCTGGGCGGAAACAGGTGCGATTGGTTTGCTCGGCCTCGGATTGCTTAGCGGCTTGCTCATCGTCAGATGGAAACGCTCGCCGCTGGTCGCCGCCACGCTCGCCGGCTACGGCATGTTTGCCCTCACCGATCATCAGCTCGACGTGCCGGTGTTCGCCGCCGCGCTGACGACGCTCGCCGCGCTGCTGGCTCCGACAGCGACACAACCGGCAGGAACCGTTTCGCGCTTCACGACCGGACTCGCAACGCTCGCCGCTGTTGCGCTCATCCTGATCGTAGGCGAACGGGATCCAGCCCCCGCAATGAATACCGAGGCTTTGCGTCTCGCGCGCGACCCCGCGCAGCATGCAAAAGCCGTGACCCTTTTCGAAAAGTCACTCGCGTTGAATCCCGGCCAGGAAATCGCGCACTTCAATCTCGGCTGGCTTTTGCTCGTGCCGGACCCGACTCGGGCAGGGCAACATTTTCGCGCTGCCGCGCGACTCGTGCCCGACAAGGGTGGCGTTTATTTCGGACTCGGCCTCGCTTACCTGAATCAGGGCAACCGCGCTGGCGCCGCCCACGCGCTCGCACTCGAATGCATCAACGAGCCGCTCTTCCTTGCCTCGCCTTGGTGGACCGTGCCGGAAATCGCCGCGCTACAAGAAACGGTCACTCGCATTTTCTCGGACACACTCTCCCGCCCCCTATTCTCTCAGCCAACCGTGCCCAGCTGGACTGAAAAACAGGCTGCCCAGCTCGCCACCCTCGCGTCGCGTCTCGGGCAGGTCTCTTCTGGGCCCGAGGTAAACTACCGCCGCCAGCGCATCGGTTACCCGGTGCTGATGCGCAACGCCGACCTGCCGGTGCCCGTGGACCTCTACGATGTGCGCGAGGATCCGCGCTTTTCCGAATCAGTTTCCTTCCCCTTGCCGCGCAAAGGCTGGCTGCCGTCGCCACTGTTGCTCAAGCTGCTCGACGAACTTCCCGCCTCTCCTCAATAAACACCCATGTCCGGCGCCAAGCCAGATACCCTGCGCGAAACCACCCTGCCCGCCCTCCTGCTGGTCGGCGACTTGTTGGTGGCCTTCGCCGGCCTGAGCCTCGGCTGGTGGCTGCGCTATCACTCTGCGCTCGGGCTGGTGGGCCTTGATGTGCCCGACGCGCGTTTCGCCGGTTATCTGCCGCTGCTCATCATGGGTGTGATCTTTCTCGTCGCCGCCTTCGCGCAACAGGGACTCTACGATGGCCGCATGCTGCTGCGCAAACAGCAGTGCCTGAACCTGCTCGCACGCGGCACCGTATTCTGGGTCATCGTGTATCTCGCATTCTCGCTGGTCATCAAATTCGACCCGCCAATCTCCCGCCTCTTCGTTATTATTGCCGCGGTGGTCACCCTCCTGTTGCTCGGCCTGTGGCGGGAGATTTTCTACCGCCTGCTCGTCCGACCTGACTTGTTGCCTCGCATCCAGCGTCGCGTGGCCCTGCTCGGTTGGAATCCCGCGGCCTTCGGCTTGGTGCACGAAATGCAAAAAGGATACGCACATCCGTATGCCATTGCCGGCTGCATTGACGAAGGTTCGGGTGTGGAGGATTGTCCGCTGCCCCGGCTCGGTTCGGTCGAGGAACTCGCCACCCTGCTCCAACGCGAGCGCATCGATGTATTGATCGCTGCGCATCTCGACATCCCCGCCGAGCGCCTCCGGGAAATCACCGCCATTTGCGAGCGAACCTACGTTGAGTGGAAAGTCGTGCCGGCCGCATTCCCGATATTCCTGACCGGTCTGCGACTGCAAACTGTCGGCAGCGTGCCGGTGATCGGCATCGAGGATCTGGCCATCTCACGCCTCTTCAATCGTGCAGCCAAACGCGTGATCGACCTCGTCGGAGCCTTGGTCGGACTCATCGTATCGGCACCAGTAATCGCGGTGTTGGCCGCCTTGATTAAACTCGAATCGCCCGGTGGCTCCGTGTTTTTCCGACAAAAGCGCGTCGGCACCGGACATCGGGAATTCATGCTCTACAAACTGCGCTCCATGCGCCCCGATGCCGCCGCCAGCGACGACGTCAATCAGAGCACGCGAGCCGGTGATCCGCGGCTGCTGCGCATCGGCGCGTGGATGCGCCGCTGGAATCTCGACGAATTGCCGCAATACTGGAACGTTCTTGTCGGCGACATGAGCCTCGTCGGACCACGACCGGAACGCCCGCATCACGTTGAGCAACTCTCGGCCGTCATCCCGCACTACCTCCCGCGCCATCTCGTGAAACCGGGCATGACAGGATGGGCACAGGTGAACGGCCTGCGAGGCGACACCGACCTCGCCGAACGCATTCGCTACGACATCTTCTACATCGAGAACTGGTCGCTCTGGTTCGACAGCCAGATCCTACTGCTCACATTTGTGCGCTGGAAGCAACCCGGCTAAACCGGCCGCACGCGGCGATGGCCTCTGCGCCGCGCCCGCCAGAGAGCGATGCGTTTCCACACACCGAACGCTATGCGCCATTTCCAACGCGCGAAGGTTGAGGCCCCGAAGTGCTTGAGATAGACGTCGCGATTCGCGTCAAAGATCGCTGTCGCCATTCGATCATAATCCTTGGCCACGCTGAGCCCCTTGAGATGTGTGACGTTCACGCATCCGTCGTAGATTACCTGCCGACCCAACCGGGCGATCCGTATGCAAAGATCAAGATCATCGCCATACATGAAGAAACTCTCGTCAAACACCGCACCTGTGCCGGCAGACACCTCATCAAACACGGCACGGCGTCCGAGCATAAAGGCCCCGTTGATCGCTCCGACTGGATACGTGCCATCGGTCGGCAAATGCGTAAGATTGTAACCGGCAAACAGAGCGACCTCAGGAAACCGTTGCGCGAGTCCGACGGCGCGGCAGAAACCGTCCCATAATGTCGGAATCGAACGACGGCAGGCAGCGTCCATCGAACCATCGGCTTGCACGAGTCGCGGAGAAATCAAGCCGATGGCTGCCTCACCCAGCACACGTCTCAAGCAGTGCTCCAACGCGGCGGTATTGCTGACCGTGTCGGGATTGAGAAACAGCACGCACTCGCCCGAGGTGGCACGAAATCCAACGTTGTTCGCACATCCGAAGCCAAGATTCTCAGCAGGTTCGATCAGCTTTACCCTCGGAAAGGCATCAGCGAGCCATACGGCGACGCCATCGCCGGGCGAATTATTCACCACACATATCTCAACTGGTCGCCCGAGCAGTTCGCTCGGTAACGAACCGAGACAGGCCGGCAATTCGGCGCGCGACTGGTAGGCTACGATGACAATGGAGAGAATGGGCGGGGAGCCGGACACTCACTCCAGCCTTGTCGCTTCGCACGGCGACCGCAACGCTGCGCTGACACATGTCTGCACCCCTCGTCAGCGTGATCATCGTGTGCCGGAACCCCGGCCCGACGCTGCGCGCCGCGCTGGAAAGCGTGAAGCAACAGACCGATGTAGGACATGAAATCGTCGTGGTGGACGGCGCCTCGACTGACGGCACCGCGGAATGGCTTGAAACGAACAGGCCTTGTTTCGCCAGCCTGATTTCCGAGCCCGATACAGGGGTCTATGATGCAATGAACAAAGGCATCACCGTCGCACGGGGCCAATGGCTGCTGTTTTTGGGCGCGAATGACCGGTTGGCTGCACCCGATGTTTTCCTCCGGTTTGCCAGTGCATTGACGCAAACTCCAGCAGGCATCGTTGCGGGCATAGCACAGTTCACTGATGGACGGCTCTACACCGCTCAACCGAGCGCAGCCATTCGTCGCAATTTCATCCATCACCAAGCGACGTTTTACCGGCGCGAGTTGTTTTCAAAACTCGGGTCCTTCGATCCTGATTTTCGCATCCAAGCCGACTACGAGCTCAATTTGCGCTGGCGGCAGGCCGGCGTCGGGATTGCAACTCTACCACATCTCGTCGCCGTGTGCGGCACCGGCGGGCTGAGCGACGCCGGCAGCTGGGCTAACTATCGCGAAGAGATTCGCGCACGCGACCGCCACTTTCCCGCCTGGCAATGCTGGCTCTGGGATCTGGCTTCTGTCGCGCGCTTTTTGCGCAAGAATACCATTCGTATGTTTTCTTCCCATGGCTGATAGCCTCCGTGCTCGTTTGCAAAAAGTCGCTAATACCCTGCTCCGTCCGAGAGGGTTGCACTTGGCACGCGCCGACCGGGTTTTCGACATGACCGGTCTGCTGGCGCGAGCCGCAGCACGAGGGCTGCGACCCGCCACCATCATAGACGTCGGGGCTTCCGATGGCATCTGGTCCTTGCGTGCCCGCCAGCACTTTCCGGTCTCACAATTCTTGCTATTCGAACCTTTGCAGGAACGCCAAGCGGCACTGGGCCAACTTCGCGAAAAGATCGGATTTCATATCGTTACCTCGGCTGCAGGAGCACGATCGGGCACGATATCCTTTGCTATTGATCCCGAGTTGGATGGTAGCGGCGTAGCTGCGCCGGGCTCCACGAATACGCGCGAAGTGCCCGTAGAAACAGTCGATTCGGTCATCGCCTCGCGAAGGTTACCGGGACCCTATCTGCTGAAGCTTGATACGCACGGATATGAAGTTCCGGTATTGGAGGGAGCCTCAGCCGTCCTTCAGAGAACCGAATTGCTCGTCATCGAAGCCTACAACTTCACGCTCGCGCCAAACTGCCTGCGTTTCCACGAGCTCTGTGCATGGCTCGAATCGCGCGGTTTCCGTTGCTGCGATCTCGCCGACCCAATGCGCCGGCCTACAGATGGTGCACTGTGGCAAATGGACCTCGCCTTCGCTCCGTCCTCGAGCCCCTTGTTCGCGAACAATCACTATTCCTGACCGGATTTAGCCACCGCGTTCCAACAACTGGTCAAAGGAAATCGGCCCGTAACGCCAAATCCGACCGAGGTAGGCCGGCAAATTGGATGCTCTAAAAACCGCTTTGGCCCAGTGATGTCGCCAGGTGCGTCGCTCGGTGAGAAGGTGCAATTTTGCATCCACACGCATTCGCTCAGCGTCCATCGCCGCTCGATGTTTGGTCAGCTGATTCGGACGAAGACGGAAAGCGGCTATTTCATGACGCACCCGCACAGCCAGCACACCATGCATACACAAACGGGCGAGGTATTCGGAATCACCGCATAGACGGAAGTTTTCGTCGAATCCTCCGTGCTTAACCCAAGCAGCACGACTTATCAGCGTCCCATGTTGATAAACCGGCTCAAGCCGTTGTGCATAGAGCGAGCGATTAATCGCCGGTCGTGGAGATACCGGAATAGATCCAACACGACGGCCAGTGCGACTTATCAATCGCACGCCTCCGTAGACGAGGCAGGGCCGACCAGCCTGCAGCGAGCATGCCGCTACAGCTTGCCTAAACTCAGGCAGCAACAGGTCATCGTCGTTGATATAGGTAAATGCATCCCAATCCTGAGCATGGACCAGACCAGTGTTGATTGCCACATACATGCCGCCTCCCGGTTCGGGAATGGCCGTGACACCCGGATAACGTCTCGCAAGCTCCGCCACCATACCGGTTGGCGCAACAAGCACATGTTCGCAGGCGATCTTCAACGTCGCCACGCTGTTGACCGTTTCATCCAACCAAGGTGATACACCCAAAGTCGGAGTGATAATGAGTATTTTCATGACTCGTTCCGGCGCCCTTGCCGGTAAATGGCCATAACCCTGCCCGACCATTGACCGATTCCAAGCCTCCCCGACAACCACCATGGTCCAATCCGCACCCAGAACTGTCCCCAAAACAGGCGCAACAATGCTAGATGCCACGCCCCGAGCGACGAAGCCCAACCACGCACGGGGATCGCGAAGTCAGGTCGCACCGTTTGAATCTCCCGCTTCGCATCCTCCAGTCTCCGCCAGTATTCACCATACAGCCGCGAACGCAGACGTAACGGCATGATGCCATATTCCAACTGGCCTGAATCACACCACCGCTCGCTGATGCGTCGGAACTGCGCGAAATGGAAAACCACCAATGGATGCCCGTTAATCCGCACCGCTCCCTGCTGCTGCGTGATGTCGAAGGCCGCCCAATTCCATGGCGCGAGATTTACTCCCGGATGAGCGAGTTCCACCACGCCGAAGAACAGACGCGGCCATTCATCAAGATATTTTTGGTCACCATACGCGCGGCCGTCAGTAGTCACGGTGCAAGACTCGAGGCAACGCGACCGCCACCACTCGACACAGGCGCGGCCTGCAGCATCGGGACAAAATGCTAGCACGCCGACATTGAAGCGCCCAACCCGCCAAGCATCGTCATGCCATGCAGGAAACCGATGCGCGATCACCAATACCGACCCCCCATCAAGAGCTGCCCACACCGGGCTTGGATTGCTGAAAAAGCACAAGTCCGCATCTAGGTAAGCCAGCGGTCCGACCTCCGAATCGATCCTCCACAGGTGCCGCACCAGACACGGCGTAAGGGTGAAAATGAATTCATGGCGCGGACGGGATGACTGCACGGCGGCCAGTTCAGGATCGGCCACGAGTAGCTCAGCCAAGGTCAGCACCCGCAGCCGCATCCCTCCTATTTTTCTCATCACCCCGGCTGTCTCGTCATCAAGGGCTAACACCCACAATGTCGCGGCAGGATCGTATTGCTCCAGCGAACGCCACATGGCGAGGCCCTGCGCCAGGTAGCCGCGATCGAAGTAGGTGCAATAGCGATTCATGCCCGGCGCAGTCGAAAATGAAAACCGCGATGCCTCACATCCGGTGCCAAATCATCAAAGCCCGGCCACTCGTCCATCAATTCGTATGCCCCGCCCAAGGGCGCTAGCAATTTGGATCTTTCGAATAGCCAACAGGGGTAGCTGCCTCCGCCCAGTTCCGGCGGGGTATACTGCACCGCGAGCCTGGTCGGGCCAGCACATACCAGAGGCGTGCGATCGATGATTATATGGGCAGGGCGTTGCGCCACGATCTCCTGTAGCAGAGAAAGAGGCGCTTCAATATAGGGAAGCACACTCGAAAGCAGGATCACATCCGGCACCCCGTCGGAAAGCGCATCAGCCAGTGACAGGTGAAATGACAACTGAGCGTCTGCAAATTCCCGCCCTGCCTCGACGTAATGAGATTGTTCCACCACGCACCATTTTACCCGGGAGAGATGCCTTAGAGCCATGCGATGTTGCCACCAAGTGCTGCCCAGCGCTCCGCCGAAATCCACCACCCGGAGCGTTCCTCCCTGCTCGGGTGCTATCTGTCGCAGCACTGCGAGCAGCGATGTTTCGCCCATCGGCTCGTTGAAGACTACCCCGTCGCGCTCCCAATGAGCCCGTCCGGCGTGAACCTCCCGGGTGGCGACAAGCACACGAGCCAACACCGCCGCTTGATCGTAACCTGCCGAGTCAGCACGCGCCGCCGCCCAATTTGGATAATCGCCGCGAAACCACCGCCAACCGAAACGCCGCCTCAGCCAGCGCATGCCAGATTTTGGCAGTAGCGATAAACACCTGCGGAAAATTCTTCTCATTGAGGAAAAAGTCGCTCGCGCCAACGCTGCCAACGCTGACGCCATCCCCCCGGATTAGCCGCTGCCCACGCAAGCCGACAACCGGGATGCTCTGCCACGCGAGGCCACGCCGCCGGCAATGGCGGCACCTCGCGCAGCGGTGGATTGACCCAGTCGGTGGCCGCCGCTGCATTGGTGGCACTTGCGTCGAAGCCGATGTGTTCGACCATCGACCAAGGTGGTCTCAGGCAAAGTCCGCCGTGCTGCAAATGATGATAAAGCCAGCGCACCGCCCAGATGTTTTTCTCCCGCTCGACTCGCGCCATCGCAGGCAAATCGACCCCGTAGGCATCGGACGGGAGGCCACGCGCCTCCGCCGCTGCCATTTTCTCCAGCGCAGCCTGACTGTCCATTCCTCGCCATGAGCGCGCATAGCCACCCCACACAAGGCATTCTGCCCGGCCATCAAAATACGGTTCTGCATCAATCCCTGACGGGATCACGCGCGGATGGGTCCATCCAGTCACACTCATCACCCTTTCATCTGATCGATAGTGCCTAAGGGCCGTGCAGAGCCAGTCATAGGTTCCGGGAACACAAATAAGGTCGTCCTCCCAGACAATGAACGCCTCATGCCGAGCCGCGACCTCGCCCACCCCAGCCAGGATATTGCGGCCGAGTCCCAGATTATTCGGGCGCTCCGTCAGACACACTTCACACCAATCAATCGCCCGCAGCAGAGCCCGTGCAGCTTCGACTCCCTCCCTGTCGCCTGAACCCTTTGCGCCGTCGGCAAAGGCATGGATGAGAGGCACCCGATTTTCCCGCAGACAATCCAAAACCCGCCGCAGATGGACCGGTCGGGCGTAAACGAAGAGAACGACCGGGATAGGATTCATCGGACCAAATAACGCCAGCCAAGCACAGGAACGAGCAACGCTTTGGCCTGCATCCATCCTGTGACTCGCGTCTTCTTCCACGCGAATGACGATCCCCAAACCGACACGACCTGCGCCGCCACCGTGGCCCAAGCGGCCCCAACCGGACCATGGCGAGGGATCAGCCACATGTTGAGCAGGACGTTTACCGCCGCGCCAGCCAGCGTCGCGAATAGGTAGAACCGCGTGTAGCCCTCGTTCACCAGGAACTGTCCGCGCGCCACTCCCAGCAGAGCGCCAAATTGGGAAAGCGCATGAACCATCAGCACCGTCGTGGCTCCAGCATAGGCCGGGCCGTAGGCAAGTGGAATGAGCCATGGTGCAGCAACGATCAACGCAGCGGCGAAAATGTAGGCAAGCGCCGCACTGGCGTCATAATATTGCTGGAGCCGCACGGTATAGGCGTCCTGTCCCTGCTCGCGCGCCCGCAGGAGGGCGGGCAGAACACTGGACGCAAGGATTACGGGAACGAAGTAGCTGCTCTCGGAAATGCGCGTCGCAGCGACAAATACCCCCACCGCCTCCTCGCCCAAGTAGTGTCGCAGCATCAGGGTGTCGATGCGGAGATATACTATCACCGCAAGGCTGCTGACCAGCAGCGGCCAGCCGTTGCGCGCCAGCGTCGCACACCAGCCACGCAGGATTGGACGCAGCGGAGGAAGACCCGAGCGGCTGGCAAGGAGGTTGAGTATTGTCACCGCTATCGCCGCCTCGACCACCACGGCCACCGCGAATGCCACCAGTGGTGCTCCTGTAAGAATCAGGCCGATCCGCACGCCAGCTCCCACGAGAATGGCTGGTATTTGCGCCAGTGTCGCAGCACGGGCCTGTAACCGAGCATGCAGCCAGAGGTCCGCGACGGACAATCCGGGTTGGAAGAACAGCAAGGCCAGAATCAGAGCGAGTCTAGTTTCCTCGGCTTCAGAGCCTGAAATCCGCACGCTCCCGACGAGCACGAGAGCGGCGACGACCCCTGCGCCAAAGCGCAGGCACCGGGCTGCCGCCAACACTTTCCCCGCATCATCCGGACTACGGAGCACCTCGCGTCGCACGATCCCATCCAGCCCCAACTCGACAAATGCCGAGCCGATGCCGACACAGGCAATGAGGTAGGATAGGAGCCCAAATCGCTCCGGACCCAAGTAGCGGGCCACCCAAAACCCCACCAAAATGCTGCTTGCCAGCCGCACCCCCTTATCTACCGCCATCCATCCGAAATTCCCCGCAGCGGCACGAGCGCCCGGACGGGTAAACAAGGTCTTGAAAAATATCGCCACGCAGAGGACATGATGCCGCACTCCCGCAGGCCAGTCAACGCTGCCGGCAGATTCGGCTTCCGTTACTTCGGGCACAAACTACGTTGCCCACAACCGTTTCATGAAGCTTTCCGTCGTCATCCCCTGCTACAACGAACGGAACACCATCCGCGCC
>JBIQJF010000012.1:0-98364 GCA_044507675.1 Opitutales bacterium | reverse complement strand
TTTTCCTATCGACAACTTCGGCCTCATAGCAGGGCGGGGTCTCCGAACCCCGCCTTTGTTCGAGCATGATGGTGGTGTGTTCGCGGCGGGGTTCGGAGACCCCGCCCTACAAATCTCGAACACCTTGTGTTCCTCTGTGTCTATCCGTGTTCATCTGTGGTTACTCCTTTCGCCTCCCCTTCCCTCGCAAATCTCGTTGCGCCGCCGCACCGCGCCCGCCACTTCACTCCCATGCTTCTTGACCGCGCCATTCGCCGCCTGACCGCCCTCGGGGCCGGCCTGCTCCTGTCTGCCGCGGCGGCATTCTCCCAAGCGGTCCAGCCCGACCTCACCGGCAAGAATTTCAACTACGACGCCACCACCCAGGAAGCCGTCGTCACCGGTGATGCCCGTCTCGTGGCGGGCGGCCTCGTGCTTACCGCCGACGAGATCCGTTTCAACGCCGGCACGCGCGTCGCCTCGGCTCGCGGCCATCTTGTCATCACATCGGGTGCGCGTCGCCTCGTGGCCGACGAGGGCAGCTACGACACAGGCACCGGCCGCATCACGGCGCGCAACCTCCGGGTCGGCCAGTTCCCCGTCTATGTGACGGGCGAGACGGTCGAGGGCACGTTCGACGAACTCGTCTTCACCAACGCCACGGTCTTTTTCCGCGAGAACGCCGCCTACACGCCGTCCGTCACCGCCACGCGCCTCACCTACGCCAAGGACCGCATCGTGAGTGCCAAAGGCCTCGGCATCGGTTTGCTGGGCGGACACTTCATCCGCCTGCCGCAGTTCGAACACTCGCTCGACACCGATTTCATCTCCTACATCAGCGCGCACGGCGGCTACCGCGGCCGCCTTGGCGTGTTTGCCGAACTCGGCTTTCATGTGCCCGTCGCCCAGGGCGTGCAACTCGGCGCCGACCTCGGACTCTATTCGTCACGCGGCGTCATGATTGGCCCCTCCGGCAGCTATGGACACGCGAATGGCGACTCGTCCGTGGATGGCTTCTTCCGCTCCGGCTACATCAATGACAGCGGCGACCGTCGCACCGACATTCTCGGCCGGCCCGTGCCGCGCGACCGGAAGCTGCTCATGTGGGAGCACCGCCAGAAATACGGCGAACACTTCACCCTCGACGGCACCTTCAGCTACTGGAGCGACTCAGAGGTTTACCGCGATTTCCGCAACAAGGAGTTCAACAGCGTGCAGCAGCCCGACTCCTTCCTTGAGGCCGCCTACACCGCCAACAACTGGTCACTCAGCGCATTCACCCGCGTCCACCCCAACCGCTACCACCGCGTGCAGGAGCGCCTGCCCGAGATCCGCTTCGACCTCATGCCGGTGGCGCTGCCCGGCGGTTTCTACGAGCGCTTCAATGCCAGCGCCGCCGTGATCGACGCCGACGCCTTTGGCGTTGATCCGCGCCTCCGCACCACGCGACTCGACGCCTACTACGGCCTCGAACGCCCGTGGGCCCCGACCTCGTGGTTCACGTTCAACCCCGTCGCCGGCGGCCGCGTTACGCACTACTCCGACGCGCTCGGCGGCAAAAACGAATACACCCGCACGCTCGGCGAAATCGGCTTCGACGCCCGCCTGCTCGCCAGCCGCACCTTCGACTACGAAAACGAAACCTGGGAGATAAACGGCCTGCGTCACCTCGTTGAACCGAAGCTCTCCTACCGCTACGCACCCGAGGCTGGTCGCGGTCGCGCTTACATCCCGCCCATCGACCGCCGCGCCTTCTCCACCTACCTGCAACCGCTCTCCATCGGCGACTCGCGCTTCATCGACGACCTCAAGGACCTCAACACCGCGCGGCTCTCCTTTGCCAACACGCTGCAGACGCGCGACGCAAAATACGGCTCGCGCAACCTCGCCGCGCTCACCTTCGCCGCCGACTACAATTTCGATCCTGCACCCGGCGTGAAGCATCTCGGCGATTTCTACACAGAGCTGGCCCTGACGCCCGCCCCGTGGCTGCGCTTCGAGGTTTTCCACCGCCACGACCTGCACGCTCCCCGCCTGCAGGAGCTCAACACCGGCGTCACGCTCATCGATCAGGAATGGTGGTCGCTGCGCCTATCCACGCACTACCTGCGCGGCAACTACGACGAATATCTTCTCGAATACCGTCGCCGGCTCAACGAGTCCTTCGACATCGCCGGCCTCTGGCGTTTCGACGCACGCAACAATCGCTTCAACGAGCAGAGCTACGCCGTGTGGCAGCGCCTCGGCCAGACCTGGGCCGTCAAATATGAGATGTCGTTCTTCGACGGCCCCCGCCGCGAAAGCTCCTTCGCGCTCAACCTCGAAGTCGAACTGCTGAAGTTTTGAACCGGAGATTTCCGCGAATTACACGGATCAATGCCGGATAAACTCATCAACCATCCGCGCTCATCAGCGCTATCCGCGGAGGATCTGCTTTCATGACTCCCGGTATCGCCGCCAATCAGCAACGCCTGTTCCTCGCCTTTGTCGCGGAACTGCGTCCGCATGTGCGGCGCGACAGCGCCCTGCCCCGGCGCATCAAGGAACTTCTCGCCCGACAACGCGCCATCGGCTCGCGCGACCGCAAACTCTACCGCGAACTCATCTACACCTGGCTGCGCTTCCTTCCGTGGTGCGACCCACTGCTCGACACATCGCCTGATCTGGCCGGCAAGGTCATCGCCTGGCTCGCACCCGAGTTGAAGGCTACGTCGCACTACCGCGCCGCGCACTCCGGCGACTGGCCTGCTGTGCCCGCGACTCTCGCCGAGAAAGCCACTGTGCTCACGCGCCTCATCGGTCCGCTCGAACCCACGGAAATTTCCGATTCCGCGCCCTGCTCCCTGCTGGAAGCCCCGATTTTCTCGCCAACTGCCCTCCTTCCCGCGTGGTTCGCCGTGCATTGTCCGGCCGCTTTCCAGCCGCCTCACCTCGACGCGCTCAACATGCGCGCCAACGTGTGGGTGCGGCTCCAATGCAACAATCACAACCTCGTGCTCGACGAATTTCGCGGCAAGCAGTGGACTTGGGAAACAGCCGCCGACTTTCCCGACGCGCTCTGTCTGCCGCCCAACGCCGAGGTGGCCAACACCGACGCCTATCGCCGCGGTTTCATCGAGATTCAGGACCTCGGCTCGCAGCTCGTGCTCGCCACCGCCCCGATTGCACCCGGCGGACGCTGGCTCGACGCCTGCGCCGGTGCCGGCGGCAAAACGCTCCAACTCGCCCGCCTGCTTGGCGACGCCGGCCTCGTGGACGCCACCGACATCCGTCCCGATATCCTCGACGAACTCCGCGACCGCGCCCAGCGCGCCCGCCTGACCAATGTCCGTATCATTTCCTCTCCTGTCATTGCGAGGAGTCCCGATAAGCGGGACGACGAAGCAATCCAGCTGGATCGCCACGGCGCGCTTCACGCACCTCGCGACGACAACTCTGGTTCTGCCCTCTACGACGGCGTGCTCGTGGACGCCCCGTGCTCGGGCTCGGGCACGTGGCGGCGCCAGCCTCACCTCAAGTGGTATGTGAAACCCGAGAGCCTCGCTTCGTTTGCCCGCACGCAGCTGGAGATCCTCACGGCGCACGCCCCCCGCGTGAAGCCCGGCGGCCTGCTCATCTACGCCACCTGCTCGCTCAGCCACCACGAGAACCACGACGTTGTCGCCGCGTTCTTGAAAGCGCACCCGCAATTCACACCCGTGCCCGCTGCCGACACCCACGGCGGCACCTTCGACGGCCTCGGCACGACCTTGCTGCCCGGAACGAGGAACACAGACGGATTTTACGTAGCGACCCTGAGAAACGCCAAATAGCGCGGGGTCTCACCCCACCGCCAGCGGCAGGCTCGGGGCGATTTCGAGGGCGAGGTGGGCGGGGTTGAGGCCGCCGGGCTCGCGCTCGGTGAAGGCGGCGAAGGCGATCATGCCGGCGTTGTCGCCGGTGTGCCCGGGCTCCCCACCGGCACGACTCGTTCGACCCTCCGGCATCGCAGATCGCCCGTGGCAAAATCCACTCGCATTCGGGAGCGTGCGGGCTAGCTTTCAAACATGACGCGTGTTCAAGAAATCCGGGTGCAAGCCAGCACGTTGACGGTCAGCGAAAGGGCCGCCCTGGCCGCGGATTTACTCGAGAGTCTGCCTCCGATACTCGATGACGAGGATGAAGGTCTCGCAGAAGCGATCCGACGGGATCAGGAGATGGAGAAGGATCCGAATGCTGCGATTACCTGGGAACAGCTCCGCCGCGGGGTTGGTCGGTGAAGCTCCATTTTCACCGCTCGGTCCAGAGTGATCTTCGTCTCGCACTGGAATACTTTGATCGGGAGGGTGGAACCAAATTGGGCGACCGCTTCTTCGCAGAAGTGCAAGCCACCAAGGATCGAATTGCCGAGAACCCCAACCGGTTCGGCTTCTTCCGGGATGATATTCGCCGGGCCAGACTTCATGTCTTCCGCTATCATTTTCTTTTCCGAATAGTGCGGGAAGAAGCGCGCGTCCTGGTGCTGCGGCACAACCGACGAGATCCGGAGTTCGGGCTCTCACGACGCTGAGAACCAAGCAACAAACCCGCCCAACAGAACGCAAAGGCGTGTCGGGGCCGCGTGCCCTTCACCCCGCCAGCGGCAGGCTCGGGGCGATTTCGAGGGCGAGGTGAGCGGGATTGATACCGCGGGGCTCGCGCTCGGCGAAGGCGGCGAAAGCGATCATGCCGGCGTTGTCGCCGGTGTGCTTCGGTTGCGCGCGGAGGAACGGCACGTTTTGCTCGCGTGCGACCTTCTCCAGCAGTGCCTGCAACGTGCGGTTGTTGGCCACGCCACCCGACGACCCAAAGCTGCGATAGGCGCCGCGCTCCAAGGCCAGGCGCGACTTCCGCACCAGCGCGTCGAAGACGGCGGCTTGATAGCTGGCGCAAAGATCGGCCTTCCGCGTCTCGATCTCGGCCGCAGGCATTTTCTCCAACTGATAGCGCAGGCTGGTCTTGAGGCCGGAAAAACTGAATTCGAGCGTGGAGCGCTGGGCGACGGCCTTGGGAAAAGCGAAGGCCGTCGGGTTACCCATCGCCGCGAGTTTCTCCACCTGCGGGCCGCCGGGATAGCCGAGGCCGAGCAGCTTGGCACCCTTGTCGAGCGCCTCGCCGGCCGCGTCGTCCATCGTCGAGGCCAGCAGCGTGATACGCCGCGCCTCGTCGATGGCGAACAGCGCGGTGTTGCCGCCCGACACGAGCAGGCCGAGATGCGGCAGGAGCTTCGCGAACTCCGCATCGAAAGCGGCGGGATTGGCCGCATGCAGCGCGATGAAAGGCGAAAACGCGTGCGCGCGCAGGTGGTTGACGCCGACAACCGGCACGCGCCACGCGAGCGCAAGGCTCTTGGCCGTGGCGAGGCCCATTGCGAGACAGGCGGCGAGACCGGGACCCTGTGTGACCGCAATCTGCGTGACCTGCTCTGGCTGCACTTGAGCCAAGGCGCGCGTGAGCAACGGACCGAAATGCGCGAGATGCTCGCGGCTGGCGAGGTCGGGCACGACACCGCCGTAGGCCTCATGCAGCGCGATCTGGCTGTGCACCCATTCGCCGGTCAACCCGACCGCAGGCTCGAAAACGGCCACGGCCGTCTCGTCGCAGGAGCTTTCGAGCGCGAAGATCATGACGAGATTGGGATGTAGCGGCGCTCTATGAGCGCCGTCCGACGGTCATAGACCGCCGCTACAGAGAACTTCATGACGCTCATTTCCCTCCGGTGGCCAGCACGCCGGTCAGGACTTCCTCGGCGGCGGCCAGTTGGACGTCCTCGATGGGCTTGAAGTCTTCCTCGGGCGACGCCGCGAGATCGGGGCGCGACTGCTGGATGCGGATGCGCGCCTCGTCGTCGGGACTGATCTCCACTTCGACATGGGGCGCGATGCCGCGCTCGTGAATGGTCACCCCGCTCGGTGTGTAGTAACGCGCGGTGGTAAGGCGCAAGCCCTCGCCATTGTTCAGTTCGATGACGCTCTGCACGGAGCCTTTGCCGAAACTCCGCTCGCCCACGATGACCGCGCGCTTGGTATCGCGCATGGCCCCGGCCACGATCTCGGCCGCGCTGGCGCTGCCGCCGTTGACGAGAATGGCCACCGGATAGTCGCGAGGGCGGTGTCCGTTGGCGGAGTAGTAGTTCTCGCGCGTGTCGAGCGTGCGGCCCTGCGTGTAAACGATGAGCTCATCCTTGTCGAAGAACTCGCTGCACACGTCGATGGCGGCATCGAGCAGGCCGCCGGGATTGTTGCGCAGATCAATGATCAATCCGCGCATGCCCTGGCGTTCGAGGCTGGTCAGCGCGGTGGCGAATTCCTCGCCGGTGCGTTCGCTGAACTGCGTAATCTGCAAATAGCCGATCTGGCCGGGCCGCATCGAAGTGAGGCGCACGCTCTCCAGCTTGATGCGCTCGCGGCGGATCGGGTAGTCGATTTGACGGTTTTGTGCGGGACGGAAAACCGTGAGCGTGACGAGCGAGCCGGGTTCGCCGCGCACGAGGTCAATGGTGCTGTCGAGGGTCGGGTTGACGAGCGGCCGGCCGTCGATCTGCACCAACCGGTCGCCGCGCTGGAGACCGGCGCGGTCGGCGGGGGTGCCGGGAATGGGCGCAATGATCACGATATGGCCGTCGCGCTGCTCCACTTGGATACCCACGCCGGTGAAGGCGTTGGCCAGTTCATCCTCGGTTTGGCGGAACTGGTCGGCCGGCAGGAACTCCGAATGCGGGTCGAGTCCGCTAACCATGCCGTCGAGGGCGGCGCGCGTCAGGCTGGCATAGTCGGCCGGCGCATCGCCGACGTAGTTTTCCTTCACCAGTTGCAGGACCTCCTTGAAGTAACGCACCTGGCGGTCGCGCTCGCGGTCGGGCCACCAGCTGGGCGCCCCATGCTGGCGGGCGGCAAACTGCGCAAGCAGGAAGCCCGCGACGACCGCGGAGGTGATGGCGAGGAAACGTTTGAACATCGGCCCGCAGTGTGGGCAAATGCCCTCCTTTGTAAATGGGTTCCTCCGCGCATTTCCGCGAAATCATGGCTGCCGAGCCGACCGCGGCGCAGGGCGTGCCCTTCGCGCGTTTCATGGAGCTGGCAATGTATCACCCGACGGCCGGCTATTATACACGGGATTTCCGGCGTGTGGGACGCGACCGAAAGGCCGATTTCTACACGGCCACGTCATTCAACCCGGTCTTCGGCGAACTGATCGTGGCCGCCGTGACCAAGCTGCTCGCGCCGGCGCGACCGGAGGATTTTCATTTCGTCGAGATCGGCGCCGAGCCCGACGGCGGCGTGCTGCGCGACATTTCCCACGCCTTTGCCTCCTACCGCACGATCCACCTCGGCGAACCGCTGGCCATCAGCGGGCCGGCCGTGGTGTTTTCCAACGAATTGTTCGACGCACAACCATTCCACCGCGTGGTGTGGCGCGACGGCACCTGGCGCGAACTCGGGGTGGCGCTGCGCGACGGCAAACTGGTGGAGACGGAGCTGCCGGAGTTTTGCGCGGAGCTCGCCGCCGAACGCGACCGCCTGCCCAAAACTTCCCCCGAGGGCTATCACCTCGACCTGCCGCTGCGCACGATACCGTTGCTGGAAAGGATCGTCGCCCAGCCGTGGCAGGGACTGTTCCTCGCCTTCGACTACGGGCGCCCCTGGCAGGTGCTGGCCGAGGAAATGCCCAGTGGCACGGCGCGCACCTATTTCCGCCAGAAAATGGGCGACGACCTGCTCAACCGCCCCGGCGAACAGGACCTGACCTGCCACATCTGCTGGGACTGGCTGGAAGACGGGCTTGTGCGGGCACGTTTCAATGAGCCCATGGTCGAGTCGCAGGAGAGTTTTTTCGCCCGCCATGCCTCCGAAGCACTCGCTGCGATGACGGCCGCCGAGGCTCGCGGGCTGAGTCCGCGCAAAAGAATGCTGATGCATCTGCTGCATCCAGCACACATGGGCCAGAAGTTTCAGGCCCTCCACGCTTTACGAAAGTGAGCCCGCGCGAAACGAAAAACCAAAATTCCCTTGCTAAGCGAAAAGCCGGTCCTTTACTCACGACCTTTTAACTCAAGAAACACCATGGCACGAATTTGCGCAATCACTGGAAAACGCCCGACGATGGGCAGCATCATCAACCGCAAGGGTCAGTCCAAGAAGAGCGGCGGCATCGGCACGCACGTCACGAGCAAGACCACCCGCAAGTTCCGCCCGAACCTGCAGTGGATCAAGGTCAAGCTGCCCAACGGCGGCACGAAGCGCATGTGGGTTTCGGTCAAGGCCATCAAGAGTGGTCTCGTCCAGAAAGCCTGAGCCCCTTGCCCTTCCCTCTTTCGACCCGCAGCCGCAAGCTGCGGGTTTTTTTGCGTCCACGAACCTGCGATCCGCATCCCGATTTCATTTTCGCCGGTCAGCTGTGCGCGGTTTGCCGCAACGAATGCGTAGGAAATCCCATGGCGGAAAACGTGCGTCGGACGTATTCTATTTCGTGAGGAAACCCAATTCCCCCGGATTCGGTTCGTTGGCGTTTCCGAAGTTCCTTAATCCCCGACCCCCGTCTCATCATGACAACCCATCCCTACTTGCAGCATGGGTTGACGATCCTGCATGCCCGGCTTCAGACCCCGCACGCCCGCTTCGCCGCCCTAACCGATACGACGCCCCGGCCCTTTCTCACCATCTCTCGCGAGACCTGCGCCGGTGCCACCACCCTCGGCAAGCACCTGCTGCCGATGCTCGACGAGCGCTTGGGCGAGGATGGTCGCAGCTGGATGTTCCTCGACAAGGACTTGATTATCCACGCCCTCAATCTGCATCACCTGCCGGAGCGCCTCGCCGACTACCTGCCCGAGGATCGCATTCCCGAAATCAAGGGGCTCATCGGTGAGATCGTCGGCCTGCATCCTCCGCTCTGGGAACTCGAGCACCGGGTGAGCGAAGCGATCCACCGATTCGCCGAATACGGTCGAGTCATCATCTCCGGTCGCGGTGCGCATCTCATCACCCGCGATCTGCCGGGTGGTTTTCATCTGCGGTTGGTCGCGCCGGTCGAATCACGCATTCGTCGCGCGCAGGAAATGCATCCCTTCAGTCGCGAAGCCGCCGAGGCTTTCATTCGCGACAGCGACACCGCCCGCGCCCGCCATGTGCAGAGACATTACGAACGGGATGTCGGCGACCCGCACACCTACGACATGGTCATCAATACCGACCGCATCCAGCCCACTACGGCGGCCCAATTGGTAATCCAAGCCATGGAAGAGCGCATCGCTTCGCTGATGCCGGTGATCTGACAACGCCCCTTGGTCTTCCACAGAGAAGACCTCGACAGCGTAGGTTTGAAATCCCCTCTATCACGAGGGGTGGCGCGACAGCGACGGGGTGTGTCGGCTGGCCTGTTCTACTCCGCCAACAAATCCTGATATTCGCGGTGGCGCTCGATGAAACGCGCCACGTAGGAGCAGGCTGGCACCACCTTGCGCCCGGCTGTCCGGGCATCAGCCAGCGCGGCGCGCACGAGCTGTTCGGCGATACCGCGACCGCGCAACTCGGGCGGCACCAGCGTATGCGTGAAGATCCAGCGTCCCTCCGCCTCCTCGTATTCGCAGACCGACAGGTGTCCGTCCACGGTCGCTTCGTAGCGGTGAGCGGCGGCGTTGTGGTGGACGGGAATGGGATCGGCCATCATTTCGCCGACACCTTGCCACGCAACTTGCCCAAGAGCAAATCGAGTTCGTCGCGTCCCTCGATTCGCAGCGCCCAAAGCAGCGCGCCGTAAACCAAGACGGCAACCGGGATGAGCCCGATCACGACCGTTACATCGTGAACGAACGGCGGCAGCGCAAACCAGCCAACAGCCTTCAGCCCGCCCCAGACGGCCACCCCCATCAGCACGCTCGCGAGCAGGATCTTGCCGAGATTGGGCAGCAACGGACCGAATCCCAGCCCGGGCAGACGGGCGGACAGCCGCCTTTGCAGAAACCAAGCCTGCGCCAGCACCGCGAGGTTACCCGCCAGCGCCAAGCCGACCGTCGAGAGCCAGCGCATCAGCGCCAGGCTCAGCACCAAGTTGACGACAAAACTCAACGCCGCCGCCCGCACCGGCGTAGCCGTATCCTTCAGCGCGTAGAAACCGCGCAGCGCCACGGTCGTGAACGAAAGAAACGGCAACCCCAGCGCATAGACGGCGAGGATCGGTGTCATCAGCACCGTATCGGTCGCGGTGAAAGCCCCACGCTCGAAAAGCAGGCGCGTAACCGGCTCACTCAGCAGCGCGAGGCCGACCGCGGCAGGGATGTTGATCACGAGCACCAGGCGCAGACCCTTGTGGTAATCCGCGCCGAGCTGCGTCCAATCGGCACGCGCCGCGTGGCGGGCGATGAGCGGGAACACCACCGTGGCAATGGCGGCCGTGAACACGCCGATGGGCAGCTCCATGACACGTGTGGCGAGGTTGAGCACCTGCGCGGCACTGTCGTTGAGCGATAGGCCGATGAAGCGCGAAACGGCCATGTTGATGAGATAGATGGCCGAGCCGATGACCGTCGGTCCCATGAGCCGCACGATCTCCTTCACCCTATCGTCCGCGCGCAGGTCGAAGGCCGGCCGCCAACCCTCGCCCCACAACACTGCGGCGGGCACCGCCATCTGCAAAAAGCCGCCCGCCAGCACACCCACGCACAGTAGGTTCATGCGCTCGCGATCGCCCCACGCCCACCAGCCACCGAGTGCCAGCACGCCGATGATCGTGAGATTGAGCCACACCGGCGAGAGCGCCGGCTCCGTAAAACGCCCGAGCACCTGGCAAGCTGCGCTGAAGGCCGCGGCGAGGCACACGAACACCATGTAGGGAAACAGAATCACCGCCAGGTCGGCGCCGAGCAGGAGCCGTTGCACGGTCTCCGTCCGCAAACCGAAACCGTCCGCGAGCCCGAGCAACGTCCCCGCATTGGCCAGCACCAGCATGGCGAGCACGACCAGCGACGCGGTCACGACAAGCAGCCAGCTCGTAACCTTGCTCACGAGAGCGAAAGCCGCGGCCCGCTGGCGCTGTTCCAACTCCTGCGTGAGGGTCGGCACGAAGGCGGCGGTCAGCGCGCCCTCGCCGAGCAGGCGACGAAAGAGATTGGGCAGCGTGAAGGCCGACACGAAGGCCGAGCTCAACGCGCTGGTGCCAAAAACCGCCGCGATGAAAATTTCCCGCACCAGCCCGAGCACGCGCGACACCACGGTCGCGCCGGCGACCACGCTGATGTTCTTCAGGTTCTTCGACACGGAAAATCAGCAAGCCCCACCATCGCGCCCCGCCGTGAAAGTCCGCCGCCCGCAGGCATGGCAGCGGCTGGCCTGACCGCCAAAGGCTCGGCGGAAGTGGCTCACTGGAACGTCAGCTTGAGGGTCGTGCCCTCGATCGCGACGTCATCCACCTTGGCCCAAGTCGACCTGACGTCGTCGGGGATCTTTTTCTTTCCGACAAGGTGATCGAACAACGGTCCGGACACCGCAGGCAACAGATGCATCGGGCACGAACCGAGGTGCAGCGTCTCGGGGCTGAAAACAAAGTGGTCACCGGAGCGTTCGAAAGAGCCCGTGCTGATCACGATGACTTCGTGCGTGAGGCCATACCAGTTGAGCACGCACTTGGTGCCGATCTGGAGCTTGCCATCGACGATTTTGAAATTCGGCGTGCCGGGCTGGAAAATACCGCCGTCGGCCTGTCCTTCGCCGGCCTTACCGCCGGGAGCCGGGGCCCGCGCAGCCCCGAAAGTCGCGGCCGCCCACGCATTCAACTCGTCTTCAACGAAACTCACGCTGGTTCCGGCCACGAATTGCTTCTGTTTGGCCGACCAGTTACGGCTCTTCGCCCCCGAGTCGCCACCCGGCAGATAATAAAGCATCCCGCGCACGGGCTCCTTCGGCATTTCACGCACTTGCGAGACAGGCTTGAGCACGAGATAAGCGCACGCCGCGAGGACACCGGCGATCAGACCGAAGAGAGCACCCAATGCCACTTCGGTTGCACTGGGACCATAGAGGGCTTTTTCGATTTTTTTGTTCTCGGCCATGGCGGATGGGGGTTATTTCGCTGCGGTCGCGGACTTGTTTTCGGAAGATTTGGCGGCGGGCTTGTCGGCGGCGGCTTCCTTTTTCGCCCCGGCTTTCTTGTAGTCGGTGATGTAGAAACCCGTGCCCTTGAAAATCAGGCCCGCGCCACCGCCGATCTTGCGCTTCAGACCGGCTTTCCGGCAAGCCGGGCACTTGGTGAGCGGCTCGTCCTTCATGGACTGAAACGCCTCCATTTCATGACCGCATTTCGCACAGACGTATTCGTAGGTGGGCATCGCGTATACTGCTGATAGAAAGGGAGCCCGGCCGCAAGGCGAGTCTGTTCTGGCCGCAACTCCCGCTTAACAATCCGTTTGCCAACAACCGGCACCCCGCGGACATTGCCCGCCAGCCATGGATTTTGCCGTGCAATTTCAAGCCTATCGCGAACGCGTCGAACAGGGCCTCGACCGCCTGCTGCCGCCCGCCGGCACCCGGCCCGCGCGGATTCACGAGGCCATGCGCTACGCGTTGCTGGGCGGCGGCAAACGCCTGCGGCCCGTGCTCACGCTGGCCGCCGCGGATCTGTTTGGCCCGCGTCACGACGCCCTGCCCGCAGCCGTCGCGATCGAGTGCATTCACACCTACTCGCTCGTCCACGACGACCTGCCCTGCATGGACAACGACGACCTGCGCCGCGGCCGTCCGACCACGCACAAAAAGTTTGATGAGGCCACCGCGTTGCTCGCCGGCGACGCGCTCCTCACCTACGCCTTTCAACTCATCAGCCGGCACTACGCCAGCCAGCCCGTGCTTGCCACCACCCTCACCCACGAGCTGGCCGATGCTGCCGGCAGCGCCCGCCTCATCGGCGGCCAGATGGAGGACCTGCTCGCCGAAAAAAAAGCCGATGCCACGGCCGCCGAACTGGAGTTCATCCATCTCAACAAGACCGCCGCGATGATCACTGTTTCGCTGGTAGCCGGCGGGCTCTGCGGCGAAGCCGACGAGAAACAGCTGGACGCCCTCCGCGCGACCGGCCGACATCTCGGCCTGGCCTTCCAGATTCTGGACGACATTCTCGACGCCACGGCGGATACCGCGACCCTCGGCAAAACCGCCGGCAAGGACGCCAAGGTCGGCAAGACCACCTACGTGAAACTGCACGGCCTCGACGCTTCGCGGAAATTCGCGCGCGAACAAACCGACGCCGCCCTGAAGATGCTGACCGTTCAACCCGGTGATCGAACCTTCCTTCATTTGCTGGTGGAATCCATGGTTGGACGGACCAGTTGATCGGCCATGCCCACGCAACAGCAGGACTACATCGTCCGGCACATCGAGACCATCGCACGACTGCTGGCCCGGCTTCGGCAAAAGGGCAGTTTGCTCACGGAGGAGGATCGAGCCGAACTGAACGACGCCCTGCTCCAGGCCGCACAGCTGCAGGAAAAGAATTTCGGCCGCCCGGCCGCTGCGTTTCTCGCGCTTCCCGCCGACGAGCAATTCCGCGTGCTCAACCGGGCCGAGACCAAGGCGGCCGGACACGAGCGATGCCTGACCTGCGTCGACCTGTTGCGGTCAATGGCCGAACTCTACGCCTACCGTGGTAATTCCGACCTCGCCCTGGGCGCCCGGCAACACGCCCTTTATCTCGTCCTGCGCGTCGCACTGGATGCGCCGGTTGACCCCGCGACGGGGCGAACCCTCGTGGACTCCCTTCTGCACATTCTCGATGGCGCCGAGCTGCTTCCTCCCATCCAGGAGTTGCTGGCGGAATACCGGACGCAGGGCTGAACGACCAAAGCCAAGAAAAATGCCGGGGTCGCTTGCGCGCCCCGGCATGGGAAGGTTGGAATTCTATCCGCGTTTACTTCACCGCTTCGGCGGCCTTCACCAAGTCGACGAACGACCGGGCTTCGAGCGACGCGCCGCCGATGAGGCCGCCGTCGATGTCCTTCTCGGCGAGCAGTTCGGGGGCGTTGGAGGGCTTCATCGAGCCGCCGTAGAGGATGCGCACTTTCTGCGCAACCGGCGCGCCATAGAGCTTGGTCAGCAAATCGCGGATGAACGCGTGGACTTCCTGCGCCTGCGCGGTCGTGGCGACCTTGCCGGTGCCGATGGCCCACACGGGTTCGTAAGCGATGATGACACCGGCCATCTGCTCGGCCGTGACGCCGGCGAGTCCGCCTTCAACATGGCGCTGCACGATCGTGAGCGTCGAACCGGCTTCGCGTTCGGCGAGGGTCTCGCCCACACAGAGGATCGGCTTGAGCTGGTTGGCCAGCGCGGCGAGGACCTTCCTGTTGATGATGGCGTCGGTGTCGCCGAAATACGTGCGGCGCTCGCTGTGACCGAGGATGACGTGCGAGACGAACAGCGCGCGGAGCATTTCGGCGGAAACCTCGCCCGTGTAGGCGCCGCTCTTCTCGGGGCTCATGTTCTGCGCGCCGAGCTTCACGCTCTGGCCTTCGAGGGCCTTGGCGACGCTTTCGAGCGCGGTGAAAGGCGGGCACACGACGATGTCCACCGAGCCAAGGCGGCCGACCTCGGCCGTGATGTCCTTGACGAGGGCGACGCCGTCGGCGGCCGTCTTGTTCATCTTCCAGTTACCAGCGATGAGTTTTCTGCGGATCATGGGATTGGTGTGTAGTAAGGGGTGGTGGTGTCAGGCTTCCAGGAACGCCACGCCGGGAAGAACCTTGCCTTCGAGAAGCTCGAGGCTGGCGCCGCCACCAGTGGAGCAATGCGTGACCTTGTCCACGATCTTGTTTTTCTTGGCGGCCGTGGCGGTGTCACCGCCGCCCACCACCGTGATCGCGCCGTTGGCCGTGGCTGCGGCAAACGCGGTCGCCATGGCCTTGGTGCCTTCGGCAAACTTTTCCACCTCGAACACGCCCGGAGGCCCGTTCCAGATAATGGTTTTCGCACGACCGATGACCTGCGCGAAAAGCTCGCGCGACTTCGGGCCGGCGTCCAAGCCCATCCAGCCGGCGGGAATGCCGGCCTTGTCGTCGGCAATGCCGGTCTGCACGGCGGCGATGTCGGCGGGCGAACCGGGAAAACGGTCGGCGGTGACGAAGTCCACCGGCAGCGTGATCTTCACGCCCTTGGCCTTGGCTTTGTCGAAGAGTTCCTGCGCGATCTTTGCGCCTTCGGCGTCGAAGAGCGAGGTGCCGATTTCCATGCCTTCGAGAACTTTCTTGAAGGTGAAGGACATGCCGCCGCCGATGATGATCTCGTCAGACTTCTCGAGGAGATTGTTGATGAGCGGAATCTTGTCGGCGATTTTCGCGCCGCCGAGGATGGCGAGCAGCGGGCGGGCGGGCGTTTCGATGACCTTGGCGAAGGCCTTGAGCTCGGCTTCCATCAGGAAACCGGCGGCCTTGTCCTTGAGCTGCACGCCGACCATCGAGCTGTGCGCGCGATGGGCGGTGCCGAAGGCATCGTTCACGTAAACATCGGCGAGATTGGAAAGCGAAGCGCGGAAAGCCTCGACGGCCTTCGGGTCGGCCTTGATGGACTTTTCGGTGCCATCGGGCTGCTTCTCCTTCACCTTGCCCTCTTCCTCGATGTGGAAGCGGAGATTCTCGAGCAACACCACCTCGCCGGCCTTGAGCGTGCCGGCGGCGCAGGCGGCCTCGACGGCGGGACCGACGCAATCGTCGAGGAACTTCACCGGCTTGCCGAGCAGCTTGGCGAGTTCATCGGCGACCGGTTTCAGGGAGAACTTGGGGTTCTTCTTGCCATCGGGGCGACCGAGGTGGCTGGCGAGGACGACGGCCGCGCCCTGCTCGAGGGCGTATTTGATCGTCGGCAGCGCGGCCACGATGCGCGCGTTGTTGGTGATGGCACCGGTGGCCTTGTCCTGCGGGACATTGAAGTCCACGCGGATGAAGACGCGTTGGCCGGCGAGCGAAAGATCGCGGATGGATTTGAACTTGGGCATGGAGGAAAGTTGAAAGGATGAAGGATGAATTAAGAAGGGCGGAAAACAAAGAAGGCCGATCGTCGAGTGACTTCGGCCTTCTGCATTCTTAACCCTGAGCTCATGCTTGAGCGCCAGAGGGCGCTCAGAGCTTGTCGGCGATCTTCTGGGTCAGCTCGACAACGCGATTGGAATAGCCCCACTCGTTGTCATACCAGCTGACGAGCTTGAAGAACTTGCTGTTCAGCTCGATGCCGGAGCCGGCGTCGAAGATGGACGAGTGCTTGTCGTGGATGAAGTCGCTGGAGGCGACCTCGTCGGAGGTGTAAGCGAGAACGCCCTTCAGGTAGGTCTCGCTGGCCTTCTTCATGGCCTCGCAAATCGCCTTGTAGGAGGTCTCCTTGCTGGTGCGGACAGTGAGGTCCACGACCGAAACGGTCGGGGTCGGCACGCGGAAGGACATGCCGGTGAGCTTGCCCTTGACCTCGGGAAGCACGAGCGCGGTGGCCTTGGCGGCACCGGTCGAGGACGGGATGATGTTGATGGCGGCGGAACGGCCACCCTTCCAGTCCTTCTTGGAGGGACCGTCGACCGTCTTCTGGGTCGCGGTGTAGGAGTGGATGGTCGTCATGAGGCCTTCCTCGACGCCGAAGCCTTCCTTCAGGAGCACGTGGACGACCGGCGCGAGGCAGTTCGTGGTGCAGGAAGCGTTGGAAATGATGCTGTGCTTGCTCAGGTCGAGCTTGTCGTCGTTCACGCCGAGCACGACGGTGATGTCCTCGCCCTTGGCCGGGGCGGAGATGATGACCTTCTTGGCGCCGGCGGTGATGTGGCCCTTGGCCTTCTCGGCCTCGGTGAACAGACCGGTGGACTCGATCACGAGGTCCACACCCAGCTTGGCCCAGGGAAGGTCGGCGGGGGTCTTGGCGGAAACGACGAGGATGTCCTTGCCATTCACCACGAGCACATCGTCGTCGGCCTTGTCGGCGGCGGATTTCTTGGACGACACGGTGCCCTGGAACCGTCCTTGGGTGGAGTCGTATTTGAGGAGGTAGGCCAGGTTGTCAGCGGGGACGATATCGCCGACGGCGACGACATCGAGCTTGGTGCCGAGCAGACCCTGCTCGACCAACGCGCGGAAAACGAGGCGGCCGATGCGGCCGAAACCATTGATTGCTACTTTGACTGCCATATTAGGTGTGGGTTGAGGACGTGGACGTTAAGAATCGTCACTGAAAAGCCCGGCCCGGGCTTTGGCAAGAGCGATGCAGCAAATGTGCCCTTATCCGCCCAGCAGTGGCCAATATTTGCGTAATAAACAGTGGCTAAGGCACTCCTGTTACTCGTTACCTGCCACTTGTTACTCATTTCTTCAGCCCGCCGTCCACAGGCTGCAGCCCAAACCGGGAATGAAAATACTGTCCGGGCCCACTTCGAGCGGTCCGGGGCTGCTCTCGGAATAAAAACACTCGTGATCGGCCAGCAGGCGCCAGCCCTCCCGGGCGTATTTGCCGATAGCCAGCGTCGTGTCGTCGATGTGCGGGTTGACGGCAAACATGAGCTTCTGCGGTCCCTGGCTGCCATCGGCATTGTAGATGGCCACGAGCGCCGGCTGCCCTTCGGCACGAAAACACCGGAAGAATCCCTCCGACGGACGCGACCATTGCCGCAACAACTGGCCGCGTGCCGACCGCCGGAAAGCGATCCAGTCGGCAAAATACCGGTGCGTGCCCGGAAACCGCGCCACCCGCCGGTAGTCGAGCGCGTTGAGATCGCCGCGCAGGTAGCTGTTGTTCACGCCGTGCTTGCTGCGCAGGAAATCCTGCCCGGCCGAAATCATCGGGATGCCCACCGAGGCAAACAGGATCGCCGCCATCAGGTGCGTGCGCTGCCGGTCGTTCTGGGTCGGATGATGGCCATTGTGACCCGGGTTTTCGGTGATGACGTCGATCCACGTGCTGTCGTCATGCGATTCCGTGTAGTTGACGGTCTGCGCGGGCCAGTAGGCAAAGTGCCACGGCGAACCCTTCAGGAAATATTCCAGCGAATCGGCTCCGCCGCGACCGTGCACGTATTCGCGCAGGAAATTGCGATAGTTGTCGTTCCACGATGCGAAGCCCGTCGGCCGCAACGCGGCGGCGATGTGCCCGCGGAAACTCCACGGCTCCGCGATGAGAATGACATCGGGCTTCACCTTCTTCAGGGCGGTCTCGACCTGCCGCAACACATCCACGCCGATGAGCTCGGCGAGGTCGAAGCGGAAACCGTCCACGCCATAGACTTCGATGAGCTGCACGAGACTGTCCACGATGAGACGCGTCGCCATGGCGGAACGCGCACGCAGGTCGTTGCCGCAACCGCTCCAGTTCGTAAGCGTGCCGTCGTCGGCCAGCTCGAAGTAGTAGAGCTTGTCGATGAACAGCAGGTGCGCGGGCGCGCCGACATGATTGTAGACCACGTCAAGGACCACCGCCATGCCCTGGCGGTGGAACGCTGCCACGAGTTCCTGGAGCTCTTTCACCTGCGAGGCGCGCGCGCCGTCGAGACCGTAATCCGCCGAGGGGGCGAAGTAGCTCGCGGGCATGTAACCCCAGAAATATTCGTCGCGCGCGGTGTTGTCGGCCTGATGGATGGGTTGCAGCTCCACGCAGTTCACCCCGAGTTTCTTCAGGTAGAAATCCGGGCTCTCCACCCATTTTCGCAGTCCGGTGAAGCCAAGACGTTCGTCCGCCGTGAGCGGCACTGGCGCGTGGGCGGCGAGGTCGCGGACGTGCGCCTCGGCGATCACGAGGTCTTGCCAGGCGGGCGTGTGAAATGAGCGGTCGCCCTGCCCCATCCATGCGGGATCCAGCACGATACCGGGCCCGTCGCGACCGACCGCAGCCCGCGCGTAGGGGTCGAGGATACGCTGGCTCGGATGAAAATGTCCGAACACGTCGTGCGGGCCGCTCACCGAATACCAGTAATACCAGCCGTGCAAGTTGCGGTTGAGGTGAGCTTCCCATACCCCCTGCCAGCCGCCTTCTTCTGTGCGGCGGTCGAGCTCGTAACCGAAGGCCTTGTCCTGCTCCTCCAGTTTCTCGCACAGGAACAGACGCACGTGCTTGGCGCGCGGGGCAAAGAGTCGGAACGTCGTTGCACCGCGTCCGACAATCGCGCCCAGTGGCAGATTGCTGCGGAGCGCATGGAAGAACTTCCCGAGTCGCACACGCGTCTTGGGTGCCTCCCGGCCATCGCGCACATGGATGACCGAGTAGGTCTGGTTGAGTAGGATCGGCTCCGCCGTCGTGAAACGGAAGAGATTGCGCCCGGTGCGATGCTTGTTGAGCGCGCGGTTGTGGCGGCCCTTGGCGTCGGTGATCAGATTGGTCACATCGCGCGGCAGATCGAGCCAGCGGCTGTCGGCAGTGACGAACTTGAACTGTTGCGCCGGGTCGGTGAGCAGACCGGCGGCCGGCTTGCGCAGCAGCAGCACATCGCGGCCGTTGAGCTGGCCGGGCGCCAGCAGCCATTCTTTGCGACCGATCGCGTCCGCCCAACCGTTGAAATCGCCCGCCACGTAGGCCGGTGTTTCCTCAAAGTTGATCCAGCTGTATTCCGCCGGATCGAGCATGAAGACGACGTGGTCGGTGTCGTCCACGTAGTAGGCTGCCTCGTCAGCATAAAGCGACGGCTCGGCCGGACTGAGATCGGCAAACTCAAAGGCTTTGTCGCCGGGCGTGAGCAACGGGAGCGATTCCGCCGTCCAATCCGCTCCCATCTCGATGATGCCCGACGAAGCCGAGGTCAGCCACGCTCGCGTAATGCGATAGGCGTGCTCGGGATGGAAGGGCGTGCGCGTGTTCACGGATGAGGAAGGACAATACTCCAGCACACGCCGCGCCATCGCAAGCGTGCGCTTCGTGTCGGTTTTGGGTTAAGCATGACGGGTTGCTCGAATATCGGGGATGGAGGTCCGCACGTCGCGTCCTCTTCTTCCTCAAAATTAGTGTTCATTAGTGGCCATTAGTGGTTTCTCTGGGCGCATGTCCCGCATCCTCGTCGCCATGTCGGGCGGAGTGGACAGCTCCGTCGCCGCGCTTCTGCTCAAACAGCAGGGGCACGACGTCGTCGGCGCCTACATGAAAAACTGGATCAACGAGGACAATGTCATCGGCCACTGCCCGTGGATGCAGGACATCGACGACGCGCGCGCCACCGCCGAAGCCATCGGCATCCCCTTCCGCGTCGTCAACCTCATGCAGGATTATCGCCGGCTCGTGGTGGACTACCTGCTCGACGGTTATCAGCGCGGCCTCACGCCCAATCCCGACGTGATGTGCAACCGCGAAATGAAATTCGGTGTGTTCCTCAACTACGCCCGGGCCGAGGGCTTTGAGTTCGTGGCGACCGGTCACTACGCGCGGAAAGTGCCGGTCGAAAATCCAAAATCGAAAAGCGAAAATTCCTACGCGCTCCTCGAAGGCTTGGACAGTAACAAGGACCAGTCCTACTTCCTCGCGCTGCTCTCGCAGGCGCAGTTGCGCGACGCCCTCTTCCCCATCGGTCATCTGCGCAAGCCCGAGCTGCGCGCCCTCGCCGACGAGGCCAAGCTGCCCAACGCCCGCAAGAAGGATAGCCAAGGCATTTGTTTCATCGGCGAAGTGAAGATGGCCGACTTCCTCCGCGCCTACGTGCCCGAGCATCCCGGCCCCATCGTGCGCGCCACTGACAATAAGATTCTCGGCGAACATCGCGGCCTGCATTACTACACGATCGGCCAGCGCCGCGGCATCCGCATTCCGTCCAATACCGACAACCAAGCCTACGTCGTCGTGGGCAAGCGGGCGTCCGACCACGCGTTACTCGTCGCTTTCGACGGCCCCGAAGCGCCCGGCCTTTGGACATCCGAAGCGCGCGTGCACAGCCTGAGTTTCATCGGCGAGGCCATCTCCACACCACAACGGCTCGAGTGTCGCGTGCGCTACCGCGATCCGCGCGTCTTCGTCGAGTTCACACCCGGACCCGACGCCACGGCTCACATCAAATTCGACCAGCCCCAGCGCGCCCTCGCAGCCGGGCAAATTCTCGCGCTCTACTCTGGCGAACAGCTCCTCGGCGGCGCCGTGTTCGCCTGAAGCCGTGGCCATCCGACCCAAGATTTAGGGATTGGCGGCTGTGTCATAACCAGCATGGTGTCGGTCCACACACTGTTCCTACTGACATGACCGAACCAACCGGCCTGAAGCGTTATCTCCCTCCCATCGGTTCACCCGCCTACCACGTGATGCTCTCCGTGGTGGCCATCACGATCCTCGGTCCGCTCGGCGGCATCTCGGCGGCCTTCATGAATTTCTCCATCGGTTTCTTCGTGGGTGGCCAGGTGCTCGCCGGCATCCTCGGCAGCGTGGTTACCCTGCCCTACGGCCCCGAAGGCAAGCACGGCGCCAACTACATGCAGACGATGGCGGCTTCGGTCGCAGGCATGTGCGCCATGGCCGTGCTCATCCAGGCAATGGTCTGGCTCGATCTGCCCCCGGTGCCTGAATGGAAAATGGTCCTCTTCCTGACCTGCATTGGCATGTTCGGCGTGGGCGTGGGCATGCTCTACACCCCCGTGCTGGTGGATCGCATGCAGCTGACCTTCCCCTCCGGTTTTGCGGTGGCAAACATCCTGCGCGCCTTGACCGATCCGGTGCTGTTGCGCCGCTCCATCGCCAAGCTCGGCGGCGGCATGCTGGCCGGCTACGGCGTGGGCTTTGCCTCGTTCAAGGTCGCGGCCATCGGCGCCTACGGTGTCTCGGCCTCGACCGTCGGCGCCGGCTTTATCGTCGGCGCGCGCATTGCAATCCCGGCTTTGGTCGTCGCCCTCATCGGTGTCGGCATCAAGCCGCACCTCATTGAAATCGGCTGGCTCGCCGAGGGGGATCCCTACCGCAAGATCGGCTTCATCATCTCGCTCGGCACCATCCTCGGCGCCGCCGGTCTCGACATCACCCTCATCCTCATCGAGGCGGCCAAACGCTTCAAGCAGCAGGCCCCGGTCGCGGCGGAGCCGGATTGGAAACGCGTTAATATGGTGCGACTCCTCCTGTGGATCGCGGGCTGGGGCGCGGGCATCGTGATCCTCGGCAGCCAGCTGCTGCAACAACCCGTCTTCTTCCTCGTGGTGGCGCTGGCCTTGGTCTTCGTGTTCGTGCTGGTCAACGGCATCTCGCTCGGCATCTCCGATTGGAACCCGATTTCCAGCGCTTTCGTCATGGCCGTCTTCATCATGTCCGCGCTCGGATTGAAGGACCCCGGTGTCGGCCTCATGTGCTCCGCCATTCTCCTCATCTCCTGCAGCGTCGGCGGCGACATGCAGCAGGACCGCTCCACCGGCTGGCGCCTCGGCACGAACCGCGTGAACCAGTTCCGCTACCAGGTCATCGGCATCGCGTGCGGCGCCGTGCTCACTGTGGTGCTCGCCAAGGTTTTCATGAGCGCCTACCCGATCCTGCAGGTGGACCAGTTCAGCAATCCCCACGTCGAGGGCGCGCAACAGTGGCAGTCGGCCATGACCTACAAGTTCGTCGGCGCGATCAAGGGCATCACCCTCGAACAACCCCACATCATGAAGGCCCTCTGGCTCGGCATCGGCATTGGCCTCGCGACCATGGTCGTGCGCAAGCTCATCAAGCGCACCGCCGCCTACAAGGCCTTTGTCGAGCGCTCCCGCGGCGGCAAGGCCACCGACTTTATCGTCGACGCCGTGCTGCTGCCGAGCCCCTACGCTTCTTCTTTCGGCGGTTTCGTGGAAATCCCCACCGTGCTTTGGTGGGCCGGTGGTGGCATCTTCGGCTCCCTGTTCACGGCTTGGGCCGCGAAACGCAAGACCGCCGCAGCGCCCGACGCCAACGCGCTGCCTTCCGACATGAGCACGATGTCGCTCGTGGGCGGCGGTCTCATCGCCGGCGACTCACTCGCCGCACTGAGCGTCGGTGTCGCCGGCCTGCTAAAGACGGTCCTCTGAACGAACGCTCATGCGGTAATGGCCGGGAGCGTGGCTGGTCCGCGCCTCTGCAAGGCCGAAAGGAATTCGTCAGCTCCGCTGTGCGGGAAGCAGTTCGCGGATCACCGCGATCGTGCGATCGGTCGCACCGCGATTGGCTTCGTGCCAGGCACGCACGTTGGTCGTGAGCTGCCGGCGTTGCGATTCGTCGCCGAGCATTTCCGACGCCACGCGGATGAGTTCTTCGCGCGTCTCGACCTTCCGCACCGCCCCGGCCTCGGTGAGCCCACGGATGATATCGTGGAAGTTTGTCATGTGCGGTCCATGCAGAATGGGTTTCTCCAGAATCGCTGCTTCGACCGGCGTCTGGCCACCTTCATGCGGAGCGAGGCTCTTGCCCACGAAGACAAGATCGGCGAGTTGCGTGAGCTTCCGCAGCTCACCAGTCGTGTCGCCAATCGCCACATCCACGAGCGACGCCGCCGGTCCCGCCGAGCGGAAATGGAACGAAAGCCCCGTATCAGCCAGCAAGGTCCGCAATTCCTCACGTCGCTCGGCATGGCGCGGCACCAGCAGAAGAGAGACACGGGCGCCCTTCCCCCGCGCCGCTTGCAAGGCCGCGATCAACGCTTCCTCTTCGCCCGGCCACGTCGAGGAACCGAGTAGCACCAAACCTTCGCCAAACCCGAGTTCGCGGCGCAACTGCGTCAGTTCAGTCGAAGGTAGCGGCGGAATCGCAACATCGAGCTTGAGATTGCCGGTCGTCTGCAGTCGATCGGCCGAAAAACCGATCATGCGGAATCTCTGTTCGTCCCGTTTCGAGGAGCAAAGGATGCGCGTGATGCCGCGCGACAACGCCAGGACCGCAAAACCAAAACTCACCGAACGCCGGTAACTGCGATCGGAGAGGCGCGCGTTCACGCTCAGCACCGGCACGCCATGAACCTCCGCCTGTCGCACATGCTCGGGCCAGCGCTCGCCTTCCATCAGGATGCACAAGTCGGGCCGCACCCGCCACCACGCCCGCTCGCTGAACGCCCAGAAATCGAGCGGGAAGTAACCGATGCCGATGGTCAGTGCGTCGTATTTATCCTTCGCCAGTTGGTAGCCCGTGCTCGTGGTCGTGCTCAGGTAAACCTCGATGTTTCCCTCGCGGTGCAAACGCTCCAGCAACGGTCCGATCGCGAGCATCTCGCCCACGCTCACCGCCTGGAGCCAGATGCGTTTCACGCCGGCCCGCTTCGCGGGCAACGGCGGCGTCCTACCCAACCGCTGCCAGAATGCCTCCCCGTAACCCCCGCGCCGCCGCATCCGCCAGAGATAATAAGGCGAAGCGAGCAGCAGCGCCGGGAGAAAGATGAGTCGGTAAGCCCAGATCACAAAGGTGCACCACTAATGGTCACTGATTGGACACTAATTTGATTAGTGAGTCATTAGTGAAGATTAGTGGTGTCGCCTTTACTGACCCAAAACCCACGCAAAAATCAGCGGGGCAACGATGGTGGCGTCGGACTCGATGATGAACTTAGGCGTTTTGCGCCCGAGCTTGCCCCAGGTGATCTTCTCGTTGGGCACCGCACCGGAGTAGCTGCCGTAGCTCGTGGTCGAGTCGCTGATCTGTGCAAAATAGCCCCAGAGTGGCGCGCGTGTGCGGCCAAGATCCTGGTGCAGCATCGGCACCACACAGATCGGGAAGTCACCGGCAATGCCGCCGCCGATCTGGAAGAAACCGACCGAGCCCTCGCCATTGCGAAGTTTTTTCGCGGTCCGTTCATACCAAGTCGCGAGCCAGGCCATGTATTCGATGCCGGTGCGAACCGTGTGCGCGTTCTTGATTTCACCAGTGAGCACCCGGCCGGCATACATGTTGCCGAGTGTGGAATCCTCCCAACCCGGGACGATGATGGGCAGGTTCTTCTCGCAGGCCGCCAGCATCCAGGAGTCCTTCGGATCGATCTGGTAGGACTTCTTCAGTCGGCCCGAACGCAGCACTTTATACATGAACTCGTGCGGAAAATAGCGTTCGCCTGCAGCGTCGGCTTTTTCCCACTCCTCACCCACCACCGCCTCGATGCGGCGCATGGCCTCGCCTTCGGGAATGCAGGTGTCGGTCACGCGATTCAGGTGTCGGTCGAGCAGCGCCTGCTCCTCGTCAGCCGTGAGATGTCGGTAATGCGGCACCCGCACGTAGTGTTTATGGGCCACGAGATTGAAAACATCCTCCTCGAGGTTCGCGCCGGTGCAGACGATGGCGTGGATTTTGTCACGACGGATCATCTCGGCCAGCGAGATGCCCAGCTCGGCGGTGGACATGGCGCCCGCGAGAGTAACCATCATTTTGCCGCCCATCTGCAAATGCGCTTCGTAGCCCTTGGCGGCGTCCATCAGGGCCGCGGCATTGAAGTGACGGTAGCTACGCGCAATGAACTTCGAAACCGGTCCCTTTTTCCGGGCCAGCATGACATTGGTTTTTTCGGGTGGTTGGGATGAGTTGACTGCTTTTGTCATGATACCAGCAAGTAAACCGGAAGGACATTTGGCCACAAAATTTTCCAGCGTTTCCGCGTATTCTCGCGGCAAGCTCGGCACTTGTATCTGCAGCACGCGTGGATTGTATGTCGCTATGAAGCTGTTCTCTTTCCACGCTCCGGCGCTGCGGCTGGTTCTCTTCGTTCTGCTCGCCCCGTTCGCCGCGCTCCGCGCCGCTGATTTTCCGCACCAGACCAGCGACCTGCCCGTCGATTCCGCGATCCACTGGGGCAAACTCGACAACGGTCTCCGCTACGCGCTTCTCCGCAACGCCGAGCCCAAGGGCCGCATCAGCGCCCGGCTCGCCATCAAGGCCGGCTCCTTCCACGAAAACGAAAATCAGCGCGGCCTCGCCCACTTCCTCGAACACATGGCTTTCAACGGGAGCAAAAACTTCCCTGCGGCCAACGTCATCGAGTTCTTCCAAAAGCTCGGCATGGATTTCGGCGGCGACACCAACGCTTCGACCGGATTCGACCGCACCATCTACCAGCTCGAACTGCCCGACACCAAACCCGAAACCCTGAAGGAATCGCTCAGGTGGTTCGCCGACGTGGCTGACGGCATCCTCTTCGACCCGGCCGAAATCGACAAGGAACGCGGCATTATCCTGAGCGAAAAACGCGCCCGCGACTCCGTCGGTTTCCGCACCTTCCTCGCCGAGCTCGATTTTCTCGTGCCCGACACCCGACTGCCGCAACGCATTCCGATCGGCACCGAGGAAGTCCTGCGCAACGCCCCGCGCGAACGCTTCCTCGAGTTCTACGATGCTTGGTATCGCCCCGAGCGCATGGTGCTCGTGCTCGTGGGCGACCTCGATCCCGCTGCGGTCGAACCGGTCGTGCGCGAAATTTTTGGCCCGCTCACCGCCCGCGGCCCCGCTCCCGTTGAACCACGTCTTGGCAGCGTCACCGCCACTGCCGCCGTCGAAGCCCGCTTGCACACCGAAATGGAGGCCGGTGCGGCCAACGTCTCCATCCAGACCGTGGAGCCCTACGCCTTCGAACCCGATACCGCAGCCAACCGTCTCAAACACCTCCCGCGCGCGCTCGCCCTGCGCATGCTCAACCGCCGCCTCTCGATTCTCGCGAAAACGGAAGGCGCGCCCTTCCTCAGCGGCATGGTCGGCGTGACCGAGCAGTTCGACCTCTTCCGCAACGCCTCCATCGAACTGAATTGTCGGCCCGACCAGTGGCAGGCCGCCCTCGCAGTCGCCGAACAGGAGTTGCGCCGCGCGCTCGAACATGGCTTCCAGCCCGAAGAGCTGGCCGTAGCCGTCGCAGAGATGAGCAACAATCTCGAACAAGCCGTGCAGACCGCGCCCACCCGCCGCTCCGGTGCGCTCGCGCAGGATCTCGTCGGTGACCTCCTCGATGATTCCGTCTCCACCCACCCGATTGCCGACCAACAGCTCTACCAGCCCGCGCTCGCCAAAATTACTCCCGAAATCTGCACCGCCGCGCTGCGTGCCGCCTGGAGCGAAGCCGCCGGACGGAAACTCTTTGTTACTGGCAGCGTCCAGCTGCCCGACGCACCTGCAGCCATCGCCGCCGCTTTTGCGGCCAGCGCGAGCCAGCCCGTTGCCCCACCCGACAAAATCGACCAAGCTGTTTTCGCCTACACCGATTTCGGTCCCGCTGGCGAAGTGACGAAGCGCGCCGCCGTCGACGATCTCGGCGCCACGCTCATCGAGTTCGCCAACGGCGTGCGCCTCAACCTCAAGCCCACCGACTTCGAAGCTGGCCGCATTCGCGTCAACGTCCGCTTCGGCGGCGGCACACTCACCATGCCGGTGGATCTGCAAGGTCTCGGCGTGCTCGCCAACGTCACCTTCACCACCGGCGGCCTCGGGAAACACAGCGTGGACGACCTGCAGCGCCTCCTCGCCGGCAAGACCGTGGGCCTCGCCTTCGGCGCCCAATCCGACGCCTTCATTTTCGGCGCCGCCACCAATCGCACCGACCTGCTTCTTCAGCTCCAGCTCTTCTGTGCCTTCCTCACCGATCCCGGTTATCGCCCCGAATCCATCCGCCAGCTGCACAAGATGGCTGAACAGGTTTACCAGCGCCTCGAGCACACGCCGGACGGACCGTTTCAATTGGAAATCGCGCGCCTGCTGGCCGGCGGCGATCCGCGCTTCGGTTTGCCGCCCAAGGACGTGCTGCTCTCCCGCAGCCTCGACGAACTGAAGGCATGGCTCTCTACCGAGTTCACCCGCGCTCCGGTCGAAATCGCCGTCGTCGGCGACTTCGAACCCGACGCCGTCGTTGCGGCGGTGGCGCAGACCTTCGGCGCGTTGCCAAAGCGCGACGCCAAACCCGCCTACGAAGCCGCGCGCAAACTCACGCGTCCCGCCGAACCGCTAGCCAAGCAATACACCATCACGTCCGAAATCCCCAAGGCCCTCGTGCGCCTCTACTGGCCCGCCCCCGACGGACGCGATGTGAAACTCACGCGCCGCATTCGCATGCTCAACGACGTGTTCTCCGACCGCCTCCGCGTCGAGATCCGTGAGAAACTCGCCGGCACCTACAGCCCCAACGCCGGCGCCGATCTCAGCGACACCTATCCCGGCTACGGCTGGCTCGTCGCCGAGGCCGTCGTCGCCCCGGAGGATGCCCGCATGATCGCCGACGCCATGAAGAAGGTCGCTGCCGATCTCCACGCCGGCGAAGTGACCGACGAGGAATTGGAACGCGCGCGCCAACCCATCCTCACCGCCCTCCGCGAATCCGCCCGCACCAATCCCTACTGGCTCGGCACCGTCCTCGCCGCCGCGCAGGAATACCCCGAGCGCCTCGACTGGAGCCGCCACCGCTACACCGACAACGAGGGCATCACCGCCGCCGAACTCACCGCGCTCGCCAAACAATTCTACGACCCCGCCAAAGTCAGCGAATTCATCGTGCTGCCGGTAGCGAACAAAGCCGGGGAGCCGGCGCCCGCCCAATCCGCCGTCAGCACACCCTAAGCGACGATGACGAGAGCGGTGCCACCTCAAAGGCTTGGGTTATGAAACTGTCCTACCGGTTTATTTCGGTAGTCCTTTTGGTCCTCCTGACCGCCGGATGCTCCAGATGGAATGCCGAGGAAGCTCCCGCCGGGTTTGCAATAATTCGCGAGCACATGATATCGGCTCCCCAAAATGATCCGCCGATCACCAGCACGCTGGATTATACCCTCATCAAAATCGACGGAAACCCGGTTGTCCGCGAAACGATCCCGCCATTGGTTGATCTGCAACGAGGCGCGCTCGTCTCCGCCGGAACTCATGAATTCAAGGCATTGGTCTCACCGCATGTTCGCCCACCGGGGCACGAACCCGCGGAAGTAGTGTTCACCGCTGAGGTCCAAAGCGCGAAAGTGTATTACCTAGTAGGCCAAGACGGCGGGCCTGTGCTGATCGAAGCGAAGTCCAGACAGAGGTGAACATATATCAACGAGGAACGCAGAGCAAAGACCTGTTTCGAGGTTCTATAGCAGCTATGAGGTCATAAATCGCGTGATTGGCCGGGACCGCCCAGCCAACCCGGGTCTTACCTCTTCGCCCCGAGTGGTTAGCTTTCCCTCCGTGACCACCGCACACCTCACCGGCCCATCACTTTTCTGTATCATCTCGGCGACGAGGTCGCGGTCAGCGTGATCTGGCTGATGATCGCCCAGCCGGTTGCCGGGTCAACTAATGCGACAGTCTCGACCTCCGCAGTGCCGGCTGACGTGGTCAGAGGGATTTGGAGGTGCGCGCCATGCGCATCCATCGTCCAATGCCAAGCTGACGGCATGGTTTCCAGCGACAGCCGTCGCCCGATGAACGATGTCACTTCTCCGTCCAGCGTGAACCAGCACCACCCGCGTGTTTCCGCGGTGAGGGACAGGACCGGCGTCCGGTCGGCACCCACTTCCAGCCGCGCAACGGCGCGGCCTTGCTCATCCACTGCCTCGTAGATCTCGGACGACGGCGCAGCACCTTCCGCCCAGAAAATCTCGGCGCGGTTTCCGTCAGCTTGGGCGGAAATTGTGTCCGCACCGGCCGGAATCCGCCACTGCAACGGACCGCTCTCACTCTCCACCGCAAAACCTCGCCGGCCGCGAACGCTCGCGAAAGCCACCGGCAGCTGTGCCCGCCGCTCCGCCAGCATTTGGGCGCGCATCGTCTCGAACGTGACTTCTTCTCCAGCACGCACGGGTTGCGTGGGCAGGATCGTCTCGCCAAGCAAGCGCACGCGCCACTCTCCGGCCTGCACACGCACCACTCGTGTCCACGACGTTTCTGCCATGGCCACACGTGATTCTTCGGATGCATCCCGCAGAGCTAAAAGAGAACGAACGCTCGCTGTTTCATCGGTCGAGGCTGCGTCGGCGCGCTCCGGTCCGCGCGTTACCACGGTTCCCCGTCCGTCGTCCGTGCTTGTGATCGTCGCCACCGTCGCAGCTTTAGCCTCCTCCATGCGTTCCTGTGTGGCGTGCATGGAACCCGCGTCATTTTTTCGATTCGCCCCAACAGAATCCATCGCCGAGCGGGCTACTGGATCATCGGCCGATGCTGACGCCACCGTCGTTCCGGAATTTGTCGTCTGCGGCTGAAAAGCGCGCGGCGATCCACCCGATGCCAGCTCCGACTGAGGTGCCACCGTTGTCACGGAAGGAGCCGCCGCACCACCACCGCCTGCCGGAGCAGCAGACACTCCACCCGTTGCGACTCCATAACGGTTCGTAGCAGCCCCACCGCCCACCGTGGAATCAGAGGCTGACGATGTCGCTGCGGCTTCAGTGGTCACTTGGCGGGCACTGTCTGCCAGATCAACCGCTTCACCGGCAGACGTGATCGCGACACTTTTAGCCGAGTCATTTTTCCCCGTGGAACGTGCCGCTTTCAGAGAAACAGACTGGGTCCCAAGTCCCGCAGGATCCGGTTTGCTGCCAACGGCCGCCGTCTTCTTCTCAGACGCTTGCACTGGATCTCGCTCAAGCGGGCGGTCGCTCGTTCCACCAAATCGCTGCCACAGTTTTCTCAAATTGAAGCCACCCACTTCGCGGCGCGGACCTGCATCATTGGTCATGCGCTGTTCGTCACGAATCGCTCCCCAAGCCTGACGGCCAGCCCACACGCCACCCGCAAGCAGCCCCATCGTCAGCAGAACCAATCCCATTCTTCGGCGCGCGCGACCCGAACGAACCGCTGCGTTGCCTGCCACGACGTCCGGTTCCTCCGGACCATCACCGCCTTCGCTCTCGGTCTTCGCTTTGTCCGTCTCGGGAAAACGGGGAACCACCGCCGTCGTGAGTCCCCAACTATGCAAACGCAACCCCGACTCGGTGCAGGCAACATACGAAACGAACTCGTTGTCCGACATGGCTAGCAAACGCGAAACCCATCCTTCCATCGCGGCCGCAATCTGCCCAATACCCGGCGCGTTTCCCGCGGCCACCAGCCCGCGTCCTTCTTCCGCGCCAGCGGACACATTGTCGACGAAGGCCTGCAAATCGCCCGCGAGTCGTTTGCGCAACGCGGCAAGTTCCGCACCCGTCGGCACCCGGCTTTCACGCTCTTCCCGCCAAGACCAAGCGATGATCTGATCTTCCGCGCGTCGCTGCGGCGTCAGCAGGACGTCGCGAAAATACGGCGCGAGCAGCGCCCAGTATTGATGCACTGCACGGCTGCCGATCCAGAGAATCGCGGACGGGTTGTGCCCCCAATTCAGCTCGGCCACGGCCAATCGGCTGGAATCCTCCACTTTCATGGCAACTGCCGGCTCATCGCGCCTCGCTCCCGTTATTGGCTTCGTCGTCGTCCGACGCAGGGCCGAGCGTCGCCAGCGGCCAGCGATAGGCCTGTCCGGCCTCGAAGGTCGCGGAAAACCGCCGCGTCATTTCATTTGGTCCGGACGCGCTCAGCAACGTTTGTTCAATGTGATAATCGCCGCCGCTTAGCTGGAGTTCCACCGAGGCGCCGCCTTCAACCTGCAGCACTCGCGGCTCGCCGCCCGTCGTCGCCGACACGGCGATGCGCCATACGTGAGGCGTGAGATTAACGACCGCCAAGCGAGCCGCCGCGGGCGCAGGCGGCGCAACCACGCCCGGCGACGTCGCACAGCCGACCAGCGCAAGCGTGGCCAAAAGCGGCCCGAGGGTTCGCCGATAGCGAAGATGAAAACGTTTGAGCATGCCGAAGCCGGAGCCGGTCAATTCCCGCGCCGTCGCGAAGCACACGCAGCGCGGGACAGACCAACCCCTGCTTCCTTTTCATCGGCTCCCACGTCCTTTCCCGAAACGCTTTGTTGCGCGAACCATTCCCCATATTGCTAAACCACGCTCAGCAAGGACTTAAACTGCATCGCACTCTCGGAAAAATCTGACCAATCACAATGGTTTCTTGCTCGTTCAGACAAAAGAAAAAGGCGCACCGCTTGCGCGGGACGCCTTGGAAGTTTTGCGGTGAGCCGGAGGCTTATTCCTTCTTCGCGGCCTCGTCGAAGATATCGCCGAGGTTCGTGAGGTCGGTGGCGCCGGAGCTCTTGGCGAACTGCTCGTAGGTCGCAGTTTCCTGCGCGAGCTGCTCGGCCGAGTAGTTGGCGGCCTTGATCGAGAGGCCGATGCGGCGCGCTTCGCGGTCGATCTTGATGACGCGAGCGGACACCTGCTGGCCGGGCTTGAGCACGTCCTTCACCTTGTCCACGCGATCCTCCTGGATCTGCGAGATGTGCACGAGACCATCGATGCCATCCTTCAGCTCCACGAAGGCGCCGAAGGTGGTGACCTTGGAGATGGTGCCTTGCACGACGTCGCCGATGCGGAAGAACGAGTCGATGTCGGTCCACGGATCGGTGGCGAGCTGCTTCATGCCGAGGCTGATGCGCTGCTGGCCGGCGTCCACGTCGAGCACGATCGCGTCCACTTCGTCGCCCTTCTTGAGCATCTCGGACGGGTGGTTGATCTTGCGGGTCCAAGACATGTCGGAGACGTGCACCATGCCGTCGATGCCTTCCTCGAGTTCGACGAAGGCGCCGTAGGTGGTCATGTTGCGCACCTTGCCGCGGACGCGAGCGCCCACCGGGTAGTTGTGGCGGACCATGTCCCACGGGTTGGGTTCGAGCTGGCGGAGGCCGAGCGAGATCTTCTGCTCGTCCTTCTGGATGCCGAGAACGACCGCATCGAGCTCCTGACCGACCTTAAGCAGCTCGGAGGGCTTGGTGATGCGCTTGGTCCAGGACATCTCGGTGATGTGCACGAGGCCTTCGACACCGGGCTCGAGCTCGATGAAGGCACCGTAGGGCACGAGATTGACGACCTTGCCGTGGATCTTGGAGCCAACGGGGAACTTGTGGTCGATGTTGTCCCAAGGATTGTTCTTGGTCTGCTTGAGACCGAGCGACACGCGCTCTTTCTCGCGGTTGATGTCGATGATCATCACCTCGATCTCCTCGCCCTGCTTCAACAGCTCGGACGGGTGGCCGATGCGGCCCCAGCTCATGTCGGTGATGTGCAGCAGGCCGTCCATGCCGTCGAGATCGATGAACGCACCGAAATCGGTGATGTTCTTGACGATGCCCTTGCGGACCTGGCCGGGCTGGAGTTTCTCGAGCAGGTCGCGGCGCTTGGTGATGCGCTGCTCCTCGATGAGCTCGCGGCGGGAGAGCACGATGTTCTTCCGCTCGTGGTTGATCTTGAGAACCTTGAAGTCGTAGGTCTGGCCAACGTATTGGTCGAGATTCTTGGGCGGCTGAATGTCGATGTGCGAGGCCGGGAGGAAGGAATCGACGCCGATCGAGACGATCAGGCCGCCCTTGACCTTGGTCTTCACGCGGCCGGGGACGATGGCGCCCTCCTGGCACTTCGAGAGGATGTTCTCCCAATTCTTCTTCTGCTGGGCCTGCTCGTAGGAGAGGACGGGGTTGCCTTCCTTGTCCTCGAGCTTCTCGAGGATGACCTCGATGGTGGAACCGATCTGGAGTTCACCGAGATCGGAAAACTCGTTGGCGGGAATGACGCCTTCCGCTTTGCCGCCGATGTCGACGACCACTTCGTTGGCGCGGATTTCAGTGATGACGCCGGGGACAATCGTGCCGGCCTTCAGTTTGTCGAACGTGCTCTGCGCGAGCAGTTCCTGCATTAACGAACTCATGATTAACTTTGTCGAAAATTTCGGCCGTGGCTCCGGCACATCCGTCGTTTCCGGGTGGGCTCTTGCGAGCCCGAGGGTTGAGGGTTGGACTGACTGACAGGCCGGTCGGAGCACCGCGGCAGTAACCGGCCTGACCTAAGAACGCCGCGAAAGGGGTCGAAAAGTCCCCGAACGCCCCGCCCCTCGCAAGAGCAAAATCAACTTTTCTCGACTGCAGACTCCGTGGCCATTTCCTGCAAAACCTGCTGGAGCATAGCGAAATAGATCTGAAAGAAACTGTGCTCGCGCAGGGCGCGTTGGCTGCTGCCGCCCATGGACGTGCTGCTGACTTCTTCGGACAGCGACAGCTCGACCTCGGTCTCGCCGGGCACACTGCCTAGCAATCTCACTCGAGCCACAATCTGCCGCGAGTCGCCGAAGGTCTGGCTGGTGTTGATGGCGCTGGCGGCCTCGATGCGAGTGGCACTCTTCCGCACGAGATTGAAATTAAGCCGCTTGAAAGCCTTCTGGGCGGCGCGTTGCACGGTTTCGACATCACCTGCCACGACTTGCACCTGCGGCGGCACCTCGGCGAGACGTTCCGTGAACGAGGTGGATTCGCAACCGGTGAGCAAAGTGAGCACTATCGCGGACAAAAGGGTGGTGATTCGCAGTTTCATTTTTCGAAGCGTCATCCTGAGCGCAGCGAAGGAACCAAGTTTTGTTCATCCGCTTGGATTCTTCGCTGCGCTCGGAATGACAGGTGGTGTTGGTGGTGATGCGGCTCTCAGGCCGGTTGTTGCTGCGAGATGCAGTGCAACGTGCCCAAGCCCCAAATCAGGTGATAGCAGTCAATGGGCACGATCTCGCGACCCGGAAAGCAATGTCCGATGATCTCGCACGCCGCGGCATCGCGCTTCGGTTGCCGGAATTGCGGCATGAGCACCGCGCCGTTGATGATGAGAAAATTCGCGTAGCTCGCCGGCACCTGCTGGCCGCGAAAACCGAACGGCTTCGGCATCGGCAGTTCGACAATGTCGAATTTCTTCCCCCCCCGCGTGCGAAAGCCGCGCAACCGTTCCAGATTTTCGGAGAGGAATTTGTGATTCGGGTCGCGACGGTTCGACTCCACACAGGTGATGAAACCGTTGGTCTTGTAGAAGCGTGTGATGTCGTCGATGTGGCCGTCCGTGTCGTCGCCGACGATCCCCTCGCCCACCCAAAGCACCTGCTCGACGCCAAGGTAGTCGCGCAGGTTCTGCTCGATGTCGCTGCGGAAGAGCCGCGGATTGCGGTTCTTGTTCAACAGGCACTGCTCGCTGGTGAGCAGCAGGCCCGCGCCGTTCACGTCGATCGAGCCGCCTTCAAGCACCATGTCGTTTTCAAAACGACGCAGCTTCAGCGCGCGCGCGATGCTCGGGGGGATTTTATTGTCGAGATCGTAGGGCGGATACTTGCCGCCCCAGGCGTTGTGCACCCAATCGGTCACGGCCACCTCGCCGGTGCGGCGGTGTTTCACGAAGATCGGTCCGTGATCGCGGCACCACGTGTCGTTCGTCGGGTGGTTGTAGAATGTCACGCGAGTCATGTCCGCGCCCGCTTTCGCGCACAGTCGCTTCGCCCGCCCCTGGAGCTTGGCGGCGCAATTGATGCGCACCTGCTCGAAGCGGCTGATCTGTTTCACGATCTCCGCGAAGACGTAGGGGATCGGACGAAACTGTCCCGGCCACGTCTCGCAGTTGTGCGGCCATGACAACCACACCGCTTCCTGAGGTTCCCACTCAGCAGGCATGCGAAAACCGAGCGCGGCGGGTGTTTTGGATTTTCGATTTTTGATTATAGATTGGCTCATCGGGTGGAGCGCGGCTTCTGGACGCGCTGGCTCGCGGAAGAAACCCGTTCGGGGGTGAGGTTCCACCCCTCAGTCGATATAACGCTTCGTGATTTCGCCGTAGGCGTCGATGCGCCTGTCGCGGAGAAACGGCCAGTGCGTGCGCGTGGTATCCACGCTGCCGAGGTCCACCGGCACGAGCAGGATTTCCTCTTGGTCCACCGAAGCCTTGGCGAGGATCTCGCCGCTGGTGCCAGCCACGAAGCTTTGGCCCCAAAACTCGATGCCGTCTCCGCCGACCGGAGTCTCCGTGCCAACGCGATTCACGGCCGCAACGTAGCATCCGTTGGCCACGCCGTGCGCGCGCTGAATCGTCTCCCAAGCGCCGTGCTGGTTGACCCCGTATTGCTTTTTCTCCTGCGGGTGCCAGCCGATGGCGGTCGGATAGAACAAAATCTCCGCGCCCTGCAGCGCCGTGAGCCGCGCGCCTTCGGGATACCACTGGTCCCAGCAGATGAGCACGCCGATCTTGCCGTATTTGGTCTGCCAGGCCCGAAACCCGGTGTCGCCGGGCGTGAAGTAGAACTTCTCGTAGTAGAGCGGATCGTCCGGGATGTGCATCTTGCGATACACGCCGAGCAGTTTGCCGTCGGCGTCGATGATGACCGCGGTGTTGTGATAAAGCCCGCCCGCGCGCTTCTCGAAGAGCGAAGCCACGATCACGACCTTGTGTTTCTTCGCCAGCTTTTGGAACGCAGCCGTGCTCGGCCCGGGAATCGGCTCGGCCAGTTTGAAGTTTTCGTGGTCCTCGCTCTGACAAAAATATTGGGAGCGAAACAACTCCTGCGTGCAGATGATCTTCGCGCCCCGCTTCGCCGCCTGTTCGGCCAAGGCCAGGGTTTTCTTGAGATTCTGCGCCGGGTTGGCCGTGCCCGCGTGCTGGAGCAATCCGATGGTTACTTTCATGCAGGCAACGAAGGTCCGTAACCGGAGAATGACAAGTATTCTCAGCACGTGCTGCGCTCCACGCGGAAAACGTGTTGCTTCGAACGGAAAGAATCGTCCCCAAAAGCTCTCTTGCTCCGTTTCGAGCGCAGTGGCGTTTGTGCACGTTCAAGTTCGTGCGCTGCTCCCCGAAAACCGAGACGCATGGACGCTACACACCCACTCATCTACTCTCACTCGCAGGCCGAACGATTGCTCTCGAGGCGCCTCCCTGCATCACGCCAAGGCGTTTCCTGAGCAAAAAATGCTCCGATTTCACCGTTTCGGCCCCGGCTGGTTAAGTCGTAACTAGGCTTTGACAAGCGCGCTGCGAATTGTAAAAACATCGTCGTCTCCTCTCCCCCAGCCCCCCACAGCCTATGTGCGCAGAACCCCGCCCCCTCATCGTCGTGGTCGAAGATGAAGTCGAACTCGCCCAACTGATCGCACAACATTTGGAGGAAGCCGGCATGAACGTGCAGACGTATCCACGCTGCGCGCCGGCCCTGCGTTTTCTGCAGAACAATTTTGCGAACCTCATCCTGCTCGACGTCAACTTGCCCGACGGTTCCGGCTTCGAACTCATCAAGGAGTTGAAATCGCAGGACATCAACTCGCCGGTCATCTTCCTCACCGCGAACACCCACGACGAAGCGAAGATCCAGGGCCTTAATCTCGGCGGCGACGATTACATCACCAAACCTTTCAGCTACACCGAGCTCGTCGCGCGCATTCGCGCCGTGCTGCGCCGCAGCGAAAGCCACGCCGACTTCAACGTCACCAAAAACCTCCGCACCGTGGACGGCCCGTTCGAATTTCTCGGCGCGACGATCCATCCGGAGCGCCTCGAGATCGAGTTTCCCAACGGCACCACCTTCAAGACCGGCCGCAAGGAGCTCGGCATTCTCGCCTACCTGCACACGCACCGGAACATCGTGATCACCCGCAAGGAACTCATCCATTCCGTGTGGGGCATCCACGCCGACATTCGCAGCCGTTCACTCGACCAATACATCGTCAAGGTGCGCGCCGCCTTCGACAAGAACGGCATCTCCCTCGACTGCTTCCGCACTGTCCACGGCATCGGCTACATCTTCGAGCCGCCGGCGACGACCTGAGCGCTCAGGTCAGTTCGCAGACTTCCATCACGCGGATGAGCGCGTCCTCAAGATGGTCCCGGCGCTTGAAAGCGCCGATGCCCGGCACGCCCTCCTCCAAGCGCTTGAGCCGCGTGGCCACCAGTTCCGTGTTGTAGGATTGCATCACCAAGTCGATGGCTCGCTCCCTGCCTACTTTGGCGATGATCTCCCGCATCACATCCTTCTTGTTGACGCTCTTCTTGCTCAAGGTGCTCATGGTTTTCCTTTGGGTTGCAGGTTGAATTGATCGTATGTCGCACGCAAGCCCTCAGCCCGTGCCTTCAAAACAGCTCCGCTTGGCCCGAATAACGCTTCTGCGCCTCGGCGAGTGTTGATTTCATTTCCATCGCTTCGAGCAACGGGAACAGCTTTGCCGGCTGCGGCTCGCCGGGTCCGACGTGCACCATCGGCGACTTCGCGCTCAGCGTGGTCAACTTGAGGTTCATGCGCAGACGCTCGGCCTCCTTTGCCACGGCCTCGCGGAAACGATCAGGCTTCAGGCTGCCCGCCGCGGCGATGATCCCCTCCAAGGTCTTGAATTCGGCAAACCACTTCGCCGCGGTCTTGGGACCGACACCACCGATGCCGGGAATGTTGTCCGACGTGTCGCCAATGAGCGCGAGATATTCGGCGATCTGCGCAGGCGGCACGCCGAATTTCTCCACCACCCCCGCCGCATCAAGCACCCGCCACCCGAGCTTCGGGTTGGCCGTCGGCGGCGGCAGCAAAATCTTGATGCGGTCGTCCACGCACTGCGCGAAATCCTTGTCGGCGCTCACGATCAACACGTCGTGCCCGACTGCCGCCAGCATGCGCGCATGCGAGGCGAGCAGATCGTCGGACTCCACGCCGTCGAGTTCAATGCCCACGAGCCCCATCGCGCGTGTGAGGTCCTTGATGACAGGAATCTGTTTCTCCAGCGGCTCGGGCGTTTCCTTGCGCTGCGCCTTGTATTCCGGATGCAACGCCAACCGGTCCTGCGAACCGCCGAGATCAAAAAACACCAGCATCCCGTCGGGCTTCTCCTGGTCCTGTAGCTTCCACAAGGTCTTCACCCAGCCGTGCAACGCGCCCGTCGGAAAACCATCCGCGCGGGTGAGCTCGGGCATCCCGTAGAACGCCCGGAACGCCATGTTGTAGCCGTCAACCAGCAGCCATTTCGACATGCGCCGACGAAAGCGATTCGCCCCCGCGCGTAAACCCATTTCGAGCCGAGAAGCCAACCCGCGTTCCTAATGTCGGGATATTCGGCTTTACGGTAGGGTCGCCGTCAAATGCTGGCCGGAGCCATCGGCTGTGGTAGTTGCGGCATGTTTCGTCAGCGCGCCGCCGGGGTTGACCAGGTTGGCGGTCACGAAGATGAGGAGGTTTCGCTTCTGCGTGCTTTCGCCCTTGCTGCGAAACAACCGACCGATGATCGGCACGCTGCCGAGCACGGGGATCTTGTCGTTCACCTTCTTCACGTCCTCGCGTGTGAGCCCGCCCATGACGAGGGTCGCGCCGTCCCACAACGTGACGCGCGTGCTCACTTCCCGCACCGCGAATATCGGCTGGTAGAAACCGGGCGGCACCGTGACGGTCGTGCCGCCGGAGATCGCCACGCTCGGGCCACCGTATTCCACGAAACCCTCGAACTCCGTCACCTTGGGATTCAGGTCGAGGCTGATGCTGCGGTTGTCCTCCTCCACGGTCGGCGTGACGCGCAATTCCACGCCAATGTTGCGCGTGGTGAACTCCTGCGGCGTTCCCGAAGTGATAGACACACCCGCCGAGCCACCGCCGGAGATGCTGCCCGTGCCGACCTGTGACTGAATCTGACCGTAACTCTGCGGATAACGCAGCTCCTGCGCGACCGTGATCGTGGCTGGATTGCCCGAAAGCACGGTGAGTTTCGGCGCGCTCAACAATTCCGTGCCGCTCTTCTGCGAAAGCGCGCGCACGATGGCGTTCACGTCGAATTCGCCGATGATGCCGGTGATGTTGGCCAGCGGACCGGCGCCCGCTCCCAGCAGCACGCCACCGGGAATGGACGGCGCCGCCGCGGGCAAGTTGAGCCCTCCTTCGGGCTGGCCTTCGCCAGAAATGGAAATCTGCTGCGACGACGTGGCGTTGCGAAAAGCCTCGGCCAGCGTGCGATTGACCCCGCCGCCGGTGGAGTAGCGGGCGTCGGTCCCGTTGAGCTGGGTCGCCTTGGTGGCGAGATTCCACTGCACGCCCAGTTCCTCGAGCGCGCCTTGTTGCACTTCCATGAACTTCGCCTCGATCTCGACCTGTCGCACGTCGCGATAGCGTGCGAGAATGTTGCGGATGCGCGTGAGATGGCGCGTCGTGTGAGTGGCGATGAGTTGCGAACCGTCGAACGCCAGCGTGCTGCCCGGTGTCCCATCGAAATCCACGCCGGCCAGTTGCAGGAAAGCGCGGATCGCGCGCCCCTCGCTTTCGATGTCGGGCGGCGGCCCCGGGGCCACCTGCACGTTCTGCGTGGCAGCACGGCCGGTCATGCGCAGGACCGTGGGACGCGAAACGGGATAAAACTGCGTCTCCAAGCCGGTCTGGCCGGTGCCCGGACGAAGCACCACCGCATCGTGTTGCACTTCGTATTCGTAACCGGCGGCTCCGGCGACGAAATCCAACACGCGCCGGAGGGAGAGGTTGCGCAACGTGAGATTGATCGTCGGGTTGGTGTTCGCCGGATCGAGCAGGATGATATTCACTCCTTTGGGCGCATTGCCGGTTTGATCGAACTCCACGGAAACGAGACTGAGCGTGCCCACCACGCGGCTCAGCTCCATACCGCTAAAGTTCACGCTGGGCAGCACGATGGCGTCCAGTTTTGCATGCAGCGATGAGGTCGATCGCTCCTCAGACGCCATGCCTGTGCGATTCTCACCGATTGGAGCGGGCAGCCGCCATGCGGCATTAACCTCCTCTATCAACTGTCCACCCGTGCGGTTGCGCTCGACTGATTCCGACAGTTGCGCGGCGGCCGGGATGCTGAGCGCGAGCGTCAGACAAAGGAGAAGTCCTGCTTGAGGGTGGATTTTTCTGCTCATGGTGGGGTAAAATCAGTCGTGTCGCGCGACGACGCGTTGTTCGGATTGCGATGTTTGCACCACTCGACGCGATCCGGCGGTGGTTTGGGCGACGGGCCGCAGCACCTGCAGCTCCGGCACCGGCAGAGTCGGTTTGCTCCGGCTCACGACCACTTCCGCCGGTTCGAGCTGGATGCGTTCTATTCGATACACGGCATCGCTCGTGGTGAAACTGTCGCCCTCACGCAGTTCGCGCGCAGCGCCGGTTCCGCCGGGAAGCCTGAAGACCGCCAGCAGATTCCCCGTGAATAGCAGTCGACGGCTGTCGAGCACAACCTCAGCGCCCGTCTGCTCGTCGTGCAACACCGCCAGCGCGGCGGCCTCATAGACCGGCCCGGCTTCGTTCTCGCCCAGCGGGACCGTGCGCACATCGAAATTTTTGAGTGTCAGTCCCAGCGAAGCAAAACGATGCCCGGTCTTCGCCAGCAAAGTCTCGGCGCTCTGTGAGCTGACAAACGCGCCCAGATAATCGGCCGCTTCGCCGAAATAGCCGGCAAGCTGCAGACGATAGACTTCCTGCTTCACCGACAGCAGTTGCAATGGGGGCAACTCCCTGGCCACCGATTCCACGGGGGCGGCCGATCGCGCCGCCACGAAGAGTCCCGTTACCTCATCGAAGAGAACATCTGGCGGCGTGAACAAATCACAGGCCCAATCGCCCGCGGTCGATGCTGCCGGCCTCGCCCAAATCGTTTCCGGCGCAATCGGCGCTGAAACCGCCTCGGACGCATAGATTGATCCGGCCATGCGCGGAGCAGCCGACTCCATGCGAACCTGCTCTCCGGTGTCTGCGGTGAATACAGGCACTTCCAGGGCAACGATGAATTTCGACGGCGTCGCCTTCGCCACGATGGCAGGCCCGTTCTCATGTGACGGCACGAGCGGGTTTTTCAACGATTCCACTTCCACGCTGCGCACCAGCACCGGTCGCGACAGGTTGGCCAAGGCCGCCAGAAAATCCCGCAACACATCCGTCTGCCCGGTGAACTCCAACCGGAAGGCATCGGTCTCAATCAATCCCGGTTGACGCAGAAGCAGGGCTGGAGCCGGCGCAAAGAAATCCGCCCGGCCGGCTGCGCCTCCGCCCTCTTCCTGCATGAAAGGACGCTCGCGACTCACCGCCAGCAGCGCCTGCGGCCGGACAGCGAACACCAAATCGAGCAGCTCCCGCACCGTGCACTGCTGACGATGCACCGTCGGAATCGCTTCAATCGACGGTCCCTCGTGAACATGACTGGCGAAACCAAAGCTCTCCTGCGGTTTCAACGCCACGCGTGCCTCCGTTGCCTTTCGACGCATCTCTTCCGAAAATTCAGTGAGCGCGAACAAGCTGTCCACCGGGCGCACCGGGGCCCGTTCGTTAACCGTCACCGCCCCACCGACCGCTTCATCGCGCAGTCGTCGCAGCGTTTCCCGCGCTTCTTCCACTGCCGTAACGATAGCTGCTTCGTTTTCCGCTGTGGGTGCGGGCGTGAGTTTTTCCAGCCAATCGCGCTCCTGTTTCTTCTGCTCAAGATTCGCGACGGCACGCGACGCGCGCTGCCGGGCTTGCTGAAGCATCCACCCCTCTGCCGTCAAAAAACAAAGGATCAGCGCGACAAGCACCGACGGAATAATGCGGCGATTCGCGTTCATGTTCAGAGGGGACGCGTCGCTTCCGTCACAAGAACCAGTTCGAAACCGAGCAGTCCAGGTTGCGAGTTGTCGAAGCGCTCGCCTTCCACGGCGCTGAAGTGCGGCGACTCGGCCAACGTGCGCAGCAGCGCCTTCATTCGCACGGAGACATCCGAGCTGAAACGCGTGGTGGGATTGGCACGATCCAGCATTCGCCCGGAAACTGCGATTTTCGGCGGCGTGCCACCCATCGGCGGCTGCAGCTGCATCCGGTCGAGCCAGACATCACCCACTTCTTCGAAACGTTGCTGCAAATCGCCGAGCATCGCGAACCAACTGGAACGACGCTCGTGCACGGCCTGCCACGCGGCGATCTGCCTTCGCAAATCCTCGAGCTCGGCCAAGCGTGCGCGGTTGGCCGCATCACGCATTCGCAGCGGCGCTATCGCCGCCTCCACGTCGCGAAGCTTCCCTTCGGCCGCGCGCCCCAGGCGTTGATAGTGGATCAACGGACCCAACGGTGCAGCCAGCATCAGCACCGCGGCGGCAATCAACCACGGCAGTCGCCGGCGTCGCGCTTCAATCTCCCGCTGCGCGTGCGGCAGCAAATTTATGGACGGATGCCCGCGCTCCAAAGCCATCGCCCCGGCTCCCAGCAATCCCGCCCATGAACATGGCGGACCTTTCGCCACCGCCTCGTTCCCTGCGACAAATTCCAGCTGTTCCCGAAAATCGATTCTCTGGATCGGAATCTTCAGGCTCTGTGTCAGAACAGTTTCGTCGCACAGCAAACCCGCATCACCCACCAGCAGCAACCGCACCGGCTCAGGCAGATCGCTTTGTTTACGCAGGTGCAGCACGGTGCGCTTCGTTTCCTGCGCTATCTGTTGGGTGAACGCTTCCAGCCTTGCGGCCCGGACATCACCGGCCAACAGCCACGTGCGCACCGCAAAGCGTTCGCCCGTGACCAGCAGCAGCGTTGCCGCCCGTGAGCCCAAGTGCAGCACCAGTTCGGGCTCGCCCTTGAAAGCACCACTCCGTCGACAAGCGGCCAATAGCGCCAACGGAAACGGCACGATGCAGCGCGGTGCAAATCCCGCGACGCGCAATGCCGCACACCACGGCTCCACCACCGCGAGCCGGGATGCGGCCAACAACACTTCCTGTGTCGTCGCGTTTTCACCCGACAGCACGCTGCTCCACACCACTTCATCCAGCGAACACGGGATGCTCTGCGCGGCCTCGAAGCTGACGAGCTTTGCACGTTTGCGCCCGTTCACACGAGGGATCCGTAGATGTCGGCTGAACACAAGATGCGACGGCAAAACCACCGTGACCGGCTCCGGTCGCACAATGCCTCTTTGGAGAAGCCGCAACGCCGCCGCCAACCCCGCTGGTTGCTCGGCAGCTCCCGCCGGAATTTCCACCGAGTCATGCCGCTCGCATTTCAACCGACCCGCCTTGCGACTGAACATCGCGAAAACAACGCGGTCCGCATCGCAGCAGACCACTCTCGCTTCGGGGTATGAAAGCACAGGCAGCACGTTGAAGTGGCCCGTGCAGCCTCCTTTGTCGTCGCACATCGCCGCCGCGTCACGCGAAAAGCTTTTCGGATGACCACCAAAATTTAGGTGGTTTTTCCGTTGTCCCGCGACGAGCTCCCGCTGCCGCGCGGATGGTTATTCTGATTTTTTATCCACCACTGTGGGTTCCGCTTGCTGCAATCTCGCCAGCGCTTCCTTCGCTTGCGGCAACCCAAGCGCGGCAGCCTTGCGATAGCTCGCCACCGCCGCGGCGAGGTCGCGATTTACCGCGATGCCGTTCTCCAGCATATAACCACGCACTTGATGAGCCTCCGCCCCGCGCAGGCCCGACAACAGCAAACTCCAGCGCACAGTCTCGTCGGGATCTTCGTCGGTCGCAGCTCGCGGCTCGGTGGACAACAGTTCCAGCGCGAGCGTAGCTCCGATGTCACCCTTCTCCGCCTCCGCCCGCCACCACGCCAGGGCTTTTTCGGGATTCTCGCGCACGGCTTTGGTGACCGCTTCGATGCGACCGAGAATGAATTTCGCCTCGGTGTCACCCAGCTCGGCTGCTTTGCGATACCATTGGAGTCCTCCGGAAATATCCCGCGGAACACCTCGACCCTGGCTGTAAATTTCCGCCAGCGTCCGCGCGGCGCCGGCATGTCCCGCATCCGCAGCCTGCGCGTAGCGACGCAAGGCCTCGGCCTGATCAAACACCGCCGTGCCTTCGCGTTGGTGCAATGCCGCCAGCGCCACCATCGCGTCGGTCCGGCCCTGCTCGGCGGCGGCTTGCAGCCACTTCGCGGCTTCGGCGGCCTCGTCCGCGTTGCCGCTCGCGGCCTGCATGGCGCCGAGCGCGCCCTGCGCGCCGACGTGTCCCTGCGTTGCCGCCTGCCGCAACCATTTCGCCGCTTCGACCGGACTCTTCTCGATGCCGTCGCCCGCCTGATATTGCAGACCGAGCAGATACTGGGCTTCGGCATCGCCTTTCTCAGCGGCGGTTTTCAACAGCATCAGGCTTTCCCATTTCATCGGCGGCGCCGCGATGGCCGCGGAAAACGGCAGCGCCACCAGCAACAGCAGCATGACCGGCACTCTCATGTTGTCTGACTGCCGGCGCGCCGACGCGGCGTCAAAGCCGATTACCCGGCGAAGATTTGTTTGCGGCACATTCGGCATGATTCAAGTTCCGGAGCGACCGATGACACCTGCCCTGCCCTACAAGATCAGCGTCCTCGTCTTCATCGAGAACCATGCCGGCGAACAGCTCCTGATGCTGCGCGCCAAGCCGCCGAATCTCGGCATCTGGTCGCCCATCGGCGGAAAGCTCGAGATGGCCACCGGCGAATCGCCGCTGCAATGCGCCGTGCGCGAAACCCACGAGGAAACGGGCCTGGTCGTGCGCGAGGAAGACATGCACCTGTTCGCCATGATTGCGGAAAAAGCCTACCAAGGTGAGACGCACTGGCTGATGTTCCTGTTCCGCTGCAAACGCCCCATCGACGCCCTGCCGCCCGACATCGCGGAAGGCCGGTTTGGCTTCCACTCTCGCGAGGCCATCAAGCACCTCGAAATCCCCGAAACCGATGCCGCCGCGCTGTGGCCCATTTTCGATCAATACCGTGACGGATTCGTCTCATTGAGAGCGGATTGCTCCGTTTCACCGATCAAGATCACCATCGAACAGATCGTCCGCGGCCACTGACGCAAATGCGGCAAATCGCCCACTGACAAAACTTTCTCTTGTCTTTGCGGTCCTTTCTAGGAAAGAGGGAATCATTCGTCCCGATATTGTTTTAAACTCAAAATATTTCCTGTGAGCAAGAAAGCCCCCACCACCAAGAAAGCCGAAGATTCCGGTTACAATGCCCGGACGGCGCACATCAACGCGAAGCTCGGCCACGACGAACTGATCGCGCTCTACCGCGATATGGTGCGCATCCGCCGTTTCGAAGAACGCTGCCTGCGCAGCTACCAGCAGGGCAAAATCGGCGGCTTTCTCCACCTCTACATCGGTCAGGAATCGGTCGCCGTCGGCTGCGTTTCCGTCATGGGCGACGACGACCACATCATCACTGCCTACCGCGACCACGGCCACGGCCTCGCCGTCGGCATGGGCATGAACGAGATGATGGCCGAAAACTACGGCAAATACACCGGCTGTTCCAAGGGTAAGGGCGGCTCGATGCACTATTTCGACCCTTCCCGTCGCTTCTGGGGCGGCCACGGCATCGTCGGCGGCCAGATCCCGCTCGGTGCCGGCATCGCCTACGCCCTCAAATACCAGGAACGCAAGGGCGCCTGCTTGGCGTTCATGGGCGACGGTGCGGTCAACCAAGGCGCCGTTCACGAGTCGTATAACCTCGCCGCCCTCTGGTCGCTGCCGGTCGTCTTCATCGTCGAAAACAACGGCTATTCGATGGGCACCTCGCAGGAGCGTTCCTCCGCCGGCCCGAGCCTCGCCCAACGCGCCGAAGGCTACGGCATGAATTGGGACATCATCGAAAATGGCCACGATGTGCTCGAAATCCGCGACAAGGTCGACAAGGCCCTCAAGCTCGCCCGTGACAAGCACCTGCCGAGCGTCCTCGAGGTCCGCACCTACCGTTACCGCGGACACTCCGTCGCCGACCCCGACACCACCTACCGCGACAAGAAGGAGATCGAGGAATACAAGTCCACCAAGGACCCGCTCATGGTATTCCAAACCGCCCTTCTCAAAGAGAAAGTCCTCACCGACGAAATCGTCGCCTCCGTCGACGAATCCGCCCGCGCCGAGGCCGAAACTTCCGCGCAGTTCGCCGAGGCCAGCCCCTACCCGACCGTCGAGGACATCCAGAAGGACGTCTATTGGGAAGCCGACAATCCCGCCGACCGCAAATCCCAAGGCACGCTCTTCTTCAACTGAGCCGCGATCCGGCCCCCTTTCACCCTCACTTTCACTCTCACTTTTCCGTCATGCCCGTCATCACCTACCGCGAAGCCCTCCGCCACGCCATGGCCGAGGAACTCGAACGCGATCCGAACGTCGTCATCATGGGCGAGGAAGTCGCCCAGTTCAACGGCGCCTACAAAGTCACCGAAGGCCTCCTCGCCAAGTTCGGCCCCAAGCGCATCGTGGACACCCCGATTTCCGAAGCCGGCTTCATCGGCGTGGGCCTCGGCGCCTCCATGCTCGGTCTGCGTCCCGTGATGGAGCTGATGTTCTTCAGCTTCTACTCGGTCGCCTTCGACCAGATCTTCAACAACGCCGCCAACGTTCGCTACATGTCCGGCGGCCTCATCAACTGCCCGATCGTCCTTCGCGGCCCGGCCAACGGCGGCACCAACGTCGGCGCCACGCACTCGCACACGCCCGAGTCGATCGCCGCCTACCATCCCGGCGTCAAAGTCGTCGTGCCCTCCACCCCGGCTGACGCCAAGGGCCTGCTCAAGTCGTCCATCCGCGACAACGATCCCGTCATCTTCCTCGAAAACACGCTTCTCTACGGCGAGACCGGCGAAGTCCCCGAGGGCGAACACCTCATCCCGCTCGGTTCCGCCAAGGTCATGCGCGAGGGCACCGACATTTCGATTATCGGCCACGGCCGCGCCATCCAGATGGCCCTCAAGTCCGCGGATCTCCTGAAGGAGAAACACAACATCAACGCCGAGGTCGTGGATCTCCGCTCCATCCGCCCACTCGACGAGGAAACCATCCTCAATTCCGTCAAGAAGACCAACCGCGTCCTCTACGTCGAAGAGGCCAAGCCCTTCTGCTCCGTCGGCGCCATGGTCGCGTGCCTCATCCAGGAAAAGGCCTTCGACTACCTCGACGCCCCGGTGTTGCGCGTCAACTCCGTGGACGCGCCGGCGATTTACTCGCCCCCGGTCGAAAAGCTCCAGCTCCCCACCGTGGACCGCATCTACCAGTCCGCGTTGAATGTTTTGAAATAATTCCCGCCGCGTGTCATTCTGAGCGCAGCGAAGAATCCACTCCCTCACCTTCACCCTCACTCTCACTCCGACAATGGCCAACATCATCGATATGCCGAAACTCAGCGACACCATGACGGTGGGCACGCTGGTCAAATGGCTCAAAAAGGAAGGCGATACCGTGAAGTCCGGCGACATGCTCGCCGAGGTCGAAACCGACAAGGCCACGATGGAGCTTGAGTCGTTCTTCGACGGCACTCTCCTCAAAATCTTCGCCCCCGCCGGTTCGCAGGTCGCCATCGGCGCCGCCCTCTGCGCGGTCGGCAAACCTGGTGAAACCGTCGAAGCGCCTTTGCCGGCGGTTGCGAAGCAGACCGCCGGACAAACCCCGGCCGGCCAGCAGGCCGGAACGGGACAAGCTCCCGAGTCCGCTCCCACCAAGCGCGAAACCGAAATGGAAGCGACGCCCGCTGCCGCTCCTTCCGTTTCCTCCCAACCCAAAACGCAGACCGAAGGCGGCAGCAAAAAGGAAGCCGACGTCCTTCCTCCGCCCACGCCGAGCGAGGCTCCCGGCGGCCGGCTCAAGATTTCCCCGCTCGCGAAGAAGGTCGCCGCCCAGCACAGCCTCGATGCCTCGCGCGTCACCGGCACCGGACCCGGCGGTCGCATCGTCAAGGCCGACATCCTCGCCGCTGTCGCCGATCCCACCAAACTCAAGGGGCCGACTTCCGGCCCCGGTGCGAAATCCGCCGCCCCCGCCTTCAGTGGCGGCGGCGTGGCCAACAAAGGCCCGCTCCAGGAAGACCGCACCGTTCCTGTCTCCAACATGCGCGCGGTCATCGCCAAGCGCATGGTCGAGTCCACGACGACCATTCCCTACATCTATCTCGACATCGAGATCGACGTCGAACCGCTGCTTGCCATTCGGAGCCAGCTCAACGCCGGTCTCGAAGCCCAGGGCGTGAAACTCTCCGTCAACGACTTCGTGCTCAAAGCCAGCGCCGAAGCGCTGCGCCGCGTGCCGGCTGTCAACAGCTCGTGGGAAGGATCACACATCCGCTATCACGGCGCTGCCCACGTCGCTTTCGCCGTGGCACTGGAAGACGGCCTCATCACGCCGGTCGTGCGCGACTGCCATCTGAAGAGCGTTTTCCAGATCAGCTCCGAGGCGAAGGCACTCGGCAAAAAGGCCAAGGACAAGAAGCTCCAGCCCGCCGATTACACCGGTGGCACCTTCTGCGTCTCCAACCTCGGCATGATGGGCATCCCGAAGTTCACCGCCATCATCAACCCGCCCAACTCCGCCATCCTCGCCGTCGGCACCACGGTGACCAAGCCCGTTGTGAAGAACGGCCAGATTGTCGTGGGCCAGACGATGACCGTGACCCTGAGCGCCGACCACCGCGTCTTCGACGGCGCCGTCGGCGCCCAATACCTCGCCGCCTTCAAGGACATCCTCGAAAAACCGGCGCTGCTATTGGTCTGATCGGGAGGGCTCGCGTCCCTGCGAGCCGCTCTTCCCTCAAGGCGCGCCACCCGGCGCGCCTTTTCTTATTTGAGATGAAAAGCGCGTCACCCCAACCCGCTGGAATCGTCCAACTAGGCCGTCCACATCGATTCCGGGCTCTCCTCTCCTGCTGCGAACAGCAATCGCGATAGCATCGCCGATCCGCCTGGCGCGCAACACCTCTCACTTGGCCGCGTTCATCGCCGCTTCTTGTAGCAGTTTGTCGGAAAGCTGGGCCTGTTGACGGCTGATCTGACTGGAGCGGTTCGCGGCCTGCAGCGCGGCAAGCTGCGACGAGGACAAAATATCCTTCACCTCCCCATAAATGGCCGGCCAATCCGGCTCGCCGCTCTGCATGATAATTCCACGGCCTGCGGTCGGCTTGGGGGTGTTGCGGGCAATGATCTCGGTCAAGCGGTCCGACTGTTCCGGCGTGATGGGCGCAGTTGCATGCAACCGCATCGCAAGGTTGCCCACCGCAGAGCGAGCAACACCCTCGCCAAAAGCGATGTAACTTTTAAAGCGCTCGAAGCCGTCGGGTCCGAGCAGGGCCTGTAGCTTGGGTAGCATTGATTCCTGCGCCGGATCATTGAGCTGCCGGAGGCCGGGATCATCGATCGACACTCCCTTGGTCCGCGCAGCGGCAAACAGGTCAATCATGGCCTGCTGCCGTTCCAGCATGATGGCTTCGAATTCTCCAATCTGCGCCTCACTCAAACCCAACTGACGGTAGAGCGGGCCATATTGCATTCCCAGCCCCAAGGCCGTTCTTTCCATCTCCAACTGCACGTATTCCGGATTGGCGTAGAGAATGTCCATTTTCCCGGCGAAAGTGGAGGCGGAAGGTTGGGACGCAGGAGCGGCACCGGTTGCGATCGGTCCGGAGCCCGGTTTTCTTTCCGCTCCAGTCGCGCCCGACCCCTTGGTCGGTCCCACCGTCTGCGCCGCGGTAAACCGATGTCTCTCTTCTGCGGCTTGCAGCTCTGCCTCTTTATCGGTCAGACGGTTTTTCAGCCTCATCATTTCCTGCTTCAAACCGATCACCTCAGCTTCCGCCTGCCTGGCTTCCCTGAATCCGTGAACAGCTGTGCCCCCGGCCACCAGCGCCGCAGAAACAACGATCCCCATCACGATTTTGTTGGTCGTCATAAAAGCAATAGCCGCACCGCCGCCGGCCGCTGCGGTGGAAAGGCCCGCGCCTCCTAACACCGAACCAGTGACGGCCGTGGCCAGACCCGCGGGCGCCGCCACAGCCGATTGCGCAGCCAGCAAGCCGCCCAAGGCCGCCGCAGTGGATGTGATCCCGCGCCGCACCAAGTGAGCACGTAGTTTGTCGAGGGCTCGATCCACCCGCATCCGCGCCGCATCTTCGGAGACCTCCAACTTTCTTCCGATTTCTGCATAGGCGCGGTTCTCGAAAAACCGCAGTAGGATCGCGTTTCGGTCCGTCTCACCGAGCTCATCCATCACGGAATCCAGCTCAGGTCGAAGCCGCTCCCACCCGGGGCCGGCCGTATCCATTGCCGATGCGTCGCTCATGACCTGTGCCTCCTGCTCACGGTGTTTGCGCCGCTGCTCGGCGCGCATTGTGGTCGCTGCCGCATGACGGGTGGCCACATAGAGCCAGCCGGCCAGAACCGCATGCTGCTGCAAGCCAGCGGCGTTCTGCGCCAGTTTGAGAAACACGGATTGGGCGATCTCCTCCGCCAGTTGCACCTGACCGTTGGTCCGGCGCAGCGCCGCTTGGTAGACCAGTGGCAGGTGCCGCTGCACCAGTGCGGTAAACGCCTCCTCGGAGCGGTCGGTCGCATATCGGCGCAGAAGTTCGGTATCATCGGCCATGGGTTCATCTTGATAAGCGCCGCCGGCCCGCAAACCGAACAAAGAATCTGTGGTCTCATGCGGATACGGCAGATCCGGAACAGACTGCCGCGATGCTGGTGCCACAAATTGCCCGTCTGATTATCCGCGAGTCACGCTCCGCGATGCCGCATTCATCCTCGAACTACTCAAAAGGCGGGATCAACGATCCCGCCCGATAAATTACACCCACGCAGCGCGAACTTCAGACGATCTCTTCCTTCACGGGATCCCACTTCACCTTCGTTTCCCGGCGATACGATTCGACCGACATGATGAGGGCCACGGCCTCTTCGAAGGCGCGGTCCACGTCGCAGCGCGGCCGTTCCCGCGAGCGGATGCAATCGACGAAATTCTGCATGTGCGAACTCACTTTCAGCTCGCCGGTCCGGTAAACGTAGTCGGGCGCGACGGCGGTGGGTGGCGGCGGGATGCCGAGCGATTGCGCCGCCTTCCGCGTTTCAGCAGCCAGCCGGCGACCAGCCATTACGCGGTCGTGCCCCTCGGGACGCCACTGCGCGACGTAAGTTCGGCAAAATTCCGATGACACTTCCATGGTCATGTCGCGGCCGAGGAACTGCATCATTTCCGAGGCATGGCTGTTGTGGAAACTGCAGTTGAACGTCACGGCGAGATCCTGCTTCGGGTAATCGAACAACACGTGCCACATGTCGGGCACTTCGCGGTCCTCTTTCCAGAAGTAGCGTCCGCCCTGTGTGACCGCGCTCTCGGGAATGCCCATGCCGCGGACCATGTTGACGGCATCCCAGATGTGCGTGAGCAAGTCGCCGGCGATACCGGTCCCATAATCCCAGAAACGCCGCCACGTGAAGAAGCGCTCGGGGTCGAAAGGCCGGTCGGGATGCGGCGAGTTCGCGACGAAACGCTTCCAATCAATGTTCTCCGGCGTCGCATCGGCCGGCATTTCCTGAATGCCGTAGTCGGTGTAGAACTGCCATTCCGGGTGCGGATTGGTGCGGTCAATATAGCCGCGCACGAGAGGCACCTTGCCGAGCATGCCGGAGCGATAGATCTCCAGCGCCTTGTGCAGTTCAGGCAGGCTGTTCATGTGGTGCCCGAGCTGCATCACCACATTGTTCTCCTTCACCGCGGCGCGCATCGCCTTGGCCTCGTCCAGCGTGATGCACCAGCCCTTCTCGACGTAGATATCCTTCTTGTGCTTCGCCGCAGCCACGGTCATCGGCGCATGCCAGAAATCAGGTGTGGCAATGATGACGGCATCAATCGATGGATCCGCCACGGCCTGTTCCCATTCGCGCACGATGCGCACATCCTTGTTCGTGCAGAGTCCTTTCGCGCGGTTGATATTGCCGGTGTAGAGGTCGCAAATGATGGCAATCTCCGTGCCCTCAACACGCTGGGCGGCCTGCAGGAGCCGGTGCCCCTGCGTGCCGACGCCGATGCAAGCGATGCGAATCTTGTTATTGGCACCCGCCTCACTCAGGACGGCGGGCGCGCGATTGGCGGCCAAAGCGAGGCCGGCTCCGGCCAAAGCGCTGTTTTTGAGGAAGCTTCGGCGATCCATCTCCGACACGGGGTTCTGATTCATGAGCACATTCTCCAGCTAGAGGTTTGCGCGTGGGGGAGCCCGAGCATCGCGCCGTGCCGCCCGCTGGTCAACGGCGAAGCCAAGGCGGCGCCCGGCACCGCGCAACTGAATGTGGGAGGGGCTTTAGGCCCGGGGAAGAAACGAAACTCGTGCAGTCGGAGCGTGTTCTCGCTCACCCTCACTCACTCAGGATGACAAATCCTGTTTGAATCCCGCCTCAGCCTTCCGCCCGCTTGCGCGCGTCGGCTTCAATCAAAGCCTTGAGCGCATCGAGGGTGGCCTTGGTCTGCGCCTTGGCGGCGGGCAGATCGGCGGCCAATTTCACCGGTCCGGAAGCGAAGAGATAGAACTTCATCTTCGGCTCGGTGCCACTGCCGCGCGCGGCGAAGGAGTAGCCGTTGGCCAGCGTGACAATGTAGAGATCCTGCGCGGGAATCTGCTCGTTGTCGGCGTCGAAGAATTTCTCGCGGCCGAAATCCTGGAAACGCGTGACCTGCGTATCGCCGAAGGCCTGCGGCGGATTCGCGCGGTAGGTGTCGAGGATGCGCTTGATCTTTGCGGCACCGCTCGCGCCTTCGTAATAGATGTTGATCACACCCTCCAGGAAGAAGCCGTAGCGCAGGTAGATCTCGTCGAGGTATTCCGGCACGGTCAGCCCGCGCGACTTCACCCAGGCGCACAGCTCGGCAAACATGAGGCAGGCCGAGTTGCCGTCCTTGTCGCGCACGGAATCGTTGGGCAGGTAACCGTAGCTCTCCTCGGTGCCGAAGAGGTAGAACGTGCTGTGCTGTTGCAGCAGCGCAGCGCGATCACGGAACGGCGTGGCATCGTAGTCGAAGCCCGGTCCCATGGCCTTGGCCAATTGGTTCTCGTATCCGCGCATCTTGGCGGAGATCCACTTGAAGCCGGTGAGCGTGTTGATGACCTTCACGCCGTGGCCGCGACCGATGGCGTCCTGCAGCGGCGTTGTAACAAAGGTTTTGACGAGACAGGCCCGGTCGGTGCCTTCCTTGGGAATCCAGCCGAGCTCCTTGTATTTGTTGATGCGGTAATCAGCCAGCAGTGCGCCGACCTGGTTGCCCGTGAGCAGTTCCATCTTGCCGGCCTTGTTGCGCACCGCCACGCCCACGCGATCGCTGTCGGGATCGGTCGCCATGACAACATCGATGCCCTCCTTTTCCGCCAACTCGACGCCCAGCGCCAGTGCCTCGGCGTTTTCGGGATTGGGCGACTTCACGGTCGGAAAACGCGGATCGAAGGCCACCTGCGGCGGGACTTCGGTAACGTGGACGCCAGCGTGGATTAGCGCAGGCACGGTCGAAACGCCGCCGACACCGTGGATGTTGGTGTAAACCACCCTTAGGCCGGATTTGCGCAGCAGCTCAGCGTCAATCACCGCCTGCGCGGCGACCGCCAGATAGGCGTCATCGGCGTCGCCACCGAGCGTGGTGACTTTCGCGAGATCCTTGTCGAGATACTGTTTGGCTTCCGCGAGCGAGACCTTGTCCACCTCGGCTACGATACCCTTGTCGTGCGGCGGCGTGACCTGCGCGCCGTCCACGAAGTAGGCCTTGAAACCGTTATCGTGCGGCGGATTGTGGCTCGCGGTGATGACGACGCCCGTGTGCGCCTTGAAGTGGCGCACGGAGAAGCTGAGCTGCGGCGTCGAACGCGGTCCGTTGAAAATAAACGCCTCGCCGCCGAGCCGCGTCCAAGTGGATGCGGCCAGCTCGCAGAAATGCCGCGAGAAATGCCGCACGTCGTGCGCGATGACGATGCGCGGTTTGGCCGTGCCACCTTGGGTCGCGAGATATTTCGTGACGTAGCGATGCAGGCCGATGACCGCGCGCAACAGCGTGAAATCGTTGAGCAGGTTGCTGCCGACGTTGGCATGTTCAGGAGAGCCCTGGGCACTGGGCGTGCCGGTCTCGGCGGCGGCGGTCTTCACGCCGATCGTGCGACCGCGCATGCCGCCCGTGCCGAATTCGAGGTAGCGGTAAAAGCGGTCGTTGAGCTCGCTCCACTCGCCGCGCGTGATGAGTTCGAGCAGGCTCTGCACTGCCCACGCGGGCAGCCCGGCTTGCAACCAAGCCCGAAGATTATCGGCGGCGGTGCTCAGCAACTGACCGTTCTTCACGGCAGCGGCGATCTGATCAGTGGTGGTCATGGGAAAAATGCGAAATCTGAAAACTGAGAGGTGAAACCTGAAAAGAAAATGCTGAAAACCAAGGATCCTTCTCCTCAGGTCTCAGGTTTCAAGTTTCAGGTTTCGGCCCTTATTCCAGATACAGGCCTTGGCTGATGGCAGGTTTGGGCTGCAGGGCGGCCCAGCGCTCGTTGAAAGTTGCGGCATCATAGCCGAACAAGGGCGACACCTCCATCGTGACTTTGGGCAGACCGGTCGCGTCGGTCTCGAGCGCGACGCCCGACGCCTTGAGCCAGCGCGCCCACTGCCGCAGCTGGTCCTCGCGGGAGGTCTTGGGCGAGTCGACGCCCTCGGCGTTCTTCACGGGGCTGAAATCATCCGCGCGCGCCGTTTCAATCACGATGGAATTCTTCGCGAAAGGCAGCGCGTCGAACACGAACATCTCGAACTTCACGCCGTTGGCCTTTACGGGTTTCACGGGATTCCCGGACGCGTCAACCGTCGCGATTTTCTTGTCCGCGCGATGGAACGGGAGCGCCACATCCGCGCCACCCGCGGCCATGCGCCGGGCGAACTCCCGGTCGATGACGTGGATCGCGATGCTGCCCGCGCCGTAGCGGAGCGAGCCGTCGGGATTCGTCTCCTTCTGCATCGCCATCGGCATGTCGCTGTATTCGATGACCACGACCTTGCCGTCCTGCAGGCAGAAATGACCGACCTTTTCTTCGGGGTAGGCCTTGATGACCATCTTGCTCGACATCTCGGAACCGGCGGCGAGGTGGAATCCGATAAACTCCGCGTCCACGCTACGCACGAGCGGGTTGTCCACTTGGAAATAGCTGAGCGTGTCCACGCCGTCAGCCTTCATCATGTCCAGCGCGCCGCTGCGGTGCAGCGCCCGCAACGAACCGCCGTGTCCGTCGGGACTGAGCGCGAGCGAACCCTTGGTCTCGAGCAGAATCTTGCCGTCGTAACCGACCGCCGGCATGCGCCCTTGGCGGAAGAAATGCACGCGAGCCCGATCGAGGCCGAAAAACTTGTTCTCCGCGAAGAACGCCTCGGTCTGCGCATGGTTCGCGTGGCTGGTCATGATGAACCAGTGCAGCGGTTTTCCATAACGCAGTCCTGCGGCCTTGATCTTCTCGGCGAAGACTTGAAAGAGCGGCTTCTGTTTCAGCGGCGTGACGGCAAACGTGCCCTTCGGGCCGTCGTAGCCGAGCCGGGTCCCCTGCCCGCCCGCCACCGTAAACGCAGCCACGCGACCGGCGCGCAACGCCTGCTCACCCAACGCACGGGCTTGGGCCCATTGCGCCGCGTCGCCGCCGTTGACCGGCAATCGCGTGACCGGCGCCGGGGCAAGGCCATCAAGATTCGCGCCGCCACCGCCGCTTTTGAAAACCAGCTCACGATTCAGTCGCTCGATCTCGGCCAGGTCCACCTCGGCGGCTTGGGCGGCGAGTTCGGCGCGTTCGTTCGCATTGAGCGATTCCCAAAATGCAAAAATCTGGCCTTGGCCGGCATTGCGGTAGTTCGTGATCAGTTGGTCGGCGGTCATGGTTTCACTTCGTCAAAGCGGAAGACAAATTCATCGGATTTTGCGTAGGCCAGTTTCTGGCGGATAAGCCGTTCGACGAGCGCCGGATCGTGGCGCAGGCGGTCGAGGTATTCGGTCTGCGCCTTCAGCCGCGCCTCGGCCTCGGCGAGCAGGCGCTGCTTGGTCGCGAGGTCGGCCTGTTTGGCCTTCAGCTCGCGCTGCATGCCCACGAAAGCCGTCACCGCCCACAGCGTGATGCCCGCGAACAGGACGACAAACAGTCCGTTGATAAATTTACTGAGATTCACCCGGGAAAAGGCGTTCAGATAAAGGTGGGCCGGGCACCACAGGCAATGTTCTTTTCAAAGCGGGTTGACTCTCTTTTGGCGTGCTTTTTCCCGTGCGGCCCAAATACTTGCCGGACGATGTATCAAAGCTACTACGGATTTACGGAGATGCCGTTCCACATCACTCCGGACCCGAAGTTTCTCTACCTCAGCACCACGCACCAGGAGGCGTTGCAACACCTCAAATACGGCGTCGGTGAGAAAAAAGGCTTCATCGTGCTCATCGGCGAGGTCGGATGCGGCAAGACAACCCTCTGCCGGAAATTTCTGAGCGAACTCGATCCTACGCATTACGACACCGCGCTCGTGCTCAATCCGCGCGTCACCGAGACGCAGATGCTCAAGGCCATCCTCACCGAGCTCGGCGAGCCCAACCTCGCGCGCAGCAAAAACGATCTCGTCGCCCAGATGAACCAGGTGCTGCTCGACCGCATCGCCAAGGGTCGCGAAATCGTGCTCATCATCGACGAGGCACAAAACCTTTCCTTCGAGGTCTTCGAGCAGGTGCGCCTGCTCTCCAATCTCGAGACCGACAAGCAGAAGCTCCTCCAGATCGTCCTCATGGGGCAAACCGAGCTGAAGGACCGGCTCGCCGCCGAGGAATTGCGCCAGCTCCGCCAGCGCATCCTCGTCCACTACGAACTGCGGCCTTTCGACCGGGCCGAGATGGACCGCTACATCCACCATCGCCTCACCGTGTCGGGCAGCGCCGGCCGGCCGCATTTCACCTCGTGGGCCCTCCGCCACATCTACAAGGCGAGCCGCGGAATTCCGCGCATCATCAACAACCTTTGTGACAAATCCCTCCTCTCGGCCTTCATCCGCGAATCCGACGAGGTCAACTACTGGGACGCCCGCCGCGCCGTGCGCGACATGGAGCGGCTAACCGATTGAAGAACCGGGCAACCATCCTTGGTTATGAGTTGTTCGCACGCCTGATCCGAACCAACCGGTAACCACCAACCCATAACCGACCAAACTTCGCCGACTCCCATGAGCCTCATCAACGACGCACTCAAGAAGGCGCAGAAACAGCGAACGGGCGAAGCTCCCACGCTGTCCGCCATGCCTTCCATCGGCGGCGAACGTCCCGTGAACATCGCCCGTCACGGCAAGCCGGCCGGCCCCGGCGGCCTGCTGCTCCCCATCGGTCTGGGCTTCGGCGCCCTCGTCGTCGTGATGGTGGGCGGCATCTTTCTCTTCCGCGGCAAATCCCCCGAGCCCGCCCCGGTCGCTCCCGCGCCGACGCCGGTCGTCAGCACGCCAACGCCTGTGACCAGCGCACCGGCGCCCGCGCCGGTGGTTTCCACGCCGACTCCTTCCACTCCTCCGCCGGCCGCATCGACGACCGCGCCTGCCAGCAGCTTCGTCGTGCCCAACGTCTCCACGGCGACTCCGCCGCCGAAGGCAGAACCGGTTGCCGTCGCACCGCAGCCAGTCCAGCCGGCTCCCGCATCGGTGGCGACCCCGGTCGTCCAAACTCCCGCGCCTGTTCCCGTTGTCACCACCCCCACACCAGCTCCCGCTCCCGAACCCGCGCGCCCGGCCGCTCCGGCACCCATGGTTGAGCCACGCGCCATTAATTTCATCGAGGGTCTCCGGGTCGCCGGCATCCGCGCTTCCGCCACCGATCCCAAGGACAGCAAGGTGCTGATGAACGATCGCGTTTACCGCATCGGCAACATCGTCCAAGCGGAGATGGGCCTGCGCTTGGTCGAGATCACCTCCAGCTCCCTCACCTTCGAGGACGCCCGCGGCGGCCGCTACACGCGGACGTTCTGAGGCAGGAAAGTTATCAGATGGAGGTTAATGGTTAGTAGTCGCCGCAGCGCGTTTCAGGTAAGCCATATAGCCGTTTACCAATCTGAGCGTGGTGGCCACCTTTGCGCGCCCTTGGGCCAGCAGTTCGTCGAGAATCAGCCCTTCATCGCTGGCTGTTATCAGATGATCGAGAACCTCGCAGCAAGAGCCTCGCGCATTGCTGCAAAACTTTGAGTTATCGAGGTAATGGAAACGTCCATAGCCCTCCGCGATGTTTGCGGTGATCGAGCGGGCAGATCGAAGCAGTTGATCACCGAGGCGGTGTCTTTCTTCTCTTGGCAGAACGGGCACGATACGTCTCGCGACGAACATCCGCAATTCCCGCCCCGCCTTCCAACACTCCAAGTCTTCAAAGGTCCGGATTGATACAGGCATATGATCTCTCCCCTATACGGCCCGTCGGCCAACCAATAGGCGCCAGCTCGATCATCACCAAGAAATTCTACTGTTAACCAATAACCTCCATCCAATAACCTCTGGTCTGTCTTCTCAATACGCCGACTTCGGCGGGAAGAACACCTGCCAGAAGGTTTTTATCGTGATCTGCAGGTCCAGCCAGATGGACCAGTGCGCAATGTAGTAGAGATCGAGCCGGATCCGCTCATGCAACTGGTCGGGTGTGCGGATTTCGCCGCGGAAACCCTCGCTCTGCGCAAGCCCCGTGATGCCCGGCTTCACCCAATGCTTGGATCGGTAGGAGCGCACCTGTCGCTCGAATTCTTCGTCGAGCACCGGCATCACCGGTCGCGGCCCCACGATGCTCATCTCGCCGGTCAACACGTTCCAAAACTGCGGAAATTCGTCGAGGCTGTGTCGCCGCAGGAAACGCGCGAAGGGATAAATACGGGCGTCGTCGGCGCTGGCTTGACGCCCCTCCGCCCGGGGGTCCGGCGGGGCGACGTGCATGGAGCGAAATTTCAGCATCGGAAACTCCGCGCGCCCTTCACCGGAGCGCGCGCGCACGTGAAAGAGTGGACCGGGCGACTGCCAGCGCTGCACCAACCACACCAACAACATCAGGGGCGGCAACACGCAGATCACGATGGGCAGCGCGACAATCACATCGAAGATGCGTTTCACGGCCCGGTTTATCGGCTCCTCCAACGGTTCATTCTGCAGGGTGAAAAAATGATGCCCGCCTTCATCGGCCGAGACCACCGGATGCCCGAGCACTTCCTCGACTTGATGATGCACCAGCAGCCGGCAGCCATGCGCCTGGCACTGCATCACAATTTGCTGCGCGACCACCGCATCAGCCGGCATTTCCAGCAAAATCACCTGGCCAACGTTTTTCTCCTCCAGCACGCGGGGCAAATCGGTCACCGAACCCGTCACGGTCGCATCGGAAAATGCCGGTGCCACCGCGCCGTTATCCAGCGCCAGGAATCCCACCGGATGAATGCCGAGGTGCAGACGCTGTTTCATCCATTCATCGAGCATCGGCAGCGTCTTGGCGCGACCGACAAAAAGCGTGGGGATGCGCGTGCCGTGGCCATAGAAGAGTGCCGCCAGACGTTGGGGCAGTTGACGGTGCAGCCAGAACAATACCAGCCAGCTCCACACCAAAAATGAACCGAGGAAGAGACGGCTGATGCTCCGGTCCTGCGTGGCGAACATCATGGTGAAAACCGCCAGTGCCATCAGGCCGACCTGTTGCGTGGCGAGTCCGGCGGCATCGGTGATGGACAGCCGTATCAGTCGCGACGCCAGCGCCCGCAACCGGCTGCCACCTACCAAAAGACCAATCACCACGCACAGGAAATACTGCAGCAGGTTCACCTCCCGGCTCAGCTTCACCACGGGCACATAGCGCATGATGAACTCCGCATAGAGCCAGAAAAACACCCCCACTCCCAGCAGGAGGGCGGCGCCGTGGATCCGGACCAGGCCGCGATGACGGTTGGCAAGCATGAGAGGTAACCGCCGCAGTGTGCGTAGCGTCTGGTGACCGGCAAGCTTCGGTTCCGCGACTCATCCCTGACTTTCCGGTCTTGAATAGGTTGCGCACGCCGGTGCAGTCCCTATTTCCTATATCTCTCCATGGCTCTCTCCCGCGCCCTCACCCTGACCATCGGCTCCCTGCTCGTCGCTTCCGCCGCCGGCGGCTACTATTATCACCGCCGCACCACCCAAGCGGAGAAGCCGCCCTCCTATAACACGGCCGTCATCGCCAAGGGCAACATTCGTCAGGTGGTCACCGCCACCGGTCAGCTCGCGCCGCTGCTCGAGGTGGACGTCGGCAGCCAGATTTCCGGCCTCGTTCAAAAGCTCTACGTGGACTTCAACAGCCAGGTCACCAAGGGCCAGAAACTCGCCGAAATCGATCCCGCCACCTACCAGCAGCGCCTGCGCCAGGCCGAGGCCAACCTCGCTTCCACCGAGGCCGCCAACCGCCTGCAGCGACTCAACACCGAACGCGCCCGCGAACTCCGCGAGAAACAACTCGTTTCCCAACAGGACTACGACCAAGCCGTCGCCCAGCTCCAGCAATCCGAGGCCCAATTGCTCACCAGCAAAGCCAGCGTCGAAAACGCCCGCGTGGACCTTGAACGCTGCACCATCACCTCCCCCATCGACGGCATCGTCATCTCGAAACAGACCGAGGAAGGCAAAACCGTGGCCGCGAGCCTGAATGCCCCCGTGCTCTTCACCATCGCCAACGATCTTTCCAAGATGCAGATCACGGCCGCCGTCGCCGAGTCCGACATCGGCTCCGTCCGCGAAGGCCAGGCGGTCACTTTCAGCGTGGATGCCTTTCCCAACCTCAACTTCGAAGGCCGCGTTTCCCAAGTGCGCAACGCCGCCAAGACCGTTTCCAACGTCGTCACCTACGACACCATCATCGACGTGGACAATCGCGAGCTGCGGTTGCGCCCCGGTATGACGGCCAACGTTTCCATCGTCATCGCCAGCCGTGAAAACATCATCCGGCTACCCAACGCCGCGCTGCGCGTGCGCCTCCCTGAGTCCGCCGGCGTGACGCCGCCTGCTGCACAACCCAAGGCCGGTGCCCCGGCGGCCGTCACACCCGCGCCCGCAGCCCCGCCGCCAGCGGCCGCCGCTGCGCCGGCCCGCGAAGGCGGCGGCGGTGGCGGCGGAAACCGACGCGGCGGCTTCCTTCCTCCCGATGCCACGCCTGAACAACGCGAGCAGGCGCGCGCCATCCTGGCGGAAGTCGGGGTGGATTTTCGCCAGGGCCCGCCCACGTCCGAACAGCGCGCACAAATCCGCCGTCTCATGCTGGAGCGCGGCCTTCTCCAGCGCGAACCGGAGCCGGGCGAAGTCGTCGTCACGACCCGCACCGTTTACCGGCTTCCCGGCGGCAACAAGCTGGCCAAACCCGAAGCGGTTTCCGTGAAGATCGGCATCACCGACGGCTCGGCCTCCGAGGTCATCGAAGGTCTCAAGGAAGGCGACGTCATCATCACCGGCATCGCCGTATCGGGCAGCCCTGCCTCCAACCCGTCGGCCAATCCCTTCGGTGGTCCCCGCCGGTTCTGAACCCATGTCCGCCGTCGTCCAACTCGACGAGATCCACAAGATCTACGATTCCGGTGAAGTCCCGGTGCACGCCGTGCGCGGCGTGTCGCTCACGATCCAGCGCGGCGAATTCGTCGCTGTGATGGGCGCCAGCGGCTCCGGCAAATCCACGCTAATGAACCTGCTCGGCTGCCTCGACCGGCCGAGCAAGGGCCGCTACCTGCTCGATGGCACCGACGTCGCCGGGCTCGACCGCAACCAGCTCGCCGACCTCCGCAACCAGAAACTCGGTTTCGTCTTTCAAGGCTTCAACCTGCTCTCCCGCACCACCGCCCGTGAAAACGTCGAGCTGCCGATGCTCTACGGCCGGCGGCATTTCTCCTCGCGCGAAGTCCACCGCCGCGCGCTCCAAAGCCTCGACCTCGTCGGCCTTTCCAAACGCGCCGACCACTTCCCCAACCAACTCTCCGGCGGCCAGCAACAGCGCGTGGCCATTGCGCGCGCCCTCATCAACGAGCCGCAGGTGCTCCTCGCCGACGAGCCCACCGGCAATCTCGATTCCAAGACCTCCGTCGAGATCATGGGCGTGTTCCAGAAGCTCAACGACCAGGGCATCACCATCATCATGGTCACGCACGAGCTCGACATCGCCCACTACTGCAAGCGCAACCTCATCATGCGCGACGGTCGCCTGGTGAGCGACGTGCCGGTGACCGACCGACTTATCGCAGCCGACGAGATGGCGAAGATCCTCGCCGCCGAATCCGCCGCCAAGCTCACCGACTGACATGCGTTTCTGGAATATCATCAAGGTCGCCCTTCGCGCGCTGCGCCGCAGCGCGCTGCGCTCGGTGCTGACTGCACTCGGCATCATCATCGGCATCGCCGCCGTAATCGCCGTCGTCAGCATCGGCAATGGCGCCAAGTCCCAAGTCGAGGCGTCCATCGCGAGTCTTGGGCAGAACATCATCTCCGTCTTCCCCGGAAACTTCACCGCCGGCGGCGTGCGCGGCGGCTGGGGCACGGCCAGCAGCCTCACCGTCGAGGACGCCATCGCGATCCGCAACGAAATCGACGGCGTCGCCGCCATCAGTCCCGAGATGCGTGATCGCTCCCAAGTGAAGGCCAGCGGCCTCAACTGGAACACCCAGATCCTCGGCGAAGACGTCTCCTACCTCGACATTCGCACCTGGCCCGTCGCCGAAGGCGAAATGTTCAACGAGGCCGATGTGCTCGCCGGCGCCAAGGTCGCCGTCATCGGGCAGACCGTGGCCAACCAGCTTTTCGCCGAGACCGAACCCGTTGGCCAGACCATCGTCGTGCGCAACATTCCCTTCAAGGTCGTCGGCGTGCTCGCCGCCAAAGGCTTCAACTTTTTCGGACAGGACCAGGACGACGTCGTGATCATTCCCTACACGAGTCACCTGCGACGCCTCGCGCGCCGGCCCAATCTCAACTCCATCGTCATTCAGGCCCTCTCCCCTGAAGTGATGGAACAGGTGCAACGGGATGTGACCGATCTGCTCCAGCAGCGCCGCCAAGGCCGCGAACCGGACTTCACCGTGCGCAGCCAGCAGGAGCTCGCCGAAGCCGCCACCGCCACCGCCCGCACCATGACGTTCCTGCTCACGGTCATCGCCATCATCTCGCTCGTCGTCGGCGGCATCGGCATTATGAACATCATGCTCGTCTCCGTAACCGAGCGCACCCGCGAGATCGGTATCCGCCTCGCCGTCGGCGCTCATGGCAGCGACGTGCTGATGCAATTTCTCATCGAAGCCATCATTCTCAGTCTTATGGGCGGCGGCCTCGGCATCCTCGCGGGCGTCGGCGCCTCACAGATCATTTCGAATATCAACGGCTGGCCCGTCCTCCTCTCGACCCTCTGGATTTTCATCGCCCTCGGAGTGAGCACGGCCATCGGAGTTGCCTTCGGCTTCTTCCCCGCTTGGAAAGCCGCGCAACTCGACCCGATCGACGCCCTGCGCTACGAGTAGGCGGATTTTCGATTTTCGAATCTCGATTTTGGATTGGGGCTGTGCTTCGACGGTATTCGCTGGATCCTTCGCTACGCTCAGGATGACCAGAATTTGGCTTTATCCCGAAACGTGTCATTCTGAGCGCGGCGAAGAATCCAGTTTTTGCCGCGATATGGGCTGCTGCCCCGATTGACCGATCCACCAATCGAAAATCCTCCGTCCGTCCCATTCATGGGAATCAGCACTCCCGCGTGTGGCGAAATCGCGGTGGGCCGATCGGCTAGGCTTTTTTCTCCGGAATATTTATCTCGTTGTCTGAGGAGGACTTGAATCAAGCCACCTTGGGTTGGCACGCGCGGTGCAAATGTCGTGGGCATACATATCAACAACATGAAGACCATTCACCACATCACCTCAGCCCTCATCGCCACCGGTTCCGTTGGCCTGGCTCTCCTGACCGTCAGCGGTTCCATTCCCGCCGACCTCGGTTTCGCGGCTCTCACCGTCATGGGCATCGCCGCCTTCGCGCTCTTTGACTACGCCCGCCCGGCCAAGTCGCTGCGCCCGCACGCTCCGGTGCTCCGTCCCGTGCTGCCCTCCGAATCCGCGAGCCCCGTGGTTTGCTGCGCCCGCCGCGCCGCTTGAGTCGGTGCCCATTCCGTGATCGCCCAACCTGTCATTGCGAGGAATCCCGCACCGCGGGATGACGAAGCAATCCAGCTGGATCGCCACGGCGCGCAACGCGCCTCGCGATGACAAACCGGAAGATGCCGCCGTCCTTGACACCCATCCTTCGTAACTCGTCACTCTCCTGACTCATGGCCGCCAACGACTCTGCGCCCCACCGCATCTTGATTGCCGACGACCAAGCGGACGTCCTCGAAGCGCTCCGCCTGCTGCTCAAGGCCGAGGGCTACCAGATCGAGACGGTCAAATCCCCCGCCGCGGTAATCAAGGCCGTCGAAGCGCGGGACTTTTCGCTGGCCATCATTGATCTCAATTACACACGCGACACCACGTCGGGCCAAGAGGGTCTGGAACTGCTCGCGAAATTGCAGTCCGTGGATCCCACCCTGCCGGTCGTCGTCATGACTGCGTGGGCCAGCGTCGAGATCGCCGTCGAAGCCATGCGCCGCGGCGCCAAGGATTTCATTACCAAGCCGTGGGAAAATCCCCGCCTCGTCTCGATCGTCAAAAACCAGATCGAACTCGCCAGCGCCGTGCGCGCCTATCGCCGCCTCGAAGAGGAAAATCAGATTCTGCGCGGCAAAGGCGGTCCCAACCTCATCGCCCAGTCCGCCGCGATGCGGCCTGTGCTTGAGATCATTTCCCGCGTCGGTCCCTCCGACGCCAATATTCTCATCACCGGCGAAAATGGCACCGGCAAAGGTGTCGTCGCGCAGGCCCTGCACGCTGTTTCCGTGCGCGCCGCCAAGGGTTTCATTTCCGTCAACATGGGTGGCCTGCCCGAAGGCGTGTTCGAGAGCGAACTCTTCGGCCATGTGCGCGGCGCGTTCACCGACGCCAAGACCGACCGCGCCGGCCGCTTCGAGCTGGCCGACGGCGGATCCCTCTTCCTCGACGAAATCGGCAACATCCCGCTCAGCCAGCAGGCCAAAATCCTGCGCGTGCTCGAAACCGGCGAGTTGGAGCGCGTCGGCTCTTCCCGCACCTACCGCGTCAACGTTCGCCTCATCTCCGCCACCAACGCGGACCTCCAAGCCGAAGTCGCCGCCGGCAAGTTCCGTCAGGATCTTCTTTTCCGGCTCAACACGATTCACATTCACCTCCCGCCGCTCCGCGAACGCCGCGAGGATATCGCGCTTCTCGCCCAACACTTCCTCAAGCAGCACGTAGATCGCTATCGCAAGGCCATCACCGGTTTCGATGACGCCGCGATCGAAGCGATGAAAGATTATGCCTGGCCGGGCAACGTTCGCGAACTCGACCACGCGGTCGAACGCGGCGTGCTGATGTCGCAGGGCAAGGTCGTGCGCGCCGCCGATCTCGGGCTCAACGCCGCCAACACCGCCCCGCGTCTTGAGGACATGAGCTTGGAGGAGGTCGAAGCCTTCCTCATCAAGAAGACCCTCGCCCGTTGCGACGGCAACGCCCGCAAAGCCGCCGAGGAACTCGGCCTCAGCCGCAGCGCGTTCTACCGCCGCCTCGAACGCTATAAGCTCTAAGCGATTTCCTTTAACCACTAATCTCCACTGATAGGGCACTAATCCGGACCAATCCGTCGAACCGCCTTGGTGCTTCAGATTAGTGATGCCTTAGCTTAGTGATCATGAGTGGTGCACCGGCCTTCATGCTCTTTCGTGTATTTAGTGTTTTTCGTGGCGCGCTTCGTCTGCAAGGGTTGTGGCTCTGCTTCATCCGTGCCGCTTCCGTGAAATCCGTGGTTAAAAGCTCCTCTCCCTTGGGATTTCCCTTTGTGCCCTCTCGTGCCTTTTCCCGAAAACTGAAGGCTGATCGCTGAAAGCTGACCGCTCACCGCATGGCTAAACCGCGAAAGCGTATTTCCCACGAACAGCAGGTGTTCTATTACACCCTGCTCAGCGGTTTGCCGGCCACGATCATCGCCCTGACGCTCCTGCTCACGGGTGACTTCACGGCCAAGGTCCAGTGGACGCTCGGCCTGCTCATGTTCGGCTTCTGGTTCGGCTACGCCATCGCCGTGCGCGAACGCGTCGTGCGACCGCTCCAGACCATGGCCAATCTCCTCACCGCCCTCCGTGAGGGCGACTTCTCCACCCGCGCCCGCGGCGCCAACCGCGACGAACCCCTCGGCGACGTGCTCGCCGAAATCAACCTGCTCAGCGGCACCCTCCAGGAACAACGCCTCGGCGCGCTCGAGGCCACCGCGCTGCTCCGCACCGTCATGGAGGAGATCGACGTCGCCATCTTCGCCTTCGACGCCAACGAAACGCTCCGCCTCGTCAACCGTGCCGGCCAGGAACTCGTTGCCCAGCCCGCCGAACGCATCCTCGGACGCGCCGCCCGGGACCTCGACCTGCACGATTGCCTCGAAGGCGAAGGCACGCGCGTGCTCAGCCGCACTTTCCCCGGCGGCAAGGGTCGCTGGGGCATGCGCCGCACCATGTTCCGCGAAGGCGGCCTGCCCCACAGCCTCGTCGTCATCGCCGACCTCAGCCAACCCCTGCGCGAGGAAGAGCTGCGCGCGTGGCAGCGACTGGTGCGCGTCATCGGCCACGAACTCAACAATTCCCTCGCCCCCATCAAATCCATCGCCGGTTCGCTTTCCACGATGCTCAAGCGCCCGCAGAAAGCCGACGATTGGGAAGAAGACATGCGGGGCGGCCTTGAAATCATCGAGGCTCGCGCCGAAGGCCTCAACCAATTCATGCAATCCTACGCGCGGTTGGCGAAGCTGCCCTCGCCCAACCGGCAACCCTGCGAAATCGGCCCACTCCTTCGGCGCGTCGCGGCATTGGAAATGCGCACCGAAGTGCAAATCGACCCCGGCCCCGACCTCACTGCCAACGTGGACGCCGCGCAGTTGGAGCAAGTCATCATCAACCTCGTGAAGAACGCCGTGGAAGCTTCGCCCGAGCCTGGTCACTCCGCTCCGCCCATCTGCTCCGTGCGGGTCGGCTGGCGAAAGACGCCCGGTGCCTTGGAGATCACCGTGACCGACAACGGTCCGGGCATCGCCAACCTCCAGAATCTCTTCGTGCCCTTTTTCACCACCAAGCCGAGCGGCTCCGGCATCGGCCTCGTGCTCTGCCGCCAGATCGCCGAGAACCACGGCGGCTCCCTCGCCCTCGAAAACCGCACCGACACCCACGGCTGCATCGCCCGCCTGCGGCTCCCGCTGTAGGCGCGGCTTTACGCCGCGATCCGTCTTCGCCGACGATGGAGGGCCCGCGTCCCTGCGGGCCGCAAAGCTTGATTGAAAGCCCCTGCAAAAACTCAGTCGGCAGAAGTCGGCTGTTGAACTTAAGCATTGATCAGGCCTCATCCATCCACGGGCCGTAACCTTGATATCATCAACTCAGTTGAGCTGAATACCCTGATGGCGGAAAAAATGAACCGCTGGCTTAAGCCTGAATTTAAGGACGTATTTCCAGTGGCGTGCATCATGAAGCATCGCCTTCCTCTCCTTTGGGTCCACTTCACTCTTCCAACCTGGAAACGAAACGGGCTGTTTATCATTCATACACGTATTGGCCCGTGCGATCTCCAGTTGGTCTTTTACAGGCTCGAAATCAATCCTGCAAAAGCCCAACCCATCTGAAACGAGTGTTGCCACTCAAAGTCTTGGTCGCTGTTGTTAGGTAAATGACCTCTCCTGTTATAGACCAACTGAATTGGTCCTAATATACTGTTGGGCACAATATGAAGCGTTGGACTCTTCTGCTCCTGATATGTGTAGCGCTTGCGTGCAGCGGCTGCACCTCAAGTAATTCCGCACGGGAATACCCGGGTGGCGCGTTGCAGAGAACCGGCCTGCCGGAGTCGATCGTCGTGCTGCCAGCGGACGTCGTTTTCCGTGCGAAGCCGAATTGGGGCAGAGCGAGGACTTATGTTCTGCCATCTGGCGAGTATCGCTACCACGGGAAGGATCGGCATGGGTATTTCCTGAAGCATCAAGGCGGCGGGTTCCGTTATGATTCCCGCGGGCCGATCGCCGGAGGCTTCTTCGTTCCCAGTGATCCGACGAAGAGTTGGGGACTGTGGACCAGCGGCGCTTCGGTTGACCAAGCGATGGCTGTTCTTGGTGCCGCAGGTGCTGGCGTTGGCTCGTCAGATCCCGATTCGGAAGCGATCTACATCGTGGATCTCCCCGACGATACCAAGAGAATGCTGGAGGTTTATGTCGGTTCGCAGCGCTAAAACGCCCAACCAGTAGGAATGAGAAGCCGTAGAGGGTTTCATCCGCGAGGATGAGTCCTTACTCTACGTCTTATGAGCCCGAACAACGTTACGATTGGAATCGATTTGCTCGTCAGCCTGCCCACAGAGCGGGCACCCGGCCTCCTCACCCCTCGTTTCGCTCGGGGCTTCGCCCTCTCCGCGCTGCCGCGCTCCGTCGGGGACCGCAAGCACAGCGCCTGCGTCCTCTCTGCCGGTGGCGAGATCCTCGCCGAGACTGAGATCACCAACACCCGCGAGTGCCTGACGGTCTTCGCGCAGCGTTACCCGGGAGCCACCTTCGTGATGGAGACCGGCACGCACAGCCCGTGGGTATCTCGTCTGCTGGAGGCGCTGGGCCACATCGTCCACGTGGGCAACGCTCGCAAGCTGCGCGCGATTTGTTCGTTGCTCTGCCCACGCAAGCGCGGGCACCCGATCGCCTCACCCTCCGCTATGCTCCGGGCCACGCTTAACAGCGTGACCCCCTTCGCGCTGCCGCGCTCCGTCCGCCAGCCACACCAAGAACGATGCCGAGGACGCCCGCATGCGTTGCCTGCGCCATCCGGAGTCTGGTCAACCGCGGCAGGTGCGGGTTGTTCCACGGTCGCGTGACGGAGACGCTCACCTCGCGCATGAGAGACAAGATCGACACTCCCGAGGGCCGCGCGATCTACAGCCGACGGCTGGGCACGGTCGAACCGGCCCTACCCTTCGTTTTGGACGCATCATCGTCCTTTCAATCCGCTCACCACAAATCCGGTCACCAAACTCGACACGAACCCCTTTTCCGACAGTCTCGTTGGGAGAAGAAAGATGACTGAGGCGAAGTTCATAGACTCAATCGATGCCCGGTTTCCATACGGTGATCCCAAGAAAGCGCGTGAGTTGGCCGCTCGTGCGCTGAGGATCTCACCCAATGCCGTATTTTTCGTCTATCACGAGTTGGCCCGGCCCGGTCGTGGCGTCAGGACTTCGGCAAGAGAGCGATTGGCGATTCTCGAATATCTCGAAGAAAGATTCGTCCATCCGCTCAGTGGCCTCGGTTCATGGCTCACGCGAAAGATGATTGCCAAAGAAGAAGTGCGCGTAGCGCAGGCGGCCAAAGTCGCCCGGCAGATCGCCGAATTTCCAGGCTGCTATGGAATACTGAATCTCGCGTATTTTTCCTGCGATGACGCACGCGGGAAGAATGAAAAGCTGTTCGATTCGATTCGGACGCGTTGGGAAAATCGGCCGATCCAACTCCTGAGGCCGACTGAGCAAGCAAAATTATGCGGCGGAGAGTTGGGCCGCGAGCGGTGAGTGGCGCTGCTGGAGGGCGGCCACATAACGGGATTCGTCATAGGGGATGCGGTCGCGCCAGCATCGCCAGAGGATGCGGATCCATTTGAAGGCGAGCGCGCGTTGGCTAGAGGTCATGCTTTACCTTTTACCTCCCGGGAGCCGCTCCTCACGAGATCCAGAACAGGCTCGCGGCGAAACCGAGGAAGACGAGGCCGAGGGCGCGGTCGATCCAGTGGCCGTGACGCAGGAAGGCGCGACGGACTTCCGTGCGCGTGAAAACCAATGCAACAAAACTGAACCACGCGACCGTGGTAAGTGTCATCCAAAGGCCATAACCGACCTGAATCAGCCGCGGCGTGGCGGGCGAGACCGCGAGGGGAAAAAGCGAAATGAAAAACAGCGCGGCCTTGGGGTTGAGCACATTGACCAGAAACCCGGTCGTCCACGCGGCGCGTGCCGTGGGTGCGTCCTCCTTCGCCGAGCCTACGGAGAGCACTTCGGTCTCGTCCTTTCTTGGCAGAGCCCGAAGTGCCTGCACGCCGAGCCACGCGAGGTAGGCGGCGCCGAGCCATTTCACAACGGTCAGGGCGGTGGCGGACTTGGTCAGCAGCAAACCGAGCCCAAGCAGGCTGTAGGTGATGTGGATGCAAAGTCCGCAGCCGATGCCCACACTCGCCCACAACGCGGCGCATCGTCCGTGGCGCAGGCTCTGGCGCAGCACTACGGCGAAATCCGGTCCCGGACTCGCCACAGCGAGCGCGTGTGCGACGGCAAGGGTAAGAAATTCAGGGAGGAAATTCACGGAATTGGGCGGAGGGTCGGTCTCCTGACCGACCGCGGCCGGTCGGGAGACCGGCCCGCCAAATTGAGACAGCCCGCAGGAACGCGAGCGACAATGCCGCTCAGGTCTTGGCGCGCAATTCCATGTCTTGCGGGACGGTGCTGAGAGCCTCGGCCATGGTGCTGTGGCCTTCCTTGACCTTGAACATGCTGTCCTGGTGGAGGGTCTTCATGCCGGCGCGCATGGCGATGCGCTTCAACTCGGCGGTCTCGGCCTCTTTGTTGATGGCTTCGATGAGCTCCTCGTTGGTCACCATGAGCTCGTGGATGCCGATGCGGCCCTTGTAGCCGGTGCCGTTGCACTTGGTGCAGCCCTTGGGATTGGCCCTGTAGATGGGGCCGGTCCAGCCGATGGCGCGCTGGAGCACATCCTTCTCGCGACCCTCGGGCTCGTAGGCAACGCGGCAGACTTTGCACACGCGGCGCATGAGTCGCTGGGCGCACACGCACACGAGCGATGACGAGATCATGAACGGCTCGATGCCCATGTCGGTGAGACGGGCGACCGTGCTGGGGGCGTCGTTGGTGTGGAGCGTGGAAATGAGCAGGTGACCGGTGAGCGCGGCCTCGACGGCAATGTTGGCCGTCTCCTTGTCGCGAATTTCGCCCACGAGGATGATGTCGGGATCCTGACGGAGGAAGGCGCGGAGCGCGGCGGCGAAGGTGAGTCCGATTTGCCGGTGCATCTGCATCTGGTTGATGCCGGGCAGCGTGTATTCGATCGGGTCCTCGGCGGTGCGGATGACCACGTCGGGCGTGTTTACCTCGTTGAGCGCCGAGTAAAGCGTCATCGACTTGCCCGAGCCGGTCGGGCCGCAGTGCAGGATCATGCCGTAGGGCTGGCGGATGCACTCGCGGTATTTCCTCAGGTTTTCCTCCGTGAATCCGAGCGCCGGGAGCGGCAGTGTGGACTTCTGCTTGTCGAGGATACGCATGACCACGCCTTCGCCATGGTTGAGCGGCGCGGTCGAGACGCGGAGATCGATGTCGATGTTCTTCTTGTTATACTGCTTGAAAACGATGCGGCCGTCCTGGGGCAGGCGGCGCTCCGCGATGTCCAGGTTGCACATGATCTTGAAGCGGGCCACCAACGCGCCGGCAACCTTGCCCGGCAGGCGAAGCTTCTCCTGCGTGAGACCGTCAATGCGGTAGCGCACGACCATCTCCTTTTCCCAAGGCTCGATGTGGATATCCGATGTGCCGGCGAAATACGCGTCCTCGATGATGCGATTGGCGAGTTGGATGATGGGGGCCGACTCCTCGTTCTCGAGATCCTCGTCCTTGATGTCGGCCTCGTCCTCGTCGAACTGCGCGCCCAGTTGGTCCACCACATCGGAGAACTGCACCTCGTCGTGCACGTGGTCTTTCTTGAGCTTCTCGCGGATGTCGGCCTCGCGACCGAGGAGGCGCACGACCCGCTGGCCGGTTTTGTCCTGGATTTTGGCGGCGACGGTCGTGTCGAAAGGATTCGCGAAGGCGACGAGCAGGAAATCGCCCACCTGCCCGACCGGCAGGATCATGTTCTTCTGACAGAATTCGAGATCGATCTTCTCGAAGGTCGTCGCGTGCACACGGTAGCGGGCAACGTTGTAGGGCGCGAGGCCGAGCGCACGGCACTTGGCGAGCAGGAGCTGGAACGCCGTGATGTGATGATCCGTCTGAAGGATGGCATCGAGCTGGTCGCCGGTGGGCTCGTCGGGACGGGCCAACAGCACGGCCTTTTGATCGGCGGTGAGTTTCCCCATCTCCTCGAGCTTGTCGATGATCTGCGTCTGGGTGCGTCCGAGAGGCATGGCTTAGGAGGTGCCGGCGGGCTTGTTGGCGATGGGAAACGGCAGCGGCGTGTGGCCGGAACCGGCGGGCGGAGTCGCGGGCATCGGCGGATTGCTCGCCGTGCGAACCGGGATCGGCGCGGTGCTGCCGGCTGAGGCGAAGGGCGCGCGGGAAGCGCGCTTGGCAGCCTCGTTGCGCTCGGCCTGCATGCGGTCGAGAAAATCGGCGATGATATCCATCGTCGTGGCCTGCCAGATGATCTGGCCGCCGAGTTTCTTTTCCCAATGGCTGCGGACAGCCGGGCTCAGGTAATAGGCGGTGGCGACGAAATGAAAATCCTCCTCGCGGTCGAAGGGCACGCTCCACGTCGCCCAGCAGGCGTCGAGATCCATCTCCTTGCGCACATCCTCCGGCACGTCGTAACCGCGCAGGTCCACAACCCCCACCCCGTGGTCGTCCACGACATGGTGCAACACATCCTCCTCGCGCAGCACCTTCTTTTCATAGACGAGGATGCTCAGCACGGAACTCTGTCGCACCTGGCCGCCGGCCGCCACCTCCAGCAGGCGCTCGTTGGCCGCCTCCAGGTCCTCGAATTTCACGAGGTTGTGCTCGATGAGCGCAGAACCGAGCAGGCGGTTGGCGCGCATGAGCAAGGGACGATATTCAGCCGAAGACATGCGAGAGGGGTGACAGGTAACTGATTAATCAGGCCGGCCGCCTTGGCGATTTCTTTTCTTTGGCCCGCATCTTGCGGACTCGCTTGAGCAGCTCTTTGCGTAACTTGGGGATTCCTTCTTCCGAAAGGCATGAAATCGGCACGATCTCGGCCTTGGTGTAGCGCTTTTTGAACTTCTTGAGGTTCGCGACCGCGGCCTCTTCATCCATCTTGTTGGCCGCGACGAGCCGGGGTTTGTCCAGCAGAGCCGGATCGTAAAGTTCGAGCTCCTTGAGCAACTGCTTGTAGTCGTCACGCGGATCGCGGGTGTCCGTGCCCGCCATGTCGAGGATGAGGAGCAGCAGCTTGCAACGCTCGATATGGCGCAGGAACCGGTGCCCGAGTCCCTTGCCATCGCTCGCGCCCGCAATGAGGCCGGGGATATCGGCCATGACGAGGCGCTCATATTCCGCCTCGTATTCGATGACGCCGATCTGCGGATGCAGTGTGGTAAAAGGATACGGCGCGGTCTTCGGGCGGGCTTTCGTGATGAGATTGGTAAGCGATGACTTGCCGGCGTTGGGGAAGCCTACGAGGCCGATGTCGGCAATGCTCTTCAACTCGAGGCGAAACTCGCCGGTCTCGCCCGGCTCACCCGGACCGGTCTTGGTCGGCGCGCGATTGGTGGACGTTTTGAAACGCGTGTTGCCGAAGCCGCCTTTGCCGCCCTTCAGCAGCACGACCTCCTGGCCGTCTTCGAGCACCTCCGCCACCTTTTCGCCGGTGTCCAAGCGATACGCGATCGTCCCAAGGGGCACGCGCAGAACAGCAGGGCGGCCTTCGCGACCGTTGCAGTCCTTGCCCATGCCATGTTCACCGCGCTCGGCGTTCCAGTGCGGACGAAACTTGAAATCGACGAGGTTGTTCTGGTCGTCGTCCCCACGCAGGACAACATCGCCGCCCTTGCCGCCGTCGCCGCCGTTGGGACCGCCCCACGGCTCGTATTTCTCGCGGCGGAAGCTGCGACAGCCCTTGCCGCCGTCGCCGGCGCGGGCCTTGATGATGGTTTCGTCGATAAACATGGGATATGAGCCTAGGCTTGGCCGCCGGCGTAAAGCGCAATCGGCAAGTGTTTGCGGTAATGCTTAAAATCGCCGTCGGTGGTAAATATCTCAAGGCCCCGACGGGCGGCCACCGAACAAATCAGGAAATCCGTCAATGAACCTTGCACCCCTTTGCCACGGCAGTGGTTGAAATATTCGGCCGCCGTTTCAAAATCAGCCGTTTCCAACGCCAGATCAGGGAAATTTCTCATGGCCCCACGGATTTGTTCAAATTGTCCCTTCTCGGGGATACCGGAGAGCAATTCCTGTCGGATGGGCCCAATGATGGCCACCGCTCCATGCTCAATCAGCCATTCCAGTTCCGTGCGCAAGGTCCCCTCTTGATGCTCCGAGCGACGAAAGGCCGCAGACCAAATCGGAGTGTCAGCGAGCACTTTCATCGTTTCGCCCGCTCTGCCTTGTAATCAAAGCCCGGCTCGAAACTGACGGTGCCAAACAGCTTGGTCACCTCGCGCTGCTGGCGATGCTGGATATACTCGGCCAAAGCCTCGTTGACGGTGGCTTTCTTGGTTTTGTGACCGCCCGCTTTTTGCGCGAGTGCCAGCAACCGGTCGTCTATCTCAAGGTTTGTAGGCACGAGCACACAATGGGCCACACAAAATACGTGTCAAGTCACCCACTTCAGAGCACCACTTTGATCCCCTTGCGGAGGTAGGTGGGCACGTCGAGGTCCTGGCCCTCGAAGAGGTTGCGATCCGATTTGTCAAAAGTGCCGCGGTTGTCGGCGAGTTCGCCGCCTTGGAAGCCGAATTCCTCCTGCTTGGGCTTGTTCGAATGCACGGCGGGAGCCGTCGTGCGGGTGACGGTCGTGTCCGTCGTTACGGTGGTCCGGACGTTGGTGCTGGCCACGGCCGCCGCGGTTGCGGTGGCGGCAGGTTTGTCGGGTCGGCGCGTCGGCACGGGGGCCGGTCGCCGCACAAAATTACGTCCGCCAACGTCGGTCGTGCCGAGCACGCAGAGTTCCACGCGGCCCTGCAGAGCCTCGTCGATGGCGGCGCCCATGACAACGTGCGCCTCGGGGCCGAACTGCTCAGTGACGGCAGACATGATCTCGTTGACCTTGGTGAGGCTGAGATCGGCGCCGCCGGTGATGTTGACCAACAGGCGATCGGCCTTGCGCGCGTGCTCGGGCGTATGGAGGAGCGGGCAGTTCCGGAGATCATCGAGCGCGGCCTGCGCGGGATTCTCCCCCGCCCCGCTGCCGAGGCCGAAGAGCGTCTTGCCGCCGCGATGATGGAAGACCTGTCGCACCGCCGTGAAGTCCACGTTGATGAGGCCGGTGCGCGAAAGCATCGTCCAGATGGACTTCACGCCGCGGCCGATCCACTCGTCGGCGCGAGCGAAGGAATCGAGCACACTGGTGTGCTCCGTGTCTTCCTGCAGCAGCATGTCATTGGTGAGCGGGATGACGGCATCGCAGGTGCGCCGCAACTCAGCGAGCGCTTCCTCGGCTTGGCGCGCGCGCCGTCCGCCTTCAAAACTGAATGGAAGCGTGACAAATGCGATGACCACGGCGCCCGCCTCGGCGGCGATCTGCGCCACCACGGGCGTGGCGCCGGAGCCGGTGCCGCCACCCAAACCAGCGACGAGGAAGATCAGGTCGGTGTCCTTCACGATCTCGGCAATCTTGTCGGCATCGGCCTCGGCCGCCTTGCGTCCGAGTTCGGGATCGCCACCGGCGCTCAACCCGCGCGTGAGCCCTGCGCCGATGAGGATCTTGTCCTGCACAGGCGAGGTGCCGAGGGCCTTGAGGTCGGTGTTGATCACCGCCAGCTGGAGCCGGTCAAGATTCTCCATCTTGAGCCGGTCCACGGCGTTGGAGCCGCCGCCGCCCACGCCGATGAGCTTGATGCCGACGTCGCGATCGGCGAGCGCTTCGAGCGGCAGTTCGTTGGAAGAGTGGTCCATGGTCAGGAGGTGGCGAAGATCTTGGTGAGATTGCTGAGAAGGCCGGGCTTGCGTCGCGCGGGTAGCGCGTGCTCGTGCGCGGTGCGCAAACCGAACTGGAAGATGCCGAGCACAGTGCTGAACATCGGGTCCTTCAACTCGTCCTTCACCCAGGAAGGCGATTCGCCGCGGCGGGCGTTCAAACCGAACACACGCGTCGCCGCCTCCTCGATGCCGGGCAGCTTGGCGGTGCCACCGGTCAGGATCACGCCTGCGCCGCAGTGCTCGGGCACGAAAGCCGGGCCAAGTTTCTGGCGCACCACTTCGAGCAGTTCCATGGTGCGCGCGGCGGCGATGGTCTCGATCGCCATCTTGGGTATCTGGCGGTCGCCAAAGGCGCCGTCGCCGTCGAGCCACACTTTGTCGGATTTGTCACGGGTCTGCACCGTGCCGCGGCCGTGACGCAGCTTGAGCATCTCCGCCTGCGCGAGAGTCACGCGCAAACCGATGCTCAGGTCATTGGTCAGGTGGTCGCCGGCTACCGGCAGCGTGCCGGTGACCAGCACATGGCCGTCGCGATAAAGCACGTAGTCGGTCACGCCTTTGCCGATGTCGATCACGAGCGCGCCCTGCGATCGTTCCTCGGGCGTGGTCAACAGCGAGCCGCTGGCGAGGCTGGCGAGCACGAGTTCGCGCACTTCCAGATGGTAGCCGCCCACGACGTGGATGTTGTCGCTCACCTTGCTTTCGGAACCATGCACGATCCAATAGCCGACTTCGAGCCGGCGGCCGGAGAGATGCTCGGGATCCGGCACGGCGCGGCCATCGAGCCGGAACGGCCGGCGGATTTCGTGAATGCGCGAACGGCCGGCCGGCAGCTCCTTTTCCTTGGCGAGCGAGCAAACCGAGTTGATGTCGAGCGCGGTCACGGTGTTGTCGGCGGACTTCACGTTGACCGAAGCCTCGTTGTAGAAGGCGTCGAGGTGACCGCCGCTTTGGGCGAGCCAAACGGATTCGAGCCGGGCGCCGGCGCGCTGCTCAGCCATTTCGAGCGCGTGGTGGGTGGCTTCGCAGGCGGCTTTGTAGTCCACGACCTCACCCTTCATCACGCCGCGGGCCGGGGCCACGCCAACGCCGATGATGTTGAGGCTGCGTCCGCGAGCGATTTCGCCCACGAGGACCACGACCTTGCCGGTGCCGATTTCGACGGCTCCAATGATGCGACTGCTGTTAGAGATCACGTTGCTTTCTCCGTTGGGAAGAGGGTTGAATGGAAAACTGGGGAAAATCGGCGGCCTTCTGCAGGGTGTCCGGCGTGCCTTGCAACCGCACCGGCACCTGGCCTTCGAGCGTGAGGTTGACGGACTGCAGGCCCGCGGTCTCGGGCAATCCCCGGGCGGCATCAATCACGTAGTCGAGCTGGGCGACCTGTTTGTAGAAATCGCGCTTCCGACTGAAGACCACTTGCGGCACATCCTGCGCCTTGACCAGGATTTCGTCGGCAGATTCGAGCCGTTCCAGCGAAACGATCAGCCAGTCGTGATAAAGGTGCGGCGCCTGGAACTGGGCGGTCGAGAGCAATGTTGAAACGTCCGCCATGCCGGGAATGGGCGCGTAACCCCGGCCCTCGCGCACGAGACGCACGCCGTCCAGCCACGGCAGCGTGGCGAGCAGCGGTTTGTCGTAGCCGATGCCTTCGTAAGCCACGCCGTCCTTGGCCACGAGCAACTGTTTGGTCTGACCGGAATTTTCACTGGCTTGGATGCGGGCCACCGGCGAGCGTTCCTGTAGTGTAACCACGAGCGTGTCGGGAAAGCTGCGCGTCAGCACCGCCACGCGAATCTGGCCGTGGGAAAGCAAACGATCACGCAACGTCGAAAGATCGAGCGCCATCAGGCTCGCGCCCTTCGGCAGCGCGAGGGTGTCGGTCAGCCATTTTTGGCTCAGCACACCATCAGTGATGAGCACTGTTTCGCGCACCGGGGCGCTGTGCACCGCCGTGGTCAGCGCAGCGCGATCGGTTATCCATGAATGCACCAACCCGTAAGCCGCCCAGCCTGCCAGTGTGACCGACGCGACCAAGCCGCTGATCTTGAGCCACGCCAGCAACCGCCGGCGATGACCGCGCCGCGACATCGCAGGCGAACTCACCACCTGGCGGATGCTGCGCCAGGAGCGGCCGGTTTCGACGGATTTGTCGGCGGGAGATTTCATCGGTGGACGGGAGCCGGTCGGAATCGTTCCACGGCGGGGGCGGCCAGTTCGCGGCAAAGCGCGATGAAGTCCAACCCCACGCAGCGCGCACTCATCGGCAGCAGGCTGGTTTCCTTCATGCCGGGCAGGGTGTTGATTTCGAGCAAATACAGCTCACCCTCCGCGGATAACATGAAATCGATGCGCGCATAATCGCGACAACCGCACGCAGCGAAGGCGGTCTCGGCGGCGGCGCGCACGCGCGTGGCGATTTCGTCAGACAGCTTGGCCGGCGCGAGATACTCGGTCAGGCCCTTGGTATATTTGCTCGTGTAGTCGAATACCCCGGACTTCGGCACGACCTCGACGATGCCCATGGCCCGGCCGCGCAGCAGGCCGACGGTCAACTCGCGACCAAGGATGCGACGCTCGGCAATCCAGTCACCCGTGCGGATGCCGCCGAGCGCGATTTCCAAACCGACGCGCGAGGAAACAATCTGCAAGCCGACGCTGCTGCCCTGCCGGTTGGGTTTGAGCACGACCTGCTCGCCCAACTCGGCCGCCAGCGCCGCCGCCGTCGGTTTTTCGATCGCGGTGAAACTCCGTCCCGGCGCTACCGGCACGCCCATGGCCGACACGCTCAACCGCGTGCGCCACTTGTCGAAACACAAATCGCTGCTCCGCGCATCGCAACCCGTGTAACTGAAACCCGCCGCGTCGAGCAGGCGTTGCATACCGCCATCCTCGCCGAACACGCCGTGCAATGCGGAGCAAACCACGTGTCGCGCGGGATCGAGCGCCGCGGGCAACGCATCGGCGTCCACGACAAAAAATTCGACCGGATGCGAATACGCCATGGCCAGCGCGATGGCCTTGCCCGAACCGAGCGAGACCTCGCGCTCCGGCGATGTGCCCCCGGCCAGAATGGCGATGATGGGAAGCTGGCTCACCAATCCGTCCTCCTTCGCAGAGACACACCCCGGCGCTGCGCGCCACCCCTCTTCACGGCGGGGATTTGAAGACACGTGCGGCCGAGGGATGAAAGCTGCGGAAGGCCCTGGTTTGAATCCCCTCTATGAAGAGGGGTGTCCGTCAGGGCAGAGTGTATAGATTCGGCATTCATAGCACGTCCTTCCATTCGGTGCCGTAGAGGAGCACTTCGGGTTCGAGATCCACACCGTGCGCCTGCTTCACACGCGCGCGCACTTTCTTCACCAAGGCGATGATATCGGCGCTCGTCGCGTGACCGCGGTTGACGATGAAGTTGGCGTGAACGGTCGAGATCTCGGCGTCCCCCACCCGCTCACCCTTGAGCCCGGATTCGTCAATGAGCCGGCCGGCTGACTGATTTGGCGGGTTCTTGAAAATGCAACCGGCACTCGGCTCGCGCGGCTGCGTCTCCACGCGCTTCTTCTGGTAAACATCAATCTGCCGCCGGATGTCATCAGCCTGCGCGCTGGCGGCTGGGCGCAACCAGGCTCCGAGCGCGATCGCCTCGCGCAACTCCGCGCAATGCCGGTAATCCACGTGCATCTCGGCCTTCTTCATCGTGCGCACGTCGCCCTGCATGGTCATGAGTCGGACCTCCTCGACCACGTCGAACATCCAGCCGCCCATCGCGCCCGCATTCATGCGCAACGCGCCGCCGACCGAACCGGGAATGCCTTCGAGAAATTCAAAACCCTTGAAGCCGGCCTTAATAGCGAGACCGCATAAATTCTTCAGCCGCAATCCGGCTCCAGCCCAGATGCGACCGTCAGGATGCGGTTCAAATTTCTGCCAATTTTCATGCCCGAGGCTGATGACCAGCCCGTCCACGCCTTCGTCGGGAATGATAAGATTGGAGCCGCGCCCGAGCAGCAGCACGGGGAGCTTCAACCGGTTCGCTTCCTGCAGGAGCGCCTGCAAATCCCCGGTCGTCGCCGGCTCGGCATAAACGCGAGCCGGACCACCGACCCGCATCGTGGTCTTGGGGCCGAGCGGTTCGCGCTCGATCAACTCCGTTTCCGAACCGAGACGCGCGCGCGTGCTGTTGAGAAATTTGATCCAGGCCGCTTCACGGGCTTCGGCGGTCTTGAGCTGCGCGACAAACTCCCGGGCGGTCTGCTCGATGTCGCCCGCGCCAACGAAAGCGAGCGTATCGCCGGAGCGAAGCGCGGACCGGAGTGCGCGCAACAGACCGGCATCGTTGCCCGGCAGGTAGGTCACGTGGTCGGCCGCACCGCTTTTCTTCAATTCGGCATAAATGTCGGCTGTCGTGCCGCCCGCGACGGGCGACTCGCTCGCAGCATAGACATCCATCAGGAACAGATTGTCAGCCACCGCGAGGACGGCAGCAAACTCGGCCTTGAACTGCTTGGTGCGCGTGTAGCGATGCGGCTGGAACACAACCACCAGCCGGCCCTGCTTCTCCCGGCGCAAACTGCGGAGCAAAGCACGGATTTCCGTCGGATGATGCGCATAGTCCTCGTAAACGGTAAGGCTCGACGCGTGCAGCACCGACTGGCGGCGCCGCACCCCGGCGAAGTCCACCAGGGAATCGGTCGCGATTTTCGCACCGAGGTGCTGCGCGACCGCAAGCGCAGCCGTGGCGTTGGCGGCGTTGAACTCGCCGTGACTGTGCACCTGCGCTTCCTTGAGGGTGAAACACCCGCCCAAACCCAAAGTCTGCCCGGATGAGATGTCACTTAATAGATGACATTGGAAATCCCCAGTGCGGCCGAAGGTGTGCACGGGCGCGGCGAAACCGCCGCGCGTCGCGATGCGAGCGGACATGGCACAGGCGTCACTGATAAAAATGGCGTTGCGCGTGCGGGCGAACAGCCCGGCGAACGCCGCTTCCAGATCGGCCAGTTTGGCGTAGTGGTCGGCGTGATCCCAATCGAGATTTACCACGAGCGTCACCTCCGGGCTGAACCGGCCGATGGTGCCGTCGCTTTCGTCCACCTCGGCCACGATCCATTCACCCGTGCCCGCGCGAGCTGGTGGCAGCGAATCATTGCCAAACAAACCGCCGAGCACCCAATCGCAGGCGAAGCCGGCGCGTTGCAATACGGTGATGAGCATGGCCGTCGTAGTCGTCTTGCCGTGCGAGCCGACCACGGCCACGAGTTTCCGACCCTTCACGACTTCGGCGAGCATTTCGCCGCGCCGCACCTGCGGCAGTCCGCGCGCGGTAGCGCGACGACGCGACTCATGTGCGGGCCCAACGGCCGAGGAATGCACGACCAGTTGCACATCGTCGGGCAATGCACCGGTGGCCGTGATGGCCACGCCCGCTCGCTCCAACAACGAGCGCACGACCGGGTTCCAGCCGTCGTCTTCACCGCTCACCTTGAAACCGAGCCCCGCCAGATAAAGTCCCAGCGGTGCCATGCCCATGCCACCCGCGCCGATCAAGTGGACGCGTTCCGCAGAGAGACCGAAAACTGAACGAAGCGCGTTCATATCACCAATGCGGCCGCCGTGGGCCGGAGTTGACGAGCGGGCGGCACGCCGGTCGCCAGCGCTTCAAGATCGTTGACGATGATCTCGATGGAATTTTCGTGCGACATGCGCCGCAGATTACCGCGGAATTTGTTCAACAGCCAGTCGTTGAAAACCGTATCGAGCACTTCCAAGCGCAGGCCGACAAGCGCGTCCTCCGCCACGACAAGGCCACCACCCTGCTGCTCGAAATAAGTCGCGTTGGCCTGCTGGTGATTGTCGGCAGCGTAAGGATAGGGAACGAGGATCGCGGGCGTCTCGCAACGGACGAGTTCCGCCAGCGTGCCGGCGCCGGCGCGGCTGATCACCAAATCGGCTGCGGAAATCAGCACGCCCATCCGGTCGCAAAAAGGTTCCTGCCACGCGCGCACGGTCCGGCCGTTGCGACCGGGAAATTCCCGCACGCCCACTTCGCCTTTGCCCATGCCGGTGACACACCAGACCTGCACGCCTTCCTGCGCCAGCGCTGCGAGATTGTCCTCCACCCAGCGATTGAGCGGACCCGCGCCCTGGCTGCCACCGAGCACGGCGATGAGTTTTTGCGCGAGATCGATGCCCAGCTGCGCACGAGCTTCGTCGCGCGGCAGGCGCACGATTTCATCGCGAACCGGCAAACCGGTGTGGCGCACCAAAAGACCAAGCCGGCCGGGCAAACGCACGCCGGGCGGCAGGTAGAGACGGCGGGCGATGCGCGACAACACCCGCGTGGCGCGGCCGGGAATGCGATTGGCTTCGTGCAACGCAACCGGCACGCGCGTCAGCCGGCCGGCCACCACTACGCCAGCATTCGTGAAACCGCCAAAGCCGATGATGACATCCGGGCGCACCCGACGGATCAGCCGGTGGGAATGCATGAGCCCCTGGCCTTGCTCCCAGAGGAAGCGAAACAGTTTGTCCGGCCGCCAGCCGAACGGCGCACTGGGCACGCGTTCAAAGGTGAGACGCGGGTATTTCTCGCTGAGCCGCGCATCCACCTTCTTGTGGCTGATGAGCAACGTCGTGGTGTGGCCGCGCGCCACGAGCGCCTCGGCCAGCGCAATGCCTGGCGAAAGGTGGCCACCGGTGCCGCCGCAAGCGATGAGGAAACGGCTCATCCGATGCCCTCCGGGAAAAAGTCCAAACAGCAATTTTCAAACGCCAAAAAAAATCCAAAGGCGGAAATTTCCGAAACCTGGAATTCCAGACCTTTTTGGACTTTGGCGTTTGGCGTTTGGGATTTCATCATCCGATGACTTCGGTCAGCGCGCGCTTGCGGACGAGCGGCTTGGGACGTTCCCACGTGCGCTGCGTGTTGATAATGACGCCGACGAGCAGCCCCATGAGCAGGAGATTGGAACCGCCGGCGCTGATGAACGGCAGCGACATGCCCTTGGTGGGCAGCATGCCAGTGACGACGCCGAGATTAATGATCGCCTGCAGGCAGATGAGCAGCACGCAGCCTGTCACGAGCAGGAACTGGAACAGGTTCGGCGCGCGACGCACATGCATGAGCCCGGCCACGAAAATCGTCACAAACAACCCGACCGTGAACAACGTGAAGATGAGCCCCATCTCCTCGCCCATGATGGCGAAAATAAAATCCGTGTGCGCTTCGGGCAGGAAGGAATTCTGCTGGCGCCCCTGGCCGAGGCCCACGCCGTCCACGCCGCCCGCCGCAAACGCGAGAATGGCCTGCCAGAGCTGGTAGGCGCCGTCGCCGCGGTTGGCCTCAATATCCATGAACGAAGTGATGCGTCGCAACCGCACGGGATTGTGGAGCACCAGCACAACGAAGGCCAAAACGGCCAGACCGATCGAGGGCAGCAGGAATCTCAACTTCGCCCCCGCGAGAAACAGCAGGATCATGCCGATGGTGCCGATCAGAAAAGCCGTGCCGAAATCCGGCTCGAGGATCACCAACAGCGCAAAAAGCCCGGTCCACGCCGCAGGGATGAGAAAGCCCCGATAAAAATCGTGCAGCCGGCTTTGGTTGAGCGCGAGATAGTGCGCGAGTGAGAAAACCAGCGCGAGCTTGGCAAACTCCGACACTTGCAGGCGCGTAAACCCGAGGTTCAACCACCGGCGACTGCCCTTCACGCTCACGCCGATCTGCGGGATCAGCACCAACAGCAGCAGCACCAGCGAAATGATCGCCGCCACCCAGGCGAACTTGCGCAGCTGCTCAAGATCGGCGATCGCCACGAGCCAGCCTGCGCCGATGGCGAGTGCGAGGAAGATGAATTGCTTGTAGAGATAGGAATAAGGTCCGCCCTTGATCGGCGAACTGGCGCTGAACAGCACCGCCAGCCCGATGGACACCAACGCCGCGACGCAGATGATGATGACGCTCGCGGGGGTGATCGTGAGAGGGCGGCGGGGCAGAACGGCGCTCGTCGAACTCACCATGGTGGTGATGGCTCAGTTCGCCTCGGGAGCGGGTTCCTCGACCTTGATCGTGGGCACCTGGGTGTCAGCACCCTTCAGGCCCGCATCGAGATCCTGTCCGGGCGGTGGCGGGGCGAGGTCGAATCGAGGAGCAGTCGGCTCCTGGGACGTGGAAACCACGGGAGTCTCGGACGCAGGCTGGGTCGCGGCGGGGGTCGTGGTCGTCGTGCCTTTGCTGGAAACAGCTTTGAAGCCCGGAATCACGAGCTGCTGACCCGCGCGCACTTTCGAGGGATCGGTGATATTGTTGGCCGCGGCGAGTTCGCCGACTGAAACCTGATACTTGCGCGCGATGACGCCGAGGCTCTCGCCGACGACGACCGTGTGCCTCACAGCGTCACCATTCGTCGGGCGCGCGGGCATTGCGGTCTTTTCGGTGGGCAGCGACATGTTCGCCGGTGCGACGGGATCCTTCGCAGCGCCGGGCTTGCCGGGAATGATGAGCTTGCGACCGGGAGTGATCACCGTGCCGGTGGAAATGCTGTTCGCCTTGGCGAGTTCGGCCACGGTCAGGCCGTATTTTTTGGAAATGCTCCAGAGGCTGTCCCCTCGCTCGACGGTGTAGGTCGTGACAGGCGCGACGTTTTCCACCGGCTTAGGCGGCGTGACGGCAACGGCAGCGGCCGAACCGGGACGCGTCGGCGTGGCATGACCGGCCGGCGAAACCGGCGTGTAGGAAACGGATGACGTGCCGAGATCAACCGGTTCCGGCGCGGCCGAATTGTAGCTCACCGGCGGCGTGGTTGCCGGGGGCACGGTGGCATCCGGCGTGGGCATAGTCCGCGGTCCAGATGAACAACCGGGGCTGGCAAAAATGGCGAGAAAAGCAGCGAGATGGACTCCAACGACCCATCCGAAGATCTGGAGAATTTTCATGACGATATATGAGGGCTGAGGTTGCGAATTTGCTATCTAAAAAACGGAGTTGCTCACAGGTTTTCCACAAGGCTTTCGAACTGCCGGCCGCGGTCTTCGTAGCCTTGAAACATGTCGAAGCTGGCGAAGCCGGGACTGAGCACAATCTGGTCGCCATTCGACGCCATGCCAAAGGCCTTCTGCACGGCTTCCGCCAAGCTGGCGCAAGCGGTTGCAGCGACCCGCGCTTCGGCACATTGGGCGAGCAGCGCCGCCTGGGTTTCACCGATGACGAATGCATGACGAATCTTGCGCGCGACGCGATTGATGAAAGCGCTGACGTCACCGCCCTTGGCCTTGCCGCCACCGATCCAGAGCACCGGAGCGGCAAAAGTGCCCAATGCGGCCTCGACGGCGTGAAAATTAGTGGCCTTGGAATCGTTCCAGAAGACCACGCCGTTTTTCTCCCCCACCCGGCCCAGCCGGTGCTTGCCGAGTTTGAAAGTTTCGGCCGCAGCGTAGAGCGCGCCTCCCGGCAGACCTGTCTGCCGCCACCACGCGGCCGCGAGGATGAAATTTTCGCGCTGCGGATAGCTGGCAAAAACACCGCCACCCAAACGGATGTCAGTTGGCTGGCCCTCGGTTGCAACGTTGACCGCGGGGGGGAGCGAATGCCCGGTGACGAGTGCGTAACGCTGCACCGACGAGCCGATGAAAACCCCACCGCGCATCGTGCGCTCGAGCAGGCGGCACTTCGCCGAGAAATACGCGGCCATGTCGGCATGGCGCTCGAGGTGATCCTCGGCAAAATTCGTCCAAAGCGTGGCCGCGGGGCGCAGATGTTGGAGTGTCTCGGCTTGGAAGGAGCTGACTTCACACACCACGATGTCCCTGCGGCCCGCGTGTTCGACAACGAATTGGCTGAGTGGATAACCGACGTTGCCTACCGCATGCGCGCGCCGGCCGGCGGTGTTGAGTGCGTGGACCAGAAACTCGGTGAGCGAGGTCTTGCCATTCGTGCCCGTGACCGCGAGCAATTCGCCGCGCCAAAAGAGCGACGCAAAATCAATTTCCCCCAGGCAGGTGCAACCGGCCTCGCGCGCCGTGGCCAGCCACGGATGCGAAGGGGCGAAACCGGGGCTGAACACCACGAGTCCGTGCGTGCCGGCCTCCCGCGCGGTGAACACCTGCGCGGCGTTCTCCGCGCGTTCATCGTAGAGCACGCCCGTCGCCCCGATCGCCCCGAGTAGCGCCAACACGCCCTGCCCACTCACCCCGGCGCCGAAGACGGCAACTGGACGGGTGAGCAATGCAGCGATGGCGTTGGGTGGAGGAGGCAGCATGGTGAAAGTTAACGCAGGGGGTCCGCTGACAGCAGTGTGGTAAGGTTCCGATTGGAGGTATAAAGAACCTGTCAGCGGACTCCTGCGAAATTCTTGGCGTTACGCACGACCGGGCCCTCGGGCACGGCCTCTCCGGAACGAAGACGGCGCAGCTTGGTGATCGAACGCACCAGCGGTTGCTTCAAAAGCACGAGGCTGGTGCGGGTGATGTCGCGAAAACTGGGGGTAATCTCGTGATTGTAGTCGATGGGCATCGGCGTGGCGGGTTGGAATTGCCTGCGCAGCCAGTCAGCCGCGCAGGCCAAGGATAATGAAGGCGGTGAAGGCGCAGGCCCAAAGGGCAGCGATGAGCAATGTCGTCCGTGAAAAAGGCACACGGGCGTCGAATTGCTTGGCGAGAGCTTTGATCATGGCGGACATAGAGGCGGAGGATAAGGAGGGTTAGCGGAGCTTGAGCGTGGCGAGACCGGCGAGGGCGAAACCGAGCGAGAGGACCCAGAAGCGGAGAACGACCTTGGTTTCAGGCCAGCCCTTCTTCTGGAAATGGTGGTGAATCGGAGCCATGAGGAAGAGCCTCCGGCCCGTGCCGGTGCGCCGGCGCGTAAACTTGAACCAGCCGACCTGGAGGATCACCGAAAGCGCCTCCATCACGAACACGCCACCGACGATCACCAACGCGAAAGGCTGGTGAATCATGAACGCCATGACGCCGATGAGTCCGCCGAGCGCGAGCGAGCCGGTGTCGCCCATGAAAACCTCGGCCGGATGCGAGTTATACCAGAGGAACGCCATGCACGCGCCGATGAGCGCGGCGCACACGACGGTCAGTTCGCCCGTGCCCGGCACATAGCTGATGAGCAGGTATTGCGAGATGATGCTGTTGCCGGCGGCGTAGGCCATGATGCCAAACACCAGCGCCACGGTGATGGTGCAGCCTGTGGCGAGACCATCGAGGCCGTCGGTCAGGTTGATGGCGTTGCTGAAGCCGACGATCCAGAGATAGATCAGCACCAGCAGCAGCGACCAATGCATGTGCGGGATGATGGCCGTCTTGAGGAACGGCACCCACAACTCCCGAATCTTCTCGGAGCTCTGCGGATGCCAAAGCAGGATGCCGAGCGCGATCACGGTCGCGGCCGTCTGCCAGGCGATCTTTTCCCACGAGCGGATGCCGTCCTTGTTTTTATGAACGACTTTCAGGTAATCATCGCGCCAGCCCGGCACGGTGAGCGCCGTGTAAACAAACAGCGCGACCACGGTCCACACATTGGGCGACGCCCACAGCACCGTGCTGAAAAACACCGAGAGAAAGATGATGAGCCCGCCCATCGTGGGCGTGTGCTTCTTGTCGAAATAGGTGGCCCCGAGCGCGCCGGTGCGTTCGTCAATGTAGCCGTGACCGAATTTCAACTCACGGAATCGCCGGATGAGCCAGGGTCCGATGACGAAACCGATGAACAACGCCGTGATCGCCGCACCCACCGAGCGCACGGTGATGTATTGCAACAACCGCAGCGGTCCGAAAACGTCGTCGTATTGGGAAAGATAACTAAGCACGACCCGCCTTTTTCTTTAGGAGGGCCGGTTTCCCGACCAGCCGTTGCCTGGATGCGTAACCTGCCGCCGAATTTCTCGCTCCGCTCAGGATGATACGATTGCGCGCACCCGCTCGGTCCGTGGCATCCAGGAATATCCGCGTCGAAAAACTGTGGTGAAAGGTAAGCATGATCAGTGCGCGCCGGCGGCTTGCGGATCGAGAATGGTTTCGAGTTGGTAGCGGCGGCTGCCCTTGAGGAAGACGGCGCCCTTGAAACCGGCGAGGCGCGCGCGAACGGGATCGAGCGACGTGATGACTTCGACCTGCGCGGGATCGTTGCCGTTTTCCAACAACCCTTCGCGCAACGCCGCGGCCTGGCCGCCGATGACAAACAGATGATCACCCGGCTGCAGGAGCAGCGTGCGACCGAAGTGGCGGTGATACTCAGCCGACTCCGGGCCGAGTTCCTCCATGCAACCCAGCACGTAAATCCGCGGACGATCTTCGCCGACCATGCCGTTGAAGGCGTCCACCGAATCGGTCATCGAAGCCGGGTTGGCGTTGTAGAAATCACAATAGACGGTCGCGTCGCCGGATTTGCGCAATTCGCCACGCCATTTGGATGGCGCCCATTGAGCGAGTCTCGTTTGCAGTGTCGCATCGTCCACGCCGAGTTCGGAGGCGAGCGCGAGCGCGAGCGCGGTGTTCTGCGCCATGCCGCCGGACACGCGACGCAGGATGAACGTGCGCTTTCCATCGAGCCGCACTTCCGTGCGCTCGGGACGATGAAAGACATTGAACTTAATCGTGCGCCCGGTGACGCGCACCATGCCCTCGTTCTCCGGCACGAGGATGAGCGGATTCGCCAGCATCTGGAATTCCTCGTAAGGCCAGCAGGAGACCGGAAACACTTGGAGCCCGCCGCGACGGGCGAAAGTCAACAGCGTCGCTTTTTCCGCCGCGACATTTTCGAGCGAGCCCAGCTTTTCCAAATGCGCTGGACCGACGTGCGTGACCACCGCGTGGTCGGGCTCGATCATCGTGGCCAGCGGAATCATTTCGCCCGGGGAGTTGATGCCCGCCTCCACCACCGCGGCACGATGGACGGCCGGATCGAGCCGCGTCAACGTGAGCGGCACGCCGATATGATTGTTCAGGTTGCCCTCGGTCGCCAGGACAGCGGACGCGCCGCCGAGCAAAGTGGCCAGCAGGTCCTTGGTCGAAGTCTTGCCCACGCTGCCGGTGACACCGACGACCGTGCCGTGAAACTCACGACGATGCTCGCGCGCGATGACCTGGAATGCGGCGAGCGGATCAGCGACAACCAGCTGGGGAATCTCCTGTCCTGCCACGGGACGGGCGACGAGCGCCGCCGCTGCCCCTTTGGCGCGCGCTTCGCCCAGAAAATCGTGGCCGTCGCGCTTGTCGGTCTTCAGCGCGACAAACACCTGCCCTTCGCTCAGCGTGCGCGTGTCCTGGTTGAAGCCACGGATCACCGCCCCCGGAAATGGGGACCAAGTGCCACCAGTCCAGGTGGCGAGCTTGTCTGCGGCAAACGATGGCATGGCGTGGAGTTCAGACGGGCTTGATGGACTTGATTCCGATCAGTTCGCGAACGACCTGGCGATCGTCGAACGGCACAATGGTGTCGGCGAACTCCTGGTAGGTCTCGTGACCCTTGCCGGCGATGAGCAGGCAGTCGCCCTCGCGAGCGGCATCCAGGGCGAGGCTGATGGCATGGCGGCGATCCTCGACGAAGGTGATTTTGTCGGGGGCCTTCACACCGGCCTTCATGTCGGAGAAAATCTGGGCGAGTTGCTCGCCGCGCGGGTTGTCGGCGGTGGCCCAGGCGAAATCAGCGAACTCCTGCACGGCCGCGGTCATGAGCGGACGCTTGGTGCGGTCGCGATTGCCACCGCAGCCAAACACCACGAAGAGCCGGCCGGGCGTAATGGCGCGGAGCATGCCGAGCGCGTTGCGCAGTGCATCGTCAGTGTGCGCGTAGTCCACGAGCACGTTGTAGGGCTGTCCCTCCTCGATACGCTCCATGCGGCCGGAGACGCCGTGAAAACTTTTCAGGCGCATCGCGATCACCGACGGGTCGCGACCGAGCGCATAGCAAGCGGCAAAGGCGGCCAACAGATTGCTCACATTGTAGCGACCGATGAAAGGACTCTCGATGTCCACGCGTCCCTCCGGCCACACGAGCGTGAGCGACGTGCCCTTGAAGTTTAGCTTCACGTTCTCGGCGCGCACCGTGGCTTCGGAAGATTCACCAAAGGTCACCACGCGGACGTGCTTCGGAACCTCGGCAGCGAGTCGCCGGCCGTAAGGATCGTCGGTGTTGACGACCGCAACGCGCGGCGCGCCCCCAATACCACCGTTGAACAGGCGCGACTTTACCTCGAAGTAGGCATCGAGCGTCTTGTGATAGTCGAGGTGGTCGCGGGTGAGATTCGTGAAAACCGCGACACCGAACTGCATGCCGAGCACGCGGTGCTGGTCGATGCCATGCGAGCTCACTTCCATCGCCGCCTGACGGCAACCGGCGTCGCGCATCTGCGCGAGCATGCCAAAAAGCTCCAGCGACTCCGGCGTGGTGCGGTAGGATGGCACGACACGGGCGCCGAGATCGTAATTAACGGTGCCGACCAGACCCACGCGCTGCGTGCTCGTTGAGAGCAGGTGCTTGATGAGATTGGTGACCGTGGTTTTGCCGTTGGTGCCGGTGACGCCGACGAGTTCGAGCGACTTGTCGGGAAAACCGAAATAGCGTTGCGCGACCTGCGCGAGCGTCCGGCGGGCGTCGGTGACCTGGATGTAGGTCACCCGCGTGGCGGTGGCGGCGGGAATCTTCTCGGCCACAATGCCGACGGCGCCGCGCTGAATCGCCTCGTCGATGAAGGAATTGCCGTCAGTGCGACGACCGGGGAGCGCGAAGAAAAGATTGCCCGGCAACACGCGTCGGCTGTCCATGGCCAGTCCGGAGATGGGACGGTCGAGGTCGCCTTTGCTCGCGCGGATTTCTTCCTCGGGGAGATAGTCGGAAAGCTTGGGAGCCATTTTGAAGATTTGCCGGCCAACCCGGTCCGCGGGACGCGAGCGGGTTTTGGGCAGAGTGCGGAAGGCGGCGACGAGGGGATAGTTGGGCGTGAGATAACCGATCACAGCACACCTCCCTGCATCGCCACGAGGTTGTGGGTGAAAGGTGTCACGGGCTTGATATCGAGATACTGGATGAGTTGTTCCGCCACGTGCCTGAACGCGGGCGCGGCCACAGCGCGGCCGTAGTTTTTGCCTCCGGGCACCTGCGCGTCGTCCACGATGACGGAGAGCACGATCTCGGGGCGGCTGGCCGGGAAGAAACCAACGAATGATCCCACGTGGCGGTCGGTCACGTAGCGACCATCCACGATCTTCTGCGTCGTGCCGGTTTTCGCGGCGATTTCGAAGCCGGGAATGTCGAAACCCTTACCCGTGCCCTCGGGGCCGACGACGCCGTGGAGCATCTGCGCGAGCATGGCCGCGGTGCTGGGCCGGAGGACCTGGCGGCGTTTTTCGGGCTCAAAGGTGCGCACGGTGTTTCCGTCGGCGTCGCGGATTTCCTGGATGATCTGCGGGCGCATGAGCACGCCGCCGTTCGCCACGACGCTCATGGCCATGTGAATCTGCAACGGCGTGGCCGCGATCGCGTGGCCCATGGGCATGCGGGTGATGGTCAGGCCGTCCCAACGCTTCGGATCTTCGAGAATGCCGCGCACTTCGCCGCCCAGCTGGAAATTGGTGGAAGCGCCGAAACCGAAACGCTGGGCGTATTCGTGGAAACGCTCGCCACCCATCAGCATCGCAAGTTGCGCAGCGCCGCGATTGCTCGAATGGCTGACGATCTCCGAAACCGTGAGCAGGCCGAAGGGATGATCCTCCTTGGGCAGTTTCAGGTCGCGGCCGTTGTAATTGGCGATCGGGTTGCCGCAATCGAAGGTCGAAGCGGGCGACACAATGCCCTGGTCCAGCGCAGCGCCGGCGGCCACGATCTTAAAGGTGGAGCCGGGCTCGACGATCACGGTGACGGCCAGGTTCTTGTCCGCACCGAGCGGCGCCTTGTTGTAATGATTCAGGTCGAAGCTCGGGTAATTGCCCATGCCGAGGATGCGGCCGGTGCGCGCATCGCTCGCGATGATGGTCGCGAAGTTGGGATTGTATTTCTCGGCGATGTTCCGCAGCTCGTCTTCAATGATGTGCTGCACGACCGAATCGATGGTCAGCATCACATCGTGGCCGTCGCGCGCGGGCACTTCGCGGGAACGGAACTGCGCGAGTTCACGGCGGGTGCCGTCCTTCTCCGATTCGATCCAGCCGTCTTCGCCCTTGAGATAGAGATCGAAGTGACGCTCGACGCCGGTGACCGGCGTGCTCTCGCGGTTCAGGTAACCGATGAGATTCGCGGCGAGGGTGCCACCGGGATAGACGCGGCGATATACGCGCTCCGAAGTGAGCCCCCGAATGCGCAGTGCCGCGATTTTGTCGTAAGTGGGTTCGTCGAGACCTTCGCGGAGTTTGACCCAGCGGTCCTTCACCTTGCCGTCGTGTTCGCCATCGCGACGATCCTTTTCGAGGGGAACCGTCCGCATGCGGGGTGTGAAGGCCGATTCAATCTCGGCGGTGCTCACCCCGAGCAGGACGGCGAGCTGCGCGTGCTTGGTGCGTTCCGCGGCGGCTTTTTGGGCGCGACGCTCCGCATTGCGGTCGGAATCGAGATATTCAACCAGCGCCCAAGGATCCACCCCGAGCGTGATCTCGGAACGGCTCGTCGCGAGAAGGTTGCCCTTGGCGTCGAGGATCGCGCCGCGCCGGGCTTGCTCCACCACGATCTGGCGACGGGCCTTGTCCACATAACCGAGGAGTTCGTCGCGATCCACCACGTGCAAAAACACCAGGCGCACGCCGACCGCCATGAAGCAGACCACGACGCCAACGGCGAGCAGGGTAAGACGGTTGGAAGCGAAACCCTTGGACATGGATCAGCGCAATGAAGCGGTGACGAGTTGGAAGGTGGGAGCCCCGTTGGTCAGGTCGAGGGAAGCGGCCGCAATGCTGAAGACCTCGCGGTTGCGTTTCGCGGCGAGACGCATCTCGGGAGATTCGCCGATGCGCACGACCTGGATTTCGCGGGGTGCGGCGAGGGCGAGACGCATGCTCTGGTTCTGCTTCAAAAGGGCGTCGGGATTGACCGCGGCGGCGACCTGGGCATTCACCTCGTCGAGGCGGCGCTCGATGTCCGCCAACCGCGCGTGCAACAGGCGGCTCTCGTTGGCGGCTTGGGAAATCTCCTGGCGCATCCATACGGCACCGAGACCGATCGAGCCCGAGAAAACGAGCAGGAGCAGGGTCAGGAAGATGACGCGGTTGACGAGGGTGTTGGCGGGAGGCGGTTTCATGGGGCGGGGCTCAGAGTTTGCGGAGAACGCGCAGCTTGGCGGAGCGGCTGCGGGGGTTGGTGGTGATCTCGGCAGCGGAAGGCGTGATGGGCTTGCGCGTGAGCGGCTCGGCGTGCTTCTCGCGAAGCTGCTGCGGCGTGGCGTCGTTTTCGTCGAGCGGCTGGCCGCAGACCTGGCGGAAGAAACGCTTCACGGGCCGGTCCTCGAGGGAGTGAAAACTGATCACCGCGAGCACGCCGCCGGGCGCGAGCTTGGCGAAGGCAGCCGGCAGGGCGCGCTCGATCGCCCCAATCTCGTCGTTCACGGCGATGCGGATGCCTTGGAAGGAACGGGTGGCGGGGTGAATCTTGCTGCGGCGGCGGATGGCAGGGGGGATGGCGTCGGCAATCAGCTCGGCGAGCGGACCGGTGCGCGCGAGACGGCCTGTGCCACGCGCCATGAGGATGGCGCGCACCACGCGCCGCCACTGCTCTTCTTCGCCGTAGTCGCGGATGGCGCGGACGAGCTCCTGCTCGGAAGCGATTTCCAACCACTCCGAGGCCGGACGTCCCTGGCGCGGGTCCATGCGCATGTCGGCCTCGGCATCGAGGCGGAAGGCGAAGCCGCGATCGGCCGCGTCGAGTTGGAACGACGAGACGCCGAGGTCGAAGAGGATGCCGTCGAAACCGGTGTCGGGCAGCGCAGCGAGGTCGCCGAAATTCAGATCCACGAAACGGAAGGTCTCGGGAAAACCTTTCAGCGCATGCGCGGCGCGTTCGGCGGCGGCCGGGTCGCGATCGAGCGCGGTCACACGGGCGCCGGCGTCGAGCAACAGGCGGGTGTGCCCTCCCCCGCCAAAGGTGCAGTCGAGAATGTGCTGGCCCGCGTGTGGCGCGAGATACTCAAGCACCTCGTGCAGCATCACTGGCAGGTGCCCCGGGGTCATGGCTCGCGGAAAAATCTCAATGACGGGCGCGCGCATGGGGTTTCTTCCAAGGCAGAACGATCGAGATCGGTTCGCGCAGGAGCGACCGCCGGTGTGCGCAGAACACCGTGGAGAGTTTCGGGAGAGGCTGGGGCTTGATGAGGGTCGTCAGAATCTTCATGGGGATGTCAGAGGCCGATGCGGCGCATCATGTCGCCGAAGTTCTCGCCCGCGGTGCTGCGCTGCATCTCGGTCCAGCGGGCCGGACTGAGAATGTTGAAAGTGTCGCCCATGCCGGAGAGCACCGCTTCCTTCGCGATGCCGGCGTGGCGCAAGAGGTCGGCGCTCACGCCAAAGCGGCCCTGCTTGTCGAAGGTGAACGAAAGGGCCTCGGAAAAAATCTTGGCCTTCACGGCCTGCGCGTCGCGGTCGGAGATCCGCATTTCGGAGACTTGCGCGAGGAGCTTCTGCACCCGCGCCGGCGGGAGCACAGCGATGTAACCGTCAGGGTGCGGCATCGCCAGAAACTGTTCGCTGTCGGTGTGAGTCCAGCGCCAGGCCGACGGAATCGTGAGACGATTCTTGTCGTCGAGAGCGTGCTCAAAACGCCCCGAATAAATGGATGTGCCGGTTGACGCCATGGGTGGATGCTCCGGGCCCTACTTCCCCAGAACGCCCCATTTCTCACCATTTTCCCCCCAACATTCAAGTAAAAAGCCGTCCTAAATCGTCAAAACTTGTTCACAAATTGGACACTTGCGCGGGAACGGCAAAATGTAAGGAACTGAAACTCACCCCCAACGCGGCCAACTCAGTTCGACATGGAAGTATTCCACCTTTGCGTTAGCCGCCCTCCCACCGCGGACATCCCGGCCCTCCTCACGGCATGGCTGCATCCGAACCGCCCGGAATGGAGTTGGAGACGCCCCGAGGTCACGGAAATCACCGTGGAGGCCGCCGCCCGCTGGAGCAATGTGCTTTGGGTAGATGCCCGAGAGGCTTCGTCCTACAACCGCGCCCATGTGCCCGGTGCGGTTTCGCTCAACGAGAGCGAGTGGGAAAACATGCTGCCGGGATTTCTGGCCGTCTGGCAACCTGAGCGACCGGTGGTCATCTACTGCAACTCGGAGCAGTGCGATACCAGCCGCGCGGTGGCCTTGCGACTGCGTCGGGAACTCGCCCTGGAAAACGTGTTCGTGCTCAAGGGAGGCTGGACCGCATGGCAGCAAGCCCATCCTTGATTGCCGGAGCCCGCTGGGCTGCCCGCTTGGTGTTGGGCGGCGCGTTCGGATACGCTGCACTGCTCAAGCTGAGCGATCCCGGGAGCTTCGCGGCCGACATCGGCAATTACCACCTTTTGCCCTACCCCCTGACCATCGCCCTTGCCGTTTATCTGCCGTGGCTGGAACTGGTCTGCGCGCTGGCGGTTCTACTGCGCTGGCGGGAACGGGGGGCACTCGCCGTGCTACTGGTTCTCTGCCTGGTCTTCAGTATCGCCCTCGCCTCGGCGTGGCTGCGCGAATTGGACATCAGTTGCGGGTGCTTCGGCTCTATTGGCGACCCGACCTCATTGGGCTTCGCCCTCCTCCGCGCCGTCGGGCTCGGGGTGCTCGCTTTCGGCCTATTACGCTGGCCCAGACCCAATGCTCGGCCAACGCCGGCTACTGGCTAGATTGCGTCACGAGCATCGAACTATCTGGAATCCTCTTGCCCTATATAACCTATCTGAACGAAACCTGTCTCCCTGTATATCCTTTTGTGCAATTTTAAAGCACCCGCTCCGGAAAAGGACCCGAATTTGCGCGAGCTAAAGACTATAAATTTCTCAATAATATCATCGGGCAGATCACTCGATTCACTTGCCATCTTGAATTGAAGATTACTCAGCGCGAACACCCACAAACGAAGTGTGGCAACAAATTCTGGTTGCACTAAAAACCTAATCAATTCTTCAGCGTCACATTGGAGAACTGAAGGATGCTTTTCCCCCACAGGGGACTTCGGCATTCTAATATGCCTAATGGCAGTCTTTATTGAGTCGATGTAATCGGCATCACGACTTAACCAGAGTTCTCTGCTTAGTATCGGCACTCTGGTGCCCATACTTGAGCTAACGCTCGGCTTAGGAATTCCGTCTTCATCAAATTCCACCGGCAGTTCATTTATAAACGCAGACCTAGCCCACAAACGTCGGTATTTCTCCAATTCATCATCAATCGGAGCGTGCCCCTCAAAGAGCTGTATCTCCCAAGTGACTGCACGGTCATCGATTTGAAGGATCTTAGAATGCCTTACCATGGCCAATATCTCATGAAAGGGCGGAGTTCCGGGAGCTCTTTATAGTGACCCAAAAATCCTTCCTGATTCGAGAAGAGTATTTTGTATTCGAGTTTACAACGAGCGGCTACTGCCGCCTGTTGCGCAAATTGGAAAGTATTGTTAAAGAACATCGCACTATCCACCGAAGACCATGAGTTATTGTTTAGAGTAGAATAACCCGTCTTCACTTCGTAAACTGTATCCGGACGAGCAAAGGGCGTCCCGTCGTCGGGGGTGCCTGCATCATACCCAGCGGCATCGAATTCGGGCGTTATAACTATCACGTTACGCACCTTCTTACCGAACTTTAGTTGAAGATACCTAGTATGGCCCTCATGCCCACCTCGGTCCCATTCAAACCAAAGGAAGTGGCATTCTTGGCAATCGTCTTCTTTTCGAGCTACTTCACCCATCGGGTAGATTTCAGGAGTAGATTTCGGAGCTCCAGCAGTCACTGATAGCGGGAGCCACTCCAGAAAAAGATTACCAGCCATGACCGCCAATGCCGGGGGGGCAAGCAACGGAATCGCTCTACCTGCACCAGCCGGAATTCCCCAGCGCGGAAGGCGAGGACTCGGAGTTTGCTTAGGGAACGGTATTACTTCTCCCGGTGGGTTTGGTGAAGAAGGGAACCATTGAGGCGCGGCCTCCAACCCAAGCCTGTCCACCAGAATCACGCTGCTGTTGTAGACAAAATTATAGATATTTATCCCACCTGCTTCCTCAAGAGGATCGCGATTTGCCCACCGTCCATTACTCGGACTGTAATATCTTAGGCCGTAGTAGAGTAGGCCGGTTTCGTTATCGGTGAATTTGCTCGAGAAGCGGAAGGATAGAAACTCTTGCATCGGACCCTCGGCCACCAAGGTTTCGCCAAAGGCGCCATACTCATAAGTCGCGGACTTGGCACCAGTGGCCATATCGACATAAGCGATGACGTTGCCGTTGCCGTCGAACGCGGGGGCGTGAGTCGAAGTTGAAGTGCCAAGTTGAAGCGAGGCAAAAAGCAGGCCGCCGACGCCGCCTGCGCCTTGTGCCGATCCACTCAGATCAAGGCCCCAGGCATAGGTGCGGACAATGGCGTTGGCGTTTAGCGCATTCAACTCAGCAATCAGGTTCCAGCCATCGTAAAGGAACTTCGTGTGCTGGACGAGCACCCAGCCGCCGGGACTCCAGTTTGACACTTTCTTGGCGATGCGCCGACCGAGGCCATCATACGCGAACTCGAGCTTCCGCCGCTCAATGAGCGGGAACTGTCCGAGGGGCGGAACGATGTCGGCCCGGGTCTCCATGAAGATGAGCCGGTTCTCGCCGTCCCAAGTGTAGGTCCAGCGTCCATCCTGCGTCAGGTTGCCATCGGCGTCGTAAGCATAGGTTTCATGGGTCTTGGGCAGCCAAGCCTTGCGATCCGCCACGGCCACCGCATCGGTGCCGCCCGGGCCCGCCCCGGGGCGAACGCCCGAGACGGCAAAGTCGAGCCAGGCACCCGTCTGGGTGTTGAAGCCGGTGGCGCTGAAATGCC
>JBIQJF010000011.1:43057-98825 GCA_044507675.1 Opitutales bacterium | reverse complement strand
TGACGAGGTTGGCGGGGGCGGCGGAATTCGGTTTCTTCCTGCGAAACATCATATCCGTCAACGGTGGGAACCGTGCCGCACGAGGCAACCCGTAAACCGCCGCTTGCAGGTCACAGCGCGCTCCCCCAACCTGCGCACATGGCTTCGCTCCAACAGCTCGTCGACTACTGCGACCGGCGCACCCGGCGCTCCTCCTTCAAGGACTATCCCGGCGCGGTCAACGGCCTGCAGGTTGCCAACGACGGGCGCGTCACCCGGATCGGCGCCGCCGTGGACGCCGGCCAAATGCCGTTCGAGCGGGCCGTCGAACGCGGAGTGGACTTCCTCATCGTGCACCACGGTCTGTTTTGGGGCGGCGTGCAGCCGCTGACCGGTCCGGTTTACGGCCGGTTCGCGGCATTGGTGCGGGGCAACTGTGCCGTCTATTCGAGCCACCTGCCCCTCGATGCCCATGAAGAAATCGGCAACAATGTGCTCATCGCCCGCCAGCTCGGGCTCAAGCCCCGCCGCCAGTTCCTGCCCCACGAGAACGAACTCATCGGTTGGATTGCGCCCAACAAGTTCAAACGCAGCCAGCTCATCGCGCGTCTGGAGGAACTTTATCCACGCGTCGTCTCCATCGAGTGCGGCGCAGCCGTGCCCAAGCTCGTGGCATTCTGCAGTGGTTCAGGCAACGGTGCCGTCCCACACCTGCTCGCCGCCGGCGTGGACACCCTCATCACCGGCGAGTTGCGCGAGGAGTGGTTCAACTTCGCCCAGGAACACCGCCTCAATCTCCTCTGCTGCGGCCACTATGCCACGGAAACGCACGGCGTGAAGGCCCTCGCCGCCGAGCTTGCCAAAAAGTTCCGCCTGCCTTGGGAATTCATCGAAACGGACAACCCCCTTTGAAAAAAATCGCCATCCTCCACGGCCCCAATCTCAACCGGCTCGGCAAGCGCGAGCCGGAGATCTACGGCAATGCCACGCTCAAGGACCTCGAAAAACTCATTCGTCGCGAGGCCCGGCAGCTCGGCGTGAGCGTGACCTTCTTCCAGTCCAACCACGAGGGCGCGCTCATTGATCGCATTCACGCGCTGGCCGATCGGGGCACGGAGGCATTCATCGTCAACTTCGGCGCCTACTCGCACACGAGCATCGCCCTGCACGACGCGCTCAAGAGTGTCTCCCCCCGCCCCGCCATCGAAGTGCACATTTCAGATATCAAGAAGCGCGAAGCTTTCCGGCGCCACTCCGTGACCGCCGGCGCCTGCATCGCCATGATCAGCGGCAAGGGCTTCCCGGGTTACCTTGAGGCGCTCCGCCGGCTGGCCCGGCTCTGAACCCATGGGACAGCACCTGCCTGACTTTGCCGAACCGCGCTGGTTCGTCTGCCACACCAAACCACGCTGCGAGAAAAAATTCGACGACCTCGTCGCACGCGAACGTTTCGAACACTACCTGCCTCTCGTGCAGAGCGTGCGGCGTTACGGCACGCAGAAGAAGGTCTTCACCAAGCCGCTTTTCCCGGGCTATGTTTTCGTGCGCATCGAACCCGAGAAAAAAAACCGCATCTACCAGCAGGACCTGATCGTGCGGGCGATGATGGTGGACAACGAGTCTCTCTTTCTGCGGCAAATCGAAGACGTGAAGGTCATCTGCGCCTCCGGTTTGGAAGCGATCGTTCATCCTTTGTTAAAAAAGGGCACGAACGTGCGGGTCATCGGGGGGCCGCTCAATGGCTTGGAAGGCCAAGTGGACGACCCAGCGAACCCACAGGGGATTGTGGTGTCTGTGGACGTGCTCCAGCAGGGCCTGCTTGTGCGGCTCCCGCTGGAGTCTCTGCAACTCCTTCCCTGACCCAATGCCACGTCTCCCCGTCATTTCGCTCCTGCTCCTGCTGGGGGCGCTCAGCCTCCATGCCCAGAACACGCCTCCGGAGGAAAACATCCAAACCGCCCGCGAAGACAGTTCCCTGATCAGCCGCGTGCGCGGCCTCTTCGATCTCGACCTGCCCGACATCGATCCGCCCGGCACCATCAAACTCACCGTCCACCCCCATTTCGGTGATCTGGTGCGTCGCGATTACATGCGGGTGGACACGGGTTTTCGCTGGGCGGTGAATGACAATTTCGAAATCAACCCCGAAGCCGCCGTCTATTTCACCCATGGTTTCAGCGGTAGCGACGACGGCTATGGCGTCGGTGAACTACGCTTGGGTTCCAAATACATCCTGCGCGGCAAACCCGACGCCGACATGGAGACCAGCCTCTTTCTCAACGTCGAGATGCCAGTCGGCAACCCGCCGATAGACATGACCGACGGACTGGACCACATCGCACCCGGCTTCCTCGTGCAGCACCAGTCCTCGCGCAATCCCAAGCTCACCACCTTCGCGGGGGCCGGTTTTGATTTCGTGTCCGACAGCGGCATCCCCGGCACGCCGATTCGGAACCAGCCGCTCGACGACTCGACCAATTTCACGGCGGGTGCAATCTACGATCTCGGTCAGATCAAATGGACTCTGTCCGCGACCTACGCCACGACGGCCTTCCTCGGCGACGCGACCGAGCATTTCTTCTACCTGCGTCCCAGCCTGCTCTGGTATGTGCCGCGCAAATACACCTTCAATTCCAAGACCCAGTGGCTGCTCGGCCTCGGCCTGCGCTCCTCGTGGGGACCCGATGGGACTGAATTCAGTTTCTACAGCCGCGTGCGCGCCGAGATAACCTTTCGCCAGGTGATGCAAAACATCCGCACCCGTCGCCTGGAATCCAAGGAAAAGCGCTGACTCAGCGCCAAGTCCACAACCAGCCTGTGAGGTGCAATGCGCCACAGGCCACCAGCGCCGCCACGAAATCATCGGCCACGATGCCCCACCCACCCGGCCAACGCTGCAGACGTGCAATGCCAAACGGTTTCAGGATGTCGAACAACCGGAAAAATCCGAATCCCACCCCGAGCACCGCCCAAGGCGGCCAGCTCGCAAAAGTGCCGCTCTGCCAGCCGAGGAATACCAATGGCATGACGATGAACTCGTCAAGATTCACCTCGCCGGGATCATTCTTGCCCAGCCGCCGCGAAGCCTCGCCGGTCAGCCCGACCGCCACGTAGCTCAACACCACCGTGATCAGGAACGTCGGCACCCAGCCAATGCGCCCGAAAAACACCAGCGTGTAGAGCACGCCCGCGAGCGAACCCCAAGTGCCGGGCGCGGGCAACCGCGTGCCCAGCGGCCCGAGCGTGGCCGTCGCGACCACGAACTTCGCCGGCAGCCACCGTGCCCATCTCGGATCACTCAATTTCATGCGAAGCAGTCGCGAATTTTGACCCGTTTAATCCAACACCACACGCCAGTGGCGGCGGAAATACGAATAACCCGAAGTGATGGTCAGCACGGCTGAGAGCACGAACAGCACCAATCCGCCCCAGTGGATGATCTCGATCAGAAGCCGATCGGAGCCAAAAAGGTGGCCAAAGTCGCGATCAAACATCCGCGCACCCATCAACCACCCGATGGCGTTGAGTTGGATAAACGTTTTCACTTTCCCGCCTTGGTCAGCCTCGATCGTGATGCCCTTCACTGCCGCCGCCATGCGCATGCCCGACACCGCAAACTCGCGGCCGAGAATACACAGCAGCAGCACCATGGCCGCCACTTCGTGGCCCATGAAATAATCTCCCACCACCAGCGCGATCATGAGCCCGATCACCATCACCTTGTCGATGATGGCGTCCATGAAGCGCCCGAACGACGACACCTCGCCACGCGCGCGCGCCACCATGCCATCAAACCAGTCGGTGAGCGCCGCCGCGATAAACAACCAGAACGCGATGGTCGCGGCCCACTGAAATTCGCGGTTCATCAACCAGACGATGATGAACATCGCCGGGACGCGGGAGACGGTCATCCAGTTGGCGATGGTGAAACGCATATCTGCGAGTCGAGCGCGCACCCCGGGGCTTGGCAACCGGGATTTGATGCAAAACAGCCTCGCCATTGTCCTGCGCCGGCGGTTGATTCGACGCGGTCGCATGAAACACTGCATCTACCCTGGAACCTTCGACCCCATCACGAATGGCCATCTCGACGTGTTGGAGCGCGCGGCCCGTCTGTTCAGCCGCGTGACTGTCGCCGTGGCGCTCAGTTCGACCAAGACGCCGCTCTTTCCCCCGGAGCAGCGCGTGGAACTGATTCGCGCCAACGTCGGCCACTTAAAGCACGTCGAAGTCGTGAGCTTCGACGGCCTGCTCGTGGACTTCGCCCGCCAGCAAAAAGCCCACGCCATCATCCGCGGCCTGCGGGCGTTCTCTGATTTCGAATTCGAATTCAACATGGCACTCATGAACCGCCATCTCGAACCGGAGGTGGAGGCCATCTTCGTCATGCCCAACGAGAATTACAGCTACACCAGCTCCACCCTCGTGAAGCAGATCGCACGCCTTGGCGGCGACGTAACCAAGTTTGTGCCGGCCAACGTCGTCGCCGCACTGAAATCGGTGCGGTGATCGACAGTCCGACGAGGATCCCTCGCAACGCTACAGGGCGCATATTCCCAATCAGCCCGGCATTCCCACCTGCCGCAGCGCCTCGTAAGTCGCGATGCCGGCGGCGGTCGAGAGATTCAGTGAGCGCAGCTCGCCGTTCGCATGCGGTATTTTCACGCGGCGATCATCGGCAAATTCCGTGTGCAGCCACTCGGGTGCGCCGGCCTCTTCGTTGCCAAATACCAAGCCGTCGCCGCCAGTGTAGCGCACATCCCAGAAGCCCCTCGTCGCATGTGTCGTGAAAAGCCACAGGCGTTGCGGCGCCGCCGCGCTCGCCTTGAAGGCGGCCCAGTCGGCGTGGTGATGCACATCAAGCGAAAACCAGTAGTCCATTCCCGCCCGTTTCAGGTTCTTGTCGGTCACTTCGAACCCCAAGGGATGGATGAGATGCAATCGCGAGCGCGTCACCGCGCACATCCGGCCAATATTGCCGGTGTTTTGCGGAATCTGCGGCTGGAAGAGCACCACGTGCAGCATGTCATGGCATCATGAGTTAATGCGCTGGACGGCAAGCCGTAATCCATTCAAAAGAAATTTGCCGCCGGGCTACCGCGGCTCTTTCACGCATGCCACTTCCGACGAACAAGTATGCAGGCAAAATTGTCGTCCTGGTTGACGACGAGTTCTCCTACATCGACCTGTTGCAGCAGCTGCTCAGCGACCATCTGGCGTGTCCGGTGCACGGTTTCACCAAACCGGCCGACGCTTTGCGCGCGCTCCCCGGCCTCAACGTCGGCATGCTCATCACCGATTATCAAATGCCCGACATGAACGGCCTGCAACTCATCGCCGAGGTGCAGAAGATCAATCCGGAGATCCCTGCCGTGATGATCACCGCCTACAACATGTCGTTCACGCCGCGCGAACTCGCCTCGGTGCCGTCGCTAAAGACCATCGTTCGCAAGCCTTTCAAGTGGACCGTCCTCGCGCAGGAAGTCGTGAAACACTGGCCGGACCCGCATCCGCCGAAGGTCAAGGTCGTCACCGCGACGGGCAACCCGTTCAAGACCGCTTGATGATGCTGAGACCGTCGTTGTCGGCGTAGAGCTGACGCGCCGTGGCGGGAAGTTTGTGGACCGCGAACGCGCCGACCATCGCCCGCCCGACTTTCGCCGCATCCTTGGGCCGCGCCACACAAAGCACGCTGGAGCCACTGCCGCTCAACCAACCGGTGAGAGCGCCCGCGGCGATACCGGCTTCGATGGCGGGCTTGGCACCGGGAATGAGCGGCAGGCGGTAGGGTTCGTGCAGGAAGTCCTTCACCGCGTGACGCAGGCGGTCGTATTCGCCCGAGAGGAACGCCGCGACGACGTAGGTCGCGCTGTTCACGCTCTTCACCGCGTCGAAATACGGGAGTTCCTTCGGCAGGATCCCGCGCGCCTTCTTGGTTTCCAGTTCTTGGTCAGGCGAAACGACGACAAAGCAAAGTTCCCTGCCGATCGGTTTGCGCAACACGCCGAGCAATTCGCCGGTGTGTGCATCGCAGCGTGCCACACAGAAACCACCGATCACGGCGGGCGTGGCGTTGTCGGGATGACCCTCGAGTTGGGTCACGAGCGAGCAGAGATCGTCCTTGGAAAGTTTTGCCCCCGTGAGCTCGTTGAGCCCCGCGACGACGCCGGCGCGCAGCGTCACGCTCGAACCGAGGCCGCGCGACATGGGCACATCACCGCGAACCGAAAGCGTGTAGCCGATCTCGTCCACCCCGGAACGCACGAAAAACAGTCCCGCGGCCTCATCGGCCATGTCGAGGCCGTGCGTGTCGCTGGCCGAGCCCGGGCGAGAACCCCTCCAGTCGCCACGCGTGAGGGTGATCTCGTTGTAAACACTGAGCGCCATGCCGAGCGAGTCAAAGCCAGAGCCGCAATTGGACGTGCTGCCGGGCACACGAACGGTCACTTCGGTGGGCAGGCGGCGGGAACGGATGAGGGGGTTCTTCATCGGCGGGAATGGAGGGCGCGGCGGGCTTCGAGGTTTTGTTCGCGTTTTTTAACGTCTTCGCGCTTGTCGAACTGCTTCTTGCCCGTGGCGGTGGCAATCTCAACTTTCACGAGCGCTTCCTTGAAATACATGCGCAAGGCCACGATCTGGCGGCCGGCGGTCTCGACTTCCTGCGTGAGCTTGCGGATCTCGGAGGCGCGCAGGAGCAGTTTGCGCGGGCGGCGCGGCGCATGCTGCGAGAGCCCGCCATGCGAATACTCCTCGATGTATGCGTTGTGCAGCCACACCTCGCCTTTCTCGATCCGCGCAAAGGCATCGGTGAGCTGCGCTTTGCCCGCGCGAATGGATTTCACCTCTGTGCCCGAGAGTTTTACGCCGGCCTCGAACTTGTCGTGGACAAAGTAATCCCGCAGCGCCTTGGCATTGCGCATCTCGGTGTAGCGGGCGGAATCTTTAGGCTTGGCGGCCATAAATGGTAATTGATGCGCCGGCTGGCGCGGCGCGGCAAACAAAGAAGCGAGGCCGGGGCCTCGCTTCGCGAAAACTGGAAATGGGCCGGACGCTTGCCGGCTCAGGCTGTGTGCAACTCGAAGCTGATCTTGCCTTCGGCGATCTCGCGCAGGGCGATGTCTTCCGGACTGAGTTTCTCGAGTGACTCAACGAGCGGACGGCTGCCACGGCGCAGCTGCTTCACGCGACGGGACACGACGTTGATGAGGACGTTCGGGTCCTGGATGGTCTTCTGGGCTTCGCGAATGTATTCGTCTCTCATGGTCTGATGGTCTGAAAAAAGGAAGGGACATAGCTAGGTCAGCCCCCCGGAGCGTCAAGGGCTAATTTGTCAGCCGCGGCCGGGGTTTTGGCTTTGCGGAAGCCTCCGGCCGTGCGAAACTTCCGCCATGTTCGTGGCTTGGACAACCACCGCCCAACGCGCCGATGCCGACCGGCTGGCCCGGGGCGCGGTCGAGGCCCGCCTCGCCGTCTGCGCGCAGGTGGACGGTCCGGTCACTTCCCATTACCACTGGGAGGGCAAACTCGAGCAGGCCGAGGAGTTCCGCATCTGGTTCAAATACCTGCCGGCCAACGCTTCCTCACTCAGCGCATGGGTCCACAATCACCATCCCTACGCCATTCCGCAGTGGATTGAGGTCAGCGCCGAGCAAGTGGGCGAAAAATACTTGTCATGGGCTATGGCGAACTCTACACCCCGCCCCTTCACGCAGACAAAATCACCTTAACCAGACACCTTTCCCATGTCCCAGCATCCCAGCCTCAAGCCCGCCGGCGGCGGTCTCATCGTCAAACGTAATGTCCTCAAGCGCTTTGAGCGCGTGGCCCTTCTCAAGAAGCGCGGCCAGTGGAAGGAAGGCGACCGCGTGCAGGGCCTCCGCAAGACCAAGGCCGACGTCTAAGCCTCATCCCTCCTTGTTCACCGGGCAGGATCGCAAGCCGACCTGCCCTTTTTGTTGTCCACCATGTTCGAACTGATCAAGAAGCTCGTCGATTTCATCATCCACATCGACCGCCATCTCGCGGAAATCATCGCGCAATATGGCCTGTGGACCTACGCCATCCTCTTCCTGATCATCTTCGCCGAGACGGGCTTGGTGGTCATGCCGCTCCTGCCGGGCGACTCCCTGCTCTTCGCCGCTGGGGCTTTCTGCGCCAAACCCGAGACCGGCCTCAACGTCCACGCCATGGCCGGACTACTCTTCGTCGCCGCCGTGATCGGCGACACGCTGAACTACTCGATCGGCAAACGCATCGGCCCTGCGGTTTTCAAACGCGAAGATTCCATCTGGCTTCGCAAAAAGCATCTCGAGAAGGCCCATGCCTTTTTCGAGAAATACGGCGGCCGCGCCGTCATCCTCGCCCGCTTCGTGCCCATCGTGCGCACCTTCGTGCCGTTCATCGCCGGCGTCGGCACCATGACCTACCCGCGCTTCATCGCCTACAACGTAGTCGGGGGTTTCATCTGGATCTATTTCTTCACCTACGCCGGTTACTTCTTCGGCAACCAGCCCTTTGTGCAGAAGAACTTCAAGCTAGTCATCCTCGCCATCATCATCATCTCGGTCATTCCCATTGTCGTGGAATTTGTCCGCGAGTGGCTGAAGGTGCGCAAGAAAACGGCTTGAGGCTGGCGGCGAGCCCGCGTCCAGCGCGTCGGCTCCACGGCTCCCCATTTTTTGGCAACTCCGTGCCATAAGCGGATTCCCGGTTGCCTCTGGCCGGCCATCCATGGCACGTTGCCCGTTCCCTTTTCTCTCCTATGAGCACCAAGAAGAAAGTCGCCATCCTCACCGCCGGCGGTCACGCCCCCTGCCTCAGTGCCGCCACCGGGCAACTCATCGTCCACTACACGCAGCAGTGCCCTGATTGGGAAATCATCTGCTACCGTTCGGGCTACAAGGGCCTGCTTCTCGGTCAGAGCTACACCGTCACGCCCGAAATCCGCGCTCAAGCCGCCGGTCTGAAAAACTACGGCGGCAGCGTCATCGGTAACAGCCGCGTCAAGCTCACCAACGTCAAGGACGCCGTGAAGCGCGGCCTCATCAAGGAAGGCCAGCACCCACTCGAGGTCGCCGCCGCCCAACTCGAGAAGGACGGCATCGACATCCTCCACACCATCGGTGGCGACGATACCAACACCACGGCCGCCGACCTCGCCGCCCATCTTCAGAAACACAATTACAAGCTCAACGTCATTGGCCTGCCCAAGACGATCGACAACGACATCATCCCGATTCGCCAGAGCCTTGGCGCCGTCACCGCCGCCGAGCAGGGCGCGAAATTCTTCCGCAACGTCGTCACCGAACTCGGCGCCTCCGGCCGCATGCTCATCGTGCACGAGGTCATGGGACGCAACTGCGGCTGGCTCACCGCCGCCACCGCCCGCGAATACCAGAAGAGCCTCGCCACCCAAGCCTGGGTTCCCGGCCTCGGCGTCACCAAGGAGCGCTACTCGGTCCATGGTCTCTACATTCCCGAGATGGCCCTCGACATCGAGGCCGAGGCGAAGCGCCTCAAGGCCCTGATGGACCAGCAGGGCAACATCAACCTCTTCATCTCCGAAGGCGCCGGCCTCGAGGAAATCATCGCCGAGCTCACCGCCAGCGGTCAGGAAGTCGCCCGCGACGCCTTCGGCCACGTCCGCCTCGACACCATCAACCCCGGCAAGTGGTTCGCCGAACAGTTCGCCAAGAAACTCGGCGCCGAGAAGGTGCTCGTCCAGAAGAGTGGCTATTTCTCCCGCTCCGCCCCGGCCAACGACGAGGACTTCGAGCTCATCGACACCTGCGTGCTCAAGGCCATCGAGTGCGCGAAGAGCGGCGTCACCGGCCTCATCGGCCACGACGAAGAACGCGGCAACGAGCTTCGCGCGATCGAATTCCCCCGCATCAAGGGCGGCAAGGCCTTCGACGTCATGCAGCCCTGGTTCCAGGACCTGCTCAAGGAAATCGGCCAGCCGATGACCAAGGTCGTCCACGTGAAGCACTGAGCGAGTCCAATTTAACTCTGTGCTGGGTCGTCGCTCGCGACGATCTCCCATCGGGCGGGATCACTGATCCCGCCTATTTTATTTCCCTCACCCTAAACCGAATCTCCAACCCTTCAGCGCTTCCACTCCGTCTTTTCCTTCGGCACGGGCAGCGGCAGTTCGCCGAGTTTGCCTGCGGCTGATACGACTTCGTAGCTCGTACGGAAATGCAGCTTTGCAAAGCGACCCAACGCGCGCGCGCCGAAACGCTCCACGATCTGCGCGGCCTGCGCCTTGGCATCGGCGCCGGCACCGAAGCGTAGTTTGTCGCCGAACTCGCGGGACAGGGCGCGCATCTGCCGCACAAACTCCGCCCGCGCCACCACCGAGGCGGCCGCAACCACCGGGTCCTCTTCGGCCTTGGTGCGCATCGCGAGGTTGAACCGCTCCAGCCCGCGCTTCTTCAGCTCGCGCTGCACGAGCGGCTCCTTGGAAAACTGGTCGAGCAGGCCGCGGCCGACCCACTTTTTCTGCAACGCCGCCTCCAGCGCCCGGGCGTGTTGCCAAGCGAGCAGGCGGTTGAGGTTTGCGTGCGGCTTGAGCATAAGCTCGTTGTATTTGTCCATGCCGCAGTAAACCACCTCAACGACCACGCCGGGCGTGTCGCGGATGACCTCGTCGAGCTTCAGGATCTGGGAATCCTCGATGCTCTTACTGTCGCGCACGCCGTTTTTTCTCCACGCTTCGATGGCCGGTTTCTCGGCGATAACCGTCGCCGCCACAACCGGTCCGAACAGGTCGCCCTTGCCGCTCTCGTCGAGTCCGGCATGGGGCTCGAACCAGTCGGGATGCAGCACCTCGTCGTAGCCGAGCTTGGGCGCGCCGGTGACCTGGGCCTCGATCACATTCTGCACAAAATCCTCGGTCTCCTTGCCCGCCACCACGACTTTGCCGCTGGTGTAGGCGGTCACGTTGACCTTCGGCCCCTTGAAAGCGAACCGGGCATAGGGCACCTCGACCTCCTCCCAATATTTTGCCGCGACGATCGCGCGCAGCTTCTCCATCTGAGCGTCGTCGAGCTTGATGGTATAGGTGGTCAGCGCCTTGGGCTTCTCCTCCTCGGCGTCGTCTCTCCGTTTGGGCATGGGATGACTAGCCACAAAAAGTCCGGAAAGCACAAAACGAAAATCACGGCTTCCCACTCCTTCATTTTGCGCCTTTTGTGCCCTTTGTGGCCAATCTTCCGCTGATCGTCTCTCGTCGCCCAGCCTTTCAGGCGGCCCTGCACGACTGGTATGCCGTCCACCACCGGAAGCTCCCGTGGCGCGACTCGCCCTCGCTCTACAAGACGGTCGTGTCGGAGTTCATGCTGCAACAGACACAGGTCGTCACCGTGCTTCCCTACTTCGATCGCTGGCTGCGCGAACTGCCCGATTTCGCCGCGCTTGCCGCCGCACCCGAAGCGAAGGTCATGAAACTTTGGGAAGGCCTCGGCTACTACTCGCGCGCGCGTAACCTGCACAAACTCGCCCAAGCCTGGGTCGCCGCCCCGGCGAAACCTCGTTCGCCCGCCGAATGGCGCGAGCTGCCCGGTATCGGCCCTTACACCGCTGCGGCCATCACCAGTATCAGCTTCGACGAACCTGCCGCCGTCGTGGACGGCAACGTCGTGCGCATCCTCGCCCGGCTCACTGGGGAAAGCCGCCAGTTTCGCGACGGCACGGAAGCCGTGAAACATTTCACGCCACTCGCCGACCGACTCATCCACGGCGCCCATCCCGGCACCCACAACCAAGCCATGATGGAACTCGGTGCGACAGTCTGCTTCCGCCAGAAGCCGCTTTGCCTCACCTGCCCGGTCGCCGACTTCTGCACCGCCCGACGCTTGGGCGATCCGGAGAAACTGCCCCGCCTCAAGCCCAAGCAGATCGAGGCAAAGTTCGTAATACGAACTTTCTGCCTGCACCGTGGACGCCTCTTGCTCCGCCGCGGCCATGCCGCCGCCAAGCGCCTGGCCGGACTCCACGAACTGCCCGAAGCCGCCGACCTCCGCGTGAAGCCAGCCGCGAAATCCCTGCTCGCCGCGAAGCGTCGCACCATCACGCGCTTCGCCATCACCGAATCCATCTACGCCGTTGAACCGACCGCCGCTCTACGCGCCAAGGTCGCCAAGTCAGATGCTCTCGAATGGGTTCCTCTCGGCCAGTTAGACCACATCACGCTTTCCGGTCCGCACCGACGGTGGGTAGCCGAGCTCTTGCCGCGCTAAGCCCACTGACTAGGGGCATCGCGCAAACCATGCGCGGGCTTCGTCAAAAACCGCCGAGCCAGCACGTCCGTTTATAGGCATCATGGAGCGGTCGGACTACGTCCACCAGCCGTCGCGCATGTCCCTCCTCGCCGACCAACAGTCCAAATACGCCTGGTCGCTGATTACCCGAGCGACACCGCCCAAGCGTCCGGCAACGGATCGGGTTCGGGATTTTCGCGAGATCTACAGCGAATTCGACGAAGAAACCGCCCGCGCCCAAGCCGCCCGTTGTATCCAATGCCCGAATGCCCTCTGCATGACGGGTTGTCCGCTGGCCAATCGTATCCCCGAATGGATGACCCTGACCGCTCAAGGCAGATTTCTCGAGGCCGCGGAAATTTCCCAGACGACGAGTAACATGCCGGAGATCTGTTCGCGCGTCTGTCCCCAGGAACGGCTTTGTGAGGGCGCCTGCATCCTCAACAGCCGCACAGAGCCCGTGGCTATCGGCGCCATTGAGCGATTCATCAATGAATACGCCTTCCGACATGGGATGGTTGAAGCGGTGCAGGCACCAGCCAACGGTCGCAAGGTCGCGGTCATCGGCTCCGGCCCGGGCGGCCTCGCCTGCGCCGACGAACTGGTGAAACTCGGCTACGGTGTCACGGTCTTCGAAGCGCAAGCCGTGCCCGGCGGCCTGCTGGTCAACGGCATCCCGGCCTTCAAGCTCGAGAAGCACATCGTCGATCGCCGCGTCGATCTGCTCGCCCGGCGAGGCGTCGAATTCCGCCTCGGTGTTCGCATAGGTTGGGATGTTTCGCTCGCCGGTTTGCATGCCCGGTTCGACGCCGTTTTCCTTGGCATCGGCGCCCAGAAGCCCAAGCCACTCGACGTGCCTGGCGCGAGTCTGGCGGGCATCGTGGAGGCCCTGCCCTTTCTCATCCAAAAAAACGTCGCCTCGCCGCTGATGGCCGGTGAGCCGATCGACGTGCGCGGCAAGCGCGTGGCCGTGCTCGGCGGTGGCGACACGGCGATGGATTGCCTGCGAACTGCCTTGCGCAGTGGTGCGCGGGAGGCCGTGTGTCTCTACCGACGCGACCTCGCCAACATGCCCGGCAGCCGCAAGGAATACGTGAATGCCCTCGAGGAAGGCGCGCAGTTTAGTTTTCTCACCAACCCGGTCGCCCTGCTCGGCGACGATGCCGGTCGAGTGAGCACCGTCCGCTGCATGCGCATGGAACTCGGTCCACCCGACTCCTCAGGCCGACGTTCGCCCAAGCCCGTGGCCGGTTCCGAATTCGATGTGCCCACCGATCTCGTCCTCGTAGCCTACGGCTTCGATCCCGTGCCTTTCCCTTCCGACAGCGATCTCGCCCAAGTTGCCACCGACAAATGGGGTGGCTTCAAAGTGGACGAAAACCAGATGACGAGCGTTCCCGGGGTTTTCGCCGGCGGCGACTCCGTGCGTGGGCCAAGTCTCGTCGTGCACGCGGTGCGCGATGCCCGCAAGGCGGCGCAGGGCATCCACCGCTATCTGGCGGCGCGTTCCAAGATGCCGGTTTAGCGCGCGGGCTGTTCGCGCAGCAGCTTGGCGTCCACAATGAACGGTCCGGCCGGCAACAGGCTGGCGAGCAGCACGAGACCCGTGCGTTTCCAGTTCCAGTTGTGTTCCAGCGCGGCCTGAATCGCCGCCCACACGTAAAGCATGAAAAGGATGCCGTGCGCCATGCCGACCACGCGCACCGCGCCAGGCTCGTCGTAGAGATACTTCAACGGCATCGCTACGCCGAGAAGCACGAGGAAGGAAATCCCTTCCCAGAAGCCGATCACGCGGAGCCGTCCGATACTGGTCTTGAGCCACTGCATAGGCCGCAAGGCCATCCATGAAACGGCCGCCGTCAAGCGCAGGCGTGGCGGGCCGCTCGGCGGATCGAATGTGGGGTCGGACCTTGGTCCGACCTCGCTCATGGGATCGGTCAACCAAACCGCTTCGCCACCAGTTCCTCCACACGAGCCTTCGAAACCACCACCTGCTCGGTCGTGAGGCGTGGACTGAACTCCAGCACGAGCGTGTGCTCGGGGCGCCAAAAGCTGCTGACCATTTCGAAATCTATCTTGCCCGTGCCAATGGGCTGATGATCGCGACCTTCGGCGCTTACGTCGTGCAGATGGAAACCGATGAGGTTCGTCGCGTTCTTTTCGAGGTGCTCGCGGTGGTTGAGCAGGCCCATGTCGTGTTTGATCTGCGCATGACCAGCATCGTGCCAGTAACCGCAGGCATTGGGCTTGGCTAGGGCGGCAATCAGGTCGGGATGGTCGGCGTCGAGCGGGAGTTCGTCGAACGCCTCACGGTTCTCGAAGCCCAGCCTCACCCCCTTCTCCTCAGCGTAAGGTAGGAGTTCGGCCAGACCCGCCTTGGTGTTTTCCCAATAAGGCGGCATCCGGTCGCGCAGTTTCTTCAGGGATTTGGCGAGTAGCTTCTGATAAGCGACATCCTTGGCCAGATCCGTGCCGGCATGTGCCTCGAGATAGGCCTCGAGCTTGGGCGTCGGGTTGAACCAGAAAAAGGCCACCGAACCGAGGTGCATCACGACTTTCTTCGCCTTCACCTGCGCCGCGAAATCAATCGTGCGCTTGCTCTGCCGAAGCCACTGGTCGCGCTCCCGGACATCGGCGGATGACGGCATGTAGAGGTTGGGCGCGGCATGATGCACGCCAGCGGGGAGCGGGCAAAAATTGTGGCAGGAAGCGACCTTGATCACGCCCTCTTCCACGGCTCGGAGCACACCGGGCACGAGGGTGATCTTGATGCCGTGGCTGAGCTCGACCCACTTGAAACCGAGACCGGCAATCTCCTGCAACATTTCGTAGCCGTCCTGATGACGCTGGGAACACCAGCAACTGGAAAGGGCGACAATGGGTTTCATGCAGGAGCTCAACCACTAGGACACGGGCCTTCCGGGGAATCAAGCATGTGGGAATGCACCCGCGCCCACGGAAGCATCCGCAAACAAAAAGGCCGGCCTCCCGAAGGAGCCGGCCGAGGATAGATACCTGAAAGGGAACTTACTCCGCGTATTTGCGGCGGAGCATGGCGGTGAAAGCCATCACCTTCTCCTTGCGGCGGCGACGCTCGCAGGGCTTCTCGTTGTAGCGCTTGGTGCGCACGTCTTTGATGATGTTCTCACGCTCGAGCTTCTTCTTCATGCGGCGCAGCGCACGGTCGATCGGCTCGTTCTTACGCATTTTGATCTCGATGGGCATGGTAAATGGAAGGGATGTGTCGGTTGAAAGGGTCAGAAAGAGCCAGCCGGCCCGCCCACCGTCAACAGCAATCTTTACCCTACACACCCCGCCCTTCGGCACCCCTCTTCATAGAGGGGATTCCGGTTTCGAAGGCTTGAATCCCCTCTATCAAAAGGGGTAGCGCATCGCGCCGGGGGTGTGGTTCGGGGGATAGCTGCATTAATACTTGCCCGCGCCTAACCCGCTGATTCCCATACACGAACCTTGGCTGCATCCGACACCAATTTCGTCCATCTTCACGTCCATACCGACTATTCCCTGCTGGACGGCGCCTGCCGGATCGACCGCCTGATGGACCGGGCCACCGCCCTCGGGATGAAGGCCCTCGCCCTCACCGACCACGGCAATCTTTACGGCGCGATCGAATTCTACAACCAGGCCAAATCCAAGGGCATCAAGCCCCTCGTCGGCTGCGAACTTTACCTCGCCGCCGGCTCCCGCCTCGAACGCACCGGCCGTTCCGACGAAGGCAAATCCATCTACCACCTCGGGCTGCTCGCCCGCGACCTCACGGGCTACCAGAACCTCCTCAAGCTCGTCTCGGACGCCCACCTCAAGGGTTTTTACTACAAACCGCGCACCGACCTTGAGACCCTCGCCAAGCACACCAAGGGTCTCATCGGCTTCACTGGCTGCCTCGCGTCCGTCGTGCCGCAACACCTCTTGCACGACAATTATGCCGAGGCCCGTCAGGCCTGCGGTAATTTCGTCGAACTCTTTGGCCGCGAAAACTACTTCGTCGAGATCCAGGACCATGGCATCGCCGAGCAACGCAAGATCATCCCCGGGCTCCTGAAACTGGCCGAGGAGTTCAAGCTGAAGATCGTCGCATCAAACGACGTTCACTACGTGAACGCGGCCGATGCCGGCCCGCACGACACCCTGCTCTGCATCCAGACCGGCGCCAAAATCGCCGAGGAGAACCGGATGAAGTTCGACGGCACGCAGTTCTATCTCAAATCGCGCGACGAGATGGCCCGCGTCTTCTCCGAGGTGCCGGAGTCCATTACCAACACGCAACTCGTCGCCGAGATGTGCGAACTCGCCATCCCCTTCCCCAAGGGCTCCGAGCGTTACCCGAAATACCCGCTCCCGCCCGAGGTGAAGACCGACCGTGCGGATTATCTGAAACAACTCTGTGTCGAAGGTCTGCAGCGCCGTTACGCCGTGGACTACGACAAACCGGAAAAAGCGAAGGACCCCGAACAGGCCAAGATTCTCACCGAGCGCCTCGACTACGAAATTTCCATCATCGGCAAAACGGGCTTCATCGACTACTTCCTCGTCGTTTGGGATTTCATTCACTGGGCGCGCGAACACGGCATTCCCGTCGGCCCGGGCCGCGGTTCCGGCGCCGGCTGTCTCGTCGCCTACCTGCTCGGGATCACCAATCTCGATCCGTTGCGCTTCAAGCTGCTCTTCGAGCGCTTCCTCAATCCCGAGCGCGTGTCGCCGCCTGACTTCGATATCGACTTCTGCATGCGCCGCCGCGGCGAGGTTATCAACTACGTCCGCCAGAAATACGGCGAGCAATGCGTGGCCAACATCATCACCTACGGCACACTCGGCGCCAAGATGGTCATCCGCGACGTCTCGCGCGTCCACGACCTGCCCTACGTCGAGGCCGATCGCCTGGCGAAGATGATCCCTGACGAGCTCAACATTGCGCTTAAGGACGCCATCGAAAAATCCGGCGAGCTACGCGGCGAGTTCGAAAGGAATCCCGTCGCCCGCAAAATCATCGAACAAGGCCTCGTCCTCGAAGGCATGGTGCGCAACACCGGCAAGCACGCCGCAGGTATCATCATCACCGACACGCCGCTCGACGAATTCGTCCCACTCACGCTGCAGGAAGGCGACGTCACAGTGCAATTCGACATGAACGCCGTGGGCAAGCTCGGCTTGCTCAAGATGGACTTCCTCGGCCTCAAGACGCTCACCGTCATCGCCGATGCCGTGGACAATGTCCGTCGCACCGCCGACCCGAAATTCGACATCGAAGCTGTCGGTTTCGACGATCCGAAGACCTACGCCCTGCTCAACTCCGGCCGCACCACCGGCGTGTTCCAATTGGAATCCGGCGGCATGCAGGCGCTCTGCCGCCAGATCGGTCTCTCATCGATCGACGAAATCGTGGCACTTATCGCGCTCTATCGTCCGGGCCCGATGGAGTGGATTCCCGACTACGTGCGCGGCAAGAAGGACCCCAGCACCGTCCAGTTTCCGCACAAGCTCCTGGAGGATGTCTGCCGCGAGACCTACGGCGTCATGGTTTATCAGGAACAGGTCATGGAGGCCGCCAAGATCATCGCCGGCTACACGCTTGGCGGCGCCGACATGCTGCGCCGCGCCATGGGCAAAAAGGACGCCGACGCCATGGCGAAGGAGCGCGTCAAGTTCGTCGAGGGCGCCGCCCGCGTAAACAAAATCGACGCCAAGACCGCCAACTCGATCTTCGACATCCTCAACAAGTTTGCCGGCTACGGCTTCAACAAGTCGCACTCCGCCGCCTACGCGGTGCTCAGTTACCAAACCGGTTACCTCAAGGCCAACTACCCGGTGCAGTTCATGGCCGCCATGCTCACCTCCGAACTCGGCAATTCGGAAAAGGTCGCCCATTTCATCGCGGAGTGTGAAGCCATGGGTCTCCAAGTGCTCGGCCCTGACATCAACGAAAGCCGTGAAGCCTTCACGCCGGTGCTCAGCACCAAAACGAAAGTCGAAAATCCCAAGGCGAAAATCACCGGCGAAACCGGCGCCATCCGCTTCGGCCTCGCCGGCATCAAAGGCGTCGGCGAACAAGCCGCACAGAAGATCATCGAAGAGCGCGAAGCTAATGGCCCGTTCAAGGATTTCGCCGACTTCACTTCCCGCGTGGATGCCCGCGCCCTCAACAAGCGCGTGCTCGAACACCTCGTGAAGACGGGCGCCTTTGATTTCAGTGGCGCGGCCCGCAAACCACTCTTCGACAGCATCGACGCCGCCATCGCCGGCGCCGCCGCGCAAGCTCGCGACAAGGCCGCCGGCCAGAATACCTTCCTCGATATGCTCGCCGAGGAAAAGCCTGCCAAAAACGGCAACGGTGTGAGCCGTGTGCCATCGCACGTGGCCTCGTCTGATGAGACCGACTTCACCTCCGCCGAGCGCCTGCAATTCGAAAAGGAGCTGCTCGGCTTCTACGTCTCCGGCCACCCGCTCAACGCCTACGCTGGTCTCGCCGAAGCCCTCTGCACGCACACTGAAGAAACCGTGCTGGAAGAAGGTGACCGCGTGGAGTTCCGCCTCGCCGGCATCATGAGCGGCATCAACAAGAAGCTTTCAAAAAAGGACAACCGTCCCTGGGCCTTCTTCAACCTCGCCAGCAAGCGCGCCGCCCTCTCGGTCAACATGTATGCCGACGCCTACGAGAAATACGGCCCGCTCCTCGCCGAAAACGCCCCGGTGGTGATTCTCGGCACCGTGATGAAGGGCAACGACGGCGCCCGCCTCAACGTCAAGGAGCTCTACCCGCTCGACGCCTATCTGCAGAATAACATGCGCAAGATCACCTGGCTGCTCACACCCGATCACCCTGAACTGCCCGAATGGTTGCGCCAACTCCGCGCCGCCCTCGATGCTGCCAGCGGCGACACGCGTATCGAGATGGCCTTTCTTTTCGAAGATCGCGTCGCCCCGATCGCCGAGACTGCCAATTCCCTCAAGTGGCGCATCATGCCGGATGCTTTCCAACGCCTCCGCGCCCACCCCGCCTGCGCCGGCCTCCTCGCCGAAGCCCGCAGTCCGGAACTCAAGGAAGTCCGCCGCTGGGGTCGCAAAGGATAAGATAGCGTCCTGCCAATACCGGCAGTCAGAGAATACAACGCCGCGTTACTCGCAGCATCTCACTCGATCCCCAGCACCTTGCGTCCGGTTTCGGAGATCATCTGCGGGGTCCATTGCGGATCCCACACGATGTGCACCTTGGCCGATTCCACGGTGGGCAGCTTGGCAATCTTCACGCGTGCATCCTCGGCAATGACCGGACCCATACCGCAACCGGGCGCTGTGAGCGTCATTTTCACCTCCACCGAGTGGCTGTCGGAAGGAGTTTTCTCAATGGAGAGATCATAGACGAGACCGAGATCCACGATGTTGACCGGTATCTCCGGATCGAAGCAGGTCCGGAGCGCGGCCCAGACCGCTTCTTCGCTGAATTCGCCGCTCACGGGCTCGACCGACTCGTCCTTCGGCACAAAGCCCTCGATGAGTCCCGCATTTTCCTTGGCGATTTGAAAGAGCCCCTGATCGGTGCGGACGGTGACGTTGCCGCCCAGCGTCTGGGTGATGAAAATTTTAGTGCCGGCACCGAGGCGCACCTTGTCCCCGACCGGGATGGCCGTCGCAGGACAATTCTGAGACAAAACGAACTCTTGATTCATGCCGGTATTCTATTGCAGCCGCAGGTCAAAAGGCAACCGGGCATACACGCCCTGCGGGTCATTGAATTTCCACAGCGACCGCAACTCATGCAGCGCCTCGCCAACCAGCATTCCTGCCGGTCCGCTGAGGGTTTTCTCGCGATGCCGACCCTCGATGGCCTCGGCAAATGCTTCGGCAAATTGCTTCGGACGCGGATACTCCGACACTCGGAAACCATCGCCCAGCTTCGCCTCGGCCGCGGCGTGTTTGATCGCCGCCGCAAGGCCGCCGATCTCGTCCACTAAACCCAGCTTTAACGCCTCGGCTCCTGACCACACGCGGCCTTGCGCGATCTCTTCGACCGTTTTGCGTTCCAACCTGCGACCTTCGGTGACCTTCGAGATGAACTGGTCGTAAACCCAGTCCACCGACTCCTGAACGATTGCCATTTCTTCCGACGTCTTGGGCCGGGTGATGGTGAGCGCATCGGCGTAGCGGCCGGTCTTCACCGTGTCGAAGGTCAGGCCGAGCTTCTCGTTAAAAAGCGTCTGGAAGTTCAATAGCACGCCGTAAACACCGATCGAACCCGTGACCGTTGTCGGCTCCGCGAAGATGCGGGCGGCGGGCGCTGATATCCAGTAACCGCCCGAGGCCGCATAGCTGCCCATGGAAACCACCACCGGCTTCTGCTGTTGGAGCAAGCGCACCTCGCGCGCGATGGCTTCGGAACCGCTCACGCTGCCGCCCGGGCTGTTCACCCGCAATACGACGGCTTTGATTCCATCGTCCTGTCGCACCTGTCGCAGCATCCGGGCGGTCTTGGCGCCGTAAACATAACCTTCTTCGTTACCGTGGCCGTCCACGATTTCGCCTTCGGCATAAACGATCGCGATTCGACCTTTTTCGCCGCTCAATTCGATCTTTCCGTCGCCGGTGCGTTTTGCGACGAGGCCATTCCCGCTCACGAGCCGCGCGTAATCCTTGAGCGCGATCTGCTTGAACGGCCGCGACGAACCTTTGCGACCCGTCGCTTCCTTCAATTCGTCCAACACTTCATCGAAATACGCGACTCGATCCACCAAGCCGGCCTCCTTGGCCGCCTCCGCCCGGATGAAGCCCTTTTCATCGACAATGCGTTGGAGCCCGCCGGTCGGAATTTTCCGGGACTCCTCGATGGCGGTCGTGAGAGTCTTCCAAAGATCGTCGATTAATTTCTGCACCTGTTCGCGATTCTCAGGACTCATGTCCTTTCGCGTGTAAGGTTCGACACCGCTCTTGTATTTGCCCACACGCGTGACCTGCACGCCAACGCCGAATTTCTCGAAAGCACCGGTAAAAAACATCGGTTGTGAAGCCAGGCCGGGCATCATCACGGCGCCATACGGATCGAGCACCACTTCATCAGCCACGGAGGCGAGATACATGTCGCGCGTGCGGGTGAAATTGAGGTAAGCCTTCACGGGCTTGCCCGCGGCCCTGAACGCCTCAAGGCCCTCGCGAACTTCCTTGAGCGCCGCATAACCGGAACCGTAGTTCATCGATTGCAGCGACCCGGTGACAAACAAGCCCTTGATGGATTTGTCCTCCGCAGCCGCCTGCAACGCCCGCGTCACCTGGCGCAATTGCAGCCGCCCCGGGCTCTGTCCACCGAGCGCCTCGATAATATCCTCCATGCCCTCCGCTTGGTGAGGAGTGTCGAGGATGCTCGTAGAAAGGTCGAACACGAGATAGGATCCCTCCTGCACCGGCGCGGGCTTCTTCTGTCCCATCGCGATGAGGACGCCCAACAACAGAAACCCAATGAGAAAACCTCCGACCAGAAATACGATCAGCGCAGTGAGCGTGGCAAAAAACGACGTGAAGAAATTCTTCATGCCCCGACCGTAAACCGGCCGGCCGGCCTCGCCAGCGAAAAACGCCCCGCGGCCGGTCATAGGGACAGGCGGGGTCTCGCCGCGATAAGCGGTTGTGCTACTTATTGGAATTTCTCCCGCGACCTTAACACAGCTAGACATTTGTTTGTGCCGATATAGCCTTTCCATCCATCCGCCCACGCCATGAGTGAAAAACAGGAACTCCTGACCACCAACCGCAAGGCCCTGACGATAAATCTTGCCGGCACACATTATGGAACGATCGCCGAGATCGGCGCCGGCCAGGAAGTCGCCCGCGTGTTTTTCCAAGCAGGCAGCGCCTCGGGCTCCATCGCCAAGACCATGTCGGCCTACGACATGACGTTCAGCGACGCGATCTACGGCAAAGCCCCGCGCTATGTGTCACGCGAACGCCTCGTGACCATGCTCGGCACGGAATACCAGCTTCTCAAGGATCGCCTCGCCGAAAAACGCGGTGAGCGCACCTGCTTCTTCGTTTACGCCGACACCGTCGCCACCGCCAGTGCCAAGAGCGGTCAAACCAGCGGCCACGGTTGGCTGGGCATTCGTTTCCAAACCAAGCCGCTCGAAGAACCCAGCGACATCCTCATCCACGTTCGCACCCTCGATCGGAAGAATGTGCTCCAGCAGGAAGCCCTCGGCATCGCCGGCACGAACCTCATTTACGGCGCGTTCTACTACCGCGACCATCCCGAGAAATTCATCCAGTCACTTGCGGACAATCTCGGCACCGATCGCGTGGAAGTGGACATGCTGAAGTTCACCGGTCCGGCCTTCGCGCACATCGACAACCGCATCCTCTCGCTGCACCTCGTGAAACACGGCCTGACCAACGCCGTGATGTTTGCCCCGACCGGCGACGTGCTTCAGCCCTCCGAGGTCATCTACAACCGTCCCGTCCTCGTCGAACGCGGCAGCTTCCGTCCTGTCACGCACGTCAACGTGGACATGCTCAACTGCGCCACCGCGCAGTTCCTTCAGGAACCCTCAGTCAAGGGCAAGGACATCGTCGTGCTCATGGAGATCACGATGAACAACCTCCTCGCCGAGGGCTCCATTGACGAACAGGACTTCCTCTCGCGCGTGGACATGCTCGGTCACATCGGCTTCACGGTGCTCATTTCGAACTACTCCGAGTTCTACCGCCTCGTTTCCTACTTCCGTCGCTACACGAAGGAGATGATCGGCGTCGCCATGGGCATCAACAACCTCCTCGAGATATTCAACGAGAAGTATTACGAGAACCTCGAAGGAGGCATCCTCGAGTCCATGGGCCGCATGTTCCGCCACGCCGTGAAGCTCTACATCTACCCGATGCAGCAGCAGGCCTACGACAGCTACCTCAAGACCGGCCATCCTACCGAGGGCGGACAAACCCACGTCACACACGCCTTCGCCGCCAAGGTCCTCATCACCGCCCGCAACCTCAATGTCGCCGACCGGCTGCGCAATCTCTACGCGCACCTGCTCGAGAATCACTATATCGACTGCATCAACGGCTACAACGAGGACTACCTCAGTATCTTCTCCCGCGACGTGCTCCAGCGGATCAAAAACAACGACGCCTCCTGGGAAAAACTCGTTCCCACCAAGGTGGCCGAAGTCATCAAATCGCGCGGCCTCCTCGGCTACGGCAAGCCAGCCAAGCCTGCCACCGCCCCCGCGACGCCGACACCCGTCTGATCGCATTTCGACGACTTTCAGTCACTCGTTCATCCGCCGCTATAAATTTTCCTGACCGGTGGGAGCGAATTGAGCCGTTCCCGAATCCCGCGTGCTCCGTTCGGACAAACAGAAGTGCTGCCTATGACGCCAGCACAGGCACTTTTTTCGTGTCTTTCGTGCGTTTCGTGATTTCCCATTCTCCCTTCGCATGCGCTTTCACAAATATCACGCCCTCGGTAACGACTACATCGTGATGGATCCGGCGGATTTTCCCGCCTGGACCGCCCCGACCACGGAACAAACCCGCGTCATCTGCCACCGCAATTTCGGCGTCGGGTCTGACGGCATCCTCTGGGGTCCGCTGCCCACGACCAAAGCCCAGTTCGGCCTGCGCATCTTCAATCCCGACGGCTCCGAGGCCGAGAAGTCCGGCAACGGCCTGCGCATCTTCTCGCGCTACCTCTACGACCAGAAGAAGGTGACGACCGCCCCGTTCTCCGTGGACACGCCTGGCGGTGTGGTCGAGGTCGTCATCCAGCCCGGCGGACAGCAACTCACCGTCGAGATGGGCTCGGTAAGTTTCACGAGCGACAAGATCCCCGTCGCCGGCGCTTCACGCGAAGTCATCAACGAAAAGATCACGATCCTCGATCGTGAGTTCACCTTTTGCGCCGCCACCATCGGCAACCCGCACTGCGTGATCCCTCTGCCTGCCGTGACGCCCGAACTGGCGCACAAATACGGTCCGCACCTTGAGACCCACGCAAATTTCCCCCGCAAGACCAACGTTCAGTTCCTGCAGGTGCTCGACCGCGCCAACATCCGCATCGAGATCTGGGAGCGCGGTGCGGGTTACACGCTCGCATCCGGCAGCAGTTCCAGCGCTTCCGCGGCGGTGGCGCACCGGCTCGGTCTCGTGGATCGCAAGGTCACCGTGCACATGCCGGGCGGGCAAATCGGCATCGAGATTGGCGACAATTTCGCGATCAAGATGACCGGCCCTGTGACGCGCGTAGCGGAAGGCACGCTTCATCCCGAGCTGTTCACCACCAAAGTCTGAGGCGAAACCAGCCGACTGGATGGGCGGCGATCAGAGCACGAAATCCGACGGAATGACGGCACCCTTTGTGACACAGAGGATTCCGTCGCGAATGACAATGCCGTGCGGATAATCGCCGTCCGCCTTGCCTTCTGGTGAAAGGGAGACGTTGTCGCCAATGCGCGCGTTTTTGTCGATGATTGCGCGGCGAATGCGGCAATTGCGGCCGATGCCGATGGGCGGCAGGTTCTGATCGCGGTCCGCCTGCACCTCGGCCTTGGTCTGGTAGTAGTCGGCGCCCATCATGACGACGTCCTCGAAATTGGAATTCTCACCCAGAACGGAACGAATGCCGATAACACAGTGCCTCAGGGTCGAATCGGTGACGATACAACCGTCGCCGATGACCACATGATCGATATCGCAGCGATTGATCTTGGAGGCGGGCAGATAGCGCGGGTGGGTATAAATCGGCGAACTACGGTCAAAGAAATTGAAAGGCGGCAACGGCTGCGCGAGCGCGAGGTTGGCCTCGAAGAATGCACGCACGGTGCCGATGTCCTCCCAATAGCCCTCAAAGATGTAGCTGAAGAGCTTGGCTTTGCCGAGCAAGGCCGGGATGACCTCTTTGCCGAAATCCTTCATCGTGTTCTCCAGCGATTGCTTCAGGATTTCACGGCTGAACACGTAGATACCCATGGACGCGAGGCAGCGTTTCTCGGGACAGGGTTCGAGCTGAGCCTCCAGCGCGGGGCTGACCGTAAGGCCGTTGATGATGTCGGGATCCTTGGGCTTCTCAACGAACTCGGTGATCGATAGATCGTCGTTCACTCGCATGAGGCCCAGGCCTTCAACCTTCGACACCGGAAATGGGATGGCGGCGATCGTCACATCCGCACCAGTGGCAACGTGCTGGTCGATGATCTTGCGAAAATCCATCCGGTAGAGTTGGTCGCCGGAAAGGATGAGCACGTAGTCGTGATCGTGGCCGTTGAAGTGAGAGAAATTGCGCCGCACGGCGTCTGCCGTGCCTTCATACCAGGATGCACTGAGATTGGTCTGCTCGGCCGACAGCAGGTCGATAAACCCGGCACCGAAAGGATCGAAGTGAAAGCTCTTGTTGATGTGCCGGTGCAACGAAGCCGTCAGAAACTGCGTGAGCAGAAACACCCGATTGTAACCCGAATTGAGGCAGTTGCTGATCGGTATGTCCACCAGCCGGTATTTGCCGGCGAGGGGAACGGCGGGTTTGCAACGCTCTTTGGTAAGCGGATACAGCCGCGTGCCGCGACCACCGCCCATGATAACTGATATGACTCGTTTTGATTCCGCCATAAATTGGAGTGCTCTAATTCCTTGCGATATGATTTGAAGGACCCCAAAAATCTCCAGCTTAAACCTAAACACAAAACACTTATGTGCGGAATCGTCGGCTATATCGGCAAACAGAAGGCCTCGGGCATCATTTTGGAAGGCCTCAAGCGCCTCGAATATCGCGGCTATGACTCCGCCGGCGTCGCCGTCCAAAACAATGGCCGCTTTGATGTGGCCAAGAAAATCGGCCGGGTTGAAGGCCTGATCAAGGCCACGCCCGTCCAAAAGTTGGCCGGCACCACCGGCATCGGCCACACCCGCTGGGCCACACACGGCGGCGTCACCGATGCCAACGCCCATCCGCACATCAGCACCGATGGCAAGATCGCGATGATCCACAACGGCGTCATCGAAAACTACGCCAGCATTAAGAAATTTCTCCTGACGAAGGGTTACAGCTTTCAGTCCGAAACCGACACCGAGGTTCTCTGCAATCTCATCGCCTACCACTACCAGAAGGAGCCGGCCGCGTCGGAAGGCAGCAGGTTCCTTGAATCCGTCCGTAAGACCCTGCGCCACGTCCAAGGCACCTATGGCATTGCTGTCATGTGCGGAGACTGCCCGGCCGAGATCGTCGCCGCCCGCAAAGGCTCGCCGCTTATTCTGGGAGTTGGCGACGGTGAATACATGCTAGCCAGCGATGTCTCCGCCATCATCAGCCGCACCCAAAACGTAGTTTATCTCAAGGACGGCGAGATGGTGCACATCACCGACCAAGGTTTCGGCATCACCACCCTCGACGCCGAGGATGTGTCGCCCGTGGTGGACAAGATCACCTGGAGCATTGCCGATGCGGAGCTGGGCAGTGCCGCCCACTTCATGGAGAAGGAGATTTTCGAGCAGCCCGCCGCCCTCGAAAACACCATGCGCGGCCGCTTTTCCGAGGATGGTAGCACGGCCCAGTTCGGTGGCCTAAACATCTCCGCGGTGGACCTTCGTCAGGTGGATCGTCTGCACTTACTCGCATGCGGCAGCGCCTGGCACGCCTGCCTCGTGACTGAGCATCTTATCGAGCGCTTTGCGCGCCTGCCGGTCGAGGTGGATTACGCCTCCGAATTCCGTTACCGGAACATGCCGCTCGGCAACCACACGCTCTTCTTCACTTACAGCCAGTCGGGTGAGACGATCGACACCCTCGCCGGTCTCCGCGAGGCCAAGCGCAAGGGCTACAAGGTCCTCGCGGTCAGCAACGTGGTGGGCTCGACCATCGCACGCGAAGCCGACGGCGGTGTGTATCAGCACGTGGGTCCCGAGATTGGCGTCGCCTCCACCAAGGCTTTCACCTCGCAAATCCTGCTCGGCGCGATGCTCGCTCTCTATCTCGGCCGCATGCGGGATATGAGCTTCAGCGAAGGCGTCGAAGTCGTGAACGCCCTGAAGAGCACGCCCGATCTCGTGCGCAAGGCCCTCGAGCAAGCACCGAAAATTCGCGAGATCGCAAAGCGCTACGCCCACTACCACGACTTCCTTTTCCTCGGCCGACTCTCGCTTTTCCCGATCGCCCTGGAAGGCGCGCTCAAGCTCAAGGAAATCTCCTACATCCACGCCGAGGGTTATCCGGCCGCCGAGATGAAGCATGGGCCTATCGCGCTCATCAGCGAAAACTGCCCGTCGGTGTTTTTCGTCCCGTCCGGCGAGATGTTCAACAAGGTCGTTTCCTCGATGCAGGAAATCAAGGCACGCAAGGGCAAGATCATCGCCATCGCCACCGAGAATTGCGAACTGCCCCCCGGTCTGGCCGACGATGTCATCATTATCCCCGAATGCCATGAAGCTGTCCTCCCCGTCGTGGCGACTGTGCCGGTTCAGCTTTTGAGCTATTATATCGCCGTGGAGCTGAATCGAGACGTGGACAAACCGCGCAATCTCGCAAAATCGGTGACCGTCGAGTAGCTCATGCAAGTCACCCCCACCCGCGAAGCCTTCCTGGAACTCAGCCGCAAGGGAAACGTCATCCCGGTCTGCGCCGACCTGTTGGCCGACCTCGAGACTCCCGTCTCGGCTTTTGCCAAGCTCCGCGGTTCGGGCCCGGCCTTCCTGCTCGAGTCGGTCGAGGGTGGCGAAAACGTCTCACGCTTCAGCTTCATCGGCTGCAATCCGCGCAAGATCCTCTCCGCCCAGCCGGGCGACACCGACCCGTTGAAACTGCTCGAAGCCGAGTTGGCCGGCTACAAGCCCGTCGCGGTGCCCGGCCTTCCGCCCTTCACTGGCGGCGCGGTCGGTTACCTTGGTTACGAATTTATCCACAGCGTTGAAAAGACCGTGCCTCTCGCCGCCAAGGACGAACTCGGAGTGCCGGCCATGTGGTTCATGTTGTGTGACTCGGTGCTGGCTTTTGATCGCGCTCACCAAACCATGCGGCTGATCGTGAATGCACACATCGGTGCCGATGCCGGCGCCGCCTACGACGCCGCTTGCGCTGAGTTGGAGCGCATGCGCGCGGCGCTCGCTCGCCCCACCCCGGTCGCTTCAGCCACCTTGGGCGACTCCGGTCCCGTGCAGGTGCCTGCCGGCAATTTCACCAAGGCCGCGTTCGAGAAGATGGTCGAGGACTCCAAGGAATTCATCCGCTCCGGCGATATTTTCCAAATCGTCCTCTCACAGCGTTTCAGCCGCGAATTCAATCGGACACCCCTCGATCTCTATCGTGCCCTGCGCACGGTCAATCCATCGCCCTACATGTTCTTGTTGGAAACGGGCGACTTCGCCTTGGTTGGGGCGTCACCTGAGGTCCATGTGCGCCTCACCGGCCGCAAGGTCGAGATTCGCCCCATCGCCGGCACCCGGCCCCGCGGGAAAACACCCGCCGAGGACACCGCGCTCGAGCAAGAGCTTTTGGCCGACGAGAAGGAAAAGGCCGAACATTTGATGTTAGTTGATTTGGCGCGTAACGACATCGGTCGGGTCAGCGTCTATGGTTCTGTCAAAGTGCCCGAATATATGATCATCGAGCGATACTCCCACGTGATGCACATTGTGTCACAGGTGGAGGGACAGCTTGCGTCAGAAAGGACCGCTTTTGACCTCATGCGTGCGACATTTCCGGCCGGCACCGTCAGCGGTGCCCCGAAAATTCGCGCCATGCAGCTCATCGCCGGAATGGAGGGCACCCAGCGGGGCAGCTACGCCGGGGCGCTTGGTTACTTCAGTTATGACGGAAACTTGGACTCCTGCATAACCCTCCGGACGGCACTGGTTAAGGACGGTCGTGTGCATATCCAAGCCGGCGCGGGTGTCGTCGCCGACTCGGTCCCGGCCGCCGAATACCAGGAAACCATCAACAAAGCATCCGCTCTCTTCAAGGCCATCGCGCTCGCCGATAGGTTGTCAAACTAGGCATCCCTGCGGCACCAAACGCCGTAATATAGGTCACATAAGGTTGTCGGGAATGAGATCACCGTTTCCGGCATCCTATATGCAAGGTATGCGGATAAACCATCCAACTGGGACATCGTAAAATGCCACATCGTAAAAATACCCGCCGCAGCAAGCCAGAATCAGTCACCAACGAGCGTGATGTCACTCCCAGCGTCAGAATCCCTTCTCCTGATGAGGGGTTGACGATCCGTCCCGAAATCACGGCGCCGGCAGCCGCGCCTTCTCAGTTCGACCAAGCCTCGCCCGTGGACCGCCGCGACGAGCGCTCGAACCTCCAGCTTTATCTGAACGAAATCCGCCAGACCCCGCTTCTCACGCCCGAGGAGGAGGTCAAACTCGCCGCCCGCATCAAGCGCGGCGATAAGACGGCCCGCGATCACATGATCAAGGCCAACCTGCGTCTCGTCGTCAAAATCGCCTACGATTACAACCAGATGGGCCTCCCCCTCATGGACCTCATCAGCGAAGGCAACCTCGGCCTCATCAAAGCCGTCGAGCGCTTCGACCCCGCCAAGGGTGGCAAACTTTCCACCTACGCCGCGTGGTGGATCAAGCAGTCCATGAAGCGCGCCCTCGCGAACCAATCCAAGACCATCCGCCTGCCCGTCCATCTCGTGGACAAGATCTCCCGCATGCGGAAAACCATTGCCAAGCTCACTGAGGAACTCGGTCGCGAGCCCGAGAACGAGGAAATCGCCGCCGAGTTGCAGATCCCGACCGCCAAGGTTGCTCTGCTCAAGACCGTCAGCGTGCGTCCCGCCTCGCTCGACGCCCCCGTCGGCGAAGATCAGGACTCCGCCACGCTCGGCGACCTCGTCGGCGATGACAACGCTGTGAGCCCTTTCGAAGGCCTCGGTGAAAAGAGCCTCAAGGAAGATCTCGCCGCCATGGTTAACTCACTCGACCCCCGCGAGGCTAGCATCATCAAGCTGCGCTTCGGCCTCGACGGCGAGAAGGAGCTCACGCTCGAGGAAGTTGGCAAGAAGTTCAAGGTCACCCGCGAACGCATCCGCCAGCTCGAATATCTCGCCCTCGCCAAGATCCGCCGACAGATGCAGAAGCACGACAAGATTCGCACTGCCGACGAAATCGAGGAGGAGCGCTACGCCGATGAGCGCGCTGCCGCCATCCGCGGTCTCGTCGCGAAGCAAAGCGAAGTGCTGGCCTGAATCATCGGATAGTTTTAAATCCAAACGCGCGACCGGAAGGTCGCGCGTTTTTTCGTCTTTGCGCCATCCCGCAACCCAAACTCAAGATTCAAACGGGAAGCCTGATGAGATGTGTCATTTTCTCAAAATCAGCTCCTTCCAACTCGATTGGCTTGGTAGCAAATCGCTCGGATTACTGCGAAGAACCTTGGCCAACAGCATCAGTTCGAAATCTCCTACCCAACGGACCCGGCCTTCAATGGCAGCAATGATGCTTCGCGAGACATCCCAACCCGCCACCTGACATTTGGCCGCCAACACACTCTGAGACCAACCGTGCTGGTCCCTGATACGTCGCACTTGCGGACCAACGATATTCTTCGGCCGAGGCATTGTCCGGATTTCCGGACTTGACCATAGCAGGCCGAAACGACCTCAATGTCTGGTTTTCCAGACAATCGGATTTGGACAGCTTTGAGAATACCTCAACGAATGAATAGCGGGTTTCAGGCCCGGCGCTGTCAGATCAGATGATGTGCGCGCCTCTTTCTATGCCGAAGTTCAATCCCGTGCTCTTATGAAAACCGCCCATTGGCCATGGCGTGACCTGCCAACCACCATCCACCACGCAGTCCTCGCCACCATATTCCTGATGGGATTCGCCGAAACAGCCGTGCACGCGCAGGTGCTCTCCCAGCCGACGGTCGACACTTCCTTTCAGCCCTACGAAGGCGCGCGGCCACCCATCGCCTTTCAAATCGACGGTAAGATTCTGGTCACCGGTGTCAGCTTTCTTTCCCAAGGTGTCACGCAAAACGGTATCGCGCGACTGAATGCCGATGGCTCTCTGGATACTACCTTCACACCCGGCAATGGCACGAATCCCGATTCGATTACCTCCATTGCTGTTCAGCCCGACCAGAAGATTTTGGTCGCGGGAAGCTTCACAAACTTCAGCGGAAAGACCGCAGCCGGACTCGTTCGCCTGACCGCGAACGGTTCAATCGACGCCAGTTTCAATTACGACGGACCGCCGGATGTAACCAAGGTCGTCGTCACCCGCTCCGGTGATCTGCTGATTCTCAACACCGGGTCCGACCAAATCCGGCGTCATGCCCCGGATGGCATCACGCGTCATGTCCTGCCCCGGCCAATCGCAGCAATCTCAGCTTCAACCGAAACCCCGCCCGACTATCTGGTTTATCAGACACGCTTTGGGGAAGGTGACGTCGTCGCCATTGAAGCCGCCGAATTGCCCGATGGCGCGGTGCTCGGCGCCTATTTCATTTTGGATAATAACGGGGCCAAAGAGACTTACATTTCGGAACGCTACGATCCTAGTGATAACGCCTACGTAAATATTTACACCTATACCGCTGAAGGTGCTCTGAAAGAAGGGTGGACGCCAATCAACGTGGTGCCCGCAACTGGGCTTTATCACACCTACTACGGCGAAACCGAAATCATCAACGACATGCGCACGAAACTGATCGTCACGACATCAGGCGATTTCTACGTGCTGGGATCAGCAGCGGGATGGCATACAAATCCACCCATTATAGCCCGGTATCACTCTGATGGCTCACTGGACAACTCTTTCACTGGTCCTCAACAAGCCAAAAGGACGATACGCTCCGGCGGTGGTTATGGCTACGTAAACCCAAGCGGCTGCCTCTACGCCGATGAACGGCTGCTTCTTTCTGGCGGAGTATTCATCAATCCCACTTATCCGAACGAACAATGGCAGACCGTCATGCTCCTGCCTGATGGCCAAATTGATCCTGCCTTTGGGATTCCAAGTTCCGCTGTTGCCAATGCCGTTGATCCAGACGCGTTACCGCCATATTCCAAAAAAGGAGCCACGTCAGCTAATGACCGCATATTTGTTTACGACAGCGACACGAAGCGGCTAATTGCCTATAAGCCTGCCAACACGCTCACCATCGCTCCGGAAGGCGCTTTGCCTGGCACGTTGAGCGTGACCACAGGGAAAGGCGTCACACTCCGGGCGCCAACGAACGCACCGGCCATCAAATGGCAGGTTTCACGTGACGGCGGCACCACTTGGACCGATCTCGCCAACGACACCATCTATCAGGGTGTTGATACGTCCACGCTGACCGTGACGAACGCCACCACCACAATGGCTGGCGAACGTTACCGCTACGTCATCGCCACTTCCCGAGGTCATGCCGCGAGCAATGCGACCAGTTTGGCCGTTGCTCCGCTTCTTTTTCCTTTTCCTGCTGCGCTCAGCGTCAACAGCACAGGAGCACTCTACGTCGGCGATACGTCACTCCACACCATCCAGAAGGTCGATCCATCCGGGCAAGTAAGCCTTTTTGCTGGCGTAAAGGGCCAAACTGGCGCGAGCGATGGTTTGAGCACGAGTGCTTTGTTCAATCAACCCGGCGGCCTGACCGTGACCACCTCCGGCAGTTTGATTGTGTCCGATACTGCCAATGGCACAATCCGCAGCATTACCTCCGGTGGCGCGGTGTCCACGTTGGCCGGCTCCAGCACCAATCGCGGTAGCACGGACGGAGTTGGTGCGGTCGCCTTGTTTTCCGCCCCGGTGGGAGTCGCCCAAGGTCCCGACGGCGCGTTTTACGTCGCGGATTCCACCAACCACACCATCCGCAAGATCACTGCAGATGGCACGGTCACCACCTTCGCCGGCACCGCCGGGGCCTCAGGAGCATCCGACGGCACGGGCGCGACAGCCCGTTTCAACCAACCGACCGGCATCACCGTGGATGCCAATGGTCGCGTTTACGTAGCCGACACGGCCAACAACCTCATCCGTTCGATCAGCTCGACCGGAGTGGTCACGACCCTCGCGGGAGTCACCGCGGTCTCAGGCGCCGAAGATGGCCCCGGCGGCGGCGCGCTTTTCAATCAACCCGGAGGACTGGCCGTCGATGCCAACGGCAATGTCTATGTGGCCGACACCGGCAACTCTGCCATTCGGAAAATCACCCCCGGTGGCACAGTGAGCACCCTCGCCGGTCTGCCCACGGTCGGCGGCTTGAAGGACGGCACCGGCCAAGAAGCGTGGTTCAACCAACCCAAAGCGCTCGCGTTATCCAACGACCTTTACGTCGCCGACACAGGCAATGCCGCCATCCGTAAGGTTACTTTAGGAGGCATAGTTACCACGCTCGCGTTAGCTGTTGAGAAACCCGTCATCACGAGTCATCCGGCTTCGCTCTCTGTGACAGCCGGTAGCAATGCAACGTTCAGCGTCACCGCCTCGAGTGCACTGCCTATTACTTACCAATGGCAAAGGGACGGCACCGCCGTCGCCGGAGCCACCACAGCTTCCTACACGATCAACAACATCACTTCAAACAATGCGGGCACTTATACTGTGGTAGTCAGCAATGACGGCGGATCTGTAACGAGTTCGCCCGCCTCTTTGACCATCACGAGTTCGCCACCACCCACATCCAATCCACCATCGTCGGGCGGTGGCGGTGGCGGCGCTCCCAGCGTCTGGTTCTTGGGTCTACTCAGCCTTCTTGCAGCGACACGCAGGTTCTATCACAAAGATCCTACTCAGGTCACGTGATAGATAGAGAGCGTGTTCCTTGAGCGGCCATGTTGTCTTCCTCAACGGCGGGAGACAACAAAGCCGTAGTTCAAATCAACCTGCTATATGCCTCACTTCTTCATCGGCTTCAAGCGCAGGTAGGCCACGTCGTGTGAATCGAGACGCTTCTTGAAAATCTGTTTTGTGGTGCCGACGTCCTTCTTGTCCCAGATGTCGCGCACAGCGCATTCGTCCGCGTTTAGGAACCACCAGCCGTGGCCGAAATCGATTTCCAACTCAGCCGGCTCGTCGCCGCTGTTGAGCAACGCCACGGCCCAGTCCCCACCGGCCAGCTCGCGCACCCAGATTTCACGGCCCTTTTCAGCGCGGAAACGCCAACCCTGCTTGCCAAGCGAATCCTGATTGATGGCAAGTGCTTCGCGATCGATGAGCAGAGCGTTGATCTCAGGAGACATTTTGCGCACATCATTGCCCGCCATGAGCGGGGCGGCGAGGATGCCCCAAAGCGAGAAGTGCCCACGCGACTCGGCAAAGGTCAGACCCGCGTTGCCAACTTCGAGCATGTCGGGATCGTTCCAATGGCCAGGGCCGGCAAAGACACCAAGTCCGTTGTTCTGGCCGTCGGCCGGCTGCACGAGTGAATACTGCAGGTCGAGAATGACCTTCCAGCCGCGCTCCCAGCGTTGGACGCAATCGTAGCAATCGGTGATGTCACCGGTAGTGCGCCAAAGATGGCCTACGTCCTTGGCCCATTCCCAAGGGTTGGAACCGCCCCACTCGCAGATGCTGAACACGATGGGGCGACCCGCCGCGTAGAGCGCATCGCGCATGCGTGTGTAGGCATCCTTCGGGTTCGCGTCTCCCGCCGTGCACCAGTCGTATTTGAGATAATCCACACCCCATTCGGCGAATTTCTTCGCATCCTGATATTCATGCCCCCAACTGCCGGGATAACCGGCGCAGGTTTTGCGGCCCGCGCATCCGTAGATGCCAAACTTGAATCCCTTGGCGTGCAGCCAGTCGCCCAGCGCCTTCATGCCACTCGGAAACTTGTCGGGATGCGCCTGCAGGTTGCCGTCCTTGTCGCGTTCCATCGCCGACCAAGTGTCGTCGAGCACGATGTAAACGTAACCCGCATCGCGCATGCCATTTTTGATCATGGCCTCGGCGGTCTCCTTGATCATGAACTCGTCGATATTGCTCGCGAACGTGTTCCACGTGTTGAAACCCATCGGCGGCGTGAGCGCGAGGCCCTCGAATTTCTGGGCGAACGCGGACGTGACGAGACACAGGCAAAGCAGAAACAACTTTCTCATGGGGATCAGGGGTTAAGGGAGCACCTAGGTCACCGCTTCCCCGGCAGAAACTCAAGACCAGCCGCAGCTGCGCGCCAGAGAATGTTTGTCTGATTATTAAGCTCTATTCCGTCGCCACGCGTGCTGTCGCGCGCTTCTCACGGCAGCCACGGAAACTTCTCCGCCTTGGGCTTGCGCTTTTCGCGCTGGGCGGTGCTGAACTCCTTCGCCTCCTCGGTCATGTAGTAAAGCATGGTGGCGTTGCCGGAGAGTTCTTGCACGCCGGTGAGGCCATCGAGTTCGGCGTTGAAAGCCGACTTCAGGCAACGGATGGCGAGCGGGCTGCGCTGGAGGATGTCGGTCGCCCAAGCCACACCCTCGGCTTCGAGTTGCGCAATAGGCACGACCTTGTTGACGAGCCCCATCTCCAGCGCCTCTTGCGCGTTGTATTGGCGACACAGAAACCAGATTTCCCGTGCCTTCTTCTGACCAACGAGCCGGGCAAGATAGCTGGAACCGTAGCCGCCGTCGAAGCTACCCATCTTCGGGCCAACCTGACCGAAAATGGCGTTATCAGCCGCAAGGGTGAGGTCACAGATCACATGCAACACATGGCCACCGCCAATGGCGTAGCCGGCCACGAGAGCGATAACGACCTTGGGCATCGAACGGATGAGCTTCTGGACATCGAGGATGTTGAGGCGCGGCACGCCTGCATCGTCGATGTAGCCGCCGTGGCCGCGCACGGACTGGTCGCCGCCGGCACAGAATGCGTATTTGCCGTCCTTGGCCGGACCGGCACCGGTGAGCAGCACCACCCCGATTTTCTGGTCCTCGCGGGCGTCGAGCAACGCCTCGTGCATCTCCGCCACGGTCTGCGGACGGAACGCGTTGCGCTTCTCGGGGCGGTTGATGGTGATCCGGGCGATACCACCGGCCTTGTGGTAAAGGATGTCGGTGTATTTTTTGGCGGTTTTCCAAGCGATTGCCATGGGTGTAAACTGTGGGAAAAGCCTTGAGCGGCAACCGTTTTCGAGAAAACGGCCGGTTTTTACAATAGAACCGTCAAGCAACAATTGGCCATTTTGGGAAATCTGCTTGGAGTGCAAAGCTGCTGGCCGACAATAGCACCCTTTTGATGAGCACTCCTGCGTCTGACCCAGCCAAGGCAGCCAAGGCCGGCCTGACCATCGGCGCCTTGGGCGTGGTCTTCGGCGATATCGGCACCAGCCCGCTTTACGCCCTTCGCGAGTCGATCAAATACCTGCCTGAAGCCGACCGGACAACGGGTGTGCTCGGCATTCTCTCGCTGATCTTCTGGTCGCTGTTGATCGTGGTCAGTTGGAAATACCTCACCTTCGTCACACGGGCGGACAACCGCGGCGAAGGCGGTATCTTTGCATTGTTTGCCAAAGCCCGGCTGGACGCCCTCTCCCGCCGCAAGCGAACGATCGGCATCAGCACGCTGTTGACTCTGTTTGGTGCGTGCATGCTGTGTGGCGAAGGCGTGATCACTCCCGCGATCTCGGTGCTTTCCGCAGCCGAAGGCCTCACGCTCATCGCCCCTGGAACTGAGCGACTCGTCATCCCCTTCACCTGTGCGGTGCTGGTCGGTGTTTTCTGGTTCCAAAGCCGGGGCAGCCAGGCCATCGGACGCATTTACGGCCCCGTGATGCTCGTATGGTTCACCACGCTCGGCTTGCTCGGACTCTGGCAGATAATCCAAACGCCCGTGGTGCTTGAAGCGCTCAATCCCTGGCATGGCTGGGTGCTGCTGCGCGATCATCCGGCGCAGGTAACTGCGCTGCTGGGCGGCATCGTGCTGGCCATTACGGGTGTGGAAGCGATCTACGCCGACATGGGCCATTTCGGTCGCAAAGCGATCGTGTATGCCTGGTATGGCATCGCCCTACCTGGGCTGGCATTGAACTACTTCGGTCAAGGCGCCTATGTGCTCGCCTCCGGCGGGACGGTGGACAACCCCTTCCTCGCCGTCGCTCCGGAAGGTGCGGCGAGGCTGGCGCTCATGTTCCTTTCGGTGCTGGCCGCCGTCATCGCGAGTCAGGCCATGATCTCCGGCACCTATTCGTTGATTCGCTCCTCCATTCAGCTGGGCTTTTTCCCGCGTCTGAACGTGCGACACACCAACGCCGCCCAGCGCGGCCAGATTTTCCTGCCGCTGGTCAACTCGGCTCTCGCCATCGGCGCCATCGCCACCGTGCTCGGATTTCGGTCCAGCGCGAACCTCGCCTCCGCCTACGGCGTCGCCGTGACCAGCGCCATGACCGTGACGACCTTCGCCTTTTTTCTCGTCGCCCGACGTGGGTGGAAATGGCCGGCGTGGAAGGCCGGCATCGTTTGCATCCTCTTCGCCTTCGTGGACGTCAGTTATCTCTACGCCAACCTGCACAAGGTCATGGACGGCGGCTGGCTCCCTCTCGGGATTGGCGTGGGAATGCTGGCGATCATGACGACATGGAAAGTGGGTAAGACCGAGATTTTCCGCCGCATCTACGCCAACGAAATCACCGAAGACGAACTCTGCAATGTGGCGGGCTCCGACCGCATCCAACGCGTGCGCGGCACCGCTGTTTTCATGGCGGGCAATCCGCAGGGCACGCCGCTGGTGCTCCTCCACCACGTGAAGGCCAACAAAGTTCTCCACGAAACCGTTGTGCTCCTGAGCGTGCTGACCGAGGAAGTGCCAACCGTGGCCGACACGGACCGCTTCGAACTGCGCGAGATCGGCTCCGGCCAAGGCATCTGGCGTGTGATCGCCCGTTACGGCTACATGGAATCTCCCGATGTGACAGAATTGATGGAACTCATCGCGGCCGCTGGCGTCCCCATCAGAGCCAATGAAACCACTTACTATTTCAACCGCGAGATGGTGATCACCGGCGGCGACAGCCGGATGTTTGAATGGCAAAAGCATTTCTACGCGTTCCTCAGTCGCAATGCCCGCCCCGTGCGCGACTATTATCATCTGCCCCCGATACAGATCATCGAGGTCGGCCTGCCCATTCAACTCTAGCGAAGAGACCGAGGGAGTTTGTTCTTAACCCTTCGTTCATAATTCTTCTTCTCGCGTCGGCTTGCACCCGGTCGCCCGGACTGCATCACTAAACCCATGCGACAGCTGATCCGTTCGCACCGCTTCGTCAGCCACTTCCCCGCGGCCCAAGGCGCCCGACTGGCAAAACTCGTGCGTCTCGTGCGCTTCCCTCACCGTGCAGTGATCTTCGATGAAGGCAGCGTCTCGGATTGCGTCTACATGGTCCTGACCGGCCGCGTCGCTCTCATCAAAAAGTCCCCCGGCGGCGCCTCGCAACTCATCGCCCATAAAGGACCCGATGATTACTTCGGCGAGCTAGGTGTGCTTGACGGCTCGCCGCGCAGCACCGGCGCGGTGGCCGATGGTCCCGTGCAGCTCGCGCGACTGGGCCAGAAGCAGTTCATCGAGCTTCTCTCTGAATCGCCGTGGCACACCGTGTTGCGACTGTTCAGTCACGTGAGCGAAAACCTTCGTGCCACCAATGAGCGCTACGTGAGCGAGGTCATGCGCAAGGAGAAGATCACCCTCGTGGGAGAGATGGCCAACGCGATGATTCATGACTTCCGAGCGCCGTTTTCCACCATCAAGCTCGCCACCGAACTCATCGCCAAACGCAACCAGTCATCCCAGACCCAGGAACTCTGCCGCATGATCCTGCGTCAGGTGGACCGCCTCGGCGGCATGGTGGAGGAAGTGCTCGACTTCGCCCGCGGCGAAACCCGCCTCAAACTGCGGCCCGTGCCCCTGCAGGAGTCGCTCCATCAATTGCACGAAAACAATCTCGAATCGCTGGCGCGTGGCGGCATCAGGCTCAAGGTCAAGCCCACCCGTCTCGTCGTCTCGCTCGACTCCGACCGTTTTCTGCGCGTGATGCAGAATCTCATCACCAACGCCCGCGAAGCCCTCACCGGCCGGCCCAATGCGCAGGTGACGGTGTCCGCCAGACGCGAAGGCCGCTTCGCCGTGGTGAGCGTGACGGACAACGGTCCCGGTATTCCGCGTGAAATCCGCGAATCGGTATTCGAACCCTTCGTCAGCCGCGGCAAAGCCAACGGCACCGGACTCGGCCTGGCCATCGCCCGCTCCGTCATCGACGCCCACGGCGGCGGCATTGATTTCCAGACTTCACGCAAAGGCACCACATTCTTCGTGCGTGTGCCTCTGGCATAGGCGCTGACCAGCGCGAAAGACAGTCACCGAGCACGCGGATCATTGGGATCCCTCGCCGCGACCCACCGTTCGGCCTACGCGGTAGCCAATTCCACCAGTATCCGCTTCCGCCACGCCGCGTCGTGTTTTCGGTCGGTGCGCAGCTCCAACACGCGCACGCCCCGCCTCGGCAGTTTGGATGCCAACCGCGCGAGTTGCGCGGCACTCTTCACGACAGTATACCCGACATCATAGGTCGCGCAGAGTTTTCCGAAATCGACGTGCTGCGGCGTCGCGAAGAATTCCTCGAACGGCGGCTCGAACTGCGCGACCGGCAAGTGTCCGAAAATTCCGCCGCCGTTGTTGTTGATAAGCACAATCGTCAGGCTGCCCCGGAACTTCCGGACCGAGAGAAAGCCGTTCGTGTCGTGCAACAAAGCGAGGTCGCCGGTCACCAGCACGGCGGGAGCGCCACCATGCGCCATTCCGAGCGCGGTCGAGAGCGTGCCGTCAATGCCATTGGCGCCGCGGTTGAAGAAGATGCGCTGACCACGATTGCCCGCCGGCCAAAAATACTCGGCATCGCGCACCGGCATCGAACTGGCGATGAAACAGGCCGTATCCGCGGGCAGGTTCGCGGCCAAAACCCCCGGCCAGATAGGCTCGATTAGCACCTTCTCCGCACCAATTGTCCTGCGCAACCGACGCGCAACGCGAGCCTCAGCGACCAGCCATTCTCGCGCATACCCGGTGGCGGCGCGACGACCGCTGAATCCCCTGCTCCATTCCGCCAGCGAAGCACGCACGAAGCGCGTGCGCAGATGCAAGGCGTCTTCGTTCGTCGCACGTTCAGTTACGAGCACAACTTCCGGATCGGTTGCCTGCAACCAACTGCGCAGCACTTTGCTGGTTGGCCAGCTGCCAATACAAATAACCCGCGCGGGGCGCAGCACGGTCGCGAGCGCTTCGTTACGCAATAGCGTGTCGTAGTGCGCGATCACAGAACCCGCGTCATCCGCGTGCGTGCGCACTGGCGACAGGGCGTCAGCCAGCACCGGCCAACCCAAGGCCTTGGAGAGTCGTCCAATGCTCCGAGCAAAATCCGCGCCTGACGTCGCCTCGTTCGGGCCCACCACAATCACGCCGCGCTCCTTGAAACGCACTTTAGGAGAAACAGCTTTCCCAAGCGAGGCCCGAACCGGGCTAAGAGCGTCAAAGAAACCGGTGAATTGGTTTTCCGCAGGCAGCGCCGTCGAATCAGACAGCGGCACAAGCGGATCTCGAAACGGGCAGTTTAAATGCACCGCACCCGCAGCGGGATTGAGCGCCTGCTCCACTGCGTGCGCCACCGTCTGCCGCAAATAGCAGAGCATGGGCAACGTGGCCTGCGGAATCGCCAGCTCGTGATGGAAGTTCACATAGTGGCCGTAAATCTTCACCTGATCGATCGTCTGGCCGGAATGACTATCGCGCAACTCCGGCGGACGGTCGGCTGTGAGCACGATCAGCGGCACGCCGCTTTCGTGCGCTTCGACAACGGCCGGCAGAAAGTTCGCCGCCGCAGTGCCACTTGTGCAAACCAACACGACCGGCAACCGGTGTTGCTTGGCCAGGCCCAAGGCAAAGAATCCAGCCGAGCGTTCATCCAGCACCGGAATCGCTTCAACTTGGGGATGCCGGGCGAGAGCAAAAGTGAGCGGGGCCGACCGCGAACCCGGCGAAACCACCGCCTGCCGCACGCCACACCGCACGAGCGTCTCCACGAGCACGCTACTCCAGAGGGTGTTGGTGTTGCGGAAATCGAGCTGGGGGCCTTTCATAGGTTTGTCATCGCGAGCCCGGCAAAGCCGGGTGTGGCGATCCAGCTAGATGGATTGCTTCGTCGCTGCGCTCCTCGCAATGACAGAATCACTCATGACTCCGTCAGCGCTTCGAGCAGCGCCTTGAACTTCAGGTCGGTTTCGGCGAACTCTTTTTCCGGCTCTGAACCTGCCACGATACCGGCACCGGCGTAAGCCGTGGCGGTGCGGCCGTCGATCAACGCCGAGCGAATGCCCACAAAAAACTCGCCGCCGCCCCGATGATCCACCCAACCCTGCGGACCGGCATAAAGCCCGCGGGGAAACGCCTCCAAGCGTTTCATCGCCGCGAGCGCCGGCTCCTGCGGAGCGCCACCCACGGCGGGCGTCGGATGCAGACGCGTCACAAGGTCGAGGATGTGCACACCCGCCGGCAGATTGGCGCTGATGGGGGTGTTCAAGTGATGAACATTGGCGAGGCCGAGCAAACGCGGTTGGGACGCATGTTCGAGCTTCAGATTCAACCCGGCAAGCCGGCCGACAATGGAATCGAATACCAATCGGTGTTCGCGCAGATCCTTTTCACTGTGCAACAGCGCTTGCGCGAAGGCGGCGTCCTCGCTGGCCGAGTCACCGCGTGGAGCCGAGCCGGCCAGCGCAGCGGTGTGCATGCGCCCGCCGGCCACGCGCACGAGACGCTCGGGCGAAGCACCGATGAAGCTCTGTCCTTTGCCGTTGGCGATGGAGAACGAGTAACAATCGGGATAGCGACGGCGCAGATGGTTGAGCACGCCCATCGGATGAAACTCCTCGGCCGTCGTATATTTCAGCGCGCGGGCGAGCACGACCTTCTCGTAGTCACCGCGGGCGATTTCCGCCAAGGCCTGCGCCACGGCGCGCTGGTAGGAACCGGCGCCACCGATCTCCTCGACCATCTGAGGTGCCGAAGGACGCTCCTTGTGCCGGGCCTTGCTGTAATCGAAGGCACCGAACTTGGCATGAGCGCGCCAAATCCGTGCCGCCAGCATCTCCAACCGTGCATCGGCCAAAACCAACACGTTGGCCACGGCGACGGTGCTGTCGCCCATGCGCGCCACCTGCCACCGTGGCACAAACAACCGCAGCGCGGGAAACGGCCCGCCCGCCACGGTCTCGTCATCGAATCCGTTGGCAAAAAAGAAATGCGGACCGGCAAACGGTTCCGAAAGCGGGCCGACGGCGATGGAATTTTCCAGCGTCTGGTCGATGAAGGTGCGGGCGGCGGCGAATCGATCCTGTCCCTGCGCGGTGAACTCCACCGCGGCTTCGGCGCCCGCCACACTAAATCCATGCGACGGACGCTCCGTATAAAAATGCGGCTCACCCGGCTCAAAGATGGATTCCAGCACGGCCAGCGGATCTAGATTTTCCACCGTCATGCTGATGCTCACGAGTTGCGGGCGGCCCGTCGCGCGTGCCTCGGCCGCGCACTCCATAAGAAACGATCGCAGAGCTTCCGGAGTCGCACTCTCAGTCGGATTGACTGACGGGGTTTTCATTTCAACGGCTTCGGGCTGGTGGCCTTGGATTCTCTGCCTCGCTCAGCATGACAGATTTCGGAGACAATCCGCGATGCGTGTCATCCTGGATGCAGCGAAATATCCAGCTCAGGATTTGGCTTTGGCGTCGGATTTGCCCGGCGCGGCCGGTGGTTGCGGCCGCGGGAAGAGCACGAGCGACTCGGCGACCTTGCGACCAGCGAGCTTGGCGCCCCATACCAATTCGTCGCGCCAGACGGCACCCGGCTCGTAACCGAGGACGGCGTTGATCTTCTGCGCGGAGGTCGGGATCACGTGCTGGATGAGCGCGACAGCGAGTCGCAATGCCTCGGCCATCGTGGCGAGGGAGGTGCGGAGCAACGCTTGATCCTTCGGCTCGGCGGATTTGCCGAGCTTCCACGGGGCGCGCTTCTCGATGTAGGCGTTGGTCTCGGTGAGGAAAACCATCGCGCGCTCGAGCGCGGTGTGGAACTGATAGCCCTCGCACAACGGGATAAACTCGTCGCGAGTCTTCTCCCAAAGCGCACGGAGACCGGCGTCCAGTTCATCGCCGGCGTCGGCCTCGGGAACGGTGCCACCGGCGAAGCGCGTCGTCATGTTGAGCGTGCGGTTGACGAGATTGCCAAGGTTGTTGGCGAGTTCGCTGTTGTAGCGCACGAGAAACTGCTCGCGTGTGAAGTCGCTGTCCTGGCCAACGTTCATCTCGCGAATGAGGAAGTAGCGAAAGGCGTCGGCACCAAACTCAGTGACGAGGTCGAGCGGGTTGAGCGCATTGCCGGTGCTCTTCGACATCTTGGCGCCGCGTTGCAGCCACCAGCCGTGGGCGATGATACCTTTGGGCAGCGGCAGGCCGGCGGCGTGGAGCATGATCGGCCAATAGACGGCGTGCGGCGGCACGAGGATATCCTTGCCGATCACATGGTGCGCCTCGCGCCAGACTTCGGGGCAATCCACGACGGCGGAATAGTAATTCAGCAGCGCGTCGAACCAGACGTAGGTGACGTAGCCGTCGTCGAACGGCATCGAAATACCCCACTCCAAGCGTTCCCGCGGGCGCGAAATGCACAGATCGTTGAGTGGCTCCTTCAGGAATTCCAGCACCTGCTTCTGGCGATAGGCCGGGAAAATGAAGTCGGGATGGTCGGTCAGGAATTTCACTAGCCAGTCCTGATACTGCTTCAATCTGAAGAAGTAATTCGCCTCCACGATCTCGGTGACTTCGCCGAAAAGCTCGGGCCAGGATCCGTCGGGGTTGCGGTCCTTGTCTTGGAGAAATTGCTCCTGCCGGGTCGAGTAGAAGCCCTTGTATTCGGCTTTGTAGATTTCACCCTTGTCGAAGAGCTGCTGGAGGATGTCGCGCACGACTTTTTTGTGACGCTCTTCAGTCGTGCGAATGAAATCGTTATTGGTGATCGTGAGGCGCGGCAGGAGCGAACGGAACTCGGCGCTCACCTCGTCGCAGAACTGTTGGGGCGGGATGCCGCGCTTCTTGGCGCTGGCCTGGACCTTCTGGCCGTGTTCGTCCACGCCCGTCAGGAAATGCACCTCATCGCCCATCAGGCGCCGGAACCGGGCAATAACGTCCGTCAGCACCTTCTCATAGGCATGGCCGAGGTGCGGCGAACCATTCACATAGTCGATGGCGGTCGTGATGTAGAAACGCGGCATAAAAGGGTCAAAAGATGTAGCCGGGCGGCGGCGTTTGTCGAAGGTTTTGACGTGGGCACCGTCGCCGACCTAGGGTAACACACCGTAGCTCATGCACCTCCCCACCCGCTCCCTCGGCCTGGCCTTGCTGCTGTTGCTGCTGTTTTTGGTGGCCGCGCTGAGCCTCCAATGGTGGCTGGTCCGGGAAACCCGCCAATTGCAACGCATCGCCGTGGAGGAGCAACGCGCCCGCATCGGGCGGGTGATCGCGCTTAGCGGACTGGCACCGGAACGCTGGGACGCCTATTTTCAGAAAGAGTTGGGCGCAATGATCGGCGGCACCGTGGAACTCTACCGTGTAGGCCAACCACCCGCAACGGCCGCATCGGCCGGCAGCCTGAGTTTCACCGAGAAGGTCGGCAACGTGCCGGGTTGGGAGGCGCGCGTGAGTTTCGCAGCGCCGGCTCTCATTCGCACACAGGTGCTGCATCAACGCATCCTCGCCGTGGTCATCGTGCTGGCGTTGCTGCTCGCCCTCGTGCCCCTGTTGGCCGCGGTGATCGAACAGCGACGGGCTGGTGGGGATGGTTTCACTTCTTCACCTTGGGGCACCACCCGCGCCCATGCCGCGGGTTTCGAGCAACTGGCCCGTCTTTCCCACGAACGCTCGACCGCCTTGGCCCAGGAACACGCGGCCCGCGCCCGCGCCGAAGAGGATCTGCAGGTAAACCGCAGCCTGCTCGATAAATCGGTCGCCGAGCGTGTGCGGCTCGGCCGCGAACTCCACGACAACATCTGCCAGACCCTCTATGCCGTCTGTTTGACTCTGGAAAGCGTGCAGAAGAAGTCCGACCTCGCGCCTGAGATGCAGGAGCGCATGCAGCAATGTCTGGCCGAACTGCGCCGCCTCAATCAGGAAGTTCGCTCCTATCTGCAGGACTTGGAACCAGGCAGCGTCAACGGACAGTCGTTCAACGCCGCACTCGCCGGTATGCTGGGTTCGCTGCCCACCGGTGACGAAGTGAATATCGAACGCCGGCTCGACGCCGAGACGCTGGAGCTCATACCGTCGCAACACGTGGCCGAAATCATGAACATCCTGCGCGAAGCGGTGAGTAACAGCCTGCGGCACGGACGCGCCCGGCAGATCATCCTGCGCGCGGCGCGCAGCGACGACACGATTGCGCTTTCCGTGCAAGACGACGGCAGTGGATTCATTCCGGGTTCAGGTTCCGGTCATGGTTTGGGCAACATGCGTGCCCGCGCCGCCGGCCTCGGTGGCAAAATCGAAGTGGAGTCGACGCCTGGCAAAGGCACGCGGATCATCCTCAGCCTTCCTCTCGCCGCAGCCGTATGAGCACAGCCATCAAACCCATCCGCATCATCCTCGTGGACGACAGCCCGATCGTGCGACTCGGATTGCGCAGTGCGTTGGAAGACTGCACCGACATTCAGATCGTCGGCGAAGCCGGCACCGCCGCGGCCGGTTTGGATATTCTCAACCGGATTAAGCCCGACGTGGTCATGCTCGACCTGCACCTGCCCGACAAATCGGGTCTGCTCGCGTGCCGTGACTATCTGAAATCACGTCCGGGCACACCCGTGCTCATCCTCACTTCCTCAAACAGCGAGCGTAACGTGCAAGAAGCCATCGCCGCCGGAGCGAAGGGTTACCTGCTCAAGGAGAACGATGGCCCTACTCTTGCCGCCGCTCTCCGGACCGTGGCACGGGGAGATTCCGTCCTTGATCCCTCTATGGCCGGACAGGTTCTGAATTTGGTGCGCCACGGCGGCGCCCAAAGCGCTTTGGACAAGCTGAATGGCCTTTCTCCGCAGGAGCGCCGTGTGGTGGCCTTGCTCGCCGGGGGCCTCACCAACAAAGAGATAGGTGATCAACTCGGCTTGACCGAGAAAACGGTGAAGAACTACTTGGCCACGATTTTCACCAAGCTGAATATCACCCGTCGCACGCAAGCCGCCGCCCTATACGTCGAAGCCGGGAACACTTCGCCGCACTAAAGCATGTATAGAGCCTTTAGACTCTATTCGTGATAGAGTCTTTTAATACAAACTTAGGGCCGTAGTGTTCTTCGGCCAATAGGTATACAGTGCAGGGGCATGCTGCCCTCCACCCCTTCTCCTTCTCCGGTTAGGCAATCTATTCCCGGCTTGCGCCGGCTAACCAGCCTGACCCGATTGCCGTCCCGGATTCAAACTCGGGCGGTTACTTTGGTGGAAAGCATGGTCGCCCTGTTCATCCTGGCGCTCGTCATGCTCGGGTTGCTGGGCAACTTCATCCAATCCCGACGCGTCAGCGAAGCAAGCGTGCTACACGCCGCCGCCACGGCACTGATGTATGGCATAATCGAGCAGGTAAAACAGCTCGATTACAACACGCTGCTTCCCAATTACGAGGAGGACCCAAGCGTTCCGCTGGACGGAACCGGCAATCCCAGCGTCCTGCCTCCCTACATCCGCATTCGTATCAACCAAGATATCATCAGGTGGGTCCGGGTTGTGCACACCACCCCAACGGATGAGGATCCCTCGACGACGGATATTCCGTCCCCCCAAGGACCGACGACCACGCCCGCCCCCAGTGCCACCGCAGCGTCGGTAGGCGCAATCGACAACTTCATCGGCAGCATCCCTCTCTCCACGATCACCGGCACCACTTCCCAGCAGATCAACCTCAACCTCTGGGTCTGGATCGACGACATCAATAATAAGGGAACTTGGGCGGCAGAACCGATCGACCCCGATGACCCCAAACCAATAGTCCCCGACGCCTCGGCAGTCAAAAAGATCACCATTGTTTACACCTACAGTTATCAGGACGGCAACATCACCCGCACGGTCCGCGACCGCGAAGTCATCCTCAGAACCCGTTTCGACCAATGAAAACCTCCCGCCGCTCGCGTCGCTCCGCGTTCACCCTCGTCGAAGTAATAATCAGCATGACCGTGACCGCAGCCGTCATGGCCATGGCCATGAGCAATTTCATGATGATGATGCGCACGATGTATAAGGACAACCAGCGCCTGGCCACCAATGCCAGCCTGCGTTCGTTCATGGCCCAGATATCAAAGGAAACCCTCGATGCCTCCTTCTTCTATCTCTTCTCGGATTACGGCAAACTGGATGGTTCCGTCAATTTGGAGACCGACCCCGTCGTGCTTTCCCAATCGGCCGACTACACCGACAACGAATACGACAGGTGGGTCGGCCATGGCGACTGTCTCGTGCTGGTGACCAAGACTTCGGTCCATCGCACCACCGATATCCGGCAGATCCGCATCTACTATCGCCGCGCCAAGACCCAGGCGCAGCGCAACACCGATGCCCCGCTTCGCTATTATGAAACCCAGGACTGGGGCGAGGGCACGGCCGCCGCCTCCAACGGGCATCCGGTTGAAAACCTCGCCACCTATCTCAATGCCATCAATCTCAACTCCGCCACCACCGGCGCCAGCTACAACGCCTCCGGCTTGGCCTACAATCCGGCAGCCGGCGACCTGAGCGGCTCCAAGCTGCTGTGCTTGCGCACTCGTGGCCGTCTGGTGCCTGCGCCCTACACGCCGTTCCAAGCAGGTGATCGCTATCCCGTCTTTTCAACGGAATCACCCTCGGCCAACCCGACCAACGGTTTCATCTCCATCAACACCGAATTCATCAACGGCACCGGTGTCACCAACATGCTTTCAAGCAGCAGCTTCAATTACACCATCTCCCCCCGGAGGTAATTTTTCATGCACTCCCATTCTTCACGCCTGCGCAAGGGTTCCGCCCTTATCACTGTCATCATGATCAGCGGCCTCATGGCCGTGCTGGCCTCAAGCATGCTCAGCTACAGCATTTCGGAACGGCGCGGCAACGAACGCAACCGGCTTATCCTCCGGGCCAGAAACGTCGCCGAGAATTCGACCATCTATGCGGCCGAGCAACTCACCGCCAAGCTCTACCGCTTCGGTAGCGCGTCGAACATGGCCTTTGACTGGAGTGGATCCAGTCGCAACCGCGTTTACCCTCCGCCGGACAGCGTCCTGAACAGCGCCTTTTCCTCCGCCTCCGATGTAGAGATCCGCGCCGGTATCGCCACGGCCAGTGCCCTTACCCTGGTCAATGATACCACCGATCCAAACTTCGGCCTGCAGGTCAGCAAGGCCCGCGTGCCCATCATCGCCAAAGCCACCGTCAAGCATCCCACTATTGGCAACTATACCGCCCATGTCCAACAAGACATGGAAATTGCCCTCACACCCCTCTTCCAGTTCGGCATGTTCTACAACATGGACCTCGAGCTTTACCCCAGCCAGACGCTTACGATCTCTGGACCAGTGCATAGCAACATGAGTGTCATGGCCAAGCCTTATGGCAGCACCAACATAGACTGCACTTTTCTCAACCGCACCACCGCCGCCGGCGGTCTCTACGCCTCGGCTAGCATCAAAGCGCCTACCCGCAGCGGCACCGGCTCATTGGTCACCGAATCTGCCAGCAGCGGCAATGTTGTTTTCTACCATACCAACGGCACGCCAACCTCCCTCAAGAACTCTTCCAACCTGTGGCGCGACCATAAATATACCACCTCGACCGAGACCGCGACGACTATCGCCAACTTCCGGACCTTCGCCACCAACACCTACAACGGAAATCTCCGCACCAGCGCCCACGGAGTAACCTCCCTCGAACTGCCCGGCATCGGCAGCTACAAAGAAACCAACGACCCCAGCACTCCGGAGGACGACCGGAGCAACGGCCGACAGATCATCGAACCACCCGATGCGCCGAAATTCAATGGCTTCACCTGGGTCGCCAGCACCGACAGTCCGGGCATCAAAGAGACCAAAATCGCCTACAAGGCCGGACTCTACATCATGGTGAACCCCGACAGCAGCCTGACCCCCCGCAGCGGCACCCTGCCTGACGGAACCACCGCCTACGTGCTACCCGGCTCCTACCGGGCGTGGATCAATTATCTGGATAACGCAGACAATCGTATCTGCACGGAAGTGGTGCTGCCCGGCCAGCCCTCTTACGGCTATGGTGCGGGACCGGATGGCTCGCTCGGCACTGCCGACGACGTCATGTATCGGAATTATCTTCCGAACCGATTCACCGAGCTCACCGCTGCCGGTGCCGGCAACGGCAACCAAGTCGTGCGTATCCCGCAGGGAGGCTACAACCTCGCCTCCGGCTATCGCCTCAACGGCGCCCACAATACCATCGGCACTACGACGCTCGCCGTGAACAACGGCACTGGTCGCATCCTTGCCGGCGAGGTCATCAACATTGCCGGCACGTATCGCTACGTCGTGGCCGAGGACTACCCCGGAGGCTCCGGCACCCTCAAGATCATGCCTCCGGGCCTTCTCGCGGCTGCGGCCAACAACGCCACCATCAACGTCGAACAATGGGGGCTCAACAATACCCCCTCACCCGCCTACAAGACCTTCAAGGCAAGCGGAACCTATGCGGCCGGCGACACCAAGATCGATCTCCGTCTCATTTCGTCCGGCACCGGTGGCGCCATAATCCCCGGCACCGCGATCACCATCGGTCCTTATAAATATCTCGTCACTGCTGCGCCCGTCTCGAGTGGTATCACCTCGGGTAACTACAACTCCACCAACTATCCAATCGGTGTCGGTGCCCTCCGGGCCGCTGTTGCCAGCAACGTCAACACCACCGTTGACACCACACCATTCGACCTCGGCACCGGTGTTGGCTACCGCCTCAACGGCAACGCCGCGGCCGGCGCGACCACACTCACCCTCAACACCGGTGCCGGCACCATTCTGCCCGGCGACACGCTCTTCGTGGACGGCGCCCGCCAAATCGTCGTTTCCACCGCCTCCACTCCTCCAGCGTCCGCGCCGACAGTCGGCATTTATCCCGGAGCCGACGGCGATGGCATTCCCAACGCCTCCGTCGTCGTGGTAGACCCGTTCAAGTATTCCGGCTATTCCCGCAGCTCCGTCTACCCGGTGGCGAACATGGGCCGCGCCTTTCCGGCTGACGGCACCGCAACCCTCTTTCCGGCCGACGCCTACTTTTTTGATACCCGCCGCGCCAACAGCAACCGGGGCGTCACCGGCCTTTCGGGCACCACCGCCACCTACAATCGCACCGCCGTGCCCTACTCGCCGCGGCCTGTCGCCAAGATCGATTTCGACATGACTCGCTTCAAGATGATGGTCACCCGGGTGCTCGGCAGCAACGTGCGGACCAGTTCCAACAACACCAGCGTCTCAATTTACGATGTCCGTGCACCCAACACGAACACGCCCAATACCGTCACTTGGAACAAATCCATTTTCAACTCTTCCGCGAGTAGGGAGACCTACGGCTTGGGTATTTGGCGCAGCGCCAGTTCGGACTACAGCCTGCTTCCCGCGAACAGCAACGACGACACCAGAATCAGACCCGATCCCTTCAACATCTATTTCGCACCTGCAGCACCCGAAGATAGCGACCTCGCCAACGTCTTGAGCACCCCGGAGAATCTGCTCGTGCCAGCATCTCTCCTCTATGATGGCAACTCCCCCGACGCCTGGTTTGATGGCTTTGCCGTCTATATCCACTCGGTCGATGCCGAGAAACGTGCCCAAGCCTCCGGCGTGCCCTATCGCGTGGATTCCGGCGTCCGCATTTGGAACGGTCGCGGCCCGGTCGCCTCGCTCAACATCACTAACGTTACCGGCTTCACCTTGGTGACAAACGACGCCCTCTACACCATCGGCCATTTCAATGCGGACGGCACCATCAATGCCAACACCTCAAGCACCACCAACCCCGGCGGCTATAGCGCCACCTACTCGGACAATGCCGACGAGCGGCTCTGCTCGCTGATGGGTGACGGCTACACCGCTCTTTCCCAGCCCTTGTGGAGCAACAACTCGGGCGGCCAGACCAGCGGGTGGAGCGACGCACTCAGCGCCTTTCCCGTCGGCACCACCAGCTCTGACTGGGAGACCGGCAACAGCACGGTCAACGGAAACTACGACGGAGTGTATGTCTCCAGCGCCGCCGGCGGCAATAAACCCGGCCTGCTGCCCAACCAGAGCTATGCCGGCAGCCTAGGATCCGCCAGAAACACCAAGCTGCCGGTCGTCGCCACGGAAATCTCGTCGGCGCTGCTCGTGGGCATCGTGCCCAGTAACCACAATCCGATCGGTCTGACCGATGGCTTTGTGCCCGCCTCCTTCATGAGTTGGGGCACGCCGAGCCGGCCGGGTAACGGCGTGAACAGCGGTGGTGCCAATAATTTCCCGCGCTTGCTCGAAGCTTGGGATGGCACCGGCCTCTACATCCGTGGCTCGATGGTGGCCCTGTTTGAAAGCCGGGTCGCGATGGAACCATTCACCAACGGCCGTAACTACACCGCCCCGGGCCGTTTCTGGGGCCTCCACTACAACTTCAGCCAAGCCTCCCACGATCTGCCCTTGGAGCCCATCGTCCTCGGCTCATCGCGCGTGGGTTTCCGCGAGCTGACTCCCGCCGAATACGCCGCCAAGAAGACTCAGATCGAATCCTGGCCGCACTAATTGATCGCGGCTTTGAGCCATTCCACCGCCATCAGCCACGCCCGACCGCGGTGGCTGATGTGGTTCTTTTCCTCTTCGGAAATTTGCGCGTAGGTTCGGTCGAAGCCCGTCGGAATAAACAGCGGATCGTAGCCAAAACCGTTCCCACCGACCGGTTGGGGCGCAAGCACACCTTCGCAACGCCCCTCGAATACCTCCTCCGCGCCGGCGGGCCCCAAGAGCACCAACACGCATACGAAGCGCGCGGCGCGTTTTTCAGCGGGCACTCCGCGCATGACCTCTGTCAATTTGCGCAGATTGGCCGCGGCATCGTGTTGCGGCCCAGCAAAGTAAGCTGACTCGACTCCGGGCGCGCCATCCAGCGCATCCACGCACACGCCGCTGTCGTCGGCCAACACCCAACTGCCCGCCGGCAGCATGGCCGACAATGCTTGCGCCTTCTTGCGCGCGTTGCCGACAAACGTGCCGGTGTCCTCCACCACCTCCGGCATCGGCGATGCCGGCACAATTCGGATCGCCAAGCCGGACTCATTCGCGAGTCGTTGGAATTCTTCCGCCTTGTGTCGGTTACCCGAGGCCAGGTGGATCGTCTGGAGATGCGGCATCTGCGTTTCGTTTTGATTACGCTCAGCCGCCATACTCTTTCCGACCAAAGGTCGCTTCGTCCACGAACATCTTCTCCGGATACTTCACGTAACCGCGCATCAAGGTGTCGTCACCGTGCACTTCGTGACGCACCTGCTGGAGTCGGATGGCGTTGGCCAGCGTCTCGGTGCGCAAGCCGCGCAGAATGGTTTTGCCCTTGTCGTCGGCGAAGAGCACCGGCGCATGATACGTGAAAAGATAATCCAGTTCCCGCGCTTGCAGCAACTCGCTCAAAAGTTGTGCACCGCCCTCGAAAAACACGCCGTGGATTCCCTCTTGGGCGCATCGCGCCCGAAAATCCGGGAAGTTCGCCTTGGGCGTGTTGGAATTCAGCACCCATGCCTTCACGCCCATCGCGTTCAACTTGCGCACGTATCCCAGTCCGCCGTGTGGAGTCGTCACGACGATCGTGCGATCCCGAAATTCGTCGGTATAGACGCGCGGCATGGATTTGTCGGTCACCGTGCGGAGCAGGCCGTCAAAAACGAAGCGCCACGGACACCACTCGACCCCGTTCACACGGGCCGTCAGTCGCGGGTTGTCTGCGCGCACCGTGCCGGCGCCGACCGCGATCGCCGGAAAATACCGACGCCATAGATGGCCATTGAGACGCGCGGCTTCGCCGGTGATCCACTTGGAATCGCCGGTGCGAGTCGCCACCTTGCCGTCGAGCGTCACGCCCGACTTCGCGGCGAAGAGCGTGCTGCCGGTCAGCATCCAATGGTTGAAGATGAGATTCAGGTCGGCGCATTCCGCAGCCAACACTCCCTCGACCACTTCGACGCCACTCGACCGCAACAATTCAAATCCCTTGCCCGCATGCGCCGGATTGGGGTCGGTCGCGCCGACCACCACCTTACGGATCCCGGCATCAACAATCGCATCGGTGCACGGAGGGGTGCGGCCGTGCGTGCAGCAAGGTTCCAAGGTCACATACAGCGTCGCACCAGGTTTCGGACGGCGGCCGAGCGCACGCAGGGCATTGATTTCCGCGTGCGGCTCTCCCGCCTTGGCATGAAAACCCTCCGCCACCACGACGCCGTTTTCGACGATCAAGGCCCCGACCAGAGGATTCGGATGCGTGTCACCCCAACCGCGTCGCGCCAACGCGAGCGCCTGCCGCATGAAGGTTTCGTGATCCTGCTGGCTCAAAATTCGTCCCTCCTTCCTGTCATTGCAAAATTCATGACACGCTCGCCGCGACGTAGGGATTCGTTTCCTTCTCCACACCCACCGTCGTGCGCTCGCCGTGACCGGAAAGCACGACCGTATCGTCGGGCAGCGTGTAGATCTGCTCGCGGATGGAGCGGGCCAACACATCGTAGTCACCGCCGGGCAAATCCCAACGACCGACTCCGCTGTTGAACAACGCATCGCCGACGAGAGCGACACGCGCCTCCGCCTGGTAGAAAAGCACATTGCCCGGGCAATGTCCCGGCACATGGCGCACCTCGAATTCCCGTCCCAGCGCCTTGAGCCGGTCGCTCGCCGCAAGCCAAGCGTCCACTCGCGCACCCTCGAGCCCGAGTCGCTGGCCCATGAAACCTTCCATGATTTCCGGCGTTTCGATCAGCGCCTGGTCAGCTTGGTGGGCGCGCACCTTTGCACCCGTCGCACGCTGCACTGCCGCCGCATCCTGCATGTGGTCCCAGTGGCCATGGGTCAGCCAAAGCTCCGTGAGTTTGCAGCCTTCCTTTTCCAACAACGGACTGATTTTGGCCAAGATGCCACCGGGCGCGTCCACCAGCACAGCTTCGCCGAGTTTGGCCTCGGTGAGCAGGTAACCGTTGGTCTGGATGGGCCCGGAAGGCAGCACATGGATCTTCACGGCGCAAGATTCGTGCAGTCGGTCCTTGGCGCGCAACGCCAAAGGCACCCCAAGAGCCGATGGCAGCGGGATTAACCGGCAAAACCACCCGCGACACAGGCCTCCGCAACCGGCCAAATCCCGCCTTGCGCCCCCCTGCCCTGTCCACTGTTCTCCGTCATCTGTCCTCCGACTCAATGACCTCCGCCCAGATCCGCCAATCGTTCCTAGATTTCTTCGCCAAGCAGGCGCACACGATCGTGCCGTCGTCTTCGCTGCTGCCGGATTCCCCCGGGCTGCTCTTCACGAACGCCGGCATGAACCAGTTCGTGCCCATCTTCCTCGGCGATCGAGCGCCCGACGTCTCCAAATGGGCCGGCGTCCGCCCGTCGAAGGACACCCGCGCCGCTGACACCCAGAAATGCATCCGCGCCGGCGGCAAACACAACGACCTCGAGGACGTCGGCTTCGATACCTACCACCACACGATGTTCGAGATGCTGGGCAACTGGTCCTTCGGCGACTACTTCAAGAAGGAGTCGCTCGAGTGGGGCTGGGAACTCATCACCAAAGTCTGGGGCATTCCGCCGAAGCGTCTCTTCGCGACCGTTTACTCGCCGGACAAGTCCAAGGGCGATCCCGCTGACTTCGACCAGGAGGCCTACGATATCTGGGCCGGCATCTTCAAAAAGGAAGGTCTCGATCCCGCCGTCCACATCGTCAACGGCAACAAGAAGGACAATTTCTGGATGATGGGCGACACCGGCCCCTGCGGCCCGTGCTCGGAAATCCACTTCAACCTGCTCGAAAGCGATGACGAAACCAAAGGCCGCGAGTTGGTGAACAGCTCCAGCCCGCGCTGCATCGAGATCTGGAACCACGTCTTCATTCAGTTCAACGCGAATGCCGACGGCACCTTCTCGCCGCTCGCCGCCAAGCACGTGGACACCGGCATGGGCTTCGAACGCGTCGCCGGCATCTACGCCACGACGAAGGGCTTCAAGGATTTCTCCGCCGAGCCCTCCAACTACAACGCCGACGTCTTCGCCCCGCTCTTCAAGAAAGTCGCCGAACTCTCCGGCAAGACCTACCAGGGCAAGGTCCCAACCAAGCGCGAAGGCCTCACCGAGCAGGAGAACATCGACATCGCGTTCCGCGTGCTCGCCGACCACGCCCGCTGCGTGAGCTGCGCCATCGCCGACAACATTCTTCCCGGCAACGAAGGCCGCAACTACGTCATCCGCCGCATCCTTCGCCGCGGCATTTTGTATGGGAAGAAACTCGGCCTGAAGATCGGCGATTTCTCCCAACTCGTCGCCCCCGTCGTCGA
>JBIQJF010000011.1:0-42957 GCA_044507675.1 Opitutales bacterium | reverse complement strand
CTCTACGACACCTACGGCTTCCCCCTCGACATGACGCAACTGCTCGCCACCGAGCGCGGCCTCGCTGTCGACACGGCGAAGTTCGAGGACCTGATGGAGCAGCAGCGCGAGCGCGCTCGTGCTGCCCAGAAAAAGGAAGTCGTCGTTGCAGCCACCGAGGGTGAAAACACGAACGTCGAACCGACGAAGTTTCTCGGCTACACCGAGACGGCCGCACAGGCCAAGCTCCTCGAAGTCGTGAAGACCGGGAAGGACGCTTTCCTTATTTTTGACCAGACTCCTTTCTACGGCGAAATGGGCGGCCAGGCCGGCGACGCCGGCACCGCCTTAATCGACGGCGTGGAGTTCAAAATCTCCGACTGCATCAAGGACAAATACGGGCGTCATTTGCACAAGGTAGCCGCGGCGGAAACTCCAAACGCCAATGGCCAAACGCCAAAGATCGGAGCGTCTGCGACGCTTAGTGTCGATGTTGTCCGCCGCCGCGCAATCAACCGCCACCACAGTGCTGCGCATTTGATCCATTGGGCTCTCCGCAAGGTTCTCGGCACGCACGTTCGCCAAGCCGGCACCTCGAAGACCGCCGACCGCATGCGCTTCGACTTCTCGCACTTCGAGGCGATGACCGCCGAACAACTCAAGGAAGTCGAACGCCTCGTGAACGAGAAGGTCATCGACAACGCCAAGGTCGAATCCTACGAGACCGAATTCGACAAGAAACCCGAGGGCACACTCGCCTTCTTCGGCGACAAATACGGCAAATTCGTCCGCGTCGTGGACATCGGCGGTTACAGCCGCGAACTCTGCGGCGGCACGCACGTCGCCACTACCGGCGAGATTGGCCTGATCAAGGTTGTCGCCGAAATGGCCGTCGCCGCCGGCACCCGCCGCATCGAGGCCGTTGCCGGCCAGCCCGCCTACGAATTCGTCGCGAACGAGGAATCCGCCCTCAAAGCCGTCAGTTCCCGCCTCAACGCCGGCGTGCAGGACGTCACCGCCAAGCTCGACACGCTCCTCGCCCACCAAAAGGATCTCGAACAAAAGCTGAAGGCCTACCAAGCGAAGGAATCCGCCGGCCTCGCCGAGGAACTCGCCGCCAAGGCCGTCGAGAAGGACGGACTCAAGTGGGTCTCCGCTGTCGTCACCGCCGAAAATCAAGACGCGCTCCGCTCACTCGGCAGCCAAGTGTTGCACAAGGTCGGCGACGGCGCGGTCGTGCAACTCGGCGCCCTTTTCGACGGCAAAGTCGCGCTCGTCGCCTATTGCTCACCCGAAGCCATCAAGGCCGGCCAAGCCGCCGGCAAGCTCATCGGCACCCTCGCTGGCAAGCTCGGTGGCAAAGGTGGCGGCAAACCCGACTACGCCCAAGGCGGCGGCGGCGACGCCAGCAAACTGGCCGACGCGCTGAAGCTCTAAGCGCCCTTCCTTCTCCTTTGTAGGGTCGCTGCTTGCGGCGACCTCGTGCGCGAGGTCGGCCCAAGATCCGATCCTACACTACGCGTGGAGGGCTCAGCTCCCGCTGAGCCGTTTCACGGGACCTATGGGGCAACCGCGGCCCACCTGGAGCTGGGCCCTCCACGAAACATCTTACTCGTCGCGCAGCGCGACGAGCGGATCGATCTTCGCCGCACGCCTCGCGGGCAGATAGCTTGCAACCAACGCCACGGCGATCAGCACCAGCGCCCCGGCCACATAGACAAGGGGGTCAGTCGGCTCCACGCCGAAGAGCAGGGTCGTCATGTAGCGGCTGAGCAGGAATGAACCGACCAAGCCGATCACGACGCCCAAGCCCGCTTTCCACAGGCCTTGCGTCAAGATCAGCCCGACGATCTGCTCCTGCGACGCGCCGATGGCCCCGCGCACGCCGATCTCGCGGGTGCGCTGCGAAACATCGTAAGCCAGCACACCGTAGATGCCCAGCGACGAGAGGAACAACGCCAGCCCGGCGAAAGCCGCGAGCAAGAGCATCACGGCACGCCGGTTGTCGAACGACGAACCGACCACCTTCTCCATCGAATCTGCCTCATAGAGGAAGATCGTCGGATCGAGCTGTTTCACCTTGGCACGCAGGACCGGGATAAACTCCTCAGCCGGCCGGCTGGTGCGCACGAACACCGTCGCCCCACCCGGCCGCGCACCCTGTGGCACGACCTGGTAGATGAAGGGATTTCCGCTCTTCTCCTCCACACCGTTGTGCGGGATGTCGCGCACTACGCCGATGATGGTCGGCCAGTCCTCGGGTTTCTCCGGACGCGGCCCGAAGGCGAAACGCCCGCCGATCGCCGATTTGCCGGCAAAGAATTTTCTGGCGAAGCTTTCATCCACGACAAACACGCGGCGCTTGGGATCACGGTCCGCTTCCTCGTAGAAACGTCCCTCCAGCAGCTTCAGGCCGAGGGTCTCGGCATAACCCGGAGTCACCTGCACGCGGAAAGCGCCTGGCTGCGGAGAACCAGGCGGCAGCGTGTCCTGTTCGAGCGTGAAGGCGTTGATCGGCAGGCCGCCTTGGAACGGTGTGGCCCCGGCGAGCGCCACCGACGTCACTCCCGGCAGTTCCATCAGAGCCTGTCGCAGAAGTTCTTGGAATTTGTCCGCTGATTCCGCCGTGGCCCGGTGGGCCTGTGGGATGATGATACGGGCGGTCACGACGCCCTTGGGATCGAAGCCCGGGCTGACGGCAAGAGCTTTGGTAAAGCTGTGGATCAGCAGCCCCGCGCCGGTCAGGAGCACGAGTGCCACGGACACCTGCACGACCACAAGGATGCTGCTCAGTGCGCGGACACCGCGTCCGGACGAAGCGCTGCGCGAACTGCTCTGGATGATCTCCGCGAGATTCGTGCGCAGGATGTGGAAGACCGGAATCAATCCGATCAACAGTCCGATGACGACCGTAAGCGCGATGGCGAAGCCGAGCACGCGCAGGTCGAGCGTGGCCGGCAGCGACTGCGGCAGCATTTTCGCCAGGTAGTAATTGCTCGCGCGCAACGCGCCCCACGCGACGAGCAGTCCGAGCACGGCGCCGAGCGCGGTCAGCAGCAGGCTCTCCAGCATGAGTTGGCGGGCGATGAGCCATCGACCGGCGCCGAGGGCCGAGCGGATGGCAAGTTCCGACTGACGGGCGTTGGCGCGCACGAGCAGCAGGTTGGCCACGTTCACGCAGCCGATGAGCAGCACGAAGGTGACGACACCCTGTAGGATATAAAGCGTGGTCCGCACCGGCTGGACCCGTTGTTCCTGCACGCCACCAACATTCATGGTCATGCCGGAACGCTCGGCAAACGCCTTGGTCTGCGGCGGAGATGCATCGACGTAGCGCTGTTCCAAAGTCTTGGCCTCGGCGTCGGCCTGTCCGGCGGTGACGCCGGGCTTCAGACGGCCGAACAACTGGATACCCACACCGTAGCGCCCCTGCGGGTTTTCCTGCTGCGGCGGCCAGGAAAGCGGAATCACGTATTTGATCCGGGCATCCCAAGCCTCGAGCAGACGCGGGGCCACGCCGATGATCCTGAAGGTCTCGTTGCCGATCCGCATCTCCTTGCCGATAATCTCCGGGTCCTCGGCGTAGTGGGATTGCCAGAACGTCTGCGTGAGCACCACGACCTTGTCAGCGCCGGGCTTGTTCTGCTCCTTGGTGAAAAATTCGCCGAGCAGCGGTTGAATCCGGAGAATGGGAAATATCTCGGCCGTCGCTCGCGCCATGTCGAGGCGGACGGGATTCTGGTCCTCGCCGACCATCTGTTGCTGGAACGTCCAGAGCGCGATCCGCTCGTAGGATGAGGCGTTCGCGCCGTAATCGAGGTAGAACGGGACGTTGGCGGGCATCTTATCGAGGCCGGCTTTCTTCGCCGAGGTGTAGAGTTCGACAATGCGCTCCGGTTCGGAAAACGGCAGCGGCTTGAGCAGCAGAGAATGCACCGTTGAGAAAATCGCCGTCGTGGCCCCGATGCAGAGGGCCAGCGTGAGGAGCGTCGTGGTGGCGATGCCCCGGCTTTTCCAGAGGAGACGGGAGGCGTGGCGAAGGTCGCCCGTAACGCCGGTTAACAAACCGGCGGAAGTCGGAGCAGGGTCGTGCGTGGAGGCCATGGGAATGAATAACCCGGGAGTGCCCGAGAAGTTACAGTCCGGACGCAATAAAGCCACGCGCAAACGGGTTAAACGGCCGTAGCGGGCGTCCCGGCGGTTGACCCCCGGCGGGGTTGTGGTTCCGTGAAGGGGAATGTCCGCGCCCTCCCAAGTTGTCATCCTCGCCTTCAACACGAGCAATCAGCTCGCCGTGCGCCGCGCCGGCACCCGGCTGGGCTTGGCGTTTGTGGGTGCGGACGAGGCGATGGCTCTTGGTCGCTTGGAAGCCTGCTTCAAGGAGCACACTCCGCCGGCGGAATACTACACCTGCACGGCCGGCGCGCTTAGTTACCGGGTGTTTTTCAGCCAAGTGGACGCCGCGCCGGCCGACGCCGAGGTGGTGTTCTTTTCCCTCGAACAGCTCGCCCAACAGCGCGCGGCCTTGGCGCAGTCCTTGCAGGCCGTGCTCGCCGGACTCGAGCCCCATCTCATCGAGATCCCTTACCTGCACCTCGGCGAGAGCGATTACATCTACAAATTCCGCGTCGAGCGCGACCGCAACCGCGCGATCTACCAGCAAGACGAAGCGGCGCGAGTGCTTTACCAAAGCCAGCTCTGCGAAGCCATCAAGGCGCTGTCCCGCACTCACGAGCGCACGGCCGGCACGCCGGCGATGCTCGATTTCGGCGCAGTGCGCTACGTTATCCCTAGCCATTTCGGGTTCTGCCTCGGCGTTAAAAACGCCATCGAACGCGCCTACGAAACACTCGCCGAGAATCCCGGCCGCCGGGTGTTCATGCTCAGCGAGCTGATCCACAATCCGTTCGTGAACGAAGACCTGCTGCGCCGCGGGCTGCGCTACCTGCAAAGCGACAAGGGCGTGCCCTTCACTGCCGACGGACAGACTGCCGTGCCGGGCGCCACGCCACGCCTGCTCTGGGATACTCTTACCGGCGACGATGTGGTCATCATCCCCGCTTTCGGCGCGACCGACGAAGACAAAAAGCGGCTCGTGCGCAAAGGGCTGCGCGTCGCGCAATACGACGCCACGTGCATGCTGGTGGAAAAAGTCTGGAAGGCAGCGCGCACCTTTGGTCGCGATGGCTATACGGTCATCATCCACGGCAAGAGCGAGCACGAGGAGACCAAGGCAACCTTCTCCAATTCGCGGCGCCACGCACCCTCGCTCATCATCCGCAACCTCGACGAAGCCCGGATGCTCGGCGACTACATCGCCGCGCCCAACGAAGAGAAGCGCGTGGCCATCTTGGAGCGTTTCGCCGGACTCCATACTCCCGGCTTCGATCCCGCGCTGCATCTGGAACGCATTGCCGTGGTCAACCAGACCACGCTGCTGATGAACGAAACCGCCGCCATCATCGACTATTTCAAGGAGGTGTTCGCCGCGCGGTTTGGCGCGCAGGCCGCCGTCGAACGAGTCGGTGGCGCCGGCCGCAAGGACACACTCTGCTACGCCACCCAAGTCAATCAGGACGCCCTGCAGCGTGCCCTCGGCATCCCGCTCGACGCCGCCTTCATCATTGGCGGAAAGAACAGTTCAAACACCTACCAGCTCTACCGATTGTGCGAGCAGCAGCTCGGCAAACGCGCTTTCTTCATCCAATCGGAACAGAGCATTCTCTCGGCCGACCGGATCATGCACTACGTCTTTCCTTCCGCCGGGCGCGGCTCGACAGGACACACGGAAATGTTGCCGCTGTGGACGGATTGCAGCTCTCCAAAGACCGTTTTGATCACCGGTGGCGCTTCCTGCCCCGATGGGCTCGTGCAACAGGTGGTGTGTCGCATCAACGCGCTCTTCCCGCCGGAGCGGCTGCGCGGCATCGACGACGTGCTCGCCGATCTCAGAACCTGATCGAAACACCCCCGCGGAGACCGACCGCGGTGCCAAGATCGATGTTGGCGGTGCGACCGGAGAGCCGTTGGGAGTAGCTGTCGAGCTCCTGCGCGACCACGCCGCCGAAAAGCCCGGTGCGTTCGTTGGCCGCAAAGTCCATGGTAAGCTCGGCGTAATAGCCGCTGAGGAGCTGGGTTTTCGTGCTGCCGATCGGATCCTCAACCTTGAGTTCGAGACCACCCATGTTGGGCACCGTGAAAGCCTCATACGCGGTGTAGCGCGTGCCGGCATAGGCTGCGGCAAAACCGGCGCTAGCAGTGAGTGAAATGCGATCGCTCACCTGCGCGCGCAGCGTGGGACCGAGCTTTACGAGCATATAGGCTCCCTTGACCTGCCAGTGGCCGCGGACCTCGGCCCCGCCGGCCAGATCGGTAACCGTGCTCAATGCAGCGTCGGGCGTGTTGCTGAGCTGCACAGTGGTCTCGTAGCCGGAGTCGCTCACCAGATTGCCTTCACCGTCAAAAAGGAAGGTGAAGCTGGGCGTGCCGTAAGGCATGGTCGGATCGACCGTGTTGTGCACCTGATAGTAATCGGTCTGCGTGCGCAGCGTCGCGGCGATTGTGCCGGCAGTCTTCGTGTTGATGCCATTGAGCGTAACACCGGCGGCGATGCCCCAATGCATGCGGCGGCCCATCCGGCCAAGATCACGGGTGGCGGTAAGTTCAAGCCCGCCGGTCACGCCCTGGTCCTTCGAAAGGGCGGCCCCATCGGAAATCGCACTGTAGCTGCTGAAGCCAACGTAGCCGGGATGAACGCCCACCTGCTCATCGTATTTACCGTTCCAATTGCGCGTCAGACCGGTCTGGTAGCCAATGAGATCCTGGACGACCGTGCCGTCCGCATCCCTGACCTGATAACGACCGTCGATCAGCGGGACCTGGTTGCCGTTGGCGTCAACCTCGCTGCTGCGCAAACCGTCGGCCAGAACCTGACCGTTGTCATAGATACGATCCACGACACCTTCGGATGCGGGGGCGATAGCCGAGGCGGTGCGCTCGCCGAGGTTGCCGAAATTAACCGTGCCGCCGGAATCAATGATGCGAATGCCCACGCTGATCCGCGTCCGGGGCTCGCGCCACATGCCGTCGTCGCGCATCAGGGCGGCCATGCGCTCGTCCTCCTTGGCGCTCGTCTCGGTTTGGGCGGACACCAACACCGGCATGGTGACCAAAAGGGCGGGGAGAATTACCTTCAGCGAGCGTGAAATCATGGAGGAAGGGGGCATAGGGGCGGGCTTGAGGCTTGGAAAGGCGAAATTGACGCAAGTTCCGCGTCAGGCCTTTTCCATCGGCTCCTTGGGTTCGTCTTTGAGCACGCCCACCTGCTTGGCCAGACGCTTGAGATCCTCTTCCTTCTGCTCGAGTTCGGTTTCCTTTTCCTGCTGCGCCTGCATCTTTTCAAACAGGGAGGTCTCGCTCTGGTTGAGGAATTCTTCGCGCTCCTGCAGCGCCTGCCGCTGCTCCTTGATGGAGGCTTCCTGGCGGTCGAGTTCCTCCTTGAGCTTCGCGAGCGCCTCCATTTCGGCGGGATTGACCGCTCCGCTCGGCTGGGCGGCGGGCTGGTTGCGCATCGCATCAATGACCTTTTCACGGGCTTGCAACAGCGCCTCGGTCTCCGCGAGGGCCCGGTCCTTTTCAGCCAGCTTGTTCTCGGCGTCGGCAAGGGCCATTTCGCGCTCGCCGACCTTGGCCTCGAGTGCGCGCAGAGCTTTCTCCAGCTCTTCGACCTGGCTGCTGCTGAGACCGGCGCCCTTCCCGCTCCAAGGAGCCCGGGAACTCGACATGATGGCGTCGATCGAGCGGCGGGCGGCCGCGGTCGCCTGCGAGGCCTCCTGAGCGCGTTGCAACGGGTTGACGCGCCGGGGCAGCACCAAGGGCCGCAGGCTGCTGGTGGGTTTGGCGGGAAACTTGATGCTCGTCGGCGGCGGAAAGGCAGGCGCACCGGGGCCCGGCGCAGCGGACTTCAGCGGCGGCGGAAACCCAGGTCCCGGAGGCATGGGCGCCCCGGGCGGAGTTGGCGTTTTGTTATCCACAAGTGAACCTAACCGGGCGGACTATCGCTTGCCGAAAAGCTTGGAGAAGAATCCGCCCTTCTTCTCTTCCACGGCGGTCTCGGCCGCGGCACCAGCAGGCGCCACATCCTTCAGCGCGACGCTCGTCAGGCGAACGGCGATCGCTTCACGCACGGGATCGTTGAGCACAACGAAATAACGCTCATAGGTGCCGCCGTCGGCGAGCTGCTTGAGCAAAGCGGCCTTGTCGTCCTTGAACCAATCAAGCGCGGTCGTGAGGGTGATGCGCATCATGGCCTCGTGCTTGTCGATCTGCTCTTTTGTGAGCGTCTTGGTGACGGCAGCTTCGCTGTTCGAAAGACGGGCGCCATAGGACTTGGCAAGCGCGACCTGGTCGATACGGGGCAGACTGGCGGCGATCAGACCGATCGCCTCGGGAAGGTGGAGCCCGGTGGAGCCCCTGCGGTAGGGCAGGAACTTGCCAATGCCTTCTTCGTCGCCATGCGTGAGCGCGTTCAACGCATTCCTGAAGTCGCCGCCCAAAACAACCTTGGTGGACATCTGCTGGCCGAGGTTGGCGAACTCGCCGATGGTCTTGATGCCTTCGGTAGCGCACACCACTCGTGTGCCTTCGCTGAAGTTGGCCAGCAACAACGGGAAATTTTCCGGGATGCCGAGACGCGCCAGCGTCTTGAGGATGGGATTCTCCTTGGCGGCAGTTTCCTCGACCTGCGCGACCATGTCGCCGAAGGGATCGTCAAACGCCAGGGTTTCCTTGAGGATGCCGATGAGATGGTCGGCCTTGTCGGCACTGCCGGCGATTTCCGGGAGCATCAGCAACTCGTCGTAGGAAAAATCGATGTATTTGGACGGTTTCTCATCGTCGCCCTTGTGCGGCCATTCCTTGGTGTCGAGATTCTGCGCGAGACTGACCAGGGACGTGTCAGCCATGATGGAATTGCGGAACTTCTTCCGGATGTCTTCCCATTCGGTGGAATTATACTTGGCCATGGTAACGGTGGAGTCTGGGGATTGGCGAAAATCAGGAAGCGGGCGGAGCGTTCTCGATGATCTCGGTGGCAAGCCGCATATAGTCGTTGGCCACACTGTCTTCCTCCGCTCCTTCGGTGCCGACGAGGAAAACGGGCAAGCCGAGCGTAACGGCGCGTCGCACGATCATCGCGTCGCGAATCTGCGTGGAGCAGATTTTCGCAGCCGGCGCGCAACCGCGCTTCTGGGTCTTGAATTGATTCAAACGAAGCTGCATGCGCATCTTCGGCACCTCGATGTCGGTGTTCGCCTTGATGGAATTGAACACGATGCCGTAAACCTGCGCCGCCGGACCCATCGCCGTGGTGCGGAAACTGGCGGAACTCTGCTGGAAGCGCAGGAGCTTCTCCACGAGCAGGGTGAATCCAATGAGGCTCAAGGCGTCAGGATTGGAGGGCACGTAGATTTCGCCGGCGCAATAGACACCGTTTTGCGAAGCGCGCAGCACATTGGGCGGGCAGTCGAACAGGATGAAGTCGTAGTTGTTCTCAATTTCCGCCAGCTGTTCTTGGAAGATCACGTAGGACGGACGCTTGGGATCGGGCTTATATTCGCCCTCGAGATCCACAAGATTGAAAGTCGTCGGCACCAGATCGAGGCCGGGCAGCAGCTTTTCGCCATCCTTGCCCTCGACCACATCCTTGATCACGCAATCCTTGAGGCGGGCCGTGCCGGGATCGAAAATCGAATAGATGGAACCCACGCCGGTGGAATTGATTTTGTTCCACCGCTCCAGCTTCATCAGCCAGATGCTGGCATTGGACTGCGTGTCGAAATCCATTAGCAATACGCGCATGCCCCGGCGCGCCAAGCTGGCCGCTGTATTGACGATCAGGGAAGTCTTGCCGACACCACCTTTGTAATTAAGAAAAGCTATCTTGCGTGCCATTGGTAGGTTATATCCGGGCACAACATGGCAGAGGATGCAAGCTGTGCCAGTTAAAAATCTTACTAAGTTGGCGTTTTCAATGCCCCCGATTCTTGCTTTTTGTCGAGTTCAATGCCGCCCCTGAGTTTGCAGGAAAAATTTGCACCCGCGAGTCGCTGCTTTGGCTGCGGGCCGGCGAATGAATCGGGTCTGAGGATTCGCAGTTTCGTCGAAGGTAATATCGTTGTCGCCGAGTGGCAGCCATCAGAGCACCACCAAGCCTTTCCCGGTATGCTCAATGGCGGCGTCATTGGCACGCTGCTCGATTGTCATAGCAATTGGGCCGCCGCCTGGCATTTGATGCAAATTAATGGCCTTGAGCGACCGTTGTGCACAGTGACTGCCGAATACGCGATCAAGCTCCTCCGCCCTACTCCGCTGGATGAGCCTCTCACATTGCGCGCGGAGTTGCTCGAATCCGCGGCTGATCGTGCGGTAATCGCAGCAGAACTCTTTTCAGGCGGAAAACCTCGCGCCATGTGTCGCGGCACGTTCGTCGCTGTGCGCCCCGGACACCCAGCTTACCATCAATGGTGACGGCACCTTTCGTCACTCACTTACCAGATAACAACGCGCAGGCGACACCATCTTCGACTACCTCATCAAGCGATTCAGCCCGCAGGAGCTGGTCGAGCGCGTCAACCGCCTCGTCCAAGCTAGCGCGGGCTGAATTCCGAAACCCGACTCAACGCGCATCACTGACAAATTCGATCGGCACCGCCATGCGGAATCGCACTTTGCGGCCGCCCTGTGTGCCCGGCTCGAAACGCCAGTCCTGCACGGCCCGAACGGCAGAATCGATGAAGTCGCGGTGCGACCACTTCACCGCCTCAGCCTTCACGACACGTCCGTCGGTGCCCACGACGAACTCCACCGTGACAGATCCGTTCAATCCGTTGCGGCGTGCACCATCCGGATAATTCGGCGGGCGCCGAAACACCGCGCGCGGCACGCGATCAAGTTGTCCGTGGTCCACAATATTTTGCGGTATTCCCGAAGCCGGTCCCACGGGGCCGTCCCCTGGTCCCCATGGAAGCGAAATTTTCTCCGGCCCGCGCTCAATCGTGATCGGCGGAAAGGAGGGCTCAACTGGCACAGTGAAATCGGAGTTTCGGTCGTCGGGCTCCCACACATCCGGAGTAGATGGTAACGGACGCGGTCCGCCCGATGACACCGTCGAAGAACTCTCGATATCATCCGGAATTTCGATCGGATCGGGATTGAGCGCAACTTCCTGTATCACTCGCGGTTTCTCCGGCGCCGCGACCAGAATCGGACGTTCAGCAGTGATGAGAAAAAGCGCGCCGTGCAGGCTCGCTGCGATGATGATCGGCAATCCGTAGCGTTTTGGGTTCATGGGGTGTGGCCTCCAATCATGATCACGGACCACGCCGTGCTTTCTTAGAAAGAATCGACGTTGCCAACCCGGCCCAGCCAGCGAATCGTCGCCGCGTTGAAAGCCACTGAATTCGCCTACAGCCGAGCTCTCGGCCTGCGCGACGCCCCGGAAGGCGCGAAACACCTGCTGGAACTGCCTTTCACGCCACTGCTGCACAATCATCTCGGCACGATGCACGCCGCCGCGCAGTTTTCGCTGGCCGAGGCTGCGAGCGCGGAATGCCTGCAACGCCGTTTCGGCGCGGAGGCAGGGCAGGTCTTCGCTGTGGTCCGCGGCGTCGAAGTGAAATATCGCGCCCCCGCCAGCGGCGACCTCCTCGCCTACGGCCGGCCCGACGATGCCACCGCCGCCAATTTCCTTTCCGAACTGACCTCCCGCGGCCGCACGAACGCGGTGATCCTGATTGATCTGAAGGATCGCGCCGGCACGCTGACCTTTCATGGCAAGTTCGAGTGGTTCATCTCGCGGGTTCCTCCGCCCCGTCTCTAAACGGTTTTCGCTTTTCGCGACATTCCTGCTCGCGGTGTGCGCGAGTGGCTTCGCCCGCGCCGAACAACCTGCCTACGTCCGAGCCGCCTTGGGGCAGTTCTCCACCGGTATGCCCGCCGGCTGGGCCTACACCCTCACCACCACACGCAACGGTCGCACCGTGACCGAACGCTTCGATCCGGCCCGCCCGGCTGGCGCGCAGTGGACACTTCTTGAAACCGAAGGCCGCGCCCCAACCAGTGGAGAAATCGAAAAATACGTCCGCGCGCGCACCGCGGCTCCCGGCGGCATGCAGGCCAATTTCGAGCGCGCCGACATCGAACCCGGCAGCCTGGTTCTTGTTCAGGAAGACGCGGAACACGCTGAATTCACCTCTGCCTTTCGCGAAAGCTCCACCGGACCCGACAAGATGCTCGGTCATCTGTCTCTCCGGCTTAAAGTGTCCAAAAACCTGCCGCACGTCATGGGCTACACGCTCGAACTCAAAGAGCCTTACTCCCCGGTCTTGGGGGTTAAAATGAATACGCTGCACGTCGAAGCGCGATTCAGCCCGCCGACGGAGGACCGCCCCAGCCTGCCCTTGGAAATGACTTCCCGCTTCACCGGACGCATCTTCTTCATCCCCACCAGCGAAGATCTCCACGTGAGCTATCGGGACGTCACTCCGCCGGCAACCGAGCTATCTCGTTGACTTTACGGGATAATGCACAGCCTTAGCAGGGTTGCCTCTCTCCTTGTGAAAAGCCTCTCGTTCCGCTGGCAGCTGACTCTTTTTATCCTGATGATTTGCGGTGTGACCCTGTCACTCGCGATGGTGGGGCTCTATCTTTACGAGATCCGACAGATCAAGGCTGAGGTCCAATCCCGGTTGGAGAAAACCCAATTCCTGATGCTCGGCAACTTGGTGCCGTTGCTGGAGCAAAACTCCGAGGCCACCGACCTGCACCTCTCCACCTTGGGCGTGGACGCCCAAATCGTCGCCTCGGCGGTCTTTACGCCCGACGGAAAACTGCTCGCCCGTTACGTGCGACCCGGCGCCCACGAAATCATTCCGCCCCCGCCAAAAGGCGTGACCAACATTCTCGACAGCAATCGCTATACCGCTTGGAGCACTATCAACTCCGGCGGTCGGACGCTCGGCTTGCTTTACCTCAAGGCCGAGCAGAGCGAGGCCGAGAGCGAGCGATTCAACAACATCCTGCGCGTCTCGATCATCATCTTCGTCCCCGCCGCGCTTCTCGCCATCGCTGTGGCGTTCCGGATGGGCGGTCGCTTCACCGGACCTATCACGGAACTGGCGCAGGTTTCCACCTCCGTCGAACGCACACACGATTACAGCCAGCGCGTCGGCAGCACCGCCAGCGGCGAAATCGGCGAACTCATCGAGTCCTTCAACTCGATGCTGGAAACGATCCAGTCCAAGACGGATGAACTCGAACAGGCCCGCGCGACCGCCGAAGGCGCCAAGGAACAGCTCGAAGAGGCCAACCGCACCCTCGAAGCCCGCGTCGAGGATCGCACCAAACTCCTCGCCAAGGCCGTGAAGGACGCGGAGGAAGCCAGCAAGGCGAAGAGCAGCTTCCTCGCAAAGATGAGCCATGAGCTCCGCACTCCGCTCAATGCCATCATCGGCTACAGCGAAATCCTCCGCGAAGATGCGGTGGACGATGGCGACACCCGCACTGCCGACGATCTCGACAAGGTTCTCAATGCCGCCCGCCACCTGCTGGGCCTCATCAACGACGTGCTCGACATCTCCAAGATCGAAGCCGGCAAGATGGAGCTCTACCTCGAAAATTTCGAGATCGGCAAAATCGTCAACGAGGTCATCGCCACCGCCCAGCCGCTCATCGCGAAGAAAGGCAACACCCTCGCCCTCGACTGCCCGGCCGACATCGGCATCATGCACGCCGACGCCACGAAACTCCGGCAGATGCTTCTCAACCTGCTGAGCAACGCCAGCAAGTTCACTGAAAAAGGCACCATCACGCTGCGCGTGCGGCGACTCGAAGACGACGAAAACATCGAACTCGCCGTCATCGACACCGGCATCGGCATGACGCCCGAGCAGCTTTCGCGGCTCTTCCAAGCCTTCAGCCAGGCCGACGCCTCGACGGCCAGCAAGTATGGCGGCACCGGCCTTGGCCTCGCCATTTCCAAGCAGTTCGCCCAGATGATGAATGGCGACATCACCGTCACCAGCACCGCCGGCGTCGGTTCGAACTTCACCATCCGTCTGCCCGCCACCGTCGCGGCGAAGAAACCCAAGGTCGTCAACCAAAGCAGCCCGCGCCTCACGCGGTCGCCCTTCAACGAGAAGCGGCCGAAAATCCTCGTAGTGGATGACGACAAGGACATTCGCTCCGTCATCACGGAGATCCTCGATCAAAGCGGCTATGAGGTTTTCACCGCCTCCTCCGGCCAACAAGGCCTCGACCTCGCCACCCAGATCAATCCCAGCCTCATCATCCTCGACTTGATGATGCCCGGCATGGACGGCTGGACCGTGCTCACCAAGCTCCAGCACAAAGCGCAACTCGCCGACACGCCCGTGATCATCCTCAGCGGTGCAAGCGGCCTCGAAATGGCCATGTCGCTTGGTGCCGCAGCCGTGTTGTTCAAGCCCGTTGACGCCCGTCAGCTCACCGCGGAAATCGCCGAGCAACTCGCCCCACTTCCCGCCAACTACATCCTGCTCGTCGAAGACGACGCCGACTCGCGCACCCTCATCACGCGCCTGCTTGATGCGGAAGGGCTTAAATCGCGCACCGCCATCAACGGCAACGCCGCCCTGCGCATCCTCAAACAGGGAACCCCGGCCTTCATCATTCTCGACCTGAAGATGGCCGGCATGAACGGCTTTGAACTTCTCGAAGTGATTGGCAAAAACCCCGTGTGGAGCAAGATTCCTGTCGTGATTGTAACTTCCATGGACCTTACTACCGACATGCGTGACTATCTCACACCTCGCTCCGTTGCCATCCTGGCGAAGGGGCGTTTCAGCCGCGAGGACTTGTTGGGCCACATCCGCCCCGCGTTGAAAAAAGCGACCCCCGTGATCGCTTCCTGATTAGATTAACTCCAATTCCTTTCATCATGCCCAAGATTCTTCTGGTTGAAGACAACGAAATGAACCGCGACATGCTCTCCCGTCGCCTCGAAAAGCGCGGCTACGCCGTCGCCATTGCCGTGGATGGCGGCGCAGGCGTGGCCATGGCCGGGAGCGAGATGCCCGATCTCATCCTCATGGACATGTCCCTGCCTGTGCTCGACGGCTGGGATGCGACCCGTCAGATCAAGGCCAACCCCGCCACCGCCACTATCCCGGTTATCGCTCTCACCGCCCACGCCATGGAAAGCGATCGCCAAAAGGCCCTCGAGGCCGGCTGTGACGACTTCGACACCAAACCGGTCGAACTCAACCGTCTGCTGCTGAAGATCGAGGAACTCCTGAAAAAGTTCCCGCCCAAGGCATGAGTGGCTCCGGCCCCAGTTCGGCCGGCGGCTCCGCGCCGCCATTCACGCTCACACCGCTGCTCAAGGCGCTCAAGACGCGTGATCACGAAGGCCTTTCCAAGCTGCGCCACGCCCTCCGCACTCCGCTCAACCAGATCATCGGTTACAGCGAGCTGTTGATGGAGTCCATCGAGGAGAGCGGCGGCACCGACCTCCTGCCGGCCCTTCAACGCATCCATTCCGGCGGCGGCGAATTGCTCGCGCTGATCAACGACGCGCTCGCCGCCTGGAAGATCGAGGCCGGGAAAGTGGATTTCACCGCCCTGCGCGAACATCTCCAGGCCCCGCTCAACGCGGTCATCACCGTCGCGGGTGAGGCTATCGGCCTCGCTCAAAAGCTGGGTCAGGCGGACGCCATACCCGATCTCGAGAAGATTCTTCGTGCCGCCCAAAACCTGCTGACCCTCGCCAACAACACCGATCCTTCCGCTCTCTCCGGTTACGGTCAGAGTGAGTCTCCGATTGATGACACCCCCGAAGCAGTCGGCATGGCCACCGGTCTGATGCAGCCGTCCGCGACGCAGGACTTTGGCCTCTCCACCCAGCCCATGCCCAGCGCGCGGCTGCTCGCCGTTGACGACAACGACCTCAATCGCGACATGCTGGTCCGCCGCCTGCAGAAACTGGGCTACGATGTGACCGAGGCCGCCACCGGCCGCGAAGCCCTCGCCAAGCTCAAGGATGGCAATTTCGACCTCGTGCTGCTCGACATCCTCATGCCGGACCTCGACGGCTTTCAGACCCTCGAGTTCATGAAGGCCGATCCGAAGCTCAAACATCTCCCGGTCATCATGCTGACAGCGCTCGACGATGTGGACAGCACGGTGCGCTGCATCGAAGCCGGCGCCGAGGACTACGTGCCCAAGCCCTTCAGCCCGGTCATCCTGCGTGCGCGCATCACCGCCTCGCTGGAAAAGAAACGCCTGCGCGACCAGGAACAGGCCTTTCTCGCGCAGCTCCAGGTTGAGCGTGCCAAATCCGAACGCCTCCTCCTCAACGTCCTGCCGAAGGCCATCGCCGAACGCCTCAAAGCGGGCCAACGCACGATTGTCGATAGCTTCATCGACTCCACGGTGCTCTTCGCCGACATCGTGAGCTTCACGCGCATCTCTTCGAAACAGTCGCCGCAGCGCACGGTCCAGCTGCTCAACGACATCTTCTCCAGCTTCGATCGCATCGCCGAACAGCTCGAGCTGGAGAAAATCAAAACCATCGGCGACGCCTACATGCTCGTCAGCGGCGTGCCTGTGCTTCGCAATGACCATGCCGAAGCCTGCGCGGTGGCCGCGTTCGAAATGCTTGAAGCCGTGCGCGTTTTCAACCGCCGCCACCAACTCGAATGGACCATCCGTATCGGCATGAACAGCGGTCCGGTGGTCGCGGGCATCATCGGCACCCGCAAGTTCGCCTACGATCTCTGGGGCGACACGGTCAACATCGCCAGCCGCATGGAGTCGCACGGCCAACCCGGCCAGATTCAGGTTTCCGAAGCCACCAAGCAACTCCTCGAAGGCAAATACGACTTCGAACCCGTGGGCGTCATCCCGATCAAGAATTCGCAGCCCATGCCCACCTACCTGCTGCAGCGCAAAGGCACGCGGTGAGGTGTTTCGGCGGTGGAAAACGCCGGCTTGGATTCTTCGCTTCGTGCAGAATGACGGGACGCGAAGACAGCGACATCGCGGAAAAGAAAATCAGCCCGTATTCTTCAAGCCGCCGGCGATGCCGTTGACGGTAAGTTCAAGCACCGCCCGAATACCCTCGCGCTCAGGTTTGCTCACGCGACGCGCACGCCGGCGCCTGATCATCTCCACCTGCAGGTAGTTGAGCGGATCGACGTAGGGGTTGCGCAGCTTGATGGACTTCGCGAGCACCGGCTCGTTCTCCAGCAAATGCGACTGCCCGGTCACGGCCAGCATGGTGCGCTCGGTCAGGTGAAACTCATGCGAAAGACGTGCCCACACACGATCGCGCAACACCTCATCCTCGACGAGACCGGCGTAAACCCGGGCAATGGACATGTCGGCTTTGCAGAGCGTGAGTTGGGCATTGTCCACCATTGTCTGGAAAAACGGCCAGCGCTGATACATCTCGCGCAGGAGCTTCACCCCACCCTGGCGTGAAAGCACGGCCTGCAGTCCGCTGCCCAAACCATACCAGCCGGGAAAATTGAACCGGCTCTGCATCCACGAAAACACCCACGGGATCGCCCGCAGATCGGCCACGCTCATGCTGCCCTTGCGACGGTAGGTGGGACGCGAGCCGAAGTTGAGTTCGCTGATCTCGTCAATGGGCGTAGCCTCGCGCCAGAAGGCGAGAAAATCGGGATCCTCATGCACGCAAGCCCGATAGGCGGCCAGCGCGGCTGTGTTCATTTGCTCCATCGCCCGAAGCCAGCGTTTCGGCACGCGCCGGGCGCCGCGCTGCGCTTCGTGCGCGCCGAGCAACACACCGTAAGCCATCTGTTCGAGCACGCGGTGCGCGAGATCCGGGTCGTGATAACGCGTCGAAAGCACCTCGCCCTGCTCGGTCACGCGGATGCCGCCGTCCTTCAATCCGACCGGTTGCGCAAGGATGGCTTTGGCCGCTGGTCCACCACCGCGGGCAATGCTGCCGCCGCGACCGTGAAAGAGCGTCACACGCATCTGATGCTGGCGGCATACGTGCATGATTTCGTCCTGCGCCTGGAACAAGGCCCAGTTGGCGGTGAGGTAACCGCAGTCCTTGTTGCTGTCGGAATAGCCCAACATCACATGTTGGTGGCGACGGTTGCGCCCGAGCTCGGCCACGTAGGCTGGATGGGCGAAAAGCTCGGCGAGGATGGCCGGCGCGCGCTTCAAATCGTCAAGCGTCTCGAACAGAGGGGCAATCGGCAGGTGGACGTCTGCGAACCGCTGGAGCAGCACCACCTCGAGCACGTCGGATACGCCGTTGGTCATGCTGATGATGTAGATGCCCAGCGCATCAGGACCATATTGCTGCTGTGCCCGCAGCGCGAGGCGCAGCGGCTCGATGACGGTGCGCGTGTCGGATGACAGGCCGGCCACTCGGCCCGCGGGGAGTTCCTCGGCGGTTTTGAGCGCCGCGGTCAGCAACTCCAGTTTGTCCTCCTCGGGCAATTGCTCGTAATCCGGTCGCTCCAGCAATTCCGCCACCGCGCGGGCGTGCGGGCCGGAATGCTGGCGCAAATCGAGCCGCGCCGTGCTCAGACCAAAAACATCCACGCAAGTGAGCGCATCGCGCAGTTCGCCGCACGCCAACGGCGCGGCGCGGTCGCGCAACAGGTCGGCTTCGATCTGGGCAAGGATGGCGCGCACGTTGGCGGTGGTCTCGTGGGATGCGTCCGTTTCGGAAAGCTCCATGATGTCGGCGTCGGCTTGCGCCAACAACCGCTCCCGCAGGCTGCTCAGGATGATGCGATAAGGCTCGCGCGGATAGCGCTGCCCGACCGTCGCCATGAGACTGGAAGACGCGCGACACTCCTCCGCCATTCGCCGGATGGCAGGAGCGAACCGCGCCCGGCGATCGGAAACCGTCAGCGAACCGGCGAGATTGTAGAGCACATCGGCCAGTTTCTTGACCGCCATGCGGCGGTTCATGCGCAACACCTGCGACGTCACCCCGGCCGTGACGCCGGGATTTCCATCGCGATCGCCGCCAATCCATGAGCCGAAGGAAAGCCAGCGGTTTGGCGCGCGCACACCGGGATAGTGGCGGTTAAGAGCGTCCTGCAGGTCGGCGTGCAACCGGGGCAACAATCGGTAGAGCGTCCGATCAAAATACCACAGCCCGGTCCGAGCCTCGTCGGTGACTTCGGGGCGTTCGGTGCGGCTGCGGTCGGTCAGCCAAAGCGAAACGATTTCGCGACGCACATCCTCGGGCGCATGCTGAATTTCCTCCAGCGTGTGGCTGCGAAGGATGGCGGCCAGCGTGGCGAGTTTTCCGAGCATCGTGCGGCGTTTCGATTCGGTCGGGTGCGCAGTGAACACGAGTTCGATGGCCAGCTGACGCACGAGTTTCTGCATTTTCTGAGCCGACACCCCGGACTGCTTGAGTTCGACAATGGCCGCCTCGATGGATTCGCGCATCGGTTCGCTGGCGTGGCCGGCGGCGAGCGCGCTGCGATGCCGACGATTGCGTTCGCGCAAGAGCCGGATGCGGAAGTTCTCCTCGGCGATATTGACCAGCTCGAAGTAGAGCGTGAAGGCCATCGCCTGGTTGAATGCATCCGCCGGACTCAACCGGCCGATCGTTTGGGCGAGTTCGCGGGCCGCCACGGCATCGCCCGAGCGGCTGCTCTTTGCGAGGTTTCGGAGCGTTTCCACCAGTTCGAGCGTCTTTTCTCCTTCGAGCGCGGCAATGGTCTGCCCCAGCGTCGCGCCGAGACTGCGAATCTCGGCCCGGAGCTTGGCGTGTTGATCGAGGGCGTTCGTGGAAGCGGACATCGAAAGAAGTGAATAGGCATTTCCCGCGCCATGGCGGAAGCGAAAAGACCGCCCGGCGCTGTCATAATAATGAACAGCGTCCTTTGCGTTTCCCGCAACGGTGATTCTTCTGACGTTCTTCAATTGGACCGACTCAGAGCTTGGCCCGGTCGCCAGAAGAAAAAGCCTCCGCCCTATGCCTGATAAAAACGTTTCCCGTGCCCCTCACCAGCCTGCCCGCTGGCCGATCTGGCTGGGAGCGGCCGTCATAATTCTAGCGGGATTCGGCGTGTATTGGCCCAGCCTCCAAGCCCCCTTCGTTTTCGATGACATTCCCGGGGTGACGCAGAATCGGTCCATTCGGGACCTGAGCGACATCGGCCGCGTCCTGCTGCCGCCGGCGGAGGGTGCAGGCGTGGATTCCCGACCGATCGTCAACCTCTCGCTGGCCGTGAACTACGCGATCAGCGGGCAGGACGTGCGCGGCTACCGGCTGACCAACATCGCCATCCATGTGTTGGGCGCGCTAGCCCTCTTCGGACTGGTCCGCCGCACGCTCGCCCGGCTGGAAATGCCAGACCGATTGCGCCGCGCCGCACTGCCGGCGGGCTTCTGCGTCGCGCTGCTCTGGACGGTGCATCCGCTGCAGACTGAAACCGTCATCAGCATCATCCAACGCACCGAGGCCATCGTCAGCCTATGGTATTTGACGACCCTTTACTGCTTTCTTCGGGCCGTGGAACCTAACGGCCATCGCCTCTGGCTGTGGGCCGCTTGGGGAGCCTGTCTGCTCGGCATGGCTTCCAAGGAAGTCATGGTGTCCGCGCCGCTGATGCTTTTCCTGTTCGATCGGTCCTTTGCGGCGGGCTCTTTCCGCGAGGCTTGGCGTCTGCGCGGACGGTGGCACCTGGCGTTTGCCTCGACCTGGCTGCTGCTAGTTGCGCTGGTTCTCCACTCCGGAGGCGATCGCGGCGGCACGACGGGTTTCGGCCAAGGTGTGTCCCCTTGGACCTACCTGCTGACCCAATCGCGCGCGCTGGCGATCTACCTCAAGCTCTCCTTCTGGCCGCACCCGTTGATCGTGGACTACGGGGCGTGGCTCGCCCCGGGACTGCGCGAGGTTCTTTGGGAATCGCTCCTCATCGTGTCGCTGCTGGGTCTCGCCATCTGGGCCGCGGTGCGCCGGCCCGCGCTCGGGTTCGTCGGACTCTGCTTTTTCGCGGTGCTCGCGCCGAGTTCGAGCTTCTACCCGCTCATCTCGCAGACCATCGCTGAACACCGCATGCACCTGCCGCTGGCCGCCGTGCTGGTCTTGGTCGTCCTTGCCCTCTTCCGCTTGCCGACACGGCCTGTTTTAGCGGGCTGCCTGCTCATGGCGCTGGCCGCCGGCTGGGGCACGGTGCAACGCGGCGCCGACTACGCGAGCGAACTCACCCTCTGGACCGACAACGTGGCGAAAACTCCCTCGAATCCCTGGGCCCGGTTCAGTCTCGCCCTTGTCCACAACAGGGAGGGGCGCCTCGCCGAGGCGGAACTCGAATGCCGTGCCGTCATCGCCCTCCTGCCCACTCATGCCGGCGCGCATTTTACGCTCGGCCAGATCCGGGAACGGCAGGGCCGGCTGGAGGAAGCGGTGGCCTGCTTCCGGCAAACCCAGGAATTGATGCCAAAGAGTGCGGATGCCTTTTTCCGCCATGGCTTGGTTATGCTCAAACTCGGCCGGCCGGCCGAGGCTCTGCCCCTGTTTGCCGAAACGATCCGTCTGCAACCGGACCACGCGGACGCCGAGGGCAACTGGGGCGCCGCCCTGTTCCAACTGGGCCGTCTCAACGAGGTGCTGCCGCATTGGGAGCGTGTGATCGCCCTGCAACCCGACTCGCTGACCGCCCACTACAACCTGGCCTTGCTGCGCACAGAACTCGGACAGCACGAATCCGCCGTCCCTCACTTCGAGACTGCGACCCAACTCGGGCCAAACGATCCTGAAATCCTGACCAGCCACGCCCGTGCCCTGTTGCGCGTCAACCGCGCCGACGAAGCGCGCGAGGTGCTCGCCCGGACCTTGCAGCTCAATCCCAATTACGAACCTGCCCGGCACCTGCTCGAAAACATCAAGCGAGACCAATCCTGAGCGGCTCAACGCCACTCGTGCCGCGGATAACGGCGTGAGAGTTCCGTTTTGATCTTCGGATACTGTTCCTTCCAGAAATTCGTGAGGTCGTCAGTCACCTGGATGGGACGTTGGTTGGGCGCGAGCACCTCGATCTTCACCGGCACGCGTCCGTGACCGAGCGTGAACTTGGAGTTCACTCCGTAAAGCTCCTGGATGCGCGCGCTCAGCACGGGCGGACCATCATTGTGATAATTCAGACGCGCCTTGCGACCGTTGGCCATGACCAGGCGCTCGGGCAGATAATCATCGAGGACCGCCAACTGCTCCGGTAGCAACCAGTCGCGTAGCACCGGCATCACGGGCTTGTCCTTCAACTCGCGCGCGCCGTGGCTGCCGTAGCAGATCTGCTCGATGAGCGTGGCGCGGTCGGCGTCGGTGATCGGGTTGACTTCCAGCTCCGGCCACCACTTCGCGAGACAGTTCACGCGCACAATCCACTGCTCCACCGATTCGTTCCACTCCGTGAGCACGATGTTCCCGGCCATGACTTCACGGGCGAGAATCGCCGCCGCTTCCCCATCGGGCGGTTCATCGGCGGTCTGCTTGGACTCGAGCACGAGGTCGCGAAACTTTCGCTCCTTGCGCGCGAGCACGCGCCGCATCGTCGGGTCGTAAGTCACGCCACCCGCATCGCTGAAATCCTCCGGGAACAATTCTTTGAGCCACGCCTCCTCCACGGCCGTGCAGAGGTTGAGCAAGGTATTCACCTCGCCACGGCTCTCGATCTCGGTGATCTCCGCGGCGACCAACAGCGGGGCCTCGTCAATGCAGCTCTCGCGCGCGAGCAGGCCCTTGCGCTTGTGGACGAGTTCGCAACGCAGCGTCCCTTGGTCGAGGCGCTTCGCCAGGTGGTCGCTGAAACCGAGCAGCACACACTTGCGCACAGCCACGCCGTCGATGCGTTTCTCGCTGATATCAAGTTTCTCCGCCTGCGCAATTTCGAGAAATTGCTCGAACAACGGCCCAACCTGACGCACGCCTTGGATGTGGATGCCGAGCCGGCGACACGCGTCGGGATTGTAGTTCGCCTTGTCGGCATAGCGCCATGCCCGCATGAGCAGGAAGAAATCGGATTCGTGCTCCTCACCGAATAACTCCTCGCGTGCCTCGGCCGTGCGCTTGTCCACGTTGCGCAGCAGGAAATTTCTACCCTGCGTCAGGGCCGCCATGAGCGCCACCGAGCGCACGCATCCGTAGTCCTGCGCCGCGAGAAACATGCGGGCATAGCGCGGATGCATCGGGAAACGCAGCATCTTCCGCCCAACTTCAGTGATCTGTAGCGGCGGTCTATGACCGCAGTCTTCCGAACCCCGGCGGTCATGGACCGCCGCTACACCAATCGCGCCCAGATCCTCCAGCAACGTTTCCGCCCGTTCGAGCGACTTCGGGTCCGGTTTTTCCAACCAGGGAAAACCGTAAATGTCGTCAATACCCGCGGCCTTGAGCGTCAGCACCACCTCGGCGAGATCGAGCCGCTTCACCTCGGGGAGTTCCTGCAACGGACGACGGGCGTGCTCGTTCTCAGTCCACAAACGCACGCACACGCCCGGCGCCGTGCGCCCGGCACGGCCGGCGCGCTGGTCGGACGACGCCACGGAAATCTTTTCAATCAGCAGCGTGTTGATTCCACGATGCGGGTCGTAACGCGCCACTCGCGCGAGGCCGCAATCCACGACTGCCGTCACGCCATCAATGGTGAGCGAGGTTTCGGCCACGTTCGTCGAAACGATGATTTTGCGCGTGTCGTAGCGCGCCACCGCCCGGTCCTGTTGATCGGGCGGGAGTTCCCCGTGCAGCGGAAAACACACGAAGCCGCGCAAGCCGTGCGAACCCTGCACATCCTGCACCGTGCGACTGATCTCGTAGGCGCCGGGCATGAACACGAGGATATCGCCAGTCGTGCGCGCCGCGACGCGCTCGCATTCGCGCGTGGCCACCGCCCACACGGGATCGTGCTCGAAATCCACCGACCTCGACAGGTATTCCACCTGCACGGGAAAGGTGCGTCCCTGTGAAGTCAGCACCTCACACGGGGACAGATACCCCTTGAGCTGCACCGTATCGAGCGTGGCCGACATCACCACGATCTTCAGGTCGGGCCGTTTGCTTTGCTGGATCTGCAACGCCCTCGCGAGCGAGATGTCGCCGTAGAGATGCCGTTCGTGAAACTCGTCGAACACGATGGCGCTGATACCGCGCAGCGTCGGATCAAAGGACATCTGCCGGAGCAGAATGCCCTCGGTCACGAAACGGATGCGGGTCTTCTCTGATACGCGCGAATCCAGCCGGATTTGGTAGCCGACCACTTCACCGAGTCGCGTGCCGACTTCCTCGGCCACGCGCTTGGCCAACATACGCGCCGCCAGCCGGCGCGGCTGCAGCACCACGACCTCTCCCTGCCCCAACAAACCGTGATTGAGCAACATCTGCGGCACCTGCGTGGATTTGCCCGAACCCGTCGGCGCCTGCACGATGAGCCGGCCCTGCGCGCGCACGGCCGCCACGAGGCTGTCCTCGAGTTCATAGATGGGCAGTGTCCGGGATGTCGACATCTCCCCAGCATCGGGCGACGGCGACCGTCAGGGCAAGGAGAAGCATCGCCCATCCCGCGGTCCCAAGAACACTCCTTGCCGGATCACTCCACCCGGTTTCTTGGTCGGCTGACGGAGGGACCCCACCGCAAAAGTGTGAGCAAGACCAAGGCACCTAGGAAACATACCCCAACCGCGCCTCCGCCTCCACTTGATGCGGAGGATGACGTCGCACCGGGAACCGGAAACGGCGGCGGCGGTGCGGGCAGTGGCACGACCGAAATCGGGACCGTGACAATCGCCAGCGTCGTGAGCATGCCATCGCCATCCATCCGCCGGATCGCGCCGTTGCCACGATCAGCTACGTAAAGGGCGCCGCGGCGATCAAGCGCGATGGTCGTCGGTTGGTTAAGCCAGGCCTCCTGTCGCATTCCATCTTTGAGTCCAGCGACGCCGGCGAGCCCGATGAGCGTGGTCACTTCACCCTGCGGGGATACGACGCGTATCGTCGCATTGCCGGAATCGGCCACATAGAGCCTGCCGCCTTCACCGACAGCCAGGCCCATGGGCCGGTTGAACAATGCCTCGCTGCCCGTGCCATCGGTCGCACCGACCACCCCGCCCAATCCTGCGCGCGTTTCAACGATGCCGGCCGGCATAATGCGCCGGATGGTATGGTTCAAGGTGTCCGCCACATGAATGGTCCCAGCGCTATCGACGGCGATGCCTGCGGGCTGGTTGAATTCCGCCGCCAGCGCCATGCCATCGGAACTCCCTTGGCGGCCCGGCGTGCCTGCGATCGTGGTCACGTTGCCTTCCGGCGTGATCCGGCGGATGACCGAATTGCCCGTGTCGGCCACATAAATTGTGCCGGCGCCGTCCACGGCAATGCCCGCCGGAGCGTTGAACCAAGCCGCGCCACCTGCGCCATCCCGATGCCCCTGATTGTCAGCCGATCCCGCCAGCGTGGTGACCACACCTGTAGGCGTGATCCGGCGGATGACGGAATTACCCGTGTCGGCCACGTAAACATTGCCCGCGGCATCGGTCGCCATGCCGGCCGGAAGCCGGAAGGAGGCACGTGCGCCTTCGCCATCGGCTGCGCCCTGCGTCCCGGCCGTGCCGGCCAGGAGCACGGCGCGCCCCGCGGAGCTCACAAGGTGAATGGTGTTATTCGAAGCATCGCCGACCAGCAGATCGCCCGAGGGATTCAGTGCCAGCGCCGAAGGTCCGGGGAACACGGTCGGAGTGACGGTCAGGGTGACCATTCGAGAAGTGCTGAACCCCGTGCTGGCGCTCATGCGGGCCCGGTAGCGATAGCCGTCCATGCCAGGCGTCACATTGCTCAGCGTGAGAACAGCGGTCATGGTTCCGCCATATCCCATGCCGTCGGAAAGATTCGTCCAAGTGCGGCCGCCGTCCCTTGATTCCTGCCACTGGTAGTTTGCATCACCGCTTGCCGCGGCGGCGAAGCTCACCTCACGACCGGTGGCCACAACTCCGTCGCGCGGTTGCACGACGACGGCCGGGCCGGCCTCGAACACGACCGCCGCCAGTTCCTGGGCGATCTCCTCCACGCCGGATTCGTGGACGTTGGACAACACCACCACCGTCAGCCCGCTCTCCGGAAAACAGGCCAATATCGACCGGTAACCGTCGAGCGTGCCGTCGTGGGTGATGACCCTCCGGCCACCCCAGTTCCTCGCCGCCACGCCCAAAGCGTAATCGCCGAAAAAGGGAGTCACCATCCGATCCAACGAACCGGCGGACAGCACCCTTCCGCCAAACAATCCCCGCGACCAGCGCAGGAGATCCTCCGGAGTGGAATACAAGGAGCCCGCTCCCCATGCGATCCGCAGATCGAAAGGCGCCGCGACCACCCATCCTCCCGCTTGTCGGAAATGGCCCGTCGCCCCGCGGGGAACGAGGGCCGTGCTCGTGACCGATCCGCTGTCATTCATGCCGAGCGGTTGAAAGAGATTGCCTCGCAAAAAATCCTCAAAGGTCTGCCCGGATGCCCGCTGGATCACGTCGGCAAGCAACACATAACCCGGGTTGCTGTAGAGGAAGTCCGTGCCGGGAGAGAAAACGAGCGGGAAGGAACGAAACGCCGGCGTGTTGGGAAGGCCCGATGTGTGGGTCAGCAAATGATACAGCGTGATATCGCGCCACGCGGCCGGGGTGTTGGGCAGATGGCGCGAAACCGGATCCTCCAGCTGCAAGCGACCGCGTTCGGCGAGCAACAGAATCGCCGCCGCCGTGAACTGCTTGCTGACCGAAGCAATCGGAAAGCGCGTTTCCGCCCCAATCGGCTCCGTTCGGCTGACGTTGAGCGATCCGTAGCTCCGGGCAAAGACGATCTCCTCTTCCCGTGCGACCAGCACCGAGCCCATGAAGCGATCGGACGCCCGCGCCACATGCATCTCGATGATCTGCTCCATTCGTCCAATATCCTGGGCGGCCACCCTCGGCAGCAGGGCGAACAGAAACAGAAAACAGTTGGCAAGCAGGACGAGACGGCGATTTGCCGGCTCTGCGCGTGGAGGAGGAAGGGAAATGGCGCGATGGGGTTTACGCACACAACCCCGGCGCGGCCTCAAACCCTTCAACCCAGCAAAACCGTCTGCCCCGTCAAATCAGAGCACGAGCACGAGCTTCGCGGCCCAATCGCTGATGAGCCCGGGGTCGCCAGCGGGAAATGCCGGTGCCGGTATCTTGCCTGCACCGTCCGCCGTCACGCCCACCCCCGGCCCCCAGCCGCCTTGGCGCGGGTTGAACCACGTCCAGCGGTAACGTGCGCCCGGCGTGAAGCCGGCGAGCGTGGGCAGTTCGGCTTGGTTCTCGAAATAGAGCAGCGCAAAATCGCGCTCCGGCGTTCGCATCATGAACGACCAACCGTCGAGACCGTCGTCGCGCGGGTTGGCGTTGGCGCGCGTGGAGAGGTCGGCGGAAGCCAGCTTCAATTCCTGGTAGCGCGCGCCTTCCGACAAAACGAAATCACGGAAATGCTGCATCTGCGCGCCCGATTCGTAGCGGAGCGCGGTCCAGATGTGCGGACGCCAACCGGCGGGCTCGCCGGTGCTGGTGAGATCGTAGGCGGCGGTGCCGTGCACATGGCCGGCCAGGCCGCCGGAGAGCAGCGAGCCATACATCATCGCGCGGGCGAAATAGTTGTCGCGGTCGGAATTCTCCGGCGGGGTCTCGCCGCCGGGGCGGTTGATGGAGTGGTTCCAGCCCGTGTAGTAGGGCTCGAGGTTGGCCGCGGGATAGGCGGGTGTGAGGCGGAAAATTTCCTCGAGTGACGCGTAGATGGCGTGGTTGCGCGGTTTGTTACCGACCGTGTGCATGTTGAGCCAGGGCGCGGTGTCGCCGTGGCCGAAAACCTTGTGCGTGGCGCTGTCGATGAGCACGGTGTAGGGCTGGCCGAACGGCAGCGGGCCGTAGGTTTTCCAATGGTGCGTGAGCGCGGCGTTGAACTCGGCGGCAGTGAGGCTGTAGTTCTTCGGAATCCAGTCGAGGTGGATGCCGCTGAAGATCATGTTGTAGGCGCCGTAGCGCGCGATGAGGTATTGGACGAAACGCGCGTAGGAGGTGTTGAAATCGAAGTAGGCCTTCCACGCCGGGGCGTTGTCGCGGCGGATGGTTTCGAGGAACGGCACGAAACCCTCGTCGGCCATGTGGCGCATCTTGCGATCAAGGCTGCGGAAGTAGGCGGGATTGATGCGATCGAAGTTCGCGAGGCCGTCATCGCGCGCCGGCATCATCTCGAACGGACGATTGCCGTGCTCGTCGTGCATGTCCTTCGCCGTCGTGGTCGCGCCGTCGGAGGTGGAAATTTTCGCATTCGGCGCCCAATGGCCGAACTTCTCCCACGCGTTGCGCAGATAAATACCGTCGGCATTGGCAAAGGTCGCACCGTTGTGATCGGCAGCCCAATTGGGAAAGGCCGAGATGAAACTCACCGAGTTGTAACCCTGCCGTTTCCGCCACGCCACAGCCTCTTCAAAACTGATGCCGCTCACCGGCACGTAATCGGCCGCGGCGGGCGCACCGCGATAGGGCAACCGCCACGTCGAAGCCGCAAGCCAGGTGTCGCCCACCATGAAGAACGGCGTGCCGTCGGCATAGTTGAGCGCATGGCCATTGGCGTTGGTCCGCACGAAGCCGCGCCGGTTGGGATTTTCGGCCAGCTCGGCCTCGGTCCAGGCGATGGCCTTCAACTTGCCACCACCACCGTTTAGGCCGGTGTCACCGGGCTGGTTGGAGGCGGAGCGCCATTTCCATTCGCCGGGCGCGGTCGCCACGAAACGAACCCTGAACGTCCGTCCGCCGTCCCAGAATCCGTAAACGCGTTTCGCGAAGCCGGGGCCTTCGAGTTCGATCCACACATCCACCTCGGCGTAGGGATTCGCGTAATCCTGCGACGACTGGAAGATGATCTCCTGCGTCTCCCATATATGCACTTCGCCGGAATTGGGCAGAGCCGTCAGCAAGACAGCGCCGATCGCGGAAATTATACCGGCAATTACCTGACGAAAAATACGGGGTGACATGCGTTCATGTCGACCTGTTCGCGGCCCCGCGCAAGAGGCGTTGTCGGTCGAACATGAGAATGTGAACAAGCCGGGAACAAAACGATGCCCACAAGTTATTCACCGCGCCGGAAGCAAAATTTCGGCAGCTCAAACGTGAATAAAATGCGAGGAACAACCCCGTGACATTCTCTCCGCGGCTTTTCATCGTTTCACCGTTCCTTGATAGAACAGTCGAAGCACGGCGGCATGAAAAACCCGCCGAAAGCACGACTGGGATAATCCCGGGCAACCGGGGAAAGGTTGGCGGCAACTGGTGCCGCCCTCCCCTCGGCGGCGCGAGCCGCCTCAGGCATATATCACCAGTTCCTCTGGCCGGGGTCGCACCCGGTCCAGTAATGCGAACATGGAACTGAGCGGCGAGGCGCGAACTAGAAACCGCGTCCGAGCCGGGTTAGATCCGGGGTCAGTTTCGGGCCCCGCATTGATGCAGTTACCCAGAGGGTTGTGGTTGCTACTGTATGACCAGGACGCAGCGCAGTGTTCCGGTGGGTCCACCCCACCAAAAGGCCCGGCTCGCAAGGCGGGGCGCGAAAGTGACACGGCGCGGCGGGGAGCGGGCGAGTCTGGCAAAGCTCGCAAAACCTCCTAATTGGGGCGGCGTGAAAACCGCGTCACCCAACTGCAAATCGAAAGCAACCTGAGAGGTAAGAGGTCAGACCCGTTACACGGGGCCAACGCCCGGCCAAAAGCCGGGGCCGTCCCCGTGACAAGGTGCTGGTGCGAAATGCACTGTTGCAGGCGTGCCAACACCCGTCCGGCGAGCGAGCCATCGGCAGATGGCGCCGAACCGGGCGCAGAGGCCTCACTCGAAAAATTCCGGTGCGGAAACGGCCGGGACGGTCCCGCTATGAGACCGAAAGCTGCGCATGCCGCGTAGAGTAGCGTCGGGGAGCACACGGCCCGCGAAAGCGAGGCGCCCAACGTCGTGCGACTGGGAAAGAGCGCGTGGCGAGCGCCCACCCCCAAAATCTGGCCCGGTCACCGCAAGGTGGCCGGGCCTTTTTGCTTTTATAGAGAACACTTTTCAGCGTGCCGGGCTCCACTTTTGCCCGGAACCACGAGCTTTAAGCCATGGCCCGGCACGCTGACTTCTTTGAAGGTGCGCGGATTCGCCGGATTTACCGCGTGGAAATGTGGAAATCCGCTTCCTCCGGAAAATACATGTCGGAGTAACGACGAACCTCGTGCCTCTTTCGCGGGACCGACAGCCGGCAGGCGTGTGCGCTGAATCCCGCCCCGAAGCTGCAGAGCCACAAATCCTCCCCTTCCTCGGGCGGTTGTCGTCGCAACGCATCTTCCAACACAAAGAAAACCGACGGGCTGCTCATGTTGCCGTATCCGGCCAGCACTGACCGGCTCGATGGCAGCGGACCCAGCACCCCCTCCACCGCCGCGATTACTTCGCGACCGCCGGGATGCACAATCGCCCGCGACGACGATGCTTCGTGCGCATGCAGCGTTTGCACGGCTTCCGCCGCGAGTTGGGGGACCGACGGATCCAGCAGGTTGCGCAATTTGCCACCCCGCTGCTCAAAACGCAGTTGGTCTCTCGACTCCGGCCGATGCAAGGTGGTGAATCCCTGACAGGTCAACCCGAGCCCGCCGGGCGTGGATCGCCACAACGCAGCCGCCGCTCCGTCGGCAAAGATGCAGGCGCTCACAATCACGCCGGGATCATCGTCGAGATAGAAAGCTGCGGAGCAAATCTCGACCGCCACGGTCGCCACCAGTGCGCCAGGATTGGCCGCAAGATAACCTTCGGCCGCGCGCAACATTGGGACCGCCGCACCGCAACCGTGGCCCATGACATCCAACAGATAGGAGTCAGACCGCACACCCGCCTGCTCGGCCACGTAACTCGTGACGCCCGGACAAAGATAGCCCGTGCACGAGCAAATCAACAGCGCATCGATTTCCGCGGCCCGTTCTCCCGTTTGCCTCAAGGCCCGCTGCAACGCCTCGTTAGCCAGGGTGGGCGCGGCCTCGCGGTAGGCGGCGTTCAAACCGTCGGCATCGAGTTCGAACAATCCCGCGGGTTCGGCACATGCGAAATGTCGACGCTGCACCCCGCTGTCTCCCCGCAGGATGGCCTGCAGCATCAACATCGACCGACGGTTCAGCCCCTGGCGGGCCGGCGAGTCCTTGATCAACTCCCAACATTGCGCCTGCGTGAACGCGTAAGGCGGAACGGCAGTGGCGAGGGCGTGGAGATTCATGATGAGTGCAGGGTTCGATAAAGTGGGTTTAGCGGCAGCCAGTGCGCGCCGGCCAAAGCGGCGAACCAACGCTGGCGCCGCGGCGCGATCAGGAAACCATGCAGGGCGTTCCCCCAGCGTTGCCGGTGATGAAAACGGTGCCGCATGCGCGTTTCGATGTGATCGCAAGCCTCCGTCCAACCAAGTCCACCGCGGCTCCAGTTTACCAAGACGGGCAGCGCTTCCTCCGCCGCCTCGAAGGCCGCAGCCATGCCGTTGCCAAGAAAAGGCGGCAACATGCCCAGCGCATCGCCAACCCGCGGGTCGCGCCGCAATGGCGCGGGCGCGAATCCGAAACCCGCGACCGCTGTGGCTGAACCCTGCTCGGGTTGCGCTGCAGCGATGCGTTCAGCCAAGGTTTCTAATCCATTCGCACGGAGATTACTGACCAGCGCGGAATCGCCGCCCGATATTCCGGCCGCATGACGAAAGAGCCCGCAAACGTTCACAAGGCCGTCGGGCAGTTTGCAAAGCCCCACGTAGGCCTCGCGCCCGAGATGCATTTCCAGTCCTCCCGCGAGGGCGAGTCCGCGCACGTGCAATTTCAATCCGACCCATGAAGAACGCACCCGCGACCGACCGGTGGCATTGATGCGTCCCGGTTGCGGCGCAGGGTCGATACGCTGGTGAGTCCGCAATTCGCCGCCGTATTCGACAAACGTCCGTGCGAGACGCGCATCCAGTTCGTAGCGGCTCAGCGCCCACGCTGTCTCGGACAGTGGCTGCCGGCGGAACTCGCGCCCATTTCGAAACCACGCAACCTGCCGGTGAGGTCGCGCGCCAGCCAGGATCGAATCGAGTCCCAACGCATCAATGGTGTGCGGCTGCAGACCGGCAATGAATTCGCCACAAACCCGGTGGCGCGGATAGCCGCCCGCTTCAAATACGGCCACCGGCACGCCCGCGCGGCGCAACGCGATGCCCAGTGACAGCCCGGCCAGGCCGCCGCCGACAATCTCGATGCGTTGCGGGCCTGCGTTCATCGCCTGAATGCCACCAAACGATATGCTCCTAGCGCAGTATGCTGCACTTCGAATTCCCACGCTTCATCTCCGCAAAGCCCCAAATGGCGCGCCAGTTCGTCCCCGCGAAAGCCCGCCGCGATGCTGACCCGCCCGTCGTGTCGCGTCACTCCGTTTGCGCCAATCACCGGACACAGCGCGGCGAAAAGCCATTGGACTCGCCGCGCCCGCAACGGCTCACACGCGATGATGACGCGCACGTGGCGTCGCAAGGCTTCGCCTACTTGTCGCAGGACGGGCTCCGAAAGATGATGGAAAAACAAATTCGCGAACACGACGCCGTAGCGATCCCAACCTCGGAAATCGCGCACGTCCACCTGATGCCACGCGCGATCCGCGGGCCAACCGGCGGGCGGAGCCTGCGTGTCCAAGGCGTCGCAGGCCATCGCGCGCCAATCGCGCGCCCAGCGGCCGTCGCCCGCGCCCAGTTCCAAGAGCCTTTCGCTGGAACGCACCAACCGGGAGCCCGTGCGGCGCAGCCACCGATGATTTCCCATCAACCGGTTTATCCAGCGCAGATCGCGCCGCGAACCCCGCGCCGCAGGATTTTCGGGCGGAAGGTAGTCGAGTATCTCGGGCCGTAAGATTCGTTCCATGCGTGTCCATTTTCGCCTCGGTTCGCACTAAGCGGCATCGGGCCCGGTTCTGACCGTATCATCCGGCCGGCCGCGGGACACGTTCTGCCAAATGTCGTTCGCGCGGGCCATACACTGTCTATCAGTAGCTTACGAAGCTCGCCTTCGCAAATCGAATGGTTTAAGGTTCTGCTTGCCAAGCCTTCGCGCGGGTCGCACCGTCAACCTTTTTCCCACTCGCAAGCGCTTGTCAGAAATGAACCAGAACATCCGAAACATCGCGATCATCGCCCACGTTGACCACGGCAAGACCACGCTCGTGGACAAGCTTCTCAAGGAAGGCGGTGTTTACCGCGCCAATCAGCAGGTGCAGGAGCGCGCCATGGACTCCATGGACCTCGAAAAGGAGAAGGGCATCACCATCAAGGCCAAGAACACCTCGGTCCACTGGGGCGACAAGATCATCAACATTCTCGACACTCCCGGCCACGCCGACTTCGGCGGCGAGGTCGAACGCGCCCTCCGCATGGTGGACGGCGTGCTGCTCGTGATCGACGCCTACGACGGCCCGCAGGCGCAGACCCGTTTCGTGCTCCGCAAGGCCCTCGCCCACGGCCTCAAGGTCGTGATCGTCATCAACAAGATCGACCGCGACAACGCCGACCCGGTCAAGATGTATGACAAGGTGCTCGAACTCCTCATGGAGCTCAACGCCACCGAGGAACAGTTCGACGCCCCCGTCGTCTACGGTTCCGGCCGCGACGGTTACATGATGTATAAACTCGATGACCGCCGGGAGAACATGACCCCGCTCTTCGAGACGATCATCAACCACGTCCCGCCGCCGTTCGCGAAGCCCGACGCCCCGTTCCACATGCTCGTCTCCAACATCGATTGGAGCGACTACGTGGGCCGCATCGCCGTCGGCAAGATTCTCGGCGGTTCGATCAAGGTCGGCGATCCGGTCTTCGTGCTCCGCCACGCCGAGGGCGGCAAGAAGGTCCGCGCCAAGATCACCAAGATTTTCGAGTTCACCGGCCTCGGCCAGCGCGAGGTGGATGTCGCCCACGCGGGCAACATCATCGGCCTTTCGGGCTTCGAGGACATCGACATCGGTGACACGCTCGACGTGCGCGACGATGCACATCCCCTGCCCTTCCAGCAGATCGACCCGCCGACCCTCGAGATGCAGTTCGCGGTCAACGATGGGCCGCTCGTCGGCCAGGAAGGCAAGCTCGTCACTTCGCGCCAGCTGCGCGAGCGCCTCATGCGCGAGCTGAAGACCAACGTTTCCATCAGCATCACCGATTCCGAAAAGGCCGGCGTGTTCAACGTCCGCGCCCGCGGCGCCATGCAGGTCGCCGTGCTCGTCGAGACGATGCGCCGCGAAGGTTTCGAGCTCCTCGTGTCCCGCCCGACCGTGATTGAGAAAACCGGTCCCAACGGCGAGCGCCTGGAGCCTTACGAGACCGTGTGGATCGAAGTGCCCGACGAATGCGTCGGCTCGATCATGCAAAATCTCGCCAACCGCAAGGGTCGCCTCACCAACATGGAGAAGCTCGCGCACTCCACGATGCTTGAAGCCGTCATCACCACGCGCGGTCTCATCGGCTTGGAAATCGACGTCATCAACGCCACCAGCGGACGCGGCGTCACCAGCCACTTGTTCAAGGAATACGGCCCCTACGCCGGCGAAGTGCTCACCCGCATCACCGGCACGCTCATCGCCACGGAAGCCGGCGAAACCACCGCCTATGCCCTCGTCATGTGCCAGGAGCGCGGCAAGCTCTTCGTCAATCCGGGCGAGAAGGTTTATGAGGGCATGATCGTCGGCGAAAATCCCCGCAACGAGGACATCGCCATCAACGCCGTGCGCGAGAAGAAGCTCACCAACTTCCGCTCCCAAGGTGAAGGTGTCGCCGCCGGTCTCACGCCCGCGACCAAGCTCTCGCTCGAGCGCTCGATCGAATACATCGCCGCCGACGAGCTTCTCGAGGTCACGCCGCAGAACCTCCGCCTGCGCAAGCGCATCCTCAACAACGCCGCCCGCCAGAAGGCCGTGAAGGCCTCCAAGACCGACGCCTGAGTCGCAAACCCGTTTGCGTTCACCCAGCCCGCGCCCCGGCGCGGGCTTTTTTATGCACGTGGATTTGCTCACATCGTGATCCGCACTGCGGGAGCGTGCTTGCACGCGACTATCGCGAGCAAGGTCGCTCCCACAAAGAGCGGCCGATTCCGGCCAGCTCCGCTTAATGCGCGGCCGCTTCGGTGGGCAGGCCGGAAGTCTCGCGTTCGATCTCGGCTGCTTTTTGCAGGCCGTGGGCACTGGTCCGGCCGGTAAACCGCACGCACAGGCGATCCATCAACACGTAGATGATCGGGATGACGAACAGCGTGATGCCGGTCGCAAGCGTCAGGCCGCCCACGACCACGATGCCCATGGAGTTGCGGCTTTCGGCACCGGCGCCCGACGCGAACGCGATCGGCACCGCCCCGAGGACCGTGGCGATCGACGTCATGATGATCGGGCGGAACCGGATGGTCGCGGACTCGAGCGCGGCTTCCGCCGCGGCAATGCCCTTCTCCACTTGGAGCTGGTTGGCAAATTCGACGATGAGGATGCCGTTCTTCGCCACGAGCCCGATGAGCATGATCAGGCCGAAACGGGAAAACAGGTTGTCGGTCATCGGCACGCCCCAGAAGCGCGTGCAATACAACACCAGCAAACCGCCGGCCACGGCGATGAACACGCCGGTGAAAATAGTGATGGGATGGATCCACGACTCGAACTGCGCCGCCAGGATCAGGAAGGTGAACAGCAGCGCGAGACCGAAGAGCATCATGGTGTCGTTGCCGCTCTCGACGAATTCGCGGGTTTCGCCATCCCAGGCGAAACTATAACCGGCCGGAAGCCTTTCCCTCGCCAAGGCCGTCAGGTAGTCAACCCCGTCGCCGATGGTCTTGCCTTCCACCACTTGGGCGGTGATCGAGACCGCCCGCAGGCGGTTGAAGTGCGGGTAGCTCTCGGGAACGGTGTCTTCCGACCAGCTCACCACATTGCTCAATTGGATCAGCACGCCTTCGGTGGAGCGCACATAAAGACGAGCCAAGTCGCTGGGTGTGGCCCGGTTTTCGTCGGTCACCTGCACCATCACGTAATACTGCTGGTTGCCGCGCTGGAATTCCGTGACCCGGCGTCCACCGAGGAGCGACTCGAGCGTGGAAGCGATCGTGCTGACGGGCACCTTGAGGTCCGCGGCTTTCGCGCGGTCGATGTTCACGTCGAGCTGGGGCTTGGTGGGCGATGGATCCACGCGCGGCTGGATGAACAGGCCGCTTTCACGCATCGCGACGAGGAACTCCGCGCCCAGTTTCTGCAGCTCGCTGAAATCGCTGCCGAGCAGCACCATGTTGATACCGGTGCTGCGACCGCGACCGAAGGGACGGATGGGATTTGCGACCGCCTGGCCGCCCGTTACGTGGCCTTGAAACTGCCGCCGCAAGTCCGCGGTGATCTCCTGCGTCTTGCGCTTGCGCTCTTCCCAAGGCTTGAGCGTGGCAAAGACGAACGCCCGCCCGCCATCCCCGGTGCGATGGAAAGTGCGGTCAATCTCGGGGATTTTCAGGATCATCTGCTCGATATCGTAGGAATACAGCTTGAGGTATTCCGGCGTCGCCCCGATCGGCGCAATCAGGTTGGCCATGAAGATGCCGCGATCCTCCACCGGGGTAAGTTCGCGCTGAAGCAGCGTATAAAGGCCAAGACCGCTCACCGTGAAGATCAGCGCGGCCAGCAACACCACCGGTTGCCAGCGGAAGGCACCGCGGAGCATCCATTCGAACGTGGAGTTGAGCCAGAGAAAGAACGGCTCGGTCTTGTTGTAGAACCAACCGTGGGCGGCCTTGCCGTCCGTCACCTTGGTCTTGAGCGTCCGCGAGCACAGCATCGGGGTCAGCGTCAGCGCCACGAAGGCGGAGACCAGCACCGAAACCGCGAGGGTCAGGCCGAACTCCTTGAACAACTGCCCGGTCTGGCCGGACTGGAAGGCCACCGGCAAGAAGACGGCCGCCAGCGTGAGTGTGGTGGCGATGATGGCGAAAGCCACCTGCCGGGCGCCAAAGATGGCGGCGTGAATGGGCGCCTCGCCTTCCTCCATGCGCCGGTAAATATTCTCGAGCATCACGATCGCGTCGTCCACGACCAGACCCACCGCCAGCACCAGCGCGAGCAGGGTGAGTGTGTTGATCGTGAAGCCCAGCGCAGCCATCACCGCGAAGGTGCCGATGACCGACACCGGAATCGCCACGAGGGGCACCATCGTGGCGCGCCAGTCGCGCAGGAAGAGGAAGATCATCAGGATGACCAGAATGCACGCCTCCCACAGCGTCTTGTAGACCTCGCGCACCGAGCGCTCGACGAACACCGAGCTGTCAAAGCCGATGTGGACGTCGATGCCATCGGGCAGGTCGGCCTTGATGAGCGGCATCATGGCCTTCACATCGCGCGCCACGTCGAGCACGTTTGCCTGCGCCTGGCGCAGCACCTGCACGCCCACCGTCGGACGGCCCTTGAAATACGATTCGGAGCGATACTCTTCGGAACCGAGTTCCACGCGACCCACGTCGGAGAACTTGATCTGGTGGGCGCCGCGGGTCGCGAGGATGAGATTCTCAAACTCCGCCACCTGGGTCATGCGACCCTCGATGCGCACGGGAAACTCGCGCGCGAGGGACTCAATGCGCCCGCCGGGAATTTCCACGTTCTGCTGGCGCAACGCACCTTCGATATCGGCCACGGTCAACTGGTGCGCGGCCAGCTTGTCACTATCCACCCACAGGCGCATCGCATAACGCGGACCGCGCACGTTGACGGAGCCGACTCCGTTAATGGTCTGAAGGCGCTGGATCGCCACGCGCTCGACAAACTCGACGAGTTCCACCCGCGAATAGTTGTCCGAGTTGAATGCGAGCGTGATGACGGGCGACGAATCCGCGTCGGCCTTGGTGATCGTCGGCTCGTCAATTTCGTCGGGCAGGCGGGCGCGCGCGCGGCTCACCCGGTCGCGCACGTCGTTGGCGGCTTCGTCCACGTCGCGGTCGAGGTTGAATTCGACCGTGATCCGGGACTGCTCCTCCATGGATTCCGAGCGGATCACCCGAATGCCGTCGATTGACGCGACCTCCCGCTCCAACGGCTCCGTGATGCGCGCCTCGACCACCTCGGCGGAAGCGCCGCGATAGGAAGTTTGCACCGTCACCACGGGCGAATCCGTCAGCGGGTATTCGCGCACCGCCAGCCGCCCAAAGCTCAATAGGCCGATGAGCACGACCAGGATCGAGGCCACGAGCGCGACGACCGGCCGGCGGATGGAGACGTCGGAAAGAATCATGATCCGGTTCCTCCCACGCGGAATTCCTCACGCAAGGGACGCGGCGCCAGTTTCATGCCGGGATACAGGATGAGCGCACCGACGCCCGAAGCGACCACCGGCTGGCTCTCGGCCAGGGCGCCGGCCTGCACCGGCAACACCTCCACGACTCCGCGCTCGCGCAGGCCGAGTTGGACCTGAACCTCCTCCGCCACGCTGGCGCCATCGCGCTCGCGCACGGCGATCACGAAGGTCCCTGTGGGCTTCGCGAGAATCGCACCCTCCGGCACCGTGAGCGTGTTGCGCCGCACCTGGAGAACAATGTCGATGTTCGCAAACATGCCGGGCTTGAGACCGGCGATTTCATCCGCGAGCCAGCCCTTGACCTGGCTGGAACGGGAGGCGCGATCGATGATCGAGGAGGTGAAATAGACTTCGCCGCCGGCGCGCACATCGCCCACCGGGGTTTGCGCACGCAGGACGAACTTCGAGCCGGGCTTGATGCGCTCAACGAAGCGTTCCGGCACTTGGAACTCCACCTTCAAGCGGCTGAGATCGTCGATCGTCGTGATGCTGGTGCTGGCCGTCACGTAATCGCCGGGCGACACCGTGCGCGCGCCGGCGATGCCCGCGAAAGGCGCCTTGATTTCCATCTTGGCCAGGCGCACCTGCAGCAGCTGCAACTCCGCCTGCGCGGAGGCATACTCCGAGCGCACGCGATCAGCCTCGGCCTGCGACATCGAGCGGGCCTGCGTGAGATCTTCGCTGCGTTTCAGATTGAGCTCGGCAAGTTTGAAGCGCGCCTCGGCTTGCGCGAGTTGGGCGCGCAGTTCGGCATCATCGATGCGGATCAGCACCTGGTCCTTCGTGACCACCTGGCCTTCGTCGAAAAGCACGGCGCGCACTTGTCCGGAAATTTCGGCGCGGATTTGGGCCGTTTCATTCGGCGCCAGCGAACCGACCAGCGACAATGTTTCGCTCAAGTCGCGTTTGGCCACAGCGGAAACTTCCACCGGTTGAACCGAGGCCGTGGTCGCGGCAGATGATGCAGATTTTTTCTGTCCACAACCGACCAGAAAAGCGGCGCCAATGGACAGGAAAAAGGGGATAAACGGGGCTGACCTCATGCGGGCTGCCACTCTTCCCAGAAAGCGTTCCGGCGCAAGTGACAATGCAGCAATTGTTTTCATCGGCAGCCGTAACGGACGGCCGGATTCCGGCGTCTGTAACGACCGGCCTTTCCGCCGGCGAGGTTGAGGGCTCCCCATGGTAGCCTTGGGCTGTCACTGCGAGGAGCTCTGCGACGAAGCAATCCAGCTGGATCGCCACGGCGCACCTCGCGATGACCTCCGGAACGATTGAATTATTGTAGGACGGGGTCTCCGAACCCCGCCTCGAACACTTCCAAGCCGACAAATAAGGCGGGGTGTGGAGACCCCGCCCTGCTACATTCCAAAAAAACTAAGCCGCAACCATGCAGTTGAACCTGATCACACTCGATGGCGAGAATCTCTATGGTGATGCGGTGGGCAGCCCGCTTGCGGGCGCATTTCCAGGGCGCGCGCAAGCGCGCTGACCCACATCCCGCTCCATAGTTCGGGCTACGAGCTCCCCGCTCAGCCGATCACCACGGCGTAGCCGGCGGCATCGAGCAGGCCGGCCACGGCAGCCGGATCAGCGACCTTGAGCTTCAACATCCAACCGTCCTCGTAGGGGGAGCCGTTGACCTTCTCCGGATTGGCATCGAGGGCCGAGTTCACCTCGACCACCGTGCCTGCGACCGGCGCATAGACATCGGACGCGGCTTTCACCGACTCGACGACGCCGAAAGTTTCGCCGGCCTTGAGCGCAGCACCGACCTTGGGCAACTGGACAAAAGTGATGTCACCGAGGCTGTTCTGCGCGTAGTCGGTGATTCCGACCAAGGCGGTGCCGTCGGAGGCGAGTTTCACCCATTCGTGGGACTTGGCGTAACGAAGATCGGCGGGAATGTTGCTCATGGAAATGGTTTGGGTAGGAGCGGGTTTATCCTGCGATGGTTGTCGGTTGGCTTCGCGGCGTGAAGCCGCTCCTACAGCTTGGTTCAGGATTTCTTTAGCGGCACGAACGGCGGCTTGACCAGATGCAAATTCAGCTTGGTTCCGCGAACGTCCACCGTCAGCGGCTGCGTGGCGGCGGCCGCCTCGACGAGCGCCGAGCCGATGGCCTCATTGAGAATCGGCGATAGCGTGCCCGAAACCACCCGGCCGACCGTCGCGCCCGTGGAGTCCAGCACCGGCGACTCGGCACGAATGATACGGCGATCACCGGTTTTGAAGAATACGACCTTCCGCGCCGATCCCTTCGCCTTTTCGGCGGCAAGCACGTCGGACCCGATAAACGGCCCCTTGTCCAGCTTCACCACCCAGCCGAGCCCGGCCGTCAGCGGACTGATGTCCTGCGTAATTTCATGGCCGTAGAGCGGGAAACCCGCCTCCAACCGGAGCGAATCGCGCGCGCCAAGCCCGGCCAGTTCGAGACCCCATGGCGCGCCGGCCGCGAGCACGGCCTCGGCAAGTTTCTCCACCTCCGCAGCGGCACAATAAAGTTCCACGCCATCCTCACCCGTGTAGCCGGTGCGGCTGATGATGCATGGCACGCCCGCCACCTCGCCGTCGGCGAAGTGGTAATACTTGATGCCCGCGAGGTCGCTCTTCGTGAGCGTCTGCACAATGGCGATGGCTTGCGGACCTTGGATGGCGAGTTGGCCATAATCAGCCGAGCGATCCGTGACCGTGCAGTTGAAGCCCTTCGCCTGCTCCTGCATCCAGGCGATGTCCTTGGCGATGTTGCCGGCATTGATGCAGAGAAAATAGTCGTCGGTCCCGCGCCTATACACGAGCAGGTCGTCCACCACCCCGCCGGTCGGGTAGCACATCACGGTGTAGAGCACGCGACCCGGGAAGAGTTTGCTGCAATCGTTCGACACGAGGTGTTGCAGGAACTTGAGCGCCTCCGGGCCCTTCACCTCGGCCTCGCCCATGTGGCTCACGTCGAAGAGGCCGGCGCGCTGGCGCACCGCCTTGTGCTCCTCGAGGATGCTCCGGTATTGGACCGGCATGTCCCAGCCGGCGAAATCTACCATGCGCCCACCGTGACGACGGTGAAACGCGTTGAGGGGAGTCGTTTGCAGAACGCTCATGCCCACACGAAGCCACCCCCGCCCCCGCCCCGCAAGGCAACAGTGCGCACGAGGGCGCCCGTTAACCGGTGAAATGGCCCGTAGGAGCGGCTTTATGCCGCGATCCAACCGACAAACCATCGCGGGATAAACCCGCTCCTACGATCAACGTCCCGGGAAAGAGATTGTTTCACCCCTTCGATTCTCCCCTACTCCAACCGTTCTCCGCCTTCTGCCCTCCGTCTTCCGCCTTCTGCCCTCCGCCCTCCGTCCTCCGCTTCCGTGCTCAGCCCTCTGTCATCCGTCCTCAGTCTTCCGTCCTCCGCTCTCCCACTCGCCCAGTGGGTGCACACGCCGCATCCGTTCCTGATTCGTTTCGGCGAAAACTTCGGCCTCCGCTACTACGGCCTCGCCTACCTGCTCGGCTTCGTCGCCGCGGGCTGGCTGCTGCATCGCTATCATCGCGCCGGACGCTCCCCCGTCGGCCCCGACGCCATCTGGGATCTGATGACTTGGCTCATCGCCGGCGTGCTCATCGGCGGCCGCGTGGGTTTCTTCCTCTTCTATCAACCCGGCACGTTGCTCTCCGAACCGCTGGCGCTTTTCAAAGTGTGGGACGGCGGCATGGCCAGCCACGGCGGTTTTCTCGGCGTGACCCTCGCGATGTTCCTTTTCGCCCGCCGGCATCGCGTCGGTTTCCTGCAACTCAGCGATCTCATCGTGAGCACCGTCCCCCTCGGCCTCGGCCTCGGCCGGCTGGCCAATTTCCTCAACGGCGAACTCTGGGGCAAGGCGACCGATGTGCCGTGGGCGGTGATTTTCGCGCAGACCGGCGGCGGCCACGTGCCGCGTCATCCCTCGCAGCTCTACGAAGCCGCGCTCGAAGGCTTTCTGCTCTTCGCCTTTCTCCAATGGCGCTTCTGGAAATCCGCCGTCGCGCAAAAGCAGCCCGGACACCTCTCCGGCGAATTCCTGCTGGCCTACGCCCTCGCGCGCATCGTGTGCGAACTCTTCCGCGAGCCCGACGCCGCGCTCATCCTCGACCTCAGCCGCGGCACATTCTACTCGCTCTTCCTCGCCGCCGCCGGCGTGGCGCTGATCGTCATGAGCAACCGGCAGCGCGGTTCCGCTGGCCCGACCTAGCGCAATCGCGGTCCGAAGCGGGAGGGTTCAGGTTTGGGCGGTCGGCGGCGACCACTGCCCGAGCTGGTCGAGCGGGTTGCGCACGCGGGATGTCCCCGTCCCGATCTGTCTCCGACGCTGGAGCGCGGCCGGGCCGACCCGCGTTGTCCTTGCCCGAACTTCGATCTCCGAATCCCGATCTCCGGACTCCGAGCTCCGGAGTTGCCTTGTGGGTCAGCGCGCTCGCACGCGCCTTCTGCCCTCGGCCTTCCGCCTTCCGTGCTCCTGATTCCCGCCGCCTTCGCCGCCCGGTAAAACCAGCGCAGCGCTTCCCTGGCCTGCCCTGAGCCCGTCGAAT
>JBIQJF010000010.1:0-100911 GCA_044507675.1 Opitutales bacterium | reverse complement strand
GACCTTCAGGTTATGAGCCTGACGAGCTACCAGGCTGCTCCACCCTGCAACAAAGGGAGGGCGAACGTGCAAACCCGGGCGAACGCTGTCAAGTGGCCTTTTTCGCCGCCGGTTCGGCGGTCGTCAGCGGCTCGAGAATTTGAAGAGCGTGGTCGTCTGGTAAACCTGATCGGGGCGCAGAATCGTGTTGGGGAACGCGGGTTGGTTCGGCGAATCCGGGTAATGCTGCGTTTCGAGGCAAAAACCGGAGCGATGGCCGTAAGCCCGGTCGCTTTTGCCGATGGCCGTCCCGTCGAGAAAGTTGCCGCAGTAAAATTGCACGCCGGGTTCCTGCGTCCAGACCTCCATGGTCCGGCCGGTGGTGGGCTCGGATGCGGTGGCGGCGAGCGCGAGCGTGCCGGATTGAGCGTCGAGCACCCAGTTGTGGTCGTAGCCGCCGGCCAACTTCAGTTGCTCGTGGTCGGCGTTGACGCGAGCGCCGATGCGTTGCGGGGTCGTGAAATCGAATGGTGTGCTGGCCACGCTGGCGAGTTCACCGGTGGGGATGAGCCCGGCGTTCACCGGGGTGTAACGGCGTGCGTTGATCTCCAACTGGTGATCGAGGATGTCGCCCTGGCCTTCGCCCTTCAGGTTGAAGTAGGCGTGCTGCGTCAAGTTGACCGGCGTGGCCCGATCAGTCGTCGCGTGATAGTCCACACGGAGCGAGTTGTCGTCGCCGAGCGTGTAGGTGACCGTGACATCGAGATTGCCGGGATAACCTTCCTCGCCGTCAGCACTCCGGTAACGCAGCTCAAGCGTGGGCGAGCCGTTGGTGATGGACGTTCGGGCGGACCAAAGCACTTTGTCGAAGCCGACATTTCCGCCGTGCAGGTGGCACGGAATGCCGTTCGGGTTGTTGTTGGTCGCGAGGGTGTAAGTCTGGCCGTCGAGGGTGAACCGGCCGTGGGCGATGCGGTTGCCAAAGCGACCGACGATAGCGCCGAAGAAAGGACTGTTTTTCACGTAGTCAGCGACGGAGTTGTAGCCGAGCACAATATCGTCCATCCGACCGGCGCGATCAGGCACAAACAACCGCACGACAATCGCGCCGTAGTCGGTGATGTCGGCGCGTGCGCCGCCGGCGCTGACGAGCGAGAAGAGCGTGGTTTCGCGGCCATCAGGCAACCGGCCGAAGGAAGAGGAAGTGACAGACGGAACAGATTGGGACGTCATGAGCCCGAGCTTGCGGACACGTCGCCGACGGGCAAGCGGTAGAATTCACGGGTTGAGGAGGAACGGGAAGCTCCGTCCGGGAACCGGCCTCAATCACTAGGGAGAAAGGGGATCATCCAAGCCCGAAGGTCGGCCGAAAACCGGCATGCCGTCGGTGCTCCACCGGAGTGGTTTCACGTAGGTATGACGGTTGGGATCCCATAGCGGGTCGCCGACGATTTCGGTGTAGGTGCGGGCGTGATACACCAGCAGATCGGTGACGCCATCCTCGGCGATGGTGAAACTGTTGTGGCCGGGCCCGTATATTTTGTGCGCGTAATCAGTCTGAAACACCGGCCGGGGTGATTTTGTCCAACTACGTGGATCGAGGAGGTTGGCATCCTCGTGCGCGTGGAGCAGGCCCATGCAGTAATTTTCATCGGTCGCGCTCGCGGAGTAACTGAGGAAAACACGGCGGTGGCGGATGAGCACGGAGGGACCCTCGTTGACCCGGAAGCCGCGTTGTTCCCAGTCGAACTCGGGCACCGACAGGCGGATTGCCGGGGCGGCGATCACGGTGGGCGCTAGCATCCGTGCTATCATCAGGTTGGAGTTGCCGGGGACGTCCGGCTCCTTCTGCGCCCAGACGTAATAAGTCACGCCGCGATGGGTGAAAGCGGTGGCATCGAGGCAGAAGGCATCGATGCCACTGTCCACTTGCACGGGTGCGGACCACGGACCATCGAGCGGGTTGGGTGCGGTGGTGGTGATCGCCCACATGCGATGTTGGAAAAGGTCGTGCTTGATTTCCCGCGACGGCGCGGCGGCGAAGTAAATCACCCAGGTGTCGAAGACGCGGTGGATTTCCGGAGCCCAAATGAGTTCGCAGTTCGGGCCACTGGAGGGTTTGTGCCAGACATCGACGGTCGATGCCGCAGGAAGTTCGGCAATCGTGCGGGCGCGCCGCAGCTCGATGCGATCATAGGCGGGAACGGAGGCGGTAAAATAATACCAACCGTCGTCAAACCGCCGGATGCACGGGTCGGCGCGCTGGAGGATGAGCGGTTGCAGCGGGGGCACGGGCTTGGCGGGTCAGCCGGCTTTGGCAGCGGCGAGGCCGTCTTGCATCATCCGATTATAGAAGCGGTCGGTGATGCGGTAGCGGAACATGAGCAGGCCCATGAGCAGATGGAAGGCGCCGGAAATGAGCGACAGCATGAGGGCGATGCCGGTGAGAGTGGCGGGATCCTGGGTGTCACCGGGCGCGTAGCGGTAGTAGGTGAGCAGCCAACCGACCGTGGCGCCGGCCAGACCCATGCCGGTTTTCTGGCAAAACGAAATGCCGCCCCACGCGAGGCCGCTTACGCGCGTGCCGGTCTTCTTTTCTCCGTAGTCCACGGCCTCGGCGATGGCCGACCAGAATACGGGTGCGTGCAGATCCACGACAAGCGAGAGCATGAAATAGAGCACAAAAGCGCGGACCGTGTCGCCCGGTTCCACGAGGAAAAACATCGCCGCGCTCAAGGCCCCAACGGCGATTTGAGTCCAGCGGAACATGGCGATCTTGCAAAAACGTTTGGTGAGCCAGGTGGACACGACCATGGCGAGGATGGCGGCGATCACGCCGGTGCCGAGGAACCGCGCAATCATCGTCTCGTCACCACCGAGGTAGTATTTTGCGTAGTAAGCGGCGACCGAGCCGCGGATCACGTAGCCGATGGTGCCGATCACGCAGACGGCGCAAAGCACAAGCCACTGGTCGTTGCGGAGCAGCAGTTTCATTTGTGCCCATACGGGCGTGCGTTCGACCTTGTGCTGAAGGCGTTCAGTCGTGGTGAAAAAGCAGAAGAGAAACAACAGCGTGGCGGCCGCCGCCATCAGGCCCATGGCGGCGCGATAGCCTTCGGCGAGGTTGCCGCCGCCCCAGCGCTGCGCCAGCACAGGCACGACGATCGAGACGAGGAAGGCGGCGACTTTGGCGAAGAAGAGACGGTAGCCATTGGCCGAGAGACGCTCCGCGGTTGAGTCGGTAAGCACGCCGATAAGCGAAATGTAGGGAATCGTCACCGCCGTGAAGAGCAGTGTCATCAGGATGTAGGTGGCGTAGGCCCAGAGCAGCTTGCCATTGTAGCCGAGTTCAGGCGTGAGGAAGGTCAGGTAGATCGAGATGCCAAACGGCACCGAGAGAAACAGGAAGTAGGGTCGGTAGCGGCCCCAGCGGGTGTTCACCCGGTCGGTGATGAGTCCCATGAGCGGGTCGGTGATGGCGTCGATAAGACGCACCGACAGAAACAGCGCCGCGAGGTCACCCGGTTTCAAGCCGAAGACATCGGTGTAGAAATACGTGATGATGAGGAACGCCGAGGAGATGACGACATTCACGGCCATGTCGCCGGCGCCGAAGCCGATTTTTTCGAGAACGGAAAGGCGGGGTGAGGAAGAGACGGTGGTCATGAAGGGACGGGTCACTCGATCAGGCGGCTGCGGTAGCCCAGCCATGCTTCGGGTCGGACAATCGGCCAGTGGTCGGCGTCCCACTCGAGTTCGGCGATCTTGAGCTTCTGCAGGCCATTGTCGGCGGTTTCGTAAGCGTGGAAGACGAGCCAGTCCTTGTCGTCGAAGGTGTAGACGCTGTTGTGGCCGACGCCGGCCCAATCGGCGTTGCCGGCGAGCAGGAGCGTGCCGCCGCCCAATGCAAGGTCACGGCCTTCGCGGTCGAGGTAGGGACCGATGATCTCCTTGGAACGACCGACGAGCATTTTGTAAGTGCTATCCTGGCCGCGGCAGCATTTGTCCCAAGAGACGAATAGATAATAGTAGCCGTGCTTTCGGAAAATGAACGGCGCTTCGATTTCGGCCGGACCGGGCTCGGTGTCGGGGTCGAGCACGGAACGGGCGCGCTTGGCGATAGAGTGCCATTCCTGCGGCTCGGCGACGGCGGTCAGCGACGGGGCGAGCTTCACGAGTTTCAAGCCCGACCAGAACGAACCGAAACTCATCCACGGCGTGCCATCCTCGTCGAAGGTGACAGCTGGGTCGATGGCGTTCCAAAGATCGCGGTTGGGCACGGAGCGCAGCACGATGCCTTGGTCCTCCCACTCGTAGTCGGGTGAATCGGGATCCAGCGTCTTGTTCACCGTCACGCCCATGGCTGATGTGTTCACGCCGAAGGAGGAAACGGAATAGAAGAGATAAAATCTACCATCGTGGTGGACGATGTCGGGAGCCCAGATGTGGCCATTGAACTTGGGGGCAACGCTCTTCGCCCAGGCGGGATCGCCGGGAAAAATCCGGCCACGCCGCCGCCAGTTCACCCGGTCGGTCGAACTGTAGAAAGTGATGCCCGGGCCGGTGCTGAAGAGGTAGTAGGTGTCGCCTTCGCGGGCGAGCACGGGGTCGTGAATGCTAACCTGTCGCGGTTCGTTGGCGGGAAGCGCGATGGCGAGCGGAAGGCTGCCCAGCAGGACAAGGGAAAGGTGGAGACGAAACATGGAGCGAATGCCCCTATTCGGGGCGCGGTTTGCCTGCGCCTGGCAGGGGCGGACACAAGTTCCGCCCCTGCGATGGAGGGTGGGGATTTCGCTCAGTAGCGGTAGCGCAGGCCGACTTCGATGGTCCGGTCGTAGGCGCGGGTATCGCGCGGATAGAGCGAGGAATCGAAGAAGTAGTCCTGGTATTCGCCCTTCAGGATGTTGGTCGCATCGAGCGTGATCGTGAAGTTCCGGTTGAGGGCGTAGCTGGCGGAGAAGTCGAGCGAACCGCGCGCCTTCACGAGGATCTGTCGCAGCGGGCTGCCGGCGGCATTGGGTCCGTCGAAGGTGTCGGTGAATTCGCCGCGCCAGTTGTAGGCCAGGCGGGACGAGAACTTGCCGGCTTCGTAGACGAGGATGACGTTGAACGCCTCCTGCGACACTTGCGCGTAGGGCTTGCGCACGCGGGCTCCGACGGGCGCGCCAGGCGAGGAATCGGGCGCATCGGTGTCGCCGTCGATGTAGGTGAAATTGGCCATCCAGCCCAAGCCCTTGAGCGCGTCGGGGAAGTGCTGATAGCTAAGCTCGAAGCCGTCGAGGCTGCCCTTGCCGGAGTTGCGCGGGCGCACGACCGTGTAGTTGATGCCGTTGATGCTCTCGGTGGCCGCGAAGCTTTGCACATAGCCGTCGATGTCGCGGTGGAATGCCGTGAACGAAACATAGCTGTCGTTGGAGAAGTAGTATTCGAGCGACAGGTCGTAATTGTTGGATTTGACGGTGTTGAGGTCGGGGTTGCCGCCGCTGCCCGTGCCGGCGCCGCCACCGGTGGTGGTGGGAGCGTTGAGGGTGACGGCGGGGTTGAGGTCGCTGAAGTTGGGCCGGGTGATGGTGCGGCCGCCGGCGAAACGCAGTTGCCACTGGTCGGTAAGTTTCAGGCGGGCGTTGACGACCGGCAGCACGTCGGTCTGCGACTTGCTGTCGTCGATCGGCATGCCGGTTGTGTTGTAGCCTTTGAGGTCCTGCGTGGTGCGGACGACGCGAGCGCCGAGCGAGCCGTCGAGGGCCTTGTCGCCGACCATGGTGGCGAAGGTGGAGTTCACGTAGCCGGCGAGCACGGATTCGTCATCGGTGAAGCCGAGGGTGGGGTTGTAGGGCGCGGGGCCGGCCGGCAGGTCGAAGAGGGCGCGGACGGCGTTGGCGTTGTTGTAGAGATAGTCGGGTGAGGCGCCATACCAGTGCGGCGTGTCGTAATAGTCGAGCGGGCCGTCGGGATTCAGACTGCCGAAACCGGTGATTGTCGAGGTGCGCGGGACGGTGGGAGCGAAGCGATCGCCGTTGGTCGCGCCAGCGGGGGCGATGTCGTCGCGACTCGTGGCGCGGAAGCGCACCGCGCGATCGCTCCAGCGGACGCCGCCCGTGATCTTCTGGAAGGCGCCATCGGAAAGGCTGTGCTCGAACTCGAGCTTGAGGCCGTGTTGGGAGGAGGTGGAGACATCGTTGTTATCGAAGAGCCCCCAGAGGAAATAGTTCTCGGCCTGGGTGATGCCGGCGGGTGTAGCGAGGTTGGCGCGGCCGCCGTCGTTGTAGGTGAAGGTAAAGGTGTCGGTCGGGGCCGCCGCATAACGCGTATCAACGATCAGCGCCTGGTTGCGATATTTGTTCCAGTTGTAGAGGTATTCGGCGGTGAAGCGGGTGTTGTCATGCGTCCACTTCGCACCGAGCACGTTTTGGTAGCCGTCAGTGGATTGGTCGAACGCCTGCGTGCTGGTGAGGTGGAAATTGCCGGTCGAGGTGGTCTGGTTCGGGATGTTGCCCGAGTTGATGTCGGCGGAAGTGTAGGTGCCGAACCGGGGAAACCCGATGAGGAAGTGGACTTGGTGCCGGTTGTCGTAGGTCGTGTTGAGGAAATTATTGTAGAGTTCGAGGTTCTCGTTGACCTTCAGCTGCAACGCGAGGTTGTGCGCAGTGCGGACGCGATCGCCGGGAATGACCTGGCCGCCCTGGGTGAAGGGCAGTTCCAGCGTGCCGGTCGAGTGGATCGAGGTGGGAACGCCCTCCGGTTCGAAGAGAAAGTTGAAGGCGATCTGGTCCACAAAATAGCGTTGCTGGTAGGCGCCGGAGTAAAGCGCACCGAATTCACCGGCGCTCGTGGACCAGCGATCGGCGAGCAGGATGCTGCTGACATGTCCGGTCTTGTCGGCGTTTTCGCCGTGGATGAGGCGACCGCTGGCGGCGAACTGGGGTTTGTCGAAATCGAGGGGCTTGCGGAGCCGGATGTCGATCAAGCCGGCGATGCCGCCTTCGACCTTGTCGGGGGAAGTGGATTTGAAGACGTCCACCCCGGCGACGAGTTCGGCGGGAATGTCCTGCAAGGCGACACCGCGGGAAGTGCCGGTGAAGATTTCATTGCCGTTGAGGGTGGTGCCGAGGTTGGGCAGGCCACGGATGAGCACGGTGTTGACCTCGCCATTGCTGCGGCCGACCTGGATGCCGGGCACGCGTTGGAGCGCGTCCGCCACGGTGTTGTCGGGCAGTTTGCCGATGTCCTCGGCAACGATTGAGTCAACCAACTGGATCGATTCCCGTTTGATTTCCTGCGCGCTGATGAGGCTGGCGCGCGTGCCGTTCACGACAAAGGTTTCGAGCACGACGGTTTTGCTGTCCGTGGGAACGGCGGCTTGTTGGGCCTGAAGGGAGCCGAAGCCCAACAATGCAGACAGAAAGGTGGCGGAGCAAAGCGCCCTCCGATGCCCGGTGCGGACGGGCAGGGATTCGCGCGACTTCGATGGGAGCGTAATGATCATGATCAAGGGGGGCGGGGTTACGGTTTGCAGCGGGGTAAATGCTGCCTTCACCGCTTACATGCGCCGTCAGCAGGGAAATCCCGACACGGCAGGGCAAAAAAACCATGACGGCTAGGGATTGCGCGGCGCGGTCTCGAGCAGGGCCATGCATTCGCGCAGGAGGATGCGGGCGAAGACCCAGTCGAACCAGAAGCCATGCACCGGACCGCCGGCGTCCATTCGCGTGCGAAACTTTTGTTCGATGACTTGCTGGCCCGCGGCGAATTCAGCGCGGGCCTCATCAGGGTGGCCGAGGCGATGGCTGGCCATCGCGAGAATGATCTGGGCGGTGGCGGTGCGCGGTGCGTTGGTGCCGGGATAGGCGAGGCAGCGGCGGCTCCACTCGACGGCCTTGGCGTGGTTGCCGCGGCGGTATTCGAGCAGGCCGAGGGAGACAGAGCGCCAGGCGGCGGTGAAATCGTCGCCACCCTTGTCGGCCTCGGCCAGGTGTTTGGCGGTTTCGTCGGCGAGCGGGCGGAGCGATTCGATGAGCCGCTCATTGGCCGGGAGCAACAGACTGACTTTGACGATGCGGTCGGCAAAGGGACAGGGTGCGGCGGTGTAACGTGCGATGGCTTCCTGGCGGAAACGCTCGTAGTTGTTGATGTCTCCCTGTTCGATCAACGCCGGTCCGCTGCGGAGGTAGTCGAGCGTGGACATGTCGGAACCGTCGAGCTGGTTGACTTGCAGCAACAGCATGGCTCGCTCCGCGGCCTGGCGCCACTGCAGGCGCACGGCATGCCACTCGGCGACCGAGCGGAGCACGGCGGCGCCTTCCACGGTCGGTTGGGCAAAGGAAATTTCGTTCAGCAGCTTGTCGGCTTCCTCAAAGCGCTCTTGGGTGACAAAGAGTGCGGCGGAGGATATCTTTTCGCGCAATTCGGCGACTGCTCGCAATCGCGCCTGTTGTTGCTCGGCGGCGATGGCCCGTTGGTGGGCCTCGCGCTCTTTGATGAAAAGCCAGGTGGAAGTGCCCAGGCCGGCGATCAGCGCGGCGGCGACGGCGCCGCCTGCGGCGAAAACCACGCGGTTGCGGCGCACGAGTTTGCGGAAACGATAGAGCCGGCTCGGCGGCCGGGCCATCACCGGCTCATTGTTCAGGTGGCGCTGGATGTCCATGGCCAGGCCGTTGGCCGTCTCGTAGCGCCGGCTGCGGTCCTTTTCCAAACACTTCATCACGACCCAATCAAGATCGCCACGGAGGAGCCCGGTCAACCGGTGGGCTTCGGTCTGGCGGTCGCCGGCCGTGCGCGCCAGTTCAGCCGCCGGCAGCGCACCCAACCGCGCCGATGGGCGGGCGGGTTCTTTCTCACGCAAAATGCGGCGCATTTCGTCGAGGCCGCCTTCGATCAGCTGCTTGGCATCGAAAGGCGTCAGCCCGGTCAGCAATTCATAGAGCAGCACGCCAAGGCTGTAGATGTCGCTGCGCGTGTCGGCGTCGAAATTGTTCACATCAGTCTGCTCGGGACTCATGTAAGCCGGGGTGCCGATAAGCTGGGCGTAGGCCGTGAAAAGCAGGCGGTCGGTCAGGCGGGCCTCGGTGGCCTTGGCGATGCCGAAGTCAATCACCTTGGGCACCGGCACGCCGTCCTGCAGTGACACCATGATGTTGGACGGTTTGATGTCGCCGTGGATGATGCCCTTTTGATGGGCGTGTTGGATCGCGTGGCAGACGAGGATGAACAGGTCGAGCCGTTCGCGCAGGCCGAGCCGGTGTTGATCGCAATACGTGGTGATCTTCACCCCGCGCACGAGTTCCATGACGAAATAGGGCGGGCCGCGATCAGTCGCGCCGGCATCATAGACGCGCGCGATGTTGGGATGATCCATCATCGCGAGGGCCTGGCGCTCCGCTTCGAAACGCGCGACGACGCTCCTGGTTTCCATGCCGAGCTTGATGATTTTCAGGGCGACGGCCCGGCGCACCGGCTCCTGCTGTTCGGCACGATAGACAACGCCCCAGCCACCTTCGCCAATCTTTTCGAGCAGCTTGTAACGGCCGATGAGGGCGCCGACAGGCTCCTCACCCGGCACACCGGGCGGTGGCGACAGATGTTTGCCCGCGAGGGCCATCGCCGCGCCGCTTTCGGCAAAAAAACGATCTGCCGCTGCCTCTGCATCCAGCAGGCTTTCAACCCGCAGCCGTAACGCATCGTCGCCGTCGCAGGCACGGGTGAGGAAATCCCGTCGCGCGGCTGGCGAAGATATTCGCCGGGCCTCGTCGAAAAGCTCAGCTTCCCGTTGCGTGTCCGTGTTCATCAGGATGGGGGAACGTTACTGACATGCGCGTTTTGGCGGCAAAACCCGACAGACGGCGCGGTGTTCAACCCTGTGTGCGGATGTGCTGAAACAACCAGGCTTTGGCGAAGGCCCAGTGGCGTTCGACGGTCCGTTCGGTCACGCCGAGGCTTTCGGCGACTTCCTGATTGGTCCGTCCGCCGAAAAACTTGAGCACAACGACCTGCGCTTTCTCGGGGTCCTCCACCTGCAACAACTCCAAGGCATCATTGATGAGCAGGATTTTTTCATCGGGCGTGGTGGCGGCGAGCTCGATCTGGCTGGCGTCCACGCGCACGAGGTCACCACCGCGCTTGAGGCGGGATTTGCGGCGGGCATTTTCAATGAGAATGCGACGCATCGCCTCGGCGGCGGCGCCGAAAAAATGGGCGCGATTTTGCCAGTGGCGATCACCGGGGCCGGTCACTCGCAACCATGCTTCGTGTAGGAGAGCCGTGGGTTGGAGAGTCTGACCGGCGGATTCCCGGGACATCTGCATCGCGGCCTGCCGGCGCAGATCCTGATAAACGAGCGGCAGCAATTCCTCGGAAGCATGCGCTTCGCCGCGCTCAACGGCATGCAAAAGCTGCGTGATCTCGCTCATGGCGGCGGTCCGGGGGTGCGGCGCGGGCGTGGGGTGACAGGGCGGGGTGCCTAGAGAATGTGCCGCCGCCGGTGTGCCGGGTCAATCAGCGCGTCCGGTAAAGATGTATGACAGTTAGATTTGACGCGCAGCCGCGACTTCAGGCGGCGGCGACGCCGGCCATGAGGCGCATGAGGTTGGCTTCGCTGAAGTTGGCGCGTTGCACTTCTCCAACGAGGCGGCCTTCGCGCATCACGAGGATGCGGCGGCACAGGCCGATGAGTTCGGGCAGTTCGGAGGAAACGACCAGCAGGGCCTTTCCTTCGCAGGCGAGTTCGTCGAGCAATTGGTAGATCTCAGCTTTGGCGCCGACGTCCACGCCGCGCGTGGGTTCGTCGATGAGCAACACGTCACAAGAGCGCGCGAGCCATTTTGCGAGGGCGATCTTCTGCTGGTTGCCGCCGCTGAGGCCGGCGGTGATGGATTCGAGCGAGGGCGCTTTCACGCGCAGGCGCTGCGTGTATTTCGCCGAAAGCGAACGTTCGTTGGCGCGATTGACCCAGCCGAGGAGACTCAAGGCCGGCAATGCGGCGAGCGCGGTGTTTTCGCGGCAATTGAGTCCGAGCACGAGGCCCTGGCGCTTGCGGTCTTCGGGCACGAGTCCGACACCGGCAGCGAGCGCGGCGTCCACGGAGCCGAGCGGCAGAGGCTTGCCGTCCACGGTGATTTTTCCCGTGGCGTGCGGATCGAGGCCGAAGGCGGCCTGCACGGTTTCGCTGCGTCCGGCGCCGACGATGCCGGCGATGCCGACGATCTCACCGGCGCGCACGCTTAGGCTGATATCGGTAAATTGTCCCGGTGAAGAAAGCGCTTCGATGCGCAGTCGCTCGGCGCCCAGCTCGCGGGCGAGGTGATGGGGCGTGGCGATGAGCAGTTCGCGGCCGATCATCTGCGTGACGACGCGGTGCGGCGTGGTCTCGCTAATCTTCTCGGTGGCGACGTGTTTGCCGTCGCGCAGGACCGTGATGTTGTCGCAGAGGGCGAAGAGTTCTTCGAGCCGGTGCGAAACGTAGATGAGCGTGATGCCGCGGGTTTTCAGCTCGCGCACGAGTTTGAAGAGTTCGGCGGTCTCGGCGGCGGAGAGCGAACTGGTGGGCTCGTCCATCACGATGACTTTGGCCTCGGTGCCGACAGCGGCGGCGATCTGCACGAGCTGTTCGCGTCCGGTGGAAAGCGTGCCGATGATGACGTCGGGGTCGATGTCGGCTCCGATGGTGGCGAGCATCGCCTTGGCGCGAGCGTGGAGCTCGCGGCGTTGGACGAAACCCGCTCGGCGCGGCAGATCGCCGAGGCAAAGGTTCTCGGCGACACTCATATTCGGGCAGAAAGCGAGCTCCTGATGGACCATCGCGATGCCGAGTTTGCGGGCGGCGAGTGGATTGGCCGGGTGAATAACCTGGCCGTCGAGGCGGATCTCGCCGCCGTCGCCGGTGTGCACGCCGGCGAGAATCTTGCCGAGCGTGCTCTTACCCGCGCCGTTTTCACCGATGAGCGCATGGCACGTGCCGCGTTCCACGGTAAAACTCACCCCGTCGAGCGCGAGCACGCCGGGGAAGCGTTTCGTTATCCCGCTGAATTCGATGAAGGGCATCAGCGGGACAACTCCGCGAATTTGAGTTTAAGTCTTAAGATTAAGATCACGGCGGAGGACGCGCGATGGGCGGTTCGTCAGCTTCAACTTAAACTTCCATCTTCAACGAGTGATTCGCGGAGCGAATCACTTCGGCAGCCACGTCTCCCAGTTCTTGCCGAACTCGTCCACGTTGTCCTTGGTGACGGGAATCAAGGCGCTGATTTCCTTCACGGCGGGCGGATTCTTGCGTTCGACGATCTTGGCGATGAGAAGTTCGACCGAGCGATAGCCCCACTGGTAGCATTGCTGGGCGAGTAACACGGGCACGTGGCCGCTGCGAATGTAGGCGAGTTGGGCGGGCAGGGCGTCGACGGAGACGCAGGCGACGGTGCCGGGTTGCCACTTGAGGGCGTTCTCGGTGAAGAGCGGCCAGCCGCCGATCATGGCCCAGCCGGTGATGTCGGGATTGGCCTGCATGACCTGCTCGACCTTGGCGGCGGCGTCCTGCGGCGTTTCCTTGTGATAGTAGGTGTCGCGAATGGTGATGCCGGGATATTTCGCGGCAACTTCCTTGGCGCCCTGCACGCGGCGCTGGAGGTTGGGAGCGTTCTGATTGCCGGCGAGGATGGCGACGATGCCTTTGCCGCCCATGACTTTCACGAGCTCTTCCATTGTCTGCTTGCCGCACTCAATGTCGTCCACGCCGTAGGTGACGAAACGCTTCGAGGCGGGGGCGTCGGAGTCGAAGGTCGCGACGGGCACGCCGTTGTCCACGGCGCGGTTGATGGCGTCGGTGAGTTTGTTCGCGTCGGAGCAGCTGACGGCGATGCCCTCGGCGCCAGCGAGCACGAGTTGCTCGATGGCTTCGGCCTGCTTCTGCGCGTCTTCCTCGTTGGGCGTGCGCCAGTCGATGCGGATCTTCATCTTGTGTTGTGCACTAAGGGCCTTGGCGGCGTCCTCAGCGCCGACGCGGGCGGCTTGGAAAACGGGGTTGCCCTGCGATTTGGCGACGAGGCCGATGATGAGTTCGCGCTCGGCGGCGGAGCCCGCAAGAGCGGCGGCCAAGGCAGTGGCGAGGAGGAGCAGACGTTTCATGGGGATGGCGGTTTGGGGATTACGGAGTGCGGATTAAAGAGGTTAGGGACCGGCGGGACGGCTCAATGTTTCGCGCCGGTAGCCTGCGTCAGGCGGCGCTTGGCGAGCCAAGTGTTGATATTGTCGAGCACGACGGCGGCGATGACGACGGTGCCGATGATGATCTGGCTGTAGTTCTGATCGATGCCGAGGATAACGATGCCGCTGGAAATCATCTGAATGATCAGCGCGCCGAGCACGGCACCGAGCGCCGAGCCGCGACCGCCGGTCAGGCTGGCCCCACCGACCACGGCGGCGGCGATGACATTGAGTTCGTAGCCCTGGCCATCGCCCGAGCTGGCGCTGCCATAATAGCCGAGCGCGATGAGCGCTGCGATGCCGGCGGCGAGACCGGAAAGAAGATAGACGCCGAGCTTCACGCGTTCCACGCGGATGCCACTGAAACGTGACGCGAGTTCGTTGCCGCCGATGGCATAGACGCGACGGCCGGCGGCGAGGCGTGAAAGAAAAATCCAACCGACGACAAGCACCACCAACATGACAGCCAGCGGCACGAGGCTGAGACCGCCACTGGTTTCCCAGCGGACCATGTCGCGGAAGAGGGGAGGGAAGCCGCCGACGGACTGACCCTTGGTGGCGACGAAGGCGATGCCGCGCAAAATCGCCATGGCTCCGAGCGTGATGATGAAAGGATGCACGCCCAACGCCACAATTAGCCCGCCATTGGCCAGACCGCATGCAGCTGCGGTGCCCACACACGCCAATGCCCCGAGCGAGACCGCCAGCCACGGGGCGGTGTCTGCGGCGGCGCCTGTCGGTCCGAAATGTTGGAAGGCCAGCGCGCCGACCACCGAAGCCAGCGCGTAGATGGAACCAACCGAGAGGTCGATGCCGCCGGCGATGATGACGATGGACATGCCGACCGCCATGATCGCGATGAAACTCGTGTCCTTGGCCAGCTGCGCGAGGTTCTGGGCGTTGAAGAACTTGTTTTTCTCTACGAATGCCGGAATGCGTTCGCCCGCCTCGTTGGTCGTGAAGACACGCTGTCGGGCCCCGTCGGGTCCGATTTCGAAGACCGGGGTGCGCACCGTGCCGCTGAAAGCGGTGAGCAGCACGCCCAGCGCCACGATGACCAGCAGCAGGCCGCTTTCTTGAAAGCGGAAGAGATTACGTAGAAACGGCGGCATGGGGGCGATGTCAGGGGACCGGCTTGAAAATGCACCGGCCGAAGTCGACCACGTCAAACATTTCCACCATGCATGCCGTGCTAAATACCGGGCATTATGTCAGTTATATGCGCAAAGGCAGATTCCGATAATTCCCCCTTGCCACGGGTGCGGCCGTTCTCTGTTTTCGTCCTTCCTGTTCCTTAAACCATCAACCTGAAACCTTAGTAACGATCGCAAGGCGGCCCAGTTTGGCCGACCTGTGTCTCGTCACGACATAGATCATCATGAACGTAACTCCCAAAGACCTCCTCGATGCCGGCGTCCACCTCGGTCACCAGACCAAGCGCTGGAACCCGCGCTCGAAGCCCTACGTGTTCGATCACCGCCAGGGCATCACCATCATCGACCTCGAGAAGACCCACGCGCAGCTGGAGAAGGCCTGCGCCTTCATCGAGAACCTCGTCGCCCACGGCGACGACGTGCTGCTCGTCGGCACCAAGCGCCAGGCCCAGGAGCTCATTCGCGAGGCCGCCGCCGCCACCGGTATGCCCTACGTCACCACCCGCTGGATGGGTGGCACGCTCACCAATTTCGAGACCATCAAGAAGTCCCTCAACAAGTATAAGAAATACCAGGCGATGGACGCCAGCGGCGAGCTCGCCAAGTTCTCCTCCAAGGAAGAGTCCGCGATCCGCCGCGAGATGGCCCGCATGACCCGTAACTTCGACGGTATCATCGGCCTGACCGCATTGCCCCGCGCGATGTTTGTCATCGACACCAGCTACGAGGAGATCGCGGTGGCCGAGGCCAAGCGCATGAACATTCCCTCGATCGGCCTCGTTGACACCAATTCCGATCCGACCCAGTTGACCTACCCGATTCCGGGCAACGACGATGCCACGAAGTCCGTGCGCATCATCGTTGAGACCATCGTGGCCGCCATCCAGGCCGGTCTCGCCCATCGCGAAACCCGTCGTGCGACCCCGGCCGAGGCCCAGGCCGCCGCCAACGCCGGCGAAGTGGACCTCGACAAGGTGCCGATCCCGGCCGGCCTCAAGGACGTCGTCGAGGAGAAGCCGGTCGCCAAGAAGCGCCCGAGCCGCACCACCGGCGCCAAGAAGTCCGCCGTCACCACCGACGAGGTCTGAGCCATTCGCCAACGCATCACTTAAACATGTCCACCGTCACCACCGCCATGATCAGCGAGCTCCGGGAGAAAACCGGAGCCGGTCTGCTCGACGTCAAGAAGGCTCTCGATGAGGCCAAGGGCAACACGGAGGAGGCCATCACCATCCTCCGCAAGAAGCTCGGCAACAAGATCGACAAGCTCGCTTCCCGCGCCACCAAGGAAGGCCTCGTTCACGCCTACATCCACGTCGGCGGCAAGGTCGGCGTGATCGTCGAGGTCAACTGCGAGACCGACTTCGTCGCCAAGACCGACGACTTCAAAGCCTTCTGCCAGGACCTCTGCCTGCAGATCGCCGCCGCCGGCCCGCTCTACGTGCGCCGCGAGGAGGTGCCCGAGGCCGATCTGACCAAGGAGCGCGACATCGCCACCGCCCAGATGGTTGGCAAGCCCGCCGCCGCGATCCAGAAGATCGTCGAAGGCAAGCTGGAGAAGTATTACTCGCAGGTGTGCCTCCTCGACCAACCGTTCGTGAAGGATCCCGAGGGCAAGAAGACCATCAAGGACCTCCTGTCCGAGAAGGTCGGCAAGCTCGGCGAGAACATGCAGGTCCGCCGCTTCACGCGCTACCAGCTCGGCGTCTGAGACCGCAGCCGGTTTTGAATTCGAAAGGCGTTTCCGCGAGGAAGCGCCTTTTTTGTGACCATACGGCTTATAGGGCGTATGGGCAGAATGCCTAATTGCAGAGTAGACTTCCGCTTTGCGGCCATGGTGGCTAATCTTCTCTCATGAAAGTCACGCAAGGTCAGATCATCGCCCGTGGGCTCACCAACTGCTGTCCCAATTGCGGCGGCGGACGCCTGTTCAAGGACGGCACGGTTTTTCAGCTCAACGATGAATGTCCCGACTGCCGGCTGCGCTTTGAGAAGGACGAAGGCTTTTTTCTCGGCGCCATGGCGCTCAACTACGGGGTGACGGTTGTGGTTTTTCTGACGCCGGTGGCGCTCGCCTGGTATGCCGGCTGGCTCAGTGGCCGCGTGGCCGTTGGCCTCGCCATCGGTCTATCGCTGCTCATGCCCATGGTGCTCTACCGTTCGTCACGCAGCTGGCAGCTCATGCTGTATTATTTCTTTTTTCCACAGCATCTGCCCGCCAACCGCCGACAACTCGAAGCCGTCGAGGACGAGAATGTTTGAATTTTACAGGGCGATGGGGCGCGCAAAGTTTCGGCTTCCGTTTTCGTTTTGGCGGCCTACGTTGGCCGCCTCGCAAACGGAGGGGTGGCAGAGTGGTTGAACGCGCCGCACTCGAAATGCGGTTTAGGCTAAACCCTAACGTGGGTTCGAATCCCACCCCCTCCGCCATTTTGATGAAACAAAATGGCAGCGTGCTGGGCAGTAGCACGGCTGGCGCGCAGCGAAGCGAATCCCTCGCACCCTCCTCCGCCATTTCGTTTGCCTGAACGCTTGAATGACCGGTCAACCCCGCACGTATCGCCGCCTTTGTGCCGCCTCCCTCTTGGCGGGACTTGCCGGCATTCTGCTGCTCTCGGTGACACCGGCCTGTCGGCAGGCACCGGCGCAGCGGCTGCGGGTTGACCAGGCGGTGGCGCAAACCTCAGCCTCATGTCGAGAGTGCCATGCGGAAATTCACGCCGCTTGGGCGCCGACCGACCACGCCGGGGCCAACCGTCCGGTTGATGCGACAAAGGATGCTGCGGCGCTGAAAGGCTTCGCGGCCATTGCGCCGAATGAGGCCGTTCCAGAATTTGTGCTCGGGCAGAAGCCGCTCTGGCAGCCGCTCGTTCCGGCGTCGGGCAATCGCTGGCAGCCGCACGAAATGGCCTTCGATCCGGCGAAACAGGAATGGTTCAATATTTTCGGCACGGAGGGCCGCCGACCGGGCGAGTGGGGGCACTGGACCGGCCGTGGCATGAACTGGAACTCCATGTGCGCGCATTGTCACATGACCGGTTATCAGCGCCGTTACGACGAGGTCGCGGATGCCTATCATTCCACCTGGGTGGAACATGGCGTCGGCTGCATCCAGTGCCACGGTCCCATGCCGGCTGGACACGGCGACAAAAGCCGCCCGCCGCTGCCCGGAGCGCACGCGCCCTTCCATGGCGATCGTCAGAAGATGATGCAGACGTGCGCACCTTGCCATGCCCGCAACGAGCGACTCACGGAGGATTTCCAGCCGGGCGACAATTATCACGACCACTACCGGATTACGCTGCCGGTGGACGCGACCACGTTTTATCCCGATGGCCAGCAACGTGACGAAGACTTCAACTGGACATCCGTGCTGCTCAGTCGAATGGGCCACGCTGGCGTCACGTGCCTCGACTGTCACGACCCACATACGACGAAGACGATACTCCCGGTCACCGACAATCAGCTCTGCCAGCAGTGCCATGCTGCGCCCGGTCGCGTCATGTCCGGCGGCGTGCGCGCGACGCCAATCGATCCGTTCGCGCATTCGCGGCACAAGTCCGACAGCGCCGGCAATTCGTGCGTCGCGTGCCACATGCCGACAACCACCTACATGCAGCGGGCTCCGCGCCACGACCACGGCTGGTTGAAGCCCGATCCGCTGCTCACCAAGGAACTCGGCATTCCGAACGCTTGCAGCCGCTGTCATGAAGACAAGGGGCTGGATTGGATCATTGCCAAGGCTGACGAGTGGTATGGCGACAAACTCGATTCGCGCCAGCGGGCGCGGGCGAGGGCGATCACTGCGGCGCAGGACGGGCGGCCGGGATCGGCGGCTGGCCTGCTGGCCTTGTTGAAGAACGAGGACCTCCCTGCCTGGCGCGCGACCTATCTGTCACTGCTGCCGCAGACGCCTGATGGCGCCAGCGGGCGCGAGGTCGTGCTGGCTGCCTTGGAAGCGGCGGATCCAATGGAACGTGCTGCGGCCGCGCGGTATTTCTCCGGCAGCGCCGAGGCCGCGGAGCGGTTGCAGCCACTGCTGAAAGATCCGGTGCGACTTGTGCGGCTCGACGCTGCCTGGGCGCTTTCTGCCCAATTGCCTTCCGACTCGCCCAGCCGGAGCGAACTTGACGCCTATCTCGCGTTGACGCTCGACCAACCCTCCGGCCGCGTGCGACTGGGGCAGGATTTGGCCAATCGCGGTGATTTATCCGGAGCGCTCCGTCAGATTGAGCGCGGTCTCCAGTGGGACGCGTATTCGCCTGGCATCCACGAGACGCAAGCCATGGTGCTGGTGGGCTTGGGCCGCATGGCCGAGGCAGGTGCCGCATACTATCGCGCTGCCGAACTGGCGCCGATGGCGTCGCCGGGCTACGCTCTTCAGGCCGGGCTCGCTTACGCCGAGGCCGGCCGTCTCGTGGAGGCGGAGAATTCCTTCCGCTTCGCCGTGCGGCGCGACGCTGCCTTCCATCGCGCTTGGTATAACCTCGGGCTGCTGCTGGCGCAGGGAGGTCGCGTGCCGGAGGCGATTGGCGCCTTGCAGAGGGCGGAGGAGGAGGGCCCCGGTGTGGCCGATTATCCCTATGCGTTGGCCACGGTGTTGCTGCGCAACCGCGATCCCGAAGGAGCACGAGCGGCTGCGGAGCGCGCATTGCGATTCGATGCCAACCACGGCGGCGCGCAGCAGGTTTTGCGGTCGTTGCGCTGAAGATGACTCCGGTTGCCAAGCCCAATGGTCATTCCGGACTGAGGACGTTTGAATCTTCCAAGCACTGCCAGCGGCGCACCAGAGCAGAACTATTTGAGGCGCGAAAAGAAATTGATTCTTATCAGTAATCTTCGCGTCACCCCCGCATCCGCCGCGGCGATCTTTTGATTTCAACATGCGAATTCGGCTTCCCAGCAAGCCGTGCAATTTGGTGGAACGGACGGACTGCATCGGGTGCTGTTCAATCTGACTGTCCATGCGGATTGGAGGGGAAAATGGCCCCTGATTGCAACGCTTCCAATTGCCCAAACCTGACAGAGCAATAACGGGGTGCATGTTTGGATGCATCCGGTAGCCGCCTCACGGTTATCGGGATCAAGCCTTAACCCCACCTACCCATGACTCCGCCGTTGTTCCGCCTTTCTTGGCGTCTTTTTGTGTCTGTTCTGGCTTCGTTTTCGGCCCTGCTGGCCGTGCTGCAAGCGCAGCAAACCGCGGCTGCGCCCGCCGGAGGAAACGACGAAGAGCCGCTCGTGCTGTCGCCCTTCACGGTGAATTCGAAAGACGAAGGCTACCTCGCCTCCAACGCTCTCTCGGGCACGCGCCTGAACACGAGCTTGGAAGACATCGCTGCCTCCACCACCGTCGTCACCAAGCAGCAGCTGGTCGACACCGCGGTCAACGACATCAACGACCTCTTTCTCTACGAGGCCAGCACCGAGGGTCTCGGCAACTTCACCGCCGTCACCATCAACCGCGATGGTGGTGTGAACGACGACGCCGCGGCCGACCCGAACACCGCAAACCGCATCCGCGGCATGAACGCGGCCAACATGGCCATCAGCAGCTTTATCAGCAACTCGAAGATCCCGTTCGACACCTACAACATCGACTCGATCGAGATCTCGCGCGGCGCCAACTCGAACCTCTTCGGCCTCGGCACTGGCTCCGGCGTTGTGAACCTCGTGCGTTCCGCCGCTAACGTCCACCGCCGCGCCGGCAGTGTTTCCGCTCGCGTCGACAGCGTCGGCGGCGTTCGCGGCAGCTTCGATTACAACCAGCCCCTCATCCAGGAGAAGCTCGCCATCCGGATCGCCGGCGTCGACCAGAACAAGCGCTTCCAGCGCGAGCCGTCCTACGACGACAGCCGCCGCCTCTACGGCGCACTCACCTTCCAACCCTCGAAGCGGACCACCCTCCGCTTCAGCGCCGAGCATTACACCCGCGATGCCCAGGTGCCGAACTACGTCACGCCCCGCGACGGCATCTCGGAGTGGATCACCTATGGTTCACCGGCTTGGAATCCCGCCACGCAGCGTGTCACCTACGCCAACGGCACCGTCACCGGCACCTTTGCGCAGAACACCGACAACAGCACGCTGCCGTGGGGCCTGATCGGCGGCTCTATTCTATACAACAGCGGCGTGCTCCACGTGGAGCCGACGGGCGAGGTCGGCTTCTGGTCGGTCGGCCGCACCGGCAACGCCGCCACCCCGCTCACCCGCAACCAGAACGTCCGCCTCCTCCAGAGCGGCACCCGCCTCAGTCGCGAGCGCGGCCTGCTCTACCCGCTGTTCTTCGACCGCGGCGTCACCGACAAGTCGATCTACGACTGGAGCTCCATCAACTATATCGCCCCGAATCTCACGCAGGACGAGGCCGACACCTTCGTCACCGAGCTGGAGCAAATCCTCCTCGAGCGCGGCAACCACCTCCTCGCCGCCAAGCTCGGCTGGTTTCATCAGGACTTCGAGCGCTACACCCGCAAGCAGGTTGTCGGCAACGACACGGTCCTCTACGTCGACGTGAACAGTCACCTCATCAACGGCAGTCCGAATCCCAACTTCGGCCGGCCCTACGTCGGCGGCAACCAGCCGCTCATCCAGCGCTGGCCCGAGGAGATTGACACGAAGAGCCTCGACCTGGCCTACCAATGGCGCCCGGGCCGCGGCGACGGCCGCCAGTGGATCGGCCAGCAGCGCGTGAACTTCCACACCGAACTCCGCGAGAACGAGAGCACAGAATATCGCTACCGCGACATGTTCCTCTCCACGCATAGCTGGACCAACACCGCCAATCGCACCGCCGGTCCCTACATCTATTACCAATACTATCTCGGCGATGCGACCGGCCGCAACGTTGACTACGCTCCCACGTCGCAGTCGGTGCTCGCCGGCACCTATCCCTTCTTCTGGTATAACGGCGCCGCCGGCCAGCAGCGCTGGATCAATGACCCCGCCGAGCTGGGCGAAGCCGCCATCACCGGCACCAACACCCGCCAGCAGAAGATCGAGACCTACAACCTCACCTACCAGGGCTCCTTCTTCGACAACCGCGTCATCCCAACCCTCGGCTGGCGCCATGACAAGCAGCGCTCGCGCAACTCCGCCAGCGTCGCCGTCGACCCTGCCACCGGCTGGATCTCCTACGACAACCTCGAAAACTTCAGCAACTCGACCTGGCTTGAGCGCTCCGGCGATACCAAGACCCTCGGCATCGTCCTCAAGCCCACTTCCTGGCTGAACTTGCATTACAACTTCTCCGACAGCTTCAACCCGGACATCATCCGCTACGACATCTTCGGCGGCGTGCTCCCGAATGCCGTCAGCGAGGGCTACGACTTCGGCTTCACCCTCAAGCTTCTCGAGGGCAAGCTCTTCGTCCGCGTCAACCGCTACGACAACACCGAGAAGAACTCCATTCGCAGCCAGATCGGCACCATCGGCTCCCGCATCCACCGCCTCGAGGGCTGGCGCCAACCCTACAACGAGTCGCTCTACCCGTGGGCCGAGAACGTCGTGCGTCAGCGCTTCCTCAACCAAGGCAACACGAACCCGACCCAGGAGCAGCTCTTCAACGCCACCGCCGAGTTCATGCAGATCGATCCCGTGCAGCTCCGCATGCAGGACGAGACCGGCGCCGTCTATGTGCCCGCCGATGTGACCTCCCGCGGCTGGGAGTTCGAGGTGACCTACAACCCGACGCGCAATTGGCGCATCAAGGCCAATCTCGCCCAGATGGAGGCCATCGACAGCAACATCGGCAACAGCGTCACCGAGTATCTGGCCGATCGCCTGCCCGTCTGGACCAGCATTCGCGACGACCAGGGCAACCTCTGGTGGGAGGCCAACAACAGCACCGCCCGCGGCCGCTACATCGCTGACATCCTCGCGCCGTATTCGTTCGAGGTCGCCAACTCCGGCAAGCCCCGCGCCCAGATGCGCGAGTGGCGCTTCAACGTCCTGAGCAATTACGACTTCACCGACGGCGTGTTGAAGAACTTCAGTGTCGGCGGCGCGCTCCGCTGGGAGAGCAAGGGTGCCATCGGCTTCTACGGCCTCCCGGCCGACGCCTCGGGCCTCATCACCGGCCTCGACCCCGACCGCCCGATCCACGACAAGGCGCGCTACTACGTCGACCTCAACGTCGGCTACAAGTTCAAGCTCTTCCGCGACACCGTCCGCGGCCGCGTGCAGTTGAACGTCCGTGACTTCCTCGAGCGCGGCCGCCTCCAGCCCCTCGCGGTCAACCCGGATGGCTCGCCCTACGCCTTCCGCATCATCGATCCCCAGCAGTTTATTCTCAGCACCACGTTCGACTTCTAACGGTCTGTGCTCCAGGTTGGCGTGCGGACAACGCACGCCAGCCATGTTCTGAATCACGGCGCGCGGGCCCGCCCGGGTCCGCCGCCGTCCGCTTTTCCTCCCCATGCACCGCCGGTCATTCCTGATCTCCCTCGCCTCCGTCGGTGCCCTCGGTTTGGCTCCGTCGCGCTTGCGGTCGGCTTCCGGGCCCGCCGATGCATTGCTCGCTCGACTTACGGCGGACAACGACGCGTCGATTCCCGGCCTGCTCGGTCGTCAGCGGGCATCCGGCGCCGTCGTCGACGCGCACGGCATCCCCAACGTTCACGACACCGCGCGCCTGATCGCGGCCCTCGTCTGCGCCCGACACGCCGCGGGCTCCCGTCACCATGGCGATGCCGCGCTGCTCGATCCGCTCGGGCGTGCCGCCGCCGCCCTCGTGGCCTCGCAGCACCATGACGGCACGATCGACCTCATCTCGACGAATTTTCATTCTCCGCCGGACACCGCTTTCGTGGTCGAAACCATCGCTCCCGTCGCGGTTGTGCTCCGCCGGGCGGCCGATCCGGCGGAGGCCGCGTTGCGCGCACAGATCGACGGGTTCCTGCGCGGCGCCGGCGCGGCGCTTGTCTCCGGCGGCGTCCACACGCCCAACCATCGGTGGGTCGTCTGCGCCGCCCTCGCACAGCTGAACCAATTGTTTCCCGACTCTCGTTATGTCGCCCGGATCGACCAGTGGCTGGCAGAGAACATCGACATCGATCCGGACGGCCAGTTCACCGAGAAAAGCACGAGTGTCTACTCGCCGGTCGTCGACCGCGCCCTGCTGACCGTCGCCCGGTTGCTCGACCGGCCGGAGCTTCGCGAACCGGTGCGGCGCAATCTCGAGATGACGCTTTACTATGTGCATCCCGACGGCGAGGTCGTGACCGAGGCATCAAAGCGTCAGGACAAATATCAGCGTGGCAGCATGGCCCGCTACTATTATAGCTACCGCACCCTGGCGCGGCTCGACCACAACGGTCGCTTCGCCGCCATGGCGCGCCAGATCGAGCGCACTGCCGCCGGGCAGCTCACGCGCGAGCTGCTGACCTTCCTGGAGCAGCCGGACTTCGGCGGTGCCATGCCGGACGATGCGCCGCTGCCCGAGGATTACGCGAAGGTCTTTACCCACTCACATCTCGCGCGCATCCGCCGCGGACGCGTCAGTGGCACCGTGCTGGCGCAAAATTCCACGCTGTTCTCCTTCCGCAAGGGCGCGGCGGCGCTCGAGGCCGTGCGCCTGGCTTCCGCCTTCTTTGGCAAGGGTCAGTTTGTCGGCGAAAAACTCGTGGTTCGCGAGGGTGGCTATCAACTCGAGCAGAAGCTGGAGGGTCCGTATTTCCAGCCGTTGTCGGCGGAACAGATCGCGGACGGCGAACATGTGCGGATGGCGCCGAACGGCACGCTGGCCGTGGGCGGGCGCGCAGCTCGCGCACAAAGCAACGTCCAGCATCTCGTTTCGCGTGCGGTGGTGTCCGAGGATAACGGCCGCTTCCGCCTGGCCTTCTCGGTCGATGGCACGGACGGCGTGCCTGTCGCCCTCGAGCTGGCCTTCCGTCACGGCGGCCGCCTCGAAGGCGTCGAGCCCGTTGCAGGCGTCGACGGCGCCCACCTGCTGAAATCCGGCGCGGGCCGCTACACTGCCGGCGACGACACGATCACTTTCGGTCCCGGCCGGACCGAACACACTTGGACGCAACTGCGCGGCGCGTTACCCAAATGGGACGGCCAGAGCGTCTATGTTACCGGATTCACTCCTTTTCGTCTCAACCTGGACATTTCCTGATGAAGTATTCACCGCTCCTCCGCCCCGTCTTTCTCCTCGGCGGCCTCCTACTGGCCGCCTCTGCGCTCGCCGCCGAACGCGCCCCGCTGCGCGAATACGACGTGCTCCGTGCCTTCCCGCCGGGCCGGCTGGCGGCGCTGAGCGCGGGCGACAGACCCGATGCCAATGGCTTCACCGGCGGCAACCGGGCGAACGGTTTTTGGGTCGAAGCAGGCCCTCAACGCGGTTCCTGCCGCGGCGTGATCGCAGCCGTGGTGCGGGATGACCTTGCCTTGGCGGACGACTGCTGGCGGGGCATCGAGACAGCCTTCGCGCACCAGCGCGCGGACGGCAGTTTCGACGCGATCATCAAGCCGAACGGCAACACGTCTCGCGAGGGTCCGGCCGCTGTCGAGACCTCCTATTTCTTCCTGCAGGAGCTGGGCCGCGCCATTTTGGTCATCCGCCAGTCGCCGCATGAGGCACACTTCCGCGAGCGTCTCGTCGCCCTTGAGCCGAAGGTGCGTCGCGCGGCGGATTTCATCCTCGCTGGCTACGACACCATCATCCCGAAGGTCGGCCACACTGTGAACCGCGTCATCATTGCTGCGAAGGCCTTCGGCCTCTGCGGCCTCGCGCTCAACGACGAGCGGATGATCGAGAAGTCCCGCGCGCTCATCGCCCACGCGCTGACACTGCGCGATGAGGAAGGCGTGTTCATTGAGCAGGGCGGACGCGATTCCAGTTACAACGTGGTTTCCATCCTTTTCGGGCAGGTGCTGGCACTCCATCTGCCCCTGCCTGAGTTCGAGCGGGCATTGCCCGCCGCCATTGCATGGCAACTGACCCGCATTCTGCCTTCCGGCGAAGTCGATGCACGCGGCAACACTCGCACCGGCGTCGGCCTGGAGGCCGATCCCTTCTCCGGCAAGGCCAAGGGCGTGAACTACACCGAGGTGGCGATGGCCCTCACGCTTTACGGGACCATCCACCAGGACAAGGCGGTCCTCGACGCGGCGGAGCGCGTCACCGCTTACAAGCAACGGATCGGAAAATGACGCGAATGTCGGCCCGCTCTTCCTGGTATCGCCTGCTGGCGGGTCTGTCGCTGCTGGGATTGGCGGCGGTTACGGGCTCGGCAGCGAAGGAATCTTCCATCCGGCCCAACATCGTCGTCATCTACGCCGACGATCTCGGGATCGGCGACGTGTCTTGCTACAATCCGGCGAGCGCGTGGCAGACGCCCCGGCTGGATCGGATGGCGCGGGAAGGGGTGCGCTTTACCGACGCGCACGCCGCGTCCTCCTTGTGCACGCCGAGCCGTTACGCGCTGCTGACGGGCCGTTACGCTTGGCGCGGCCGATTGAAACGCGCGGTGTTGAACGGTTACGACTCGAGTCTGATCGAGCCCGACCGGCAGACGATCGCCGGCTTCCTGCGCAACCAAGGCTACGCGACGACCGCCATCGGCAAGTGGCACCTCGGCCTCGACTGGCAGCGGCACGGAGCCGGCGCGACGGAGGTCGATTTTTCGCGGTCTTTCGGCGGGGGACCGACCGCGCACGGATTCGATCGCTTCTTCGGCCTCAGCGCGTCGCTCGACATGCCGCCTTACGTCTGGTTGCGCGACGACCGGGCGACCGCCATCCCGGTGGCCCGAGTCGAGGATAGTGAGCCGCCGCGGCTCTGGCGCACGGGTCCGATCGGCCCGGATTTCAAGATGGAGGAAGTGCAGCCTCGGCTGGTGGAGGAGGCCATTAGCTATTTCCGCGAGCGCGCGCGTGTCGCGGATCGCGCCCCCTTCTTTCTCTACCTGGCACTCGCTTCGCCCCACACGCCAGTCCTCCCGACCGCCGCCTTTGCGGGCAAAACCGGCGTGACCGCTTACGGCGATTTTGTCACGCAGGTCGACGCCGATGTCGGCCGTCTGCTTGATGCACTCGCGGAACTCGGGCTCGATCAGGAAACGCTCGTCGTTTTCACCTCCGACAACGGCTTCGCCCCCGCGGCGGACGTGCCGGAGCACCGGCGGCACGGACACGATCCCAGCGCGGGATTCCGCGGTTACAAATCCGATCTCTTCGAGGGTGGGCACCGCGTGCCGCTGATCGTGCGCTGGCCCGGCACGGTGCCGGCGAACGTGCGGCAGGACGGACTTGTCGCCCAGTTTGACCTGTTTGCGACGTGCGCGGATTTGCTTGGCGCCGCGCTGCCGGCCGACGCGGCGGAGGACAGCATCAGTGCGCTGCCGCTGTTTCAGGGCGACGAGCCGCATGCCCGGCGCGAGACGATCGTGAATCATTCCGCCGAGGGCCGTTTCGCGATCCGCGAGGACCGGTGGAAGCTCCTGCTCTGGCCCGGCTCCGGCGGCTGGAGTTCGCCAACACCGAGCCCGAGCCGCTGGCTCAAGGTCGAAGCCACCGACCTGGACACGCTGCCGCCCTGGCAGCTCTACGACCTCGCCGCGGATCCCGCCGAGACCCGGAATCTCGCCGAGGCGCACCCGGAGATCGCGCAGCGGCTTGCGCGCCGCCTGAAGACCGACATCGAACGCGGACGCAGCACGCCCGGCCCGGCGCGGCCGGTGGAAATCGGCGGTGACTGGCCGGAAACCGCCTGGATGACTATGCTCTCCCGTGAATAATTTCATCCACTCCCTCCGAACGCCCTTCTTCCCCATGCGACTCAGCCTGCTGCTTCTCGCGCTCGGTATCGCCACGTCTTCCGCGATCGCCGGGACGCCGAACATCCTTTTCATCATGACCGACCAGCAGGTCGCCGACGGCCTGAGCAGTCGCATGGGACGTGACTACCTGCACACGCCTGCACTCGACAGCTTGGCGGCGCGCGGCACGTTTTTCACGCGGGCCTACGCGCCGAACCCGCTCTGCATGCCGGCGCGCAATTCGATCCTCACCGGGCGCTTCCCGCACGAGACCGGTGTGACCGACAACACGCCGATGTATTCCGGACAGAGGCTCGATCCGCAGGAGTTCCGGTTGCTGGGATCCTATTTCCGCGAAGCCGGGTATCGCACCGGATATTTCGGCAAGTGGCACCTTTGCTACGATGTGAAGCAGCCCGCGACCCATGGTTTCGAGGAGATCGACGTCCAGCAGAAGGACGTCGTGACGGCCGACCACGCAGTGGCCTTCCTGCGCGCGCAACAGCGTGACCGGCCGTTCCTGCTCGTGGCCAGTTTTCTCAACCCACACAATATCGCCGAATACACGCGCGGCCAGCCGCTGTCCAATGGCCCGGTCGGCGAGCCGCCTCCGCTCGGACAACTGCCGCCGGCTCCCGCCAACTTCGGAGCACCGACGGGAGAACCCGACACGATGACGCAGATTCGTCTCGGCTATCACGCCAACCAGAGACTTTTCCCGGTGGGAAAATTCCCGCCTTCCGTCTGGCAGGCGATGCGCTGGGGCTACTACCGAATGATCGAGAAGGTCGATGCCGAGATCGGCCGCGTGCTCGCGGCGCTGCGCGAGCAGGGGCTCGAGCGGGACACGCTCATCGTTTTCGTCAGCGACCACGGCGAATGCGCCGGCGCGCACGGCCTGTCGCAGAAAACCGTTTTCTACGAGGAATCGGTCCGGGTGCCGCTCATTGTCTGTCCGCCCGGGCAGAGCGAAGCGCGCACCTCCGACGTGTTCGTCAATGTCGGCGTGGACCTGCTGCCGACGATGCTCGATTACGCGGGACTGGAGAAACCGGCCAGGCTGCCCGGTCTGAGCCTGCGTGCGCCGGTTGCGGGCGAGGCGGTGTCCGGTTGGCGCGAGGAGGTCGTCATCGGCAACCACATGTCGCAGGGCGGTCTGGTCGAGGAACTCGGTTTTGTGCCAATCACGGAGGGCCGGATGGTGCGCACCGACCGCTACAAGTATTGTGTCTATCTGCACGGCGAGCGACGGGAGTCGCTGGTCGATTTGCTCAACGATCCCGGCGAGATGGTTGATCTGGCCGCCGATCCCGGTTACCACGAGGTCGTCCTCAAGCACCGCGAACGCCTGCGCCGGTTCGGCGAACGACATGGCGACACTCTGGTAGAGACACTGCTGGCGGACAATGTCGGCCCGCGGCCCTTCGAACGCATCACCCAGCCCCGCCGGCCCACGACGCCAGTGGAGGCTCCCCGCTGATATGCGCGCAGAATGGATTTTTATGGCGGTGGCCGCCGGCGCATGCTTCGGGCCGGCGCTGGCGGACGAACGCGTGGATTTCGTCCTGCAGGATCGATTGCACCGGCCGGAACCGTTTGCGGAGTCGAGGTTGCAGCTCAATCCGCCAAGTTTCCGCTGGCTGGCGGTGCCCGGGGCGGAGGCCTATCGCTTCGAATGGTCGCGGCACGCCGATTTCCGTGAGAGCGAGACGACGATCTCGGTGCAACCATTCCTGCGGCCGCTGGAACCGCTCGAGCCCGGCGTATGGCACTGGCGCACGCGAGTCGAGTCGCCGATCCCGGGAGAGTGGAGCGCGCCGGAGCACTTCGAAATCCCGGCGTCGCTGCCGCGCTGGCCGGTGCGGCCATGGTCCGATTATCTTGACCGCATCCCGGCCGATCATCCGCGCGCTTTCGTGAGCCGGGCGGATTTGCCGGCGTTACGCGCCCGCGCCGGGCAGTTGAACGCGCGGGTGGAGACTTGGAAGCAACGCGTTCGGGCCAGATTGGAGAAGCCTTATGTGCTGGCTGACTACGAGGCAAAGGTGCCGGCCGGAGCCGCCGACCGGCCGCCAGACCACCCCGACCGCAAGCTGCTCATCTGGGCATCGAAGGAGGCGGCCTACGACCTCGCGCGCCCGATTGGCGAGGGTGCCTGGTTGTGGCTCGCCACCGGCGATCCTTATTTTCGCGACGCGGTCCGCCGCCGTGCGCTGCTCGCGGCGCAAATGGATCCCGCAGGGTTCATCTCCGAGCGCTTTTCGGACTTCGGCAACGCGGCGATGGTAGCCCACCTCGGCCTCGCCTACGATTTTTTGCACGACCAGTGGACCGAGGAGGAGCGGAGCATCATCCGGCGGGCACTTGCGGTCCGCGCCCGTCCGATTTTCGAGCGCATGGCCGGGGCCTCGCAGCACCTCATGCGCGGGCATGACTGGCAGCACGCCTACCTCGACGCGCTGATCGGCGCGCTCGCGCTTTACGGCGAGGAACCCGCGGCGGCCGGTTGGGTGGAGCTGGGCCTCCGCACTTTCACCTCGTTCTACCCGTGGTTCGGCGGCAACGACGGGGGTTCGTTCGAGGGCGTGAAATACTACCATGGGACGGAGCTGATGCCACATCTCAACACGCTGGACTTCTTCCGCACCGCGTTCGGCCTCCCGCTCGATGAGGGTAATCCGTGGTTCCGCGCCACGCCGTATTACCTGCTCTACGGGTTTCCGCCTCGCAGCGTCTGGGCCCGGCTTGGCGACACCCTGACGGGACAAGCCGACGGCGCTGACGATGCCCCGGAGCCGGGCGGCCGCGCCCGGCTCGCCGCCAACCGCATGGCTGCGCTCTACGGCAATGGTCACGCCGCCGCCTACGCCGCGGCGCTGCCGGAGGGCGACGTGGGCATCGGTTTCGGCGAACCCCTTCGCTGGTCCGAATTTCCCGCCGTGCCCCCGCTCTCGCTGGAAACGCTGCCGCCGGCGCGCCTGTTTGCCGACATCGGCGCCGTGTTCACGCACTCCGCTTATACACGCCCGGAGGACAATGTGCGGTTCGTTTTCCATTCCGGACCCTACGGCGCCTTCGGGCACGGCCATGCGGACCAGAACAGTTTTCATATTATCGCTTACAATGAGGATCTGCTGATCGACTCGGGCTACTTCACGCCCGCGGGCGATCCCCACCGCCAGCATTGGAGCGTGCAGACCCGGGCGCACAACACGCTGCTCGTGGACGGCACCGGCCAGCCTTATGGCGACAATCGCGGGCACGGACGCGTGCGACATTACGAAGCGCACGATCGCTGGGTTTATTGGATTGGCGCGGCGGAGCACGCCTATCCCGACGCGCCACTCGAGCGCTTCGATCGGCACGTGGTCTGGCTGCGCGGCGACGACGTCGAGACCTACGTGATCCTTGACGACGTGCGCGCCGCGGCCGGCGCTCCCCGGCGCTTCGACTGGCTGTTGCACGCGGCGAACCGGATGGAAGTGGACGCAGACGCGCGGCGCATCGTGGCGCGCGGCGAACGCGGCGAGGCGGTGGTGACGTTGCTGGAGCCGACGGGGGTGCAATTCCAGCAGGACGACGACTTCGGCGGGCACCCCGCGGTTTACTGGCGCCGGGGAAAGAATTTCCCGTTGCCCAACCAATGGCATTTGAAGGCAACGACCGCGCCGGTGAACGCGACGCGCTTTGTCGCCGTGATCCAGGTTTCCAAGACCGGCGTCGCCAAGCCGCCGGTGCGCGTGCTGTCCGATGGCGTTGAAACCGCCGGCTGGCGCGTGCGTTTCGACGAGACGGCCCGGCGCCTGTTGATTTCGCCTGCACCCTGATTTCTCTCACCCGATGCAAACGAACTGCCGCCCGATGCTTTTCTTCCTGGCCGCGCTGCTGACCGGTCCCGGCTTGTTCGCTGCGGATGTCATCCGGGCCGAACGTGTCGTGGATCGTCCGATCATCGCGCCGGACATGCTGCCCGGCGACGAGGGTGAGAGCATCAACGGTCCCTCGCTCATCCGTGTGCCCGACTGGGTGCCGAACCGGCTCGGCCGCTATTATCTCTATTTCGCACACCACGACGGTAAATACATCCGTTTTGCCCACGCCGACGAACTCACTGGTCCGTGGACCATCATGCCCGACGGTCTGCTGCCGGTCGCGGAACAGCAGGTGTTGCGCGGACACATCGCCTCGCCGGAGGCTGTGATCGATGAGGAGACGAAACAGGTATATTTGTTCACTCACGGCAGTCCGCAGGGGGAGGGCGCGCAAGTGAGCACGGTTGCGGTGTCCACCGACGGCCGCACGTTTCGCGATCTCGGCCGGGTGGTCGGCCCGGCCTACCTGCGGGTGTTCCGCCATGAGGGCGCGTGGTATGCGCTCAATGGCTCGGGGATGTTGCGCCGTGCGGCGCAGATCGGCGAACCTTTCGAGCCGGTGGCGAAAATCATCGGGCAGGACATCCTCGACGCGTTGGATCCGTGGCTGCGAGGCGAGCCCGGTGCGGTGCCGCCCGAGCAACGGCCAAAAAGCGGCGACGGCCGCTACGCGATCCGCCACGTCGGCACCGACGTGCACGACGGACGTCTGTATGTGTATTTTTCCTGCCTCAAACACCGACCCGAACGCATCATCGCCACGGTGGTCGAAATGCAGGGGTCGCCGGAAACGTGGAAGGCGCGTGGCGTGTTCGAAGTGCTCCAACCCGACCGGCCGTGGGAAGGCGCCGACCTGCCGCTGGCCTACTCGCGCGGCGGCAGCACAATCAAATACGGCTACAACCGTGTGCGCGAGCTGCGCGATCCCGGCGTGTATCGCGAGGGCGACGACGCCTGGCTGCTCTATTCCACGGCCGGCGAATACGGCCTCGGCCTCGCGCGACTTCACTATAGGGCCGATCTGCCATGATGCTTCGCCTCGTCCCGCTCCTGCTGGTTCTGGCCACGGTGCTCGGCGCGTCCTCCCGGCCGAATTTCGTGATCATCATCGGCGACGACATCAGTGCCGATGACATCGGCCCTTTCGGCAACGCCGGCATCCGCACGCCGAACCTCGACCGTCTCGCCTCAGGATCGCTGGTGTTCGACAACGCTTACGTGACGACGTCGAGCTGCAGCCCCAGCCGTTCCAGTATCCTCACCAGTCGTTACCCGCACAACCTCGAGACCGCATCCGAGCTTCACGGCGCGCTGCCCGCCGGGTTGCCCTTGCTGCCCGGTCTGCTGCGCGACGCCGGTTATTACACCGTCCAGTCGGGCAAGGCTCATTTCGGCGAGACGCCCGGGCGCGTGACCGGCCCGGCCCTCGCGGCCTTTGATGTGACCGGAGACGGCGAACTGGATGAATTGAACGGCGGTCGCAGCGGCGCCAATCGCTGGGTGGACCGCTTGCGTGAGCGTCCGCGCAATCGGCCTTTCTTCATGTGGTTTGCCGCGCACGATGCCCATCGCATCTGGGATGCGGAGTCCTTCTCGGGCCTGACCCGGCCGGAGGACGTGCGCGTGCCGCCCGGCTTGGTAGATACACCCGAAACGCGCGCGGACTTGGCGCACTATTACGACGAGATCGTGCGGCTGGATCATTACGTCGGCGAGGTCGTCCGCGAACTCGCCCGCCAGGAGGTGCTCGACGAAACCGTGATCGTATTCCTCACGGACAACGGCCGGCCGTTCCCGCACTCGAAGACGCGGCTCTACGACGACGGCATCAAGACCCCGCTCATCATCCGCGCTCCGGGGGTGGTCCCGCAGCCGGAGCGCACGGCCGCGTTAGCCAGCACGATCGACCTCGCGCCGACGCTGCTCGAACTCGCCGGCCTGGCGCGACCGGAGACCTTTCAGGGTGTGAGCCTCGTTCCCGTGCTCCGCGATCCGAGCGCGACCGTGCGGGATTACGTTTTTGCGGAGCAGAACTGGCACAACTTCCCCGCGCACGTGCGCATGGTGCGACATGGCTCGTTCGTCTACATGCGCAACGCCTGGCCGGACCTGCCGCTGCCGGGCGCCTCGGACACGTTCTACACGCCGAGCGCGGAGGCCTTGCAGGCCCGGCGCCAGTCCGGTGCGCTGACGACGTTGCAGGCGGACGTTTTTCTCGCGCCGCGTCCGGCCGAGGAGTTCTACGACCTCTCGCGCGATCCGTGGCAGCAGGAAAATCTCGCGCTCGCGGCGGAGCCGCCGCCGGAGTGGGCCGAGCTGCGCGGGGTGTTGAACCGCTGGATCGTGGAGACGGGCGACACGATTCCGTCGCGTCCGACGCCCGCGAACATCGACCTGGCGACGGGCCAGCGTTCCGCGCTGCAACGGGGCGAGGCTCCAGGCGAGGCGACCCGCGCCGCCCGGATCAACGCCCCCGGTCCTATCCGCTCTCCCTGAACCATGCACCGATTCCTCTGCTTCGCACTCGTTCTCCCCGCGCTGCTCCCCGCTGCTGACACGGCGGAGAGGCGGCCGAACGTCCTCTTCCTCATCGCTGACGATCTCAACTGCGACCTTGGCTCCTACGGCGCGGATTTCGCGCGCACGCCGCAACTCGACGCCTTTGCGCGCCGCGCCGTGCGCTTCGACCGGGCCTACACGCAGTATCCGCACTGCGCGCCCAGCCGGGCATCGTTCCTCACCGGCCGCCGACCGGATGCCACGGGTGTGTTCGTCAATCCGTCGCCGGCCCGCCCGCTCTCACCGCACTTCCGCGAAAGAATTCCGGAAACGGTGACACTCCCGCAACTTTTCCGGCAACACGGTTGGTTCTCCGCCCGCGTGGGGAAACTCTATCACTATGGCGTGCCGGCCGACATCGGCACGTCGGGTCTCGATGACAACCAGTCGTGGGATCTCGTCGTGAATCCGCGCGGTCGCGATCGCGACCATCAGGACAGGATATTTTCGCTCCAACCCGGTCGCTTCGGCGGCGTGCTGAGCTGGTGGGCGGATCCCGAGGGAACGGACGGGGAACACACCGACGGGCTTGTCGCAACGGAGGCGATCCGGTTGCTTGAACGTTTTCGTCGCGAGGATCGGCCATTCTTCCTCGGCGTCGGCTTCTACCGGCCGCACACGCCCTTCGTGGCGCCGCGGGAATATTTCGACCTGCATCCTTTGGACGGCATCGCTTTGCCGCCGCTCAGCGACGACGACCGCGCCCGCCGGCCCGCGCCGGCTTACGCGAGTTCGCGTCCGGATCAGGACGAGGCCGCGTCCGACACGCTCCGGCACGCAATTCAGGCCTACCGGGCCGCGACGAGTTTCATGGACGCGCAGGTGGGCCGCGTGCTGGCCGCGCTCGACCGGCTCGGGCTGGCGGAGAACACGATCGTCGTCTTCACGAGCGACCACGGTTACCATCTGGGAGATCATGGCCTGTGGCAGAAGGTGAGTCTGTTCGAGCGCAGCACGCGTGTGCCTCTCCTTATCGCCGTGCCCGGCGCCCGTAGCGCGGGGCACAGCACGGCCGCGCTGGCGGAGCTGCTCGACATTTATCCGACGCTGGCCGCCCAAGCGGGTCTGCCGGCGCCCGAGTATCTTGATGGCATGGACCTCTCGCCCGTGCTGGCTGATCCCGCGGCGCCCGGCCTGCGCACGCAGGCCATCTCGGAGATCCGCCGGCCCGACCGGAGCGGTTACGCGGTGCGCACGGAGCGGTGGCGTTACATCCAATGGCAGGCGGGTGAATCCCAACTCTTCGACATGGTGGACGATCCTGGCGAAACGCGGAATCTCGCGGGCCTTGCGGAGTTCGCTGCCGTCGAAGCGGATCTGCGCGGCCGGCTGGCGAAGGCCTTTCCCTGAAACCGGCGGCGTGTTTAGGCGCGGGTCGCCGGCGGGGCGCGGCGGATGGTTGGTCCGTCAACCCAGCGGCCGCTGACCATGATCGTGTGCGGATCGGCGGGCAGGCCGCACTCGTTGCGGTGAATCTGGGCGACGACGGAGTCGACCGCCGTGGTGCCTTGCAACTCGGGCCGCAGGTCGAGGCCGGCGCAGGCCCGGCTGCGCTCGTTCCAGTTTAGGTTGAAGAAGCCTTGCTGCTTCGGCACGGGCCGGCCCGCGCCGCGCAGCCAGTCAACCGCCTCGTCGATGTGGCCGATCACGAGATCGGGCTTGTGCTTGCGGTGCCAGGCAAGAAAGGCCTCGCGGGTCATCGTGTCCAGCATCAGCACCGGCGTGCGGCCGATCCCGTCCTGGTTTTCCTGGAAGGAACGGAAAGCGGCCGTCCACTTGTGGATGAGCCGCTCATCCTTGTAGCGTTCGATGAATAGGCCGGCGTTGCGGTAGCCGAGAGCGCGCAGCCGGGTAAGGGCGTTGGTCAGCGTCACGTGGTGATCGATCGCAACGGTGTGTTGGAGCAGCGTGGCGGAGCCGTAGTCGATCTCGGCTGAGGCGAAATGCTCCCACGGGAAGCCGCGGGCCGCATCGGTCGGCTTGGAGTAAAGGAAGATGACGCCTTGCACGCCGCGGGCGCGGAGCATGCGGCCGAGGGCGGCGGGGGCGTTGGGCTTGCTTTCGAGGCTGAACAGACCCGTGCGGAATCCGAACTCGGTGGCACGGGCGCGGGCGGCATCGATCATCGTCTGCTGCATGGGCCGGGGCCGCGGTTGCTCCGGCGAAGGCACGTGGACGAAGGCGAGGTTGCCGAGGAAGCGTTCGGTGCGCGCCGCACGCACATGCGCCATCAGGGCCCCGACAAGGTGGTTGCGCGCATAGCCCAGGCGGCGGGCTTCGGCCTGCACCCGCGCCCGGACCTCGGGGCGCACATTCGGATGGCCGGACAACGCCCGGGAGACGGTGGAGGAGGAAAGGCCGCATTTATCGGCAACGGTGCGCAGGCTGGCTTTCGGCATGATTGCAACGCATCCAAGGGTGCGCGGCTGACGAGCCCGGACAAGGGCAATCTTCTAGGGTCATTCGATTATCCGGAAGCCTGTCACCCCATGCGCTTTTTAGCTGTTTCCCTTTTGTCCAGGCCGCGGCCGCTTGTATGCGCGCTGCCGGTCGTGAACGGACCGGGCGGGGTGTCGCCGGCGGGAACCGAATTTCTTGTATATGACCGCTAAACCGACTTCCCCTCCGATCCGGGCGGCCTTGGTGGGTGTTTCCGGCTACGGCCGCTGGCACCTTCTGATGGCGATAGAGCAGATGCTTCTCGGCCGTCTCGAACTCGCCGGCGCCACGGTGATCAACGCGACGGAACAGACCATGATTACGCGCCGGCTTGCGCGGCTGGGCGTGCCGGTGTTCGCCACCTTCGAGGAAATGATGGCCACCTTGGCCGGCAAAATCGACCTGCTGATGTTGCCGACGGCCATCCAGTGGCACACGCGCATGACGCTGGCCGGCCTGCAGGCGGGCGCGCATGTGCTCGTGGAGAAGCCGGTGGCGGCCACGGTGGGCGAGGTTGATGCCATCCTCGCCGCGCAAGCGGCGACCGGCCGGCTTGTCGCCGTGGGTTATCAGGACCTCTACGATCCGGTGACTCACGCCATCAAGCAGCGCGTGCTCGCCGGGGAGATCGGTCGGCTCCGCACGGTGACCGTGCGCGGGCAATGGCCGCGCTCCTCGCTCTATTACGCGCGCAACGGCTGGGCCGGTCGCCTGCGTGCGGACAACGGCTGGGTGCTCGATTCCCCGGTCAACAACGCCTTTGCCCACTTTCTGATGCTGGCGCTCTTCTGGGCCGGCGAAACGGCCGGTGAGGCGGCCGTGATCACGGAACTCGACGCCGAGTTATATCGGGCGGGCCAGATCGAGTGTTTCGACACCGCCAGCCTGCGACTGCGCACCGCCGCCGGCGCGGAGATTCTGCTTTATGTTTCCCATGCAGGACAGAAGGAGCGGGCTCCGGAGGTGAAGCTAACCGGAGAGGCGGGAACCGTCACCTGGACCTATGAACAAGCCTACACGGTTGAACGGACTGGCTTCACTCGCGAGACCGGTTCCGTCCCGGCGCAACTCGACATTCGGCTGCAGGTCTTGGATGCGGTGCTTGACCGGTTGGAAACCGGAAATGGGTTTGTCGTCACGCCTGCGCTGGTGAGGGAGCACACCCGACTGATCAATGCCCTGCACGAGTTTTTCCCGATCAGTAGCGTGCCGGCGCAACATCTGGAGATCGAGGAGAGCGGCCAGGGAGTATACCGCCGGATACGCGGTTTCGACGGTCTCCTTGAAGAGGCGGCGAAAGGCGGACGTCTCTTTAACGAAGCCGGGGCTGTCTGGGCCACCGCCTCGCCGGGAATGCGCTCATTGCGCGATTATCCCGGATGGCTGAAATGAGCGGGGCCGGAGAATGTCGCCGTGAAAAGGCTGCCAAAATCAAAAATGCTTTGAGCTGAAGGGAACGGAGCCTGCTCCGAATTCAGGGTCGGGGTGCTTTGTTCCCTTCGGCTCGCCGTCAACAGCACGGCGAGCGCAGGCGAATCGGTCAGGCAGAAGGCGGAGGCGGAGTTTTGTCGGCAAGCGTCCAGAGCGTGAGGCGCGTCAGGGAGGAGGCTTCCGGATGACGGCCGAGGATGAGGCTCATGACGTAGCCGATGATCATGCAGGAGGCGATGGCGATGAAGGCGTGGAGGAAGACGCTCAAGGTGGTGTAATTTTGCACCCACCAGGTGATGATGATGCTGGCCACGGCTCCGCAAAGAACTCCCGGAGTGTTGGCGCGGCGGGTGAGAAGTCCGAGACCGAACACGCCGGGGAATCCGCCGCCGATGAGCGCGAGCAGTTTCAGGTATTGGTCCCAAAGCGAGGCGACGTTCATCGAGGCGATGACGGCGGCCATGGCGGTGGCGATCACACCGGCGGCCACCGTGGTCCAGCGGGCGATGCGGGTGCGTTGCGCATCGGTGCGCGGCCGGGTGGGGTGCTCGATGAAATCGGTGGCGATCATCGCGGCCGAGGAGTTGAGCGCGCTGGAAAGGGCGCCCATGGCGGCGGCGAACAGCGCGGCGACCACCAGACCGACGAGCCCCGGCGGCATTTCGTTGGCGATGAAGTAGGGGAAGATGGCGTCGTTGGGGAGCGCCGCCGAGAGGCGTTCGGGGTGAGCCTGGTAGAAGACCCACAACGCGGTGCCGACAAAGAAGAAGATGATCGTGCTGGGAATGCCGATGAGCGTGCCGAGGATGACGGTGTTCTTGGCCGCCCGTTCGTCGGTGGTGGCCAGTGCGCGCTGCATCAGCGGCTGGTCGGCGACCTGCGTGAACACGGAGCCGAGGAACATGCCGACGAAGACCCACACCGTCGGTTCGGAGAAGTCGAGCGACCACGAGACCATGTGGAATTTCCCCGCTGCGGTGCCCTCCCGGATGATGCCGGCCAGACCGCCGTCGATCCCGTGGGCCATGAACGCGATGGCGACGAAGACGCCTCCGAAGGTGACGCTGACCTGCAACACGTCGGTCCAGATGACGGCTTCAAAGCCGCCTTCCATGGCATAGATGGTGGTGACCACGCCCATGAGCAGGATGCTCAGATAGACGTTCAGGCCGGTGACGGTCGCCAGGGCGATGGCCGGCAGGAGCATGACAACACTCATGCGTCCGCAGATCTTCAGCAGCACCGCGAGACCGGCGCCCAAGAGGCGCACGGAACGGCTGAAACGCCGCTCAAGGTAGTCGAAGATCGTGACGAGGCGGAGCCGGCGGAACAGGCCGACAAAGAAGAGACCCACGACGACGCCCGCCAGGGATTGCGCCGGGCCGGAACCGAACACCAGCCAGTCCGTCTGGAATGTCTTGGCCGGCAGAGCCATGAAGCTGATGCTGCTGGCGCCGGTGGCGAAGAAGCTTATGCCGGCCGCCCACCAGGCGATCTGGTTGTTGCCCAGAAAGAAGTCGCCGCCGGATCTTCTTTTTCGGGCGCACCACCAGCCGATGCCCAGGTTGAGCGAGAAGAAAACGGCGAGCGCGAGATAGTCCGCAAGGACCAGGGTGCGGGTTGCGGGGAGAGCAGCGAGGATCACAGGATTACAAAGAGACGGGTAGAAAGGGCGAAATGGTCAGGACTAAAAAAACCAAACCGCAGGAACTTGGCAGAAAACAAAATAATTTGGCCGGCCGGACGATCCCGTTGCGGATTAGCGGGCTGGGCGTCGTTGGCTGACGCGGACGAGGCAGGGTGCGAGCGGGGACAGGCTGGAAGCGGGGTTATAAACACGCAAGGTTCTTGCACCGGAAATGCCAATCGCGCGACGTTGCAATCGTTGCAAGAGGCAGAACGCCCCGTAGGCGGTGACGACGCGGATCATTTCTCCTGCATGGGTGCCGACATCGAGGGTGGTTCCAAGCCGGGGGCGCTGGCCCACTGTTTGTTCGGTGCGGCGCCCATCTGCAGTCGCAGGGTGCCGCCCCGGACGAATTCTTCATGGTTGATCCAAGCCTTGTCCAGCGACCGGCCGTTCCAAGCGGCTGATTGGATGTAATACTGTTCGGGTCCGTTGCCGTCGGCCTGAATGATGATCTGTTTTCCGGGATAGTAGGCGGGGTTCAGGCTAAGCGTGATTTTGTCGAACAGCGGGCTGCCGATCTCATACACCGGTTGGAGCGAAACGCCGCCGTTCATCGAAAAGATTCCGGTTTTCATCAAGACGGCGAGCGAGCCCATCAGACCTTGGTCCTCATCTCCGCTGTATCCGAAGTCGGGTGAAAGATCCTGATACACCTTGGCGACGACCTGCCGGCTCCAGTATTGCGTGAGCCAGGGACTGCCGGAGTGGTTGAACAGGAAAGCGGTCTGGATTGAGGGCTGGTTGCCGTAGTTGATGAATACCTCGCGGTTCTCCTTTCTGGTCTCCACCGAGTGGGATTTTCCGGATACGAAATCGTGTTGCTGCGCGGCGAGGAAGGAGGCGTGCAGCTTTTCCGTGAACTGCTTTCGTCCTCCCATCAGGGTGATGAGACCCTGCACATCGTGGGGCACAAACCAGGTGTATTGCGCGGCATTACCCTCCACCCAGCCGTGGGTGTATTCGAGAATGTTGGCCGGTTGACGCCAGTTGCCGTCGCGATCCTTCACCCACATCCAGCCCAGGTCTGCATTCCACAGGTTCCGGTAGTTGTGCGCGCGCGTCCGGAACATCCGGTGATCGGCTTCCTTCCCCAAGGCCTTGGCCATTTCAGCCAGGGCGAAATCCTGATAGGCGTATTCGAGAGTTTGCGCGGCGCCTTCCTGATGAAAGCCGTGACGGGTCTCATGGAGCGGGTAGGGGACATAGCCCTGGCTGAGGTATTCCTCGATGCCGCCGCCCAAAGCGGTGTTGTGCTCGTAGCCGGCTTTGCCCATCAGCCCGCCGGGCAGGTGATTTTTGCGCATGCCCGCATAAGCCTTCTCCACGTCGAACCCGCGGATGCCCTTCATGTAGGCGCTGACGATGAACGGCGTGGTGGAGGCTCCTGTCATCACGAAGGTGTAATTGCCGCCCGCCGGTCCGCGGGGAATGAGTCCGCCGTCGTCATACATCAGGAGCATCGAGTTGATGAACGACTCGGTAACTTCGGGATAGACGAGGTGCCAGAGCGTGTTGAGCGTCCATTGCGCGCCCCAGAAGGAGTCGGAACTGTGATGGGTGAAGCGGGGCCGGCCGTTGTCATCCAGGGGAATCCGGCCAATCCGCCTTTCCGGGCCGGTCATGTCGCAGTATTGTCCGTTCACATCGCTGATGATCCGGCGCCCTTGCAGCGCCTTCCACAGGTCGGTGTAGAACCGCCGCCGGTCGTCAAGCGTGCCGCCCTCAACCTGGATGCGTCCGAGCCATTGGTTCCATTCTGCGTGGGACTCTTCCGCGACCCGGTCAAAATCCCAGTGAGGCAGTTCCGTTTCCAGGTTGAGCCGGGCCTGTTCGGAACTCACATAGGACAGAGCGACCTTCATCAAGCGCTGTTCGTTCCGGCCGGTGGGGAAACTGACGTAACCTCCGGTGGCCGGTCCGGAAATCTCGTCGTCCACCGCGACCCGTTTTCCGTCCTGCCAGCCTGCGAAAGATGCGAAAGGACGATCAAACCGGGCGACGAAGAAGATCATGGCCGGTTTGGGGCGACGAATGGTGGGCGCCATCACGGCAAAGCCTTCCAGTTCGGTGTCGCTGATTTTTCTGATCTGTCCGCGTTCGGTGGCGGAAGGTCCCAGCGCGGTCGTGAAGTCGAAAAGGATGTGACTTTGCTCCGACGCGGGGAAGGTATAGCGATGAAAGCCCACGCGGGTGGTGGACGTCAGCTCGGCTGTCACACCATACGTGTCGAGCTGGATGCGATGATAGCCGGGCCGGACGACCTCGGTGTCGTGACTGTAGCGCGAGCCATAGACATCCGAGCCGAGATGCCCCTTGAATTCCCCCGTGGTTGGCAGCACGGGAATGCCGGACATCTGCCATTCGTGGATGTGACTGAAGGAGCGGATGGTCTCTTCGCGATACCGGTAGCCGGTGCCCCAATCGCCCTCCGTGAGCATGTCAGGGCTGAGGTTCACCATCCCGAAAGGACGGCAAGCCGAGCTGAAGAAAAACCAGCGCGAATTCGACGCGTCCGCGTAAGGATAAACCAAGTCAGCCGGCGACGTTTCGGTGCGGCCCTGCTCGGGCGACGGATGCTGGCAGGACGACAGCAGGACCATGAGCAGGGACAGCAGGCCGGGGAAGTATCGCTGGGATGAAAGCATGGGGTCGATTTTGGGAGAAGCGGGGGACTGGGCAAATTCTGCGGCGCGGTAGCGTTGCGGGAAACGGGCAGACTCCCGCGATTTTATGCTGCGCGCGTCTGACAAAACATTCTGCGATCCTGTTTTTGAGATCCGGGTTCTTTCAGGGCAGATCCACCCACAACAAGGGTTGGCGGATGGGAAAGTTGCGCACGACCTCCTCGTCGGTGGGATCGGGGTCGAGCGTTTGCCAGAGGTCCAGCCACTCGGGACGGTTGGCTGAGAGTGCGCCGAAAAGCAGGAACGGTTGGCGCACGGGCCAGTCTTCCCAGTGCATAATATCGGGCCGCACCGTTTCCTCCAGACGGACGGGTCCGTCCGGGCTGGGAGCGTAACGACGGACGTTGCGGAGCCAGGCGGGCTTGTCGGCGACGAACGGGGCCAGCCAGGTGACCCCGCGCAACACGCCGCGTCCGTCGGGCAGATGAAATGCAGTCAGGTCTTCATCGGGTGTGGAGAGCACGCGGGCCACTGCGGCCAGCACATCGAGATGGAAGAGGGAATAACCATACGGCTTGGTGCGCAGCAGTTCCTGAGGGAAGCTGCCGTCTGCGGCCATCTGTTGCCCGAGATGAAAGTCGCGGAAACGCCGCCGACATTCCGCCAGCGCGGCTTCGTCGCCGGCCAGCCGGGCGAAACAGGCGACTTGCAGGGTCCAGCAGGTGGAGTGATTGGTGCGCGACAGGCTTTCCTCGATGCCAAAGGGATGGGTGCGCAGCCAGTTCAGGTATTCGCGGAACCAGCCTGTGATTGCTTCATCCTGCGCAGGGGACATGGCGCGGGAACCGCGCAGGGCGAGCGCGGCCAAGGCTGGCTCAGCCAGATGGAGAGTGTCGATGAGGCCGATGCGCCGGCCGGTTACACGACCGCGCACCGCCTGGGCGTAGAGCACATAGGGATTCATGCGCGTGGCCGGGTTGACGAACCAAGCCTCAAGGTGGCGCACGGCGGCCTCGGCATGACGTTCGTCGCCGGTGATGCGGTATGCGGCGGCCAGGGCCGAGACGTGTTTCGACATGGCGATCATCAGCCGCCGGTGCTCGTTGAAGTTGTCGGGGTTGCTCTGGCCATCGCGCGCGAGGTAGGGCCCGTCGGGGTTGGCGGGATCGGGCCAGAAATAGTCGCCGTCGGAGGAAAAGTCGTGCGGACCGCCGGCGCTGCGCGGGTTGCGGACGGAGGTGATCGTGCGCACTTCCGCGGCGAGCGCGGCAGGGGTGAGACGCAGGACGCGGGCGCGTTCAACTTCGCGCCAGTCGGCGGCGCCGGGCGAGGTCAGGGCGCCAAAAAGCAGCAGGGAGAGAATCCATCTTTTCATGGTGTCATCGCATGGCGAGGCCGAGTCCGGCGAAGAAGCGGAGGGGGGACATGTTCAGGTTGGCACCTTACAGAGTCCAAGGCGGATTGGCACTCGGGAAACTTGCAAGCGTTGTAGGGTCGCGAAACAGGCTGCAGTCAGCCGGGGTGCAACGCTTGCTGGAAGAGGCGGCTGACTTGCCGGGAAAGCGGTGAGTTTGTAGTCGTGTTCAATGCGAAACGGATTGCTCCTCCCGCTTGGTCCCTGCCCACGTCTGGGTTTGCTGCCGGTCGTCCGGTTTTCCGGTCTGACCGGGGCAGTGGCGGGCTTGCAGTTCGGGAGCGCGCCGGAGGTGTTCTCGGTAGTGAGGAAGGAACCATGCGCGAGGTGACCCTGCTGCTGTTGCTGGTTGCATCCGCCGCCATTTGCATGGCCGCGGAGCCGAAACCGGGTGAGGAGCCCGGTCGCTCAGTGCTCGTTTCGGTTGGAACGAAGGGCGGGCTGGCGTATGCACCGTATTCGGAGCGGGGCGACGTGCTGCCCGATTTTTCGCATTGCGGCTACGGAGGAGGCGGGGTGCCGCTGCCCGACGCCCCGGTGCGGGAAACGCTGGAACCCCAGCCCGGCGACGGCGATGACACGGTGCGCATCCAGGCTGCGCTCGACCGCGTGGCGCGGCTTGCGCCAGGCCCGGACGGCCTGCGCGGTGCCGTGTTGCTGAAACACGGGCAATATCGATGCGCGGGCATCCTGGAAATTGCCGCGGACGGAGTCGTGTTGCGCGGCGAGGGCGACGGCACCGATGGCACGGTGATTGTCGTCACCGCGCGAACGCACCAGCCGCTCGTGCGCGTCGGTGGCAGCGGCGGCCCGCAGGGAATCCCCGGCGCCGCACGCGAGGTGGCGGATGATTACGTGCCGGTCGGCGCACGGTCGGTCACGTTGGACAGCGTGGAAGGGCTCGCGGTGGGGCAGGGCGTGTTTGTCGTGCGTCGGAGCAACGCGGCGTGGATTGCGGAAATCGGCATGGACCGCATCCCGGGCCGGCCGGGAGATCCAACCTCAACCAAGCAATGGAAGCCGTTCGATTTGAAATTTGACCGGGTGATCACGGCCATCGAGGGCCGGCGCGTCACGTTCGATGCGCCGATTGCCTGCGCCATCGAACGGCGCTGGGGCGGCGGGGCGGTGACGCCATATCGGGACGAAGCACGCATTGAGCGCTGCGGTGTGGAGTTCCTGCGCGCCGTGTCGGTGTTCGACCCAACGGTGACGGAGGAACACGCCGGCGAGCGGGTGTTCACCGATGAGGAGCATGCCGCCTATTTCGTGGCGTTCGGTGCGGTGAAACATGCCTGGGCGCGCGGGCTCACGACGGAGCATTTCTACCACGGACCGGTGGCCGTCGGCGAGGCCGCGAAATGGATCACGGCCGAAGACTGTCGTTCGCTCGCGCCGGTGTCGCGCATCACCGGCGGGCGGCGTTCGCCGTTCATCATCAACGGGCAGCTCACGCTGGTCCGGCGCTGTTATTCGGAGGGCGGACGGCATGCCTTTGTGTTTGGCGCACGCGTGCCGGGGCCCAACGTGTTTCTCGAATGCCGCTCCGAGCGGGACTACAACTTGAGTGAGCCGCACCACCGCTGGTCGGTCGGCGGTCTTTACGACAATGTCGAAACGCCGCTCGCCCTGCAGGACCGGCAGTGGATGGGCACGGGACACGGCTGGTCGGGTGCAAACTACGTGGCGTGGAATACGCGCGGCACCCTGGTCTGCCAGCAGCCACCGACCGCGCAGAATTTCGCGATCGGTTTCGTGGGGACGCGCGGCCGGGAGGCTTTCGCGGGCCGCCCGCCGGGTTGGTGGGAGAGCGAAGGAACGCCGGTGACGCCGCGCAGCCTCTATGAGGCGCAGCTCGCGGCCCGGCTTTCTCTCCTGCGCTCCGAGTGATTGGCTCGTCGCGTTGTTGCGGTGCCGGATGAGCTGCGGGATTTGCAACGCTTACAACCGCGCGGAGCTGACAGTGGCGGTGCCAGTTCCATCGTGCGATTGCGGCCACCCCCTTGCGACGGCTGCGTGTCCCTTTTCCTTCTCTCCATGATATCACCTCTGGCTCTTCGATTTCTTTCCGGGTTGATCTTCCTTGCGCTGGTCGTGCAGGCCCGCACGTCCGAGCCGCACGATCTCTTCAACGGTCGCGATTTCGCGGGCTGGGTCAAACGCGGTGGCAATGCCACCTACACCATCGAGGGCGGCGAGATCGTCGGCACATCGGTCCCCGATACGCCCAATACCTTCCTCTGCACGGAGCGGACCTACGGCGACTTCATCCTCGAATACGACTTCAAGGTCGACTCACGCCTCAACTCCGGGGTGCAGATCCGCAGTCTTGTTTATCAACAGCCGACGCGTTTCGAGTGGGCGGGAAAAACCTACGACATCCCCGCGGGCCGCGTGCATGGGTATCAGGTGGAGATTGATCCCGACGTGAAACGAAAGCGCCTGTGGAGTGCGGGGGTTTACGACGAGGGTCGCCGCGGCTGGTTGTTTCCGTCCGGCGGAGTGGAGAGTGCCGAGGCGAAAGCCTTCAGCGAGCAGGGTCTCCGGATTTTCAAGGCCGGCGACTGGAATCACGTCCGCGTGGAAGCCGTCGGCGATTCGATCCGGACCTGGCTGAATGGCACGCCGTGCGCGGATATTCGCGATGCGGCCACGGCGCGCGGTTTCATTGCGCTGCAGGTCCATGGTATTGGAAAAGACGAGAGCCGCTCCGGCACGCAGGTGCGTTGGCGGAACCTGAAGATCACCGACCTGTCGCCGCCGCCAAACACCCTGAGCGCAGCCGAGCAGGCCGCCGGCTGGAAGCTGCTGTGGGACGGCAGGACCACGGCGGGATGGCGCAGCGCGAAGGCAGAAAACTTTCCGGCCAAGGGCTGGATCATCGAGAACGGCGAATTGACGGTGTTGGCCACCGGCGGCGCGGAGTCCGCGGCGGGCGGTGACATCGTCACGAGGGAACGTTACTCGCAGTTCGAGCTGACGCTGGACTTCAAGATCACGTCCGGCGCGAACAGCGGCATCAAATATTTTTGCCAGCCGAACCTCGATCCGATCACCGGCGCCGGCGCGCCCGCGGCCACAGGCTCGGCCATCGGCCTCGAATTCCAGATCCTCGACGACGAGCGCCATCCCGATGCGAAGCTCGGCCATGACGGCAACCGCACCATCGGTTCGCTTTACGATCTGATTCCCGCTGCGCGCAGCAAGGAACCGAATCCGATCGGCGAATGGAATCAGGCGCGGATTGTGGTGAGCGGGCGGCGCGTCGAGCACTGGCTCAACGGCCAGCAAGTGGTGATCTACGAGCGCGGCTCGGAGGTGTTCCGTGAGGCCGTGGCCGCGAGCAAATACAAGAACATCCCCGGCTTCGGGGAATGGGCCGACGGTCACATCCTGCTGCAGGACCACGGCGATCGGGTTTCCTTCCGCAACATCAAGATCCGCGTGCCGGCGACCGAATAAGCGGTCCTCTTTTCAATTCCCCAACATGAAACCAGAATCCACCCCGAGCCTGCATTCATCCATGCCCCGTCGTCCCTTTCTCAAGCACATGTTGGCGGCGGGCGCATTTTCCATGGTGACTCCCCGCTGGCTGATGGCCGCCGGTGGCTCAGGGCGCGCAGGCCGCAAGGTCAACCTGGCCTGCATCGGCATTGGCAATCGCGGCCGGGAAATCATCCGCGCCCTGCACGAGACCGGGGACGCCAACATTGTCGCATTGTGCGACACCGACCTGGGGGCCGAGCACACGCTGCCGATCCTGAATGAATTCCCGCGGGCGGCGCGCTTTCAGGATTTCCGGAGAATGTTCGACCGGATGGGGCATGAGATCGACGCGGTCTGCGTCGGCACGCCGGACTTCTCGCATTTTCCGATCTGCATGCTCGCGATGTCGCTGGGCAAGCATGTGTATGTCGAGAAACCTCTGGCGCATACTTTCCGGCAGATCGAACTGCTGATGGCCGCGGAGAAGAAATACGGCGTGGCCTGCCAGATGGGCAATCAGGGACACTCGGAGGCAAATTACTTCCAGTTCAAGGCCTGGACGGACGCCGGCATTATCCGGAATGTCACCCGGATCACCGCGTTCATGAACAATCCTCGTCGCTGGCACGGCATGACGGTGTCGGATTATCTGCCGGCGGAACCGATTCCCGACACCCTCGACTGGGACGCCTGGCTCGCGACCGCGCGCGCGCATCCCTACAACCGCGGTTACGTCAACGGCGAATGGCGTTCATGGTATGACTTCGGCAACGGTGCGTTGGGCGACTGGGGCGCGCACATCATCGATACGGCGCACGAGTTCCTCGGCCTTGGTCTGCCGGTGGAGGTCGATCCGGTGCATGCGGAAGGACACAGCCCGTTCATTTTTCCGCAAGCGAGCACGCTGCGCTTTCTTTTCCCGGCCCGCGGCAAGCAGCCGCCGGTCGAGCTCACCTGGTATGACGGTCAGAAAAATCTGCCGCCGCTGCCGGAGGGATTTGGCGCGGCCGAGGTGGACCCGAACATTCCGCCGCCTTCGGCCGGTTCGCTGAACACCAAAAAGCATCCTCCGGGCAAGGTCATCTACGGCGAGGGCCTCACCTTCCAAGGCGGATCACATGCCACGACTTTGAAAATCATCCCGGCGGAGCGGGCAAAAGACATGGCCTCGAAGCTGCCCGAGGTGCCCGCGAGTCCCTCCAATCATTTCAAAAACTTTCTGCGCGCGGCGAAGGGCGAGGAGAAATGCCGCTCGAACTTCGCCGTCGCCGGCCCTCTCTGCCAGGCGATGGCGCTCGGCATCGTCGCGCAGCGCGTGAACGCCCGGCTGGAATTCGACCCCGCCACGGGCCGGATCACGAACCACCGGGTCGCCGACGAACTTCTGGCCGGCCCGCCGCCGCGTCCGGAGTGGGAGCAATTTTACCGGTTGTGAGCGCCGGGAGGAGATTGTCCCGGGCAGCCGGTGGTTCGGTCTGAGATCCTTCAGGACGCCGGAGCGCCGGCCCGGGTTTGCAGCCGGATCCGTGTCGCCTGACCAAAGGTGAGGTCAATAAAGTCCGTCCCGCTCTCGACCGAGAACGACAATGCGTTGCTGTCCACATTGATCTCGAGGCCCGGCAGGCTCCATCGTGTGCGCGTGAACTGCTCCGGATCGAGGCCGGGCGCATGAACCCTGATGGTGGTGTTGCCGGTGGCCTCTATTTCGAGAGTATTTTGACCGGCACGGGCATCGAGCCGCGGCGACCGGACGACGGCGGCCCACGCAATGGTGCCGTCGGGAGCCCGCCAGTGGATCGTAGCCGGCCGGAATTGATGTTCCGGGCCGGTGACGCCGCGCGATTGTGCCGTGATCTCTCCGCCGATCATGACCTCGGCGCCCAGCCAGGCCGTGGCGATGCGACGGCCGTCGGCGATGGGGCGCTCGATCCGGCGTTCACCCGCGAAGCGGCTGAAATGCGGCCGCGCCGCGGCCGGCAGCTCGACACCCAGCAGCACAAAACAGGGGGCGAAAAGGAAATCGTTGCCGTGGCTCATTGTCTGCGAAACCGGCGGAAGCGGCGCCGCCTCCGGCGAGATTGCCAGCCGCAGCCACATCCCGGTCAGGGAAACGTAGCGAGTGAGATCCATGCCGTAGGTGCGATCAAACGGGCCGGCGAGGTTCCGCAGACCGGCATGATAAAAGAGAGCGATGTCCTCCCACAGGGCGGCTTCCATGGCGGCACCGAGGGTGCGCAGCGGCGCCGTGGGTCCATGGCGGCGCAGCAGGGCGAGACCGTAGAGGTCGACGCCGTAGTAGGTGGGGGAGTTATATTCGTCGAAGCTACGGTGAGGAGCGAATTCGCGTTGGACCGATTCCATCCATGTCTCCCCGGCCCGGATCCATTCGGGTCGCCCGAGGCGGGTTCCGGCGTAGGCGAGGAGGAAGCCATGCATGACAGCGATATTGGTGTAGGACGGTTGCAGGCGCCCTTCCGCCAGTTCGCCCTCAACCGAGCGACGAATGCGCTCCTCGATCGCCTGGCGATCTGCCGGTGGCAGCCGGTCTTCGAATTCGATCAGGAGCAGCGCGAAGGCGGTGCCGATGAACTGACGCCAGTTCGGATCGTAATCCTGCCACATTCGGGCGCCCGGCTGCGGGCGCGGTTCCTCGGGTGACCGGTAAAAGGTGCCGTCCCACGCCTGACCGGGCTCGTCGATCTGTTGTCGGAGCACGGCGCGCAGCGTGGCGAGGGCCCGGTCGCGGTCACCGGCGCCGTCGCGTGCCATCAATCCCAAGACATACCAGGCAGACTGCCGCACGCTGTGCACCGAGCGTCTGGTCTCGTCGGCCGAGTTCCACAGCAGGTGGGCCCGCGCGTCCCAGCGGGCGTCGGCGATGAGCATGGATTCCTGCAGCAGCTCCGCCGCCGGCGGAGGCAACGGTTCCGCTGCGGCGCGGGAGCCGGCCATGACCACAAGGAGCGCAAGACCACAGGTCGCTAACAGCCCTGACGCGACTCCCGTGCGGATACGCAACGCTGGCGGCAGGACGGGTAAGAGCATATCTGGTAGAAACCCTTGCGACGGAAAAAGGCGAACCGACACCGGTGGAATCGTTGCAATTCTCCCAGCCGGAGGCTTTGGGGCGCGGACAGGACGACAGGCCTGAGCTTGGACAAACAACGCTCTCGTTTTTTTTGCGCAGGAATTCGTCGTTTCCGGATTGAGCCGTGAGGGGCGTGTCATAAGGCTCGCGGCTTCCAACCATGAACACTCCCCGCGCGTTTCGCGCTTTCTTCCTTCTCGGCTTGGGGCTGGTCTCCGGGCTTTCCGTCAGGGCGGCGCCAATGACCTTGGCTGAGTTTCAAGCCGCTGCGGCGAAGGCCGGCCAGTCGCTCAACCTTCCGGTTTACCCGACCACGCCTGACGAAATCAAAACGCAGGCCGACCAAGCCATCAAAAAGGCCGATGCCGAGCTGGGCAAGCTGGCGGCCGAGGATCCGACCAAGCTGACCTTCGCCAACACGTTTGCCGCGTATGATGCCATCACCTCCCAAGTGGGTGAGGTTTACCAGATCATCGCCACGGTCGCCGAGTCGTCGCTCGAGCAGGCCATGCGTGACACGGCCAACGAGACAACCGTCCGCTTGCAGGAGTGGAGCGTGGGCCTCGATTATCGGCAGGACATCTATCAGGCGCTCAAGGCCGTGGCCGATGCCAAGCCGAAGCTCGACGCCCAGGCCCAGCGGCTCGTGGACGAGCAGATGCGCGCCTATCGCCGGGCCGGTCTCGGCCTGTCACCGGCCGAGCGCAGCGAGGTCGAACGCCTTCGCAAGGTGCTCGCGGCGATGAACACCCAGTTTGCCATCAACATCAACGAGGCCCGCGCACCGCTCGACTTCACCGCCGAGGAACTCGCCGGCGTTCCGCAGAGCTTTCTCGACAGCCCCGGCGTGAAGCAGCCCGACGGACGTTATCGCGTGATGGCCAACATCACCTGGCACTTTCAGGCCATCCTGGAGAGTGCCGACAACGCCGATGTCCGGCGCCGCATGCTGAACGCGCGCTACAATCTCGCCCGCGAGAAAAACACGCCGTTGCTCAGCAAGCTCGTGGCGCTGCGTGCCGACATTGCCCGTCGGCTGGGTTACGCCTCATGGGCCGATTATCAGACTGAAACGCGCATGGCCAAGAATGGTGTGACGGCGATGAAATTTGAGAATGACTTGGTCGCGGGTCTGCAACCGAAGTTCGACGAGGAGATGGCCGCGCTGCGCCAGCTCAAGGCCGAGCACACCGGCCAGGCTGATGCGCAGTTGGAGTTGGCGGATATCTCCTATTATACCAACCGTCTTAAGAAGGAGAAATACTCCGTCGATACCGAGGCGCTGCGGGTATATTTCCCGTATCAGGCGACACTCGAGGGCATGTTCGCCATCTACCAGAAAATCTTCGGGTTGAAGTTCACGGAAGTGGAGGCGCCCTACACGTGGGCGCCTGGCATCCAACTCTACATGGTGGCCGATGCCGACACCGGCACGCCGATCGGCGCGTTCTACCTCGATATGTTTCCGCGCGACGGAAAGTTCAATCACTTCGCCTGCTTCCCGCAAAAAACGGGCGGTGTGATGGCCGATGGCAAATATGACCTGCCGGTGGCCGCACTGCTCTGCAATTTCCCCGCTCCGTCCGCCGACAAGCCGTCGCTGTTGAAGCACTCGGATGTCGAGACGCTCTTCCACGAGTTCGGCCATGTCATGCACGGCATGCTCAGCCGCTCGCGTTTCGTGGCGCAGACGGGTTTCGCCGTGCCGCAGGACTTTGTCGAGGCGCCCTCGCAGATGTTGGAATACTGGGTGTGGGACAAGGCGGTGCTGGACACCTTTGCGGCCGATTACCGCGATCCGTCGAAAAAAATCCCCGCCGAGACCATCGATGCGATGGTGGCCGCACGTCAGGCCACGCAGGGATACTTCACTCGTCGTCAGCTGGCGATCGGCTCCTTGGATCTGGCTCTGCACACCCTGACCGCCGATGAGGCGTGGATGGCGGATGTCGTGAAGATCGTGAACGAGACGACGGAGCGCGTCTCGATTGCGCCGCCGGCTGATTCGTTCTGGGCCGCCTACATCGGACACCTCGCCGGTTACGACGCCGGTTATTACAGCTACATGTGGGCGGAAGTGATTGCGGCCGACATGGCCAGCATCTTCAAGGCTTCGCCCAAGGGCTTCCTCGACGAGCAGGTGGGGCGTCGTCTGCGCAACGAGATCTACGGTGCTGGCAACACCCGTGATGTGGCCGAGTCGGTCGAAATTTTCCTTGGTCGCCCGCGCTCCATGCAGGCGTTCCTCGAAGACGTCGGCATCAAGAAGTGAAATCCGGATTTCATCCGGATCGCCCAAACTCCGCTCTGCATCATAAATCGCCGCGTTCCCTGGTCGGCGATCAACGTCTCCTCATGAACATCACCCTCGCTTCCCGCTTCCTCCGTGCTCTGTTGTTGGCCTCCGCCTGCGTGGCGGGGGCGGGCAGGGCGGCGGCTCTGGCGTCCTTCGCCGATTTCCAAGCCAAGGCTGCCAAGGCCAACTTGGTGCTGGCGTTGCCGGATTATCCGACGACGCCTGAGGCAATCCTGGCCCGGACCGATGCGGTCATTCAGGAGGCGGATGCCGCGCTGGTTACCCTCGTGGCGCAAAACCCGGCGAACGCGACCTTCGAAAGCACCTTCGATGCTTTCGATCGGATCACCAGTCACGTCGGGACCTTCGGCAATCAGATCGGCACCTTGTCCGAGACGCATCCCGACAAGGCCATGCGTGATGCGGCGCGTGATGCGGGCACCAAGCTCGACAGCTGGGGTATCGGCTTGGAATACCGCGAGGACATCTACCGCACCCTCAAGGCCTATGCCGAGACCAAGCCCAAGCTCGACGTCCAGCAGCAGCGGCTGGTGGACTTCACGATGCGCGATTTCCGCCGGGCAGGACTCTCCCTGCCGGCCGCCGAGCGCCAACGAGTCGAGCAGTTGCGCAAGAACCTCGCCGAGCTTAGCCAACAGTTTGACGTCGGGATCAACGAGGCCCGCGCGCCGCTCGATTTCACTGCGGAGGAACTCGCCGGCGTGCCCGCCAGTTTCCTCGCCAGTCCCGGCGTCAAGCAGCCCGACGGTCGCTACCGTGTGATGGCCAACATCACGTGGCACGTCACCGCCGTCACGGACAATGCCGACAACAGCGAGGTGCGCCGCCGCGTGCACCTCGCGCGCAACCAACTGGCGCGGGAGAAGAATATTCCCGTGCTGGCCAAGATCGTCGCCCTGCGCGCGGAGATCGCGCATCGTCTGGGCTACGCGAATTGGGCGGATTACCGCACGGAAACGCGCATGGCCGGGAACTCGACCAACGCTTTGAAGTTCGAGGAGGAACTTGTATCCGGTTTGCAGCCCAAGTTTGCCGCGGAGATCGGGGTGCTGCGACAGATGAAGGCCGCACATCTCGCGCAGCCCGATGCGCAGCTCGAGCCGTGGGACATCGGCTACTACACGAACAAGCTCCGCAAGGAACGTTACGCCGTGGACACCGAGGCGCTGCGCGTCTTTTTTCCCTACCAGCCGACGCTGGAGGGCATGTTTGCCATCTATCAGAAAATTTTCGGTCTGAAGTTCACGCAGGTCGAACCGCCTTATGCCTGGGCGCCCGGTGTCCAGCTTTGGATCGTCGAGGATGCGGCGAGCGGGGTGCCCATGGGTGCGTTTTACCTCGATATGTTTCCGCGCGAGGGGAAATACAACCACTTCGCCAACTTCCGGCAGTTGCACGGGCGTTTCCTTCCCGACGGGAAATACGAGCTGCCACTTGCGGCGCTGGTCTGCAATTTCCCGCCGCCCTCGGCCGACAAGCCCTCGCTGCTCTCGCATAGCAACGTCACGACGCTGTTCCATGAGTTTGGTCACGTGATGCACACCATCCTCGGGCGCTCCCGCTACGAAGGCCTCATGGCTGTGCCGCGCGACTTCGTCGAGGCGCCGTCGCAGATGCTGGAGAACTGGGTGTGGGACAAGGCCGTGCTCGACACCTTTGCGGCCGATTACCGTGACCCGACGAAGAAGATCCCCGCGGAGACCATCGCCGCGATGGTGCAGGCGCGTGAAGCCACCGAAGGATATGCCAACCGCCGGCAGTTGTCGCTCGGCCTGATCGATCTCGGCCTGCACACGTTGGCGGTTGATTCTGCCTGGACGGCTGATGTGGTGAAGCTGAGCAACGACGTCAGCACACGGGTTTCGATCGCCCCGGCTCCGGACACGGCCTTCGTTGCCTACTTTGGCCATCTCACCGGTTACGATGCCGGTTACTACGGTTACCTGTGGGCCAAGGTCATGGCGATCGACATGGCCAGCGTGTTCGAGTCGGCGCCGGGCCGCTACTTTGACGAAACGGTTGGCCGCCGCCTGCGCGACGAGGTCTATGCCGCCGGCAACACGCGCGACGTGGCCGAGTCGGTCGAAAAGTTCCTCGGCCGGTCGCGTTCGATGCAGCCGTTCTTGGAATACGTTGGGATCAAAAAGTAATCCTGTCGTCCGCTTGGTCCTCAGATTCTCATGGATGTGCCAACGTGGCTTCATCCATGAGGAGTTGTGATCTCTTCGAATGATGTGCCGATCGCAGGCACGGGCAGCGTGCGCTCGCGCCGATTATTTGCATCGTGCTTGCGTCGGAGCGATGACGGTTCCCGTGCTTCGGTAAAATTATTGCCAATTCTCCCTGCAGAACGTTTCTGCGGGAAATCGAGGGAGGTTCGGCTGAACTAAACGCAACTGAGGTGGTCGGTAGGCCAAACCCCAGTTGAACCACGCCACATTCAGTCAACTGTCCGTTGCGGATCACGCGCTGACTAACATCAGCCGTATGATCCGGCAGGTCTGCCTACTGCGCGAGCGCGGCGATGCGGAGCAAGCGGCGCAGTTGGGCAACAGCGACCTTGCCAATGCAGTGCGTGACTACCGTCTGGCGCACGGTCCCGATGCGTTGCCCGAGAAGGAACTGCAGGCCATCTTCACCACGGAGGAGCGGCGCGTGGCCGAAGCGGCGATTTTATCCGAGCTGCTGGTTCCGCGGCTGACGGCGTGTTTCCCCACGGGGCGCGAGGCGACGGTGTCCATGTCCTCACGGCCAGGTCCCGCGCGCGGTGCAATTTCCGCGATCCCAGCGCCACCGCCGGCCGGGCCGCCCGTTATTTCCGATTTGCTCGACGCCATGCTGGCGGCCGAGCGCAACGCCGGTCGCGCTTCGGCGGTCAGCCAACGCGAGTCCGGAAACACCACCACCAGAAAATGACAACCACCACCATCGAAAAGAAACCCGCCACCACCGAGCGTCCGCCCACCGTGCAAGTGGGGCAACCGGCTGATTCCGTCGCGTCCATCCGTCGCCCCGGCGAGAAGAAGCGCATCCTCGTCGGCTTTGATCTTGGCACCAACGCTTCCTGCGTGCTCGCCGGCCCGGCCGAGGCCAAGGACGCCTCCGTGAGCAAAGTCATTCCCACCGTCGTCGGTTACGCGCGTGAGGGACTCGTGGACGGCATTATTGCCAACAACGCCACCACGTTGATTGGCGAGGAAGCCTTGAGCCACCGGCTCCAGCTCAAGCTCATCGCGCCGCTCGAAGACGGCATCATCGCCCACGCCGAGCCTGCGCGCGACTTCATTCGCCGCGTGCGCGCCATCGTCGATCCGACCGGTTCCGCGGAAATCCGCGCCGTCATCGGCGTGCCGGCGAATGCCGGTGAGCCGGCCCGCGAAGACATTCGCACCTGCGCGGCCGGCGTCTTCGACCGTGTGTTGCTCATTCCCGAGCCGTTCCTGTCTGCTTTGGGATTTCGTGATGAGGCGCGCCTCGGCCAAGCCAACTATGCCGACCCCGTGACGAACTCTCTCTTCGTGGACATCGGCGGTGGCACCAGCGATCTCTGTCTCATCCAAGGCTATTTCCCAACGGCCGACGACCAGATCAGCCTCGCGTTTGCCGGTGACGCCGTGGACAAGCTCATCGAGGACGATCTCCAGCGCACTTATCCGAACAACGGGCTGACGCGCGCCACCATCCGGCAAATCAAAGAAGAGCATTCCTACGTCGGACCGATCCGGAAGCCCATCGACGTCAAGGTGCTGATCGGTGGCAAGAGCCACACGCTCGACCTCGGCGAGAGCATCGGCAATGCGTGCAATCGCTTGTTGGAAAAAATCTATCCCGCGCTCACCACGCTTATCGCCCGCGCTTCCTCCGATTCGGTGGCGCAGCTATTGCAGAACATCGTCATCACGGGTGGCGGCAGCCGCATTCGTGGCATCGACACCGTGCTTCAGCAGAAGCTGGCGGCCGATGGTTTCGAATCGCCCAAGGTCCGGCTCGCGGGTCCCGACTACAAGCGCTTCGTGGCGGTGGGCGCGCTCAAGGCGGCCCGCTCCGCCCGCGAAGACCAGTGGCAGCATTTGCTGGGCTGATTAACGGGTCCGGCTAAAACGAAAAGGCGCCTCCGTGTTGACCGGGAGGCGCCTTTTTATGCGCGGATTCGACGATCAGCGCTTGCCGAAAAGTTCGCCGAAGAAATCCCCGGGCAACCAGGCCGGCGCGGGCCGGGCGTTGGCGGCGTCACGAATCACCTCCACCATCAGGCCGGTGAAGGCGCCCGTGGAGGGCCAGTCGATGGGCTGAGCGAGATCGTCCGAAGGTTTGTGATAACGTTCCTTCAGGTGAGCGCTCCACATGCCCGGCAGGTCCACCGTGGGATCGACCGGCTTCATGCCGCTGCTCAGATAGATCGCGGGCACGCCTGATTGCACAAACGAATACTGGTCGCTGCGCACAAAGATGGTTTCCTCAGGCATCGGGTCCGGCGTGACGGTAAATCCGGTCCGTTCAGCGGCGGCTTCGGTGAGCGCGCCGAGCGTCGTGTGCTCGGCACCCCACGCGATCAGCGAGCGCACGGGCACGGGGAAGAGCGACATGTCCACGTTCACATTGGCGGCGTAGTGCCGCACGCGAGTGGGCGGATTGCGCGCGAGATGGTAGGCACCGAGCAGGCCCTTCTCCTCGCCGGCGAGCGCGGCGAACAGGACCGGTCGCGCGGGGCGTGGACCAGCAGCGATATCTTCGGCGGCGGCCAGGATCATCGCAATGCCGAGCGCGTTATCGACTGTGCCATTGTAGATGGTATCGCCGTTGATCGAGGCGCCGATGCCGAGATGGTCAAGGTGTCCGGTGACGACGATGGGTTGGTCCGCGAGGGCCGGGTCTGAGCCGGGCAGCCAGCCGAGCACGTTGGCCGATTCGACCGAACGCACGGTGCAGCTCGCGGCCAGCGTGATCTCGGCGTTCAGTGCGAAGGACTGCGACTCGCCGCGCTCGGCCTTGGCAAAGACATCCTCAGCGGTGCGTCCGCTGGGCGCAAAGAACCGGCCGGCAGCTGCGCTTTTCACATAGCCGAGCACTTTCAGTTGCGGGAAGACGTTCACCATCTGACCGGCGCTGTCGAGCAGGCGCATCACGGGGAAACGCGCCTGACCGGCGAAAAAAGCCCACGGGTAGCGGGCTTCGTCCCATGGCGGGATGATCGTGATCACGCCGACAGCACCGAGTTCGGAGAGCAGCTTGCGCTTGTTGTCGCTGTTTGCGTAGTGAGCGCGCTGCGTGGCGGGAAACTGTTTCGGTGCGCCGAGCAGAACGATGGCGACCTTGCCGCGCAGATCCGCACCGGTGTAGTCGTCATGGCCAAGTTCGGGCGCTTGGACGCCGTAACCTATGAAAACCGCGGAAGCGGTCACGGTGTCGGATTCCAAGGCGGAATTCACCACCGTATACATATCGCTGACCGGAGCGAGGGCATCCTCCTTGCCGCCGTGGCTGATGACGAGACGGCCCGCTTCGAGGTTGTTTGTCGCCTCGATGAACTTCATCGGCTGCAGAAAGCTGTGCTGATCCGCACCCGGCTCGAGTCCGATGCGAGCAAACTGGCTCGCGACGTAGTGCGCCGCTAACGCGTAGCCGCGAGTGCCGGTGCCACGGCCCTCAAGCAGGTCGTCGGCCAGAAAAGTCGTATGCGCCTGCACGCGTCGCGTGCTATCAGCAACGTCGGCCGCGTAAGCGGCGCCGACCAGAAGGGAGAGAAGGGTGGAAACCCGGTAGAACGTGGACATCAACATGCGCCGCACGGTGTCATAACTGCGGCTTCCCGCAAGGGACAAACCACGTTGCGCATCATCGATCGTGCCCGAACAGCTCGCCAAAAAAATCGCCGGGCAACCATGCGGGAGCGTTGGGACTATCGGCGATCGTCTGGGCGAGATCGGTCATGAGTGCGGCGTAACGCGCAGCGGCGGCCCAATCGATGGGCCGACTCAGGTCATCAGAGGGCTTGTGATAATGATGGCGGCGGAATTCCGTTTCCGCGGCGACGAGGTCCACCGAGGGATCCAAAGCGACCAAGCCTGGATCGACTTTCAGCGCCGGCACGCCGCGGAGAATAAAGGGGTATTGGTCGCTACGCACGAAGCGCACCTCGTCCGGTGCGGGATCTGGCGCAACGGTGAGACCGTGACGAGACGCCACTTGTCGCACGGTCGCCCCGAGGGTGGAGTGTTCTGCACCGTAGGCGGTGAGCGTGCGCGCAGGAGCGCTGAGCAACGGCATGTCGATGTTCAGGTTGGCGGCGTAGCGGCGAATCTGCGCGGGTGGATGGTCGGCGAGATAGCGCGCGCCGAGCAGGCCTTTCTCCTCGCCGGTCACCGCGGCGAAAAGCACGGGCCGGCGCAACTTCGGGTTGCGGGACAACTCTTCGGCAACCTGCAGCAGCACGGCGATGCCCACGGCGTTGTCGGTCGCGCCATTGTAGATGGCGTCGCCGTTCACCGGCGTGCCAATGCCGAGGTGGTCGAGATGGCCGGTGACGACGAGTGGTTCATCCGCGAGCGCAGAATCAGCGCCGGGCAGCCAGCCGAGGATGTTCATCGATTCCACCGCACGGATGGCTGACTCGCCGGCGAGCGTGAGGCTCACATTGAGCGGAAAGTTCTGCGGCTCGTTGCGTGCGGACTTGGCGTAGGTTTCATCCAGCGTTTGTGGGGCGCCCACAAAAAGCCGGTCGGCGGCAGCCCGGCTAACCGTCGCGACCACCTGGAGTTCCGGGTATCCATCCACGAGTGAGTTTTCTGCTGCTAGCAGCCGCATGGTGGGAAAACGACCGAGCGCAACGGAGACGGCCCAGGGGCGGCGAGCCTCCTCGATCGGTGTCATTACCGTGACCATGCCGATGGCGCCGTGTTTTACGAGCAGCGCCTGTTTTTGGTCGCGGTGACTATGGTGGGCGCGCTGTGCGCTGGGAAAATTTTTAGGTGCACCGGCGAGAACGACTGCGATCTTGCCGCGCAGGTCCACGCCTTGGAAATCATCGTAACCGAGTTCGGAGGCATGCACGCCGAAGCCGACGAACACAGCCGGGGCGGTGACCGTGGCGGCGGTCTGCCCGGGCGCCACGCTGGCAATCATGTCGTTGATCGGCTTGAGGGCGTCATCCTTGCCACCGTGATGCACGATCAGGCGGCCGGCTTCACGGTTCACCGTGGATTCGAGAAAACGGATGGGTTGCTCGTATTTCCCGTGATTGGCGCTGGGTGAGATGCCCAGTCGGGCGAACTGGGCCGCCACGTAGCGTGCGGCCAGTTCGTGTCCACGCGTGCCGGTGCCGCGACCTTCAAGCAGATCATCGGCGAGAAAGGTTGCGTGTGCTTGGATGCGCTGCGCCGCGGTTGCGGAATCGGCAGCGAACAAGCCAGCGGTCAGGGAAGTGGAAGCGAGGCAGGCGGCAAACCGGAGTGGGACGCACAAACGCATGCGCGGACGGTGTATAGCCGAGCACCGCCGCGCAAGCCGTTCCCTTCGCCGGTGCGAACTCAGACCGATTCCAGCAGCTTGTTCAAGCGGGCGATCATGCGGCTCGGGTCTTCGAGCAGACCGGCGGCGATGAGTGCATTGTCGAGGAGCTGCTCGGCCACGAGTTCGGCCTTGTCGGCATCGGTCGCCTTGAGCGCGGCGAGTTTTTTGATGACGGCGTGGCGCGGGTTGATCTCGAGGTTCACCTTCACAGGCTCGTCGCCTTCGCCTTTCTTCATGGCCTTCATCATGCGGCGCATCTGGGCGGTCATGAACTTGTCGGCGTTGGTTGCGAGAGCGGGGGACTCGATGAGGCGGTCGGAGCCCTTCACATCGGCGACCTGCGTGCCGAGCGTTTCCTTGAGCCACTTGGTGAGATCCTTCACCTCGGATTCGCCGAGCGCCTCGCCCTGTTGGGGAATGTCGTCGAGCTTCACGTCGGCGTGGTCGGCCGCGAGGAACTTCTTGCCCTCGAACTCGCGCACGTTGTTGAAAACGTATTCATCCACCGGCTCGTGGCAGAAGAGCACCTCGATGTTGCGGGCCTTGAAGCCTTCGAGATACGGACCGGACTCGATCGCCTCGCGGTTGAGGGCGACGAGATAATAGATTTCCTTTTGCCCGTCCTTCATGCGCGACACGTAGTCGGCGAGCGACGTGGTCTTGCCCTTCTCGGTGAGCGAGGATTCGAAGCGGAGCAGCTTCACAATCTGGTCCTTGTGCGTGAAGTCGAGGGCGGCGCCTTCCTTCAGGAAAATGCCGAACTCCTTGTAGAATTCTTCGTAGGCGTCGGCACGCTGGGTGGCTTCCTCTTCGAGGAGTTTCAGGAAACGCTTGGTGATGACCTTGCCGAGTTTGTCGAGCAGCGCCTTGTCCTGCATGGTCTCGCGCGAGATGTTCAGCGGGAGATCCTCGCTGTCGATCACGCCCTTGAGGAAACGCAGCCACTCGGGGAGCAGGTCCTTGGGTTTCGCATCAATGAGGACTTTGCGGCAGTGCAGGGCGACGGACGGTTCGAGCCGCGCGAAGCCGAGTTTCTCGGTGTTCTCCTGCGGCACGAAGACCAGCGCGTTGATTGCCAGCGGAGCGTCGGCGGAGAAATGCAGGCGATAGCGCGGGGCGTCGTGGGCATGGGCCTGGAATTTGTAGAATTCAGTGTATTCCTCCTCCTTGATCTCGTTCTTGCTGCGCAGCCAGAGGGCCTGCACCGTCTCAAATTTCTTGCCGTTGAGTGTGATGGGGAAGCCCACGAAGGCGCTGTAGCGGGTGAGGATATCCTTGATGCGCCAGTCCTTGGCGAACTCGTCGCAGTCGTCCTTCAGTTCGACGACGATCTTGCAGCCGCGGCGCTGGCCGTCGGACTCCTCAATCGCGTAGCTGCCGGAACCGTCGCTGGACCAGACATGACCCGGCTCTTCCTTGCGCCACGAGTGAGTGTAAACCTTGACGGACTTGGCGACCATGAAGGCGGAGTAGAAGCCGACACCGAACTGGCCGATGAGGTTGGAGTTCTTGGCTCCGCCTTCGCCAAGGGCCTTGAGGAACTGTTTGGAGCCGGAGTGGGCGATCGTGCCGAGGTTTTCAACCAGTTCGGCCTGGGTCATGCCGATGCCGTAATCCTGGATGGTGATGGTCTTGGCGGCCTCGTCGGTGGTGATGGCGATCTCGAGCGGAAGATCGTCGTAGATGTCCTTCTCGGTCAACTGGAGGTGGCGGAGCTTCTCCAACGCGTCGGAGGCGTTGGAAACCAGTTCACGGACAAAGATTTCCTTCTCCGTGTAGAGCGAGTGGATGACGATATCCAGCAGCTGCTTGATCTCGGCTTGGAACTCGAATTTTTGCGGAGTGGTGGTGGACATGGTAATGGGACGAATGGACGTTGTTAAAGAAAAGAGCCCGCTAGTTTAGCGGGCTCTGGAAAAAATCAAGCCGGTGAAGTGAAGGCCGTGGGGTTTCAGCGCTCGTCCACTTGGTCCTTGTGCACGGGCTCGATGTGACCGAGATCGTGGTCGGGCTTGTGGCAGCAAAGCACGCGCCAGATGCAATAGGCGAAAAGGCCGGTGACGAAACCGACCGAGATGAACATGGTAATCCAGCCGCCGGGGGTCATGAGTGGGTTCCTCCCTTGGTTTTCGCCGCCGTTTCCCAACGTTTGCCAGCTTGGGCGACCAGCATGGTGACGAAGATGATGGTGATAACGATGAAACCAAAAGCGATGCGGGCCGGGGCGCTGGGCGTCTCGCCGACCAAATCGGTGATGTAGCTGGTCGGCTTAAACTCCGCCCCGGCGCCGAACTGGAAATTCCAGCCGAAGACATTGGCGAGGAGGAACATCACAAAGATACCCAGCAGGTAGAGCGGCGTGATGTATTTCATGACCGGCTTGTAGAACGAGGGGATCTGCATCTCAGCGCCTTGGTGCGCTTCGGCAACGCCCTCATCGATGCCGATGACCCACCCGAAGACGATGATGAGGATAGTCCCGCAAATGAAAATGCCCACGGTGCCGACCCAGAAATCAATCGTATCGAGCGCCTTCAGATCCTTGGAAAACCACCAGACGAGCGAGGTGCCCAGCGCGGTCAGCAGGCCGAGCAGGCTCATGGCGGCCCTGCGACCGAGCCCGAGGCCTTCCTCGAAGAAGGCAATGCCGGGTTGAAGCATTGAAAGGGAGCTGGTGATGGCAGCGAGGAAGAGCAGCAGGTAGAAGATCGTGGCAAAGAACTGGCCGAACGCCATCTGTCCGAAGACGTGTGGCAGCACGTTGAAACCGAGCCCGAAGGTGCCCATGCCCACCACGCCCGCCGCACCGAAGAACACGAAGGCCGCCGGCACGGTGATGAGTCCGCCGAGGGCGACTTCGCAGAATTCATTGGCCGAGGTGGCGGTCAGGCCGCTGAGCACGACGTCGTCCTTCTTCTTCAGGTAACTGGCATAGGTGATGATGGCGCCGAAGCCCACCGAGAGGGAGAAGAAGATCTGCCCGGCGGCAGCGAGCCAGAGCTGTGGATTCCTCAGGCCGGTGGCGACATCCTTGGGATTCCACATGTAACCGAGCCCGTTGATCACGTTCTGATCAGGCTTGTCCGGATCAGGCGTGCCGAGCGTGAGCACGCGGGCCAGGATGATGAGGGCGATCACAACCAGCAGTGGCATGCCCCATTTGCAGACAATCTCCACACCCTTGGAGATGCCGCGGTAGATGAAGAAGAAGTTCAGTGCATAGACGAGCACGACAAAGATTCCAACGTCGTGCAGGCCGAATTGAATCGATGCACCGTCCTGCCCGGCTCCGGTGAAGCTGGCGAAGAAGGCGCTGTAATTCATTCCGGGCTGGCTGAGACTGCCGGTCGCGGCATTGAGCGCATAGCCGAGGCACCAAGCCTCGATATACACATAATACATATAGACCATCACCGGGATGATGAAGCCGAGCAGGCCGAGGTATTTGCCGAAGGGATGCTTCACGATGGCATGGAAGATGCCCGGTGAAGAATGATAGCCCGCGAGTCCGCCTTTGCGGCCCATGGTCCATTCCGCCCAGCCGATCGGAATGCCGATCACCAGGAGCGAGATGAAGTAGGCGATCATGAACGCCGCGCCGCCGTATTGGGCGGCGAGGCCGGGGAAGCGCAGGAAGTTGCCGAGCCCCACCGCACTGCCGGCGACCGCCAGAATCACGCCGAGCCGGGAGCCCCAGGCTTCTTGGGTTTTGGACATGGCGCGATGAAACGATGAACCGCCCGCTGGGCAAACCTGAACTGTGCCGAAACCGCGGTGCCTCTTCTGTGGTGGTTTCGGCTTTGCCACCAAGGGTCGGGGTGGTTGTCTCACTGCCGAACCCGATGAATCTCCTCGACCGTTATCTGCTGGCCGAATGGCTGAAAATGCTCGGGTTGCTGCTGGCCGCGACGATGGGGCTGCTGCTCATGACGGCGCTCTATGATGAGCTGCGGGATTTCATCCAGCTCGGGGTGGGGGTGAACGACATCCTCCTCTATTTTGCGACGCTTATGCCCAGCTACCTGACAGTGGTGCTGCCACTGTCGATGCTGCTCTCACTGCTTTTCGTCCTGAGTAAGCTGCATCGTAATAATGAGCTCACCGCGATTCGCGCGGCGGGCCTCAACATCTTTTCCACCACGCGGTCCCTGTGGCTCGCGGGCGTTGTGCTCTGCGGCGTGTCGCTTTTGCTCAACGCCAAGGTGGTGCCGTGGTCAGTCGAGACGTCGCGCAGCCTGAAGGAGAGTTTCGAATTCCGGGTCGAGGCGGAGAAAATGCCCACCGAGGATACGCTTGGTTTGGTGTCGAGCGTCGCCTTCGACAACCGCCCGCAGAACCGCATGTGGTTCATCAACCGTTACAGCCGCTATTCCGGCAAGGCCTTCGGCGTCACGGTTTCGGAAATGGATGGCCAGCGTCGCGAGAAGACTCGTCTCATGGCGCGCGAAGCCACCTACGATCCGGCGCGCCGTGCGTGGACGTTTCACGACGGACGCGAGATGTGGTTCGATCCGGAGTTGGGCGAGTTGATGCGCTCCGTGACGTTCGTCGAGAAGACCGTGCCCCACTTCAACGAAGACCCGACGCTCATGCTCCTGATCGATCGGAAGCCGCAGGATCTGTCATTCCACGAACTCGGTCGCATCACGGACTACTTTCACGCGGAAGAAAGTCCAAAGGTGATTCGCTACGAAGTGCGTTACTTCAGCGTGTTGTTTTCAACCCTCGGCCCCTTGATTGTCATCGCCATTGCGGTGCCCTTTGCGGTGTCAGGCGTGCGCGTGAGCCCGGCGGTTGGTGTATCGAAGTCCATCGGGCTTTTCTTCATCTATTACATCCTGACGAGTCTGGCCACGTTGCTCGGCGGCAAAGGCTATCTCGAACCGGTGTGGGCGGCGGCGATGCCCAATCTCGCAATGATCGGCATCGCGGCTTGGTTCTTTGGCCGGCTGCGTTGAGTCAGCGTGTGCTCGCCGGCGCGGTGCTGTCGGGCATGAAGCCGTGCTGGCGCAGGAACTCGTCTGTCCGTTCCAGGATAGCCTCGTCGAAATAGCGGGCGTATTTCTCGTTTCCTTCCCCGAGATAGTGATCGCGGCCATCGAGGGTGATCAGCTCGAAAGGATTGCCGAGCTCGCGCATCCGCGCGGCGAAGAGCTGGACGATATAATACGCGACCATTGAATCCTTGTTGCCGTGAAAAGCCAGGGCGGGCGGCAGTCCGGCCTTGAGATTGTGATAGGGTGAAATGGACCAGATTTCTTTCCGTCGTTGATCCATCAGCATGTCGGCCCATGCCTCCACGGTGTTGTAGTTGCTCGAATAGAGCAGCAGCGCATTGGCGTGCGGGCTGATCTCCAAATTATCATCCGCTTCGTTGATGTCATCGAACAGCACCGTGCCCCACGCGAGCTGTCCGCCGGCAGACTGACCGGAGACGACGATTCGCTGTGGATCGATACCTAGCTCGACAGCATTTGCGCGCAGCCAGCGGATGGCGGATCGCGCGTCTTTTGCGCACTCGACGAGAGTGATATCCGGATGAGGATACGTGCCGTCCTCCTTGATCGTCAGGCGGTATTGGAATGAGAAAGTAACGAATCCCTTGGCGGCAAATCGCCGGCAGGCTTCGTGAAACTCGGTCGGGCTGCCGAAAGCCCAGCCACCGCCATGAAAGAACGCGATCGCGGGATGGGCGTTCGGTGGGCGGGCTTGCTCCGGATGGAAGACATCGACGTGCAGTTCCCGACCGGCGACTTTTTTGTAAACGAGCGTTTTCATGGCAGGTGGGCTTTGCGGCTCAGCGAAAGCGACGAGACAGGCGGCGAACAAGGTCCCGCCAAGAAGCGAGTGAGACAAGAAACGGATCATCGCGGATGCACTGCCATCACTGTCTGACATCCTCCGATCACTCATGGCAGAAACGGCGGCGGCCACTTGAGAAACTCCAGCGTGGCGATGCGATGCCAGTTGGAGTAGAGGATGACGCCCCACACGGCGAGGCAGTTGAGATAGGAAATGAAGACCGCCGCACTGCCCATGTCTTTGGCGCGTTTGGCGAAGGGGCGCTTCTCGAGGGAAATGTCGTCGATGGTCCACTCGATGGCCGAGTTCAGCAGTTCGGCGATGACGATGATGAACAGCGACGCGATCATCACGGCCGTGGAAACCGCATTCACGGGCAGGATCACAGCCAGCGGCGTAAGGATCGCGACGAACAACAGGTCTTCGCGAAACGAAGGTTCGTGCTTCAGCGCGGCGCGGAATCCCTCCAACGCATAGCCGACTGATTGGAAAAAATTCCGAAAATCGCGGCGCTTTGATTCGGGCGGAGGGACGGGATCGCTCACGAACGCAGTTGAGCGCAGGCGCGGGGAACGGACAACCCCATTTCTTCAATGGGCGGGAGCGCGCTCAGTCCTACAGTCAGAATCAGAAACTCAGGCGCTCAACAGGCGGAAACCGGTCGAGCTCCGTGCGGCGAAACCGAGTGCGCGGCAGGCCTGCGCCACGGTCTCATCGTGACAACCAATGAACTCCAGCAGCCGGCAGACAAAACGTCGTTTGGAGGATTCGTCGATCGTCATCACCGCCCAGAACTGCGTGCCATCAATCTGGCGGGCGTGGTTGCGCGCGCGCGCCTCGTTGATTTCGTCGCGGTTCCATGCGAGGTAGCGACGGCCGCTTTCCTGATGCGAAATAAAGTCGGCGAAATCCGTGGCGTAGTTGCCCGCGCACCAAGCAAGGAGTGCGAGGTAACGCTCGGTCGGATCGGTCAGGCGCGCGAACTCTTCGCTCGCGAGATAAAACAGCAGGTTGTCGCCGGCCAAAGTGGGGCGTGTTGGGTCCACTAAAGTGGCGATCAATTCCGCGGGCGTGAGGTTCTTCGCCGCCGCCAAGCGTTGCAGCGCGACATAGGCTTCGTCGCTGACTTCGATCTTTTTCACGCCGTCAAGATGCACCCTCGCACGCGTGACGGCAACGATTCGTCGCTAAAAATCTTTATAACGCCTGACTGATTTTCCCGCTTCCGGGACGCGGTCACTCAGCTCCAGTTGTAGTTGAAACTGACGCTGATTCTCTCCGCGGTCGTGCGATTGGCGATCACTTCGTGCCGCAGCCAGCTTTCGAAGAGAATGACGTGACCCGCCTTGGCGGGGTAGGTGATATGCGGGCGATTGGCCGGGCGCACCTGTGGCGTCTTGGGTGGAGCGGCCATGAACTTGCTCAGGCGCGGATCCTCGAACTTAAGCCCCGGACAACCGCGCGGCGTGACCACATAGTAGGTTCCGCTGATGAAGGAGAGCGGATGCAGGTGCAGGCTGTGCGCGGCGTGCTCGGGCATGATGTTCACCCAGAAATCGGTCATATGCACCTGCCGTCCGCGCAGGTCCATGTCGAGTTGGGCGGCGAAACGCCGCACATGCGCGGTCAATTTGCGCTCCAAGCCCGCGAAGGTGGATGAAAATTTGTGTAATTGATTGAGCGAGGCGTAGGAGGTGTAGCCGCCGGGATAGTTTTTGGCCGACCAGCGGCGGCCGGCCGAATCGTAGTCGCGCAGGTTGCGGCATTCGTCGGCAAGGGCGGCGTTGAACTTCTGCAGGCCGTTCACCTGGAGCGGTTCATGATAGATCAGGGTGGGAAACCAAGCACGGGCGGGCATGGCCGCATTAGAGCCGGAAGTCCCTGCAGCCCGCAATCCGGAAGCATGTCGTCGAAAACGTCCGCGGCCATTCCGGGGTTGATATGCCCGGGGCGGGAGATTTCATCCCCTTAACCTATGAACAAACCAACATTGCGTAATCTTATTGGCGCAACCCTTGGCGCGTTGCTCGCGACGACTGCCATTGCCGACCGCATCGAACTCAACGATGGGTCTGTCATCAACGGCAAGATCGTCTCCGCCGAAAGCGGCAAGTTCGTCGTCGAGACCAGCTTCGCTGGCGGCCTCGTGATCGACCAAGCCCAGATCAAGAGCTTCACCACCGACGAGGCCGTCAACGTCGGCCTCGCGGCCGGCAGCGCGGTCCTGGGCAAAGTCCAGACTGATGGCGCCGGCATCCAAGTCGTGGCGGCGGACGGACGCATGAGCGCCGACACCGGCCACGTGGTCGCTGTCTGGCGTCAGGGCGACGACAGCCCGTCGGTCCGCGCGGCCAAGGCCGCGGCCGACAAGCTCAAGCGGCGCTGGTCCTACGAAGCGTCCGCGGCAATCACCGGCCGCACCGGCGGTTCGGAGAAGTTTGCGGGCTCCCTCGGCTTGAAAGCCACGCTCCAGAATCCTGACGACAAGCTGATTTTCGCCGCCACCGTCAACCGGGCGCAGGAGAACGGCAACGAGACCGCCAACGACTGGAAAGCCGGCGTGGACTACTCCTCGGCTTTTGCGGATGGCAACACCGTGTGGTATGTCCGCACCGAGCTCAGCAAGGATCGCATCAAGGCGATCGATCTTCGCTCCAACTCCGCGTTCGGTCTTGGTCGCAAGCTGGTGAAGACTGACAAGCAGGATACGGAGATCCGCCTCGGTCTTGGTTATGTGTATGAGACCTACACGACCGGTGCGCCCGATTTCGAGTCCGCCGGTCTCGACGTGGCGTTGCTCAACACCGTCACCTTCGGATGGGCCAAGATGAATAACAGCGTCACGTGGACGCCTTCCTTCGAGGACTTCGCCAACTATCGTCTCATCCATGAGACCTCCCTGGATCTGCCGATCAAGACCGGTGAATTTTGGAAGCTTCGCCTGGGCGTGAGCAACGACTACCAGAGCCAGCCCGCGGGCGGCATCGAGAAGCTCGACACCACTTACTTCACGGCCCTGATCCTCAACTGGCAGTAAACCGTTTTTCGAACCTGTCGGGCTGTTGCGCGGCACGACGATTCCTTCCCAGGCCGGCGGAAATTCCGCCGGCCTTATTTTTTCTGTTCCCGTCGGCTGAAGGCTCCGCCCAAGGCAAGCGCCGGGCCCCACCAACCGAGCCGTCGGAGCCGCTCCGCCCAGCGGGCCGGACGCACCAGCGACACCAGTGTCATCAGCAGAAAACCCACCGCTGCGAATCTCAGCGCCAGCCAGGCCACGCTTTCCCACGGCCGTCCGACGGCGAGTAGAATGACGCTCACCACCGCCAGCGGCAGCCAGAACTGCCAGTGCGCGAATTCGCGGAAGCGACCGCCGGCGCGCGTTCCCGCGATGGCACCTGTCTTTTCGCGGTCGATGAGTTTGCGCAGTGCCTCGGGTGGCGCACGCAAACGCCACGCGGTCAGGGCAACGACGGATGCCACCAAAGCGCAGAACAAAGCCCAGGCGCCGACCAGCCACGGCAGCGCGGGTGCTGTCAGTTCCCATTTTTCCGCAAGCCAGAGCACAATCGTATCGTAGGCGCGCAGCAGATCGCCGCCAAGCAGCAGGTATTGCAGCAGGAATCCCTGAATGGCCGACCACGCGCCAATCAACGCGCCGCCCACCGCCACACCGAAGACATTCCAGCCGAGCGCCTGCACAGCGCCGCCGTAGAGCAGCCCCTGCATGCAGATCGCAATCATCGGGCGCACGCGACTGCCCGCGGGCGACAGCGCCTTCAAACCCGCTGAAATGAACGGCACCCAGATAACGCGACCGGGCTGCGCGAGACCGAATCCGGCAAAAGTCATCATCGCGCCCTGCAAGCTGCACATCAACAGGCCGCGCGCGGGCAGGCGCGCCGCATGCAACATCGATCCCGCCGTCATCTCGATGCCGCCCGCGGCGCCGCCGATCAGGCCGAGACGCGTCCACTCGCCGTAATCCTCCGTCGCACGGGACAAGCGGGCCAAAGCCTCGGGCGAATCAGCAGGGACGCGCAGGTCGAATTTCCGACCCAGAAGTTGTTCAACCGACTCGATCAGTTCTTCGCGCACGCTGATCACCACGATCTGCGGCCGGGCGGCGACGATCTGAGGCCACACCGGCATCAGCCCGCGACCGTTCAGTTCGAGGCGGCCAAATTCGTCCATCAGCAACAGCGAAGGGCGCGGGGCCAGTTGTTCCGCCCACACGCGCAGCCTGCGCTCCGTTTCCGGTTCGAACTGGTAAGGCGGATTCGATGACTCGTCGCGCACGGCCCAGCTCAGATCTTCCTCAGTGCCGATGATGCGCAGCCAGTAATCCTCGGCGCCTTGTCCGTGCGCCGTGCGCCGGCCGGCCAGGGCAAGCACGCCCTCGACGCGTTGCCCGCGAGCGGCCTGCGTTCGGGCGAGTTCTGCCAGCAGGCTGGTTTTGCCGGTGCCGGGCCCGCCTGTCACTGCGATGAGCAGACTCGGAGTAAACGAAGCCGCAGAAGATTGAGCTTCAGTCATGGATGGGCGCGGGGGCACCAAAACGATTCAGGTCGCTCATGCCAAGCACAACGCACACTTCCCTGCTACAATAACAGCGCGCCTGTTGTGGCCGCGATGCCGACCACCGCCCATGCCGGGGTGCGCAGGAGCTGCAGTAACACGAACGCTGCGACGGCAACTCCCGCGGTGCGTGCGTCCGTAAGTCCTGCTGTGCCGACCGGATGAATCAACGCGGCGAGCAGCAGGCCGACCACGGCGGCATTGGCGCCGAGCAGCGCCGCTTGGATCGCGGGCCGGCTGCGCAAGGTCTGCCAGAAGGGCAACGCTCCCGCGACCAGCAGCAGCGAGGGAAGGAAGAGTGCGGCTAGCGCCAGACAGCCACCGACCACGCCGCCGGGTCCATGCGCGGTCATGCACCCGAGGTAGGCGCTGAAGGTGAACAGCGGGCCCGGCACGGCCTGCGCTGCGCCGTAGCCTGCGAGGAACTGATCATGTGTCACCCAACCCGGCGAGACGACTTCGCGTTCCAGAAGCGGCAGCACCACATGTCCGCCGCCGAATACGAGCGAACCTGCGCGGTAGAACCGGTCGAAAATCTCGACCGCGGCATTTCCGGTTGTTTCGGCCAGCGCCGGAAGGCCCGGCAACAGAACGAAAAAAGCTACCAAACACGATATGGCAGCCACCGGCGCGGTTTTGTGCGGGGCATTCATGGCCGGTGCGGTCGAAGAAGGAAGCTGTGCCCGACGAAACAATGCCCAGCCGACCAATCCTCCGGCCACGATCACGGCGAGCTGGCTCCACGCGGTTGGCAGCATCAGCAGCAAGCCGGCGGCCACGCCTGCCAGCACGGACCGTGGCACGTCCGGACAAAGCGTGCGCCACATGCTCCACACGGCTTGGGCGACCACGGCGACCGCCGCGGCTTTCAAGCCTTTCAACCAGCCGGCTGACGCAAGGTCGCCCAAAGCCGTGAGGCCATAGGCAAAGCCGATCATCAACAGGGCTGACGGCAGCGTGAATCCCAGTGAGGCCGCGAGCCCGCCCAGGATACCGCGTCGGAGAAAGCCGATGCCGAAGCAAACCTGGCTGCTCGCCGGCCCGGGCAGGAACTGGCAGAGCGCCACGAGGTCGGCGTAATGCGCTTCATCGAGCCAGCGGCGTTTTTCCACGTATTCTTTTCGGAAAAAAGCCAGGTGCGCCACCGGCCCGCCGAACGACGTGCAGCCGAGGCGCAACGCGACGAAAAAAATTTCGCTCAGCGACGGGCGAGACGTCATCGAGCGAGGCAAACACTCCCGGCACTGCTGCGCACGCCTTTCTTTCACTAATACCGGTGACATAGGACTAAGGTGGCGGCGCAAGCTGACGATATAGGGACGGTCCCTCTCGTTTACTGCCCGGGTCAATCCGCGCGGATCTTATGTCATTTCCACTGAAAAAAGTCCTCTCGATTGCGGGTTTGTCCCTTTGGGTGCTGGCCGTCGGCTGCGGCATGTTCTGGTTGGCGGAGTATTCCTTCACGCCCGGGCGCTCGGGTCAGGCAACGCCGGTTTGGCCGGGTGAACAGGCGCAGGAGGAGGGGAAGGACCGCTTCACCTTGGTCGTGGCGCTGCATCCGGAGTGTCCGTGCTCCCGTGCTACTTTGCGTCAACTGGACACGGTGTTGCTGAACTCGGCCGAGCGCGTGCAGGTGTTGGCGGTCTTTTCCGACCAGTTGCCGGGGGCTCCGGCCGAAGCCTCCGACCTATATGCGCAGGCCGGCGCGCTGCCGGGTGTCCGCCTGATCTGCGATCGCGACGGAAGCTGGATGCAACGTTTTGATTTTCACACTTCCGGGGAAATTCGTCTTTACCGACCGGACGGGACGCTGGCGTTTCAGGGAGGCATCACCGCTGCACGCGGCCATGAGGGCGACAATCCAGGCAGCGACGCCGTCATTGCAGCGGTGCGCACCAATGCATCTACGGCCAGTCTGACTACCACGCCTGTGTTCGGCTGTGCCCTTTGATGATGTCTGAATCCCTCACGCCCATCCGCATGCTTCAGACTGCCGGCAGCGATTCCCTCGAGGCCCGGATCTGCGAACGGGCCGAACTGCGCGAACGCGAAGTGTTGCACGGTTTTTGGAGCCAGACCGACCGGGCCTTCGCGTGTCTGTTGATTCTGCAATGGCTCGCCGGCATCGGCCTGGCCCTTTGGTTCACCCCGCGCACGTGGATCGGCCAGGAGTCAGTCGTGCACATGCACGTGTGGGCGGCCATCGTCGTCGGTGGATTGATCGCATTGCCGGCAGCGACGATCGCTTTCCTGCGACCGGGTCGCGTGTTGACCCGCCATATCATCGCGGCGGCGCAGATGTTCGCCTCCGCGCTGCTCATTCACCTTACCGGCGGGCGCATCGAGACGCATTTCCATATTTTTGGATCGCTCGCCTTTCTCGCGTTTTATCGTGACTGGCGCGTGCTGGTGACGGCATCCGCGGTGGTGACGATCGATCACATGTTGCGCGGCACCTACTGGCCGCAATCGGTGTTTGGCTCCACCATGGTTTCGCATTGGCGATGGGTGGAACATGCGGGCTGGGTGATTTTCGAGGACATCTTCCTGGTGTATTCGTGCCTGCGTTCGCGCAGCCTGATCACGGAAACCGCCCGCGATTGGGCGCGAGTGGAGATTTCCGCCGAACGCATCGAACAGGTCGTTGCCGAGCGCACGCACGAACTCGCCGAGACGAACGTCCGCCTGCAGGCCAACATCGAGGAGCGACAGCGCACGGAGCGCGAGTTGAAGGTGGCCAAGGAAAATGCCGACACCGCCAGTCTCGCCAAATCGGAGTTCCTCGCCAACATGAGCCATGAAATTCGCACGCCCATGAACGGTGTGATGGGCATGACCAGTCTGTTGCTGGACACACCGCTCAGCGAGCAGCAGCGTTCCTTCACCGAAACAATCCGGCAAAGCTGCGATGCGCTGCTCGTGGTGATCAATGACATCCTCGATTTTTCGAAGATCGAATCGGGCAAAATGGAGACCGAGGAATTGGAATTCGAGCTGCGGGGTTGCATCGAGGATGCCCTGGACATTTTCAGCCAGCGGGCTGCGGAGAAGAAACTCGATCTGGGCTACATCCTCGGCGAGGCCGTGCCGCCCAAACTCGTCGGCGACTCCACGCGCCTGCGCCAGATCATCGTCAACCTCGTCGGCAATGCCATCAAGTTCACCGAAGCAGGCTCCGTGCTGCTGAAGATCAGCAGCGAATCGCTCGGCCCCGCACAGGCGCGGGCGAGCGCGCCCGCGGAGAACTGGCACCGGCTGATCATCGAGATTCGCGACACCGGCATCGGCATCCCGGCCGATCGCATGGACCGGTTGTTCCGGCATTTCAGCCAAGTGGACGCCTCCATGACCCGTCGTTACGGCGGCACGGGCCTGGGCTTGGTGATTTCGCAACGCCTGGCCGAGATCATGGGCGGTTCGATTCGCGTCGAAAGCACGGCGGGCGTCGGCTCGACTTTCACGGTCACCGTGCGGATGCGTGCCTCGGAGCAGGCGCAGCCCGTGCCAGCGCTGCCAGTGTTGCAGGGCCGCCACCTGCTCATCGTGGACGATGGCGAGGTGAATCGCCGCATCCTGAACGTGCAGGCCGGACGGTGGGGAATGCACGCGCATGAAGCTGCTTCGGGCGACGAGGCGATCGCATGGCTGACCGCTCATCAAGAGGTGGATGTCGCCATTCTCGACATGCAGATGCCCGGCATGGATGGGCTGGCGCTGGCCTCGCGCATCCATGCGATTGAGCAACATCGCAACTTGCCGCTTATTCTCCTCAGTTCGGCGACGATCGGGCGCGACCGCGCCGACCCGCGCTGGCTGCACTTTGCGGCGCGTTTCAACAAACCTGTTCGCTTCATTCCCCTGCGCGATGCGTTGCTGACCGCGCTTGGGCACCGGCGTTCGCCGGAACCGGCCGTCGGCATTAAAGCGCCCGGCCGGCGCCTGGCCGACGAACTGCCGCTGAATCTGCTCCTGGTGGAGGACAATCCCGTCAACCAGAAGGTCGCGGTGCGATTCCTCGAGAGTTTTGGTTATCGCTGCGATGTGGCGAGCAACGGTCACGAGGCGCTGAATGCGGTCAGCCAGCAGACTTACGATGTCGTGTTGATGGACGTGCAGATGCCCGACATGGACGGCTACGAGGCCACCCGCGAAGTTCGCCGTCGTCTTCCCGCCGATCGCCAGCCGCAGATTATCGCGCTCACCGCCCATGCGAGCCAGCAGGACCGCGAGGAATGTCTGGCAGCGGGCATGGACGACTACATGACCAAGCCACTGTCGGCCGCCCTGCTACAGCAGAAACTCCGCGATGCCGGTGTGCGCGCGCAAGCGGCGGCCGCGCGCTGAGCCGGTCAATCCTCTAAATTAAAACGGCGCAGCTCGCGATAGACCGGCGGGCGCCCGGGAGTGAGCACGCTTTCGAGCAGCAGAAATTCAGCTACCCGAAAGGGCGGAGCCTCGAACGTCTTGTGATGATCAAGAAAACGCGTGAGCTCTTTGGCGTCGTAGGTTTCGCCGATGCGGCCAAGCGTGAAGTGTGCATGGAAACCCGGCATCGCGAGTCCGGCATCCACGGCGAGCAGGGCTTCGTCCACCTGTTTGCGAAGCTGGTAGAGACGCGTGTGCCCGTTGCCCACGCCGGCCCAGAGCACTTTGGCGGGCCCGCGCGTCGGGAAAATGCCCACGCCGCCGATCGGCAGGATGAACGGTTCCACGCGCACGCGCGCCAGCGATTCGATATAGCGCTCCATCTTGGCGTCGTCGGTCTCGCCAATGAAACGTAGCGTGAGATGGATGTTCTCCGCTGGCGTCCAACGCACGCCAGTCAACGGCGCGGCCACCTCAGCCAGCTCGGCTTGGATGCTCGGAGGCGGAACCAATGCGGTAAACAAGCGTGACATGATTTGCACTCAACTCCTGTTCTCCGCCAAATCAAGGACTGGCGTTACCGCGCACAGGTAACCCCCTGTAGGTGCTTCTGTGCGGATACGATAACTATTTGGCCGGCGCGATCACCTCGACCTCGTGCAACCACCAGCCATCGGCACGACGGGACATGAGGGCCTTGATGGCGTCGCCGCGCTGCACCTTTTCGAGCACAGCAGGCTCGACCTTGAACATCATTGTCATGGCGCGCATCACGCCGGGGACCTCCTCGTGCTTTACCAAGAGGGCGGTCTTGTCGGCCATGACGCCCATGATGACGCCTTTCAGGGGATGCGCCTTGGGTTGCTCGACGGGCGCGGCGGGTTTGGCAGATTCTGTCGCAACAGCCGCGGGTGCGCAGCAACAAATCTCCTTACCCTTGCAGCAATCACAGCCGCAGTTCTGGGCGGCGTCGGCAGCGATCAACGACAGGGGAAAAAGCGAGGCGAGCAGGAGCAGAACGATTTTCATGGGATGGAAAATGGCTGAGGCGGTGGAGGTTTACCAGCGGTATTCGAGGCCAGCGAAAAGACTGCGACCGTCGCCGGGGAGGAACTGGGCTTGATCGGCGTTGTTGGCGTTTTCGATCACTCCCGTGGTAGCGGCGTAGGTTTTGTCGAAGGCATTGCGGACTTCCGCGAACCAGGACACGCCCCGCGCAGCGCGGCGGCCGATCCGGAAACCGGCGATGGCATACGCATCGGCAGCGTAGGTGTTGCGGAAGTCGATGAACGTTTTCTGCGGGGCCCATTCCCACGTCGGTCCGACATACCAACCGGCAGTGGCCTCCCACATCAGTTCGCCGCGCACCAAGTGTGGCGGCAGGCCGGCCAGCGTGTTGTGGCCGTAGAGCGCGTCGCCATCGAAGTGAAAGTCACCGTAAGTCCACGCGGCGCGCAGCACGAGGCGGTGAGCGGGTGCTTGGCGCGTGTTCCAGGCGATGCCGAGCAGGTCGATTTCGGTGGCGAACTCGACGCCGCGGTGAATGGTGCGGCTGGCGTTGACCGTGGCGGCCGGCGTGGCGGGGTTGTTGTCGTGGTCGAGTGCGAGAAGTTCGTTGCGAAGATTCGCATGATAAACCGAGACATCCCATCGCACGGGACCACGGAAGCCGCGGGTGCCAATTTCCCACGTTGTGGCGGTCTGGGCAAAGCGAGCGGTGTTTAGCGTGAGTGTCTCGCTGAAGGACGGCGGTTCGTAGCTGCCGGAAACATTGGCATAAACCTGGATGTCGCGGTGGTCCCAGCGCAGGCCGAGTTTGGGCAGCACGCGATCATAACCGAGATCGTAGTCGGGAGCGGCGCCAGTGGTCTGCTCGTTTTTGCGATCATTGGTCGCCGCGCTGGCACCGAGCACAAGGGTGAGCCCGTGGGCGAAGGTGATCTGATCCTCGGCAAAGGCCTCGAGGTTCGTCGCGGTCTGCGTAGCGGACGAGACAAGTGCGCCTCGGCGGCCGGCGATATTGGCGAAGTTCGCGGCGCGCATGACGCCGCGGTTGTAGAGCAGGCCGGCTCGCAGACGATGAGCGTGACCGGCGAAATCGCCGGCTCGAGTGAGCGTGACACCGAACAACGCGTCGTTGGAAAGCTGGTCGACCACTTGAAAGATCGGATGATCAAGATCCTTGTAGGTCCACGCGGCGGTGAAGTCCCAGACCGTTTCGCCGATGCGCACAGTAGTTTTGTTGGCGAGACGCAGGAGTTCAAAATCGCGTTTCTGGTCGAGCGCGATGTTGCCGGCATTGGCTTGCCGGGCGTCGGTGCGAAGCTGGGCCTTGGTCAGATTGCCGGGCAGTTCCGAATCGGTGCGAACACCGGTGAGATAAAAACGGGTTTCCGATCCGTTGCCGAAACGAAATCCTGCATTGGCGAAGAGACGCTGGTTTTCTTGTGCGGCGTGGCGACGGTAGCCGTCCTGCTGTTGGTGGGTAAACGAAGCGTAACCGTCGAAATTGTCGCGCACGCTCCCACCAGCGACCGTGGCCCGGAGATAACCCCACGAACCAGCCTCGGCACGCGCGAGTTGTCCCGCATCGCGTCCGGTGCGGGAGACATAGTCAATGGCGCCACCGAGGGAGGAAGCGCCGGCGGCGAGGGCGTTGCCGCCGCGCCAGACATTGATGTAAGCGGCACTGAGCGGTTCGAGCGCCTGCATGTCGAAGCTGCCGTCAGCGACATTGATCGGCACGCCATCCTGCAACACGCGCAGGCCGCGGCCGTGAAAGGTTCGTTGAAGACCGGAGCCGCGGATGGCCAGGCGGGCTTCGTCGGAACCAAAACGCGACTGGGCCACCACGCCGGCCGACAGGGCAAACGTGTCGGCCACGGTGGAAGCGCGGCCGCGCAGGTAGCGCTCGGCGTCGATGGTTTCGGTGCCGCCCGGCACGAGGGCCAGCGCGAGTCGCGCGGCCTCGATGCTGGGCACGGTCAGGGCCGGCGTGCAGGACGCGGTCACGGCGAAAGCGTCGAATTCGAGGAGCGGGCAGGTGCAAGGCTGGCCATCGGAACAACCACAGGCGCAATCGCCCATGGATTCAAGGGCCGGCGCGACCGTGGCGGCGGCGAGAGTTGCGAAGAGAAAAAGAGAGTGTGAAAGTTTCATGATCGGACGGGAGAAATGCGCGCAAAGGATGCGGCGTTGCGCGTGGACGCGGCCCGGTTTGGGCGGAGAGCAAAAAACGCCGGGGCGGGCAGCGCCGCGGCGGAGCACAATGTAGGCATGCAAACACATCCTCCCTATCGGGCGCCTCTCTTGAGAGAGGGTCAGGATGCGTGCCGCGTTAGACGCGGGGCGGGGGAACAGGCACCGTTTCGGTGCGCAGCAAGCCGGTCTCGTGAGCGAGACCCGGCCAGACTGAATCGGGCGCCACCCACTCATGGGTGGGCACGCTGTCAGCGATCAGAAGAATTTTCTCGGCTCCGCCGCCGAGTGCGGCGTCACGAGGAAGCTGCGAGCGCGTGGCATCCTGTCCGTCTTGGGCGATGGTGCACATGTCGCATGGCGCGCTGCCGTCGAAAGTGAGTTCAAGCGCTTCGGCTACAGGCATCACCTGCGAGTAGTCGTGAAACATCTTGGCCCAGGCCACGACCTGCACGACGTTCCACACCGCGCCATTGGCGCAGAGCCAGGCGAGAAGCAGGCAGGTGGTGGAAAGGGTGCGGCGCACGGGCGGCAGATGAACGGGCGGACGGGGAGGAGACAACATCCAAGAACCGATTATTTGACCCGAATCAAGACAGCCGTGGCGAAAGGCGGGCATATCAGGGCTGCTGGCGGAAGAATAAGGACGCTTGGCATGCGCCTTCAGGCGAAAAGCGAAATCAAGGCAGGTCGCGCGGCTTTATCCGGCTCAGCCGATGGGCAACACGCTACGGACGATCTGAATGAGGCTGCCGAGTTCGAAGGGTTTCTGAATGAAGCCGGCGAGGCCCTTGCCGGTGAAGCGATTGACGGCCTCCTGTTGGTTGAAACCACTGGTGAGGATCACTCGCACACCCGGATTGAGCATGCGCATCTGGCGAAAGGTTTCCTCACCGTCCAAGTGCGGCATCGTGAGATCGAGCAGCACGAGCGTGAAGCGGGTGGGATTGACGCGGAAGACTTCCATCGCATCGCGACCGTTGTTGGCCAGTTCCACGGAGAAACCTAGGCGTTCCAACATGCGTGCGGCGACCGTGCGCACGGTTTCCTCGTCGTCCACCACCAACACAGTCCCCGCGCCCTTGAAAGCCAGGGCGTTGGGAAAGGGCGGGATGCTGTCCTGCGCGTGTCCGCTGGCGGCCGGGAAGAAGAGTTTGAAAGTGGTGCCCTTGCCGGGCTCCGAATACACCTTCAGCCCGCCCTTGTGGCCGCGCACGATGCCGAGCACGGCGGCGAGACCCAGGCCGCGGCCTGTGAACTTGGTCGTGAAGAAAGGATCGAATATCCGGGTGAGCGTCGCGGCGTCCATGCCGCAGCCGTTGTCGCCGACTTCGACGAACACGTAATCCCCGGGAGGTGGCGAAGCGTCGGGCCGGAATCCCCGGAGGTATTCCTCGTCCACTCGCGCGACGCCGGTCGTGAGGGCGAGCACGCCGCTGCGGTTGGTGATCGCTTCGGAGCCGTTGATCAGCAGATTCATGATCACCTGCCGCAGTTGTGTGGCGTCGGCCTTGATGGAAGGCAGGTGGGGAGCGAGATTGAAACGCAGGATGCAGTTCTTCGCGATGGAGATATTGAGCAGGGGCGTGGTGTCCTCGATGAGCTTGTTGAGATCGAGGCTTTGCACGACGAAGCGGCCCTTGCCGGAATAGGCGAGCATCTGCTTGCAAAGATCGGCCGCACGGCGGGCGGCGATTTCAATCTGGTCGAGCATGGGCTGGCCGAGCGAGGTCGGCGGGAGCTCCTGGCGGGCGAGGGAAGCGTTGCCGAGGATGCCGGTGAGCAGATTGTTGAAGTCGTGGGCGATGCCGCCGGCGAGGACGCCGAGACTCTCGAGCTTGGCGGATTCGACGAGCTTCGTCTCGATGCGGTGACGCTCCGCTTCCGCTTCGCGACGGGCCGTGATGTCGCTGACAAAGCCGTGCCAAATCACGCTTCCATCCGGCTCGCGCTCGGGCAGGGAGTCGCTCTGCAACCAGCGCACTGTGCCATCGGCGAGGATGATGCGGAACTCTACACGCCATGAGCGGAGTGCGCGGGCCGACCTCTGGACCGATAGATTCACGGCGGGAAGATCGTCGGGGTGGATGAGCTTGAGCATGGGCGACGCGTCTTCGCGGATGGAATCAGGGGTGAGTCCGCAAAGTTGCCGGATGGATTCGCTCGCAAAGGGGACGCAGCTGGTGCCGTCAGGGCGCAGCCGGAATTGATAAATCATCCCCGGAACCATCGCGCTCAGCTTGGCGAAGCGCGCGGTCAGTTCGTCGCGCGTGGCGTCGCGGTGTTTGCGACTCCGGATATCGCGCGCAATCAGGGCGGCGCCAACAACCCGGTTCGCTGCGTCGCGGATGGACGAAAGGGCCGCCGAAACATCCACGAGAGTGCCATCCTTATGGCGACGCACCGTTTCGAAAGGTTTCACCGTTTCGCTCCGTTCCAACCTGGCGAGAGCGTCGGTGTGTTCTTGCAACCGGTCGGGCGGGAAAAGCCGCGTGATGGACTGGCCAATCATGTCGGCCGCGGTATGGCCGAACGTGCGCTCGGCTCCGCGATTCCAACTCGTAACGACTCCGTCGAGAGTCATGCTGATAATCGCGTCGCCCGAAGAGTCCACGATGGACGCCGGCAATGATGTGTTGGCCGTGTTGTCGCGAGTCGCGGAACTCAAAGCTGAATTGGAAGCACTCACGCGCTCCTCCCGCTTTGACATGAACGGCAGGATGAAACTCCGGGCGGATTGGGCATGATATATTTCGCGCTGGTTAAGAAAACCTGCGACTGGCCCGGGGGAACCAGAAGTGATTATGACACGTCCTGCAAGCCTCCAAACGGCCCTATCCGGGAGGAACTCAGGCGGTCTTGAAGACGAAGAGCTGGCCCTTTTCCGTGCCAACCGCCAGCAGCGTGTCGTCCTTCCGCCAGGCGAAACGTGTGGCGGCGGATGGCATCGTGACTTCCGCAACCATTGGGTTTTTGCGGGAGGGCATCCAGAGAGTGAATTCACCCTTGGCCGACCCGGAGGCCAGCAAGCCGTGCGCATGCTGGAAGGCCACGGCGCAGACGCGTGACTCGTGCGGCAGCAGGAGAGGCTCGCGTCCCTCCGGGCCGGCGCCGGAACAATCCCACACGCAGGCGTCGCGACCGCCGCCGGTGGCGAGCCATCTGGAGTCGTGGCTGAACGAAAGCTCTTTGAGTCGCGTCTCGTAACCGCTCATGTGCAGTTCCAAGTCGGCCTCGGCGGGCGCCCAAAGATGCACGGCATTGTCATGGCAGCCGGCGACAAGCCACCGGCCATCCGGCGACCAAGTGAGCGCATAGATCGCGTTGCCGTAGGGAAATTCCTTTATCGCCGCGAAAGTCGTCGCATCCCAAAGAGCGACATGGCCGAAACAGGCGGCTGCAATTACGGAGGACGGAGGATGGAGGGCGGAGGGAGCGGACGCCAGCGCGCTGATGGTCTTGGGCGCGTCGGGGAAAGTGTGCGCGACGGTGCCATCGGCGCGGAGTGCGACGAGTTTTCGGCCCGCCGCGGCGAAAAGAGTGGGTGCCGGAGTCGGGCGCGGCGAACCGAGCTCAGAGTCAGCGACCCCGGCACCAGGTTGCCAGCACAGGTGCTCGACCCACGCGTTGCCAAGTTTGCCTTCAGCCGTTTGCTCCCCCGTCTTTGGGTTCCAGAGGCGCACGCAGCCATCCTGTCCACCCGTGGCAAGAAGGGTGCCGTCCGGCGACCAAGCGAGGCAGTTGGTGCCATCGGTATGTCCGGCCAGGGCGTGTTTCACGGCGCCAGAGGCGGCATCGAAGAGCGAGATACCTCCGGCAGCCGAGGCGGCGGCGAGCAGCGCATCGTCCGGCGACCAGGCGAGATCAATGGCGTAGTCGTCGAGGGTGGCGGCCCAGTGCTTGGCGAAAATCATGGCCCGCCACCTTGCGCCGAAGGGCGCTGGCGTGCAAGGCGCCAGTGGGTTCGCCGCCGGGGATGTTTCTTCCATGCCCTGCTCACAATTGTCATGCCGTCGCCCTTGCCATGTTTCGCCCCGCGCCTTTGCTTGTTGGGTCCGTTTCACCCCACGCCAACCCCATCCTTCCACGTTATGCCGTTCTTCCTGCGTCGCTCCGTTGCTCTGTGTCTCTCCCTGCCGGTCGTGCTTTGCGCGCAGACTCCGGCACCCGCCACCGCGGAGGAGACGCCCCCGCCGCCCGCGCTCGTGCCGACGACGGGCTTTGCCGTGCCGGAAGGCTTCGAAATCACCGTGTGGGCGCAGGCACCGATGCTGCGCAATCCGACCAACATGGACGTGGATTACAAGGGACGCATCTGGGTGGCTGAGGGTGTCAATTATCGCAACCACGAGGATCGCGACAAGGCCGGCGATCGCATCGTCGTGCTCGAGGACACCGACGGCGACGGCGTGGCGGATTCCAGCCACGTGTTTATTCAAGAGCCCGACCTCGGTGCCCCGCTCGGCATCGCGGTGCTCGACAACAAAATCATCGTCGCCAACGCGCCCGACCTGATTGTTTACACCGACGTGGATCGCAACGCCCGCTGGGATGCTGCAGTGGACAAGCGCGAGGTGTTGCTCACCGGCTTCAACGGCCGCAACCACGACCACGCGTTGCACTCGGTCACCTTCGGCCCCGACGGCCGCTGGTATTTCAGCCAGGGCAACAACAGTGCGCATTTCACCGACCGCTCGGGCCGCACATTCCGTGTGGGCAGTTCCTACAATCCCTCGTGGGGCAAGGCCGCCCGGCCGATCTACAGCTGGACTCCGCTGGAACTCGCCGGTGCGAAGAGCGACGACGGACATGTCTATGTTGGCGGCTTTACCGTGCGCATGAAACCCGACGGCACCGACGTCGAAATCATCGGCCACAACTATCGCAACAGCTACGAACAGACGGTCACGTCGTTCGGCGAGGTTTTTCAGAACGACAACGACGATCCGCCCGCGAGTCGCACCAGCTACGTGCTCGAATACGGCAGCGCGGGCTTTTTCTCGCGCGACGGCAAACGCATGTGGAACGCCGACCGCCGGCCGGGGCAGGATATTCCCACCGCGGAGTGGCGTCAGGAAGATCCGGGCGTGATGCCGGCGGGCGACGTCTATGGCGCGGGTGCGCCGACGGGCATCGCTTACTACGAGGCCGATGCATTCGGTCCGGAATGGCGCGGCATGCTTCTCAGTGCTGAAGCGGCGCGTAACACGATCTTCGGTTACCTGCCCAAGCCTGACGGCGCGGGTTTCAAGTTGGAGCGTTTCAACTTCGTCACGAGCAACCCGGAGCAGGTTCTCGCGGGCGTGGACTCGCTGCGCGGCAAGGTCAGCCAGGAATTGCACACGTTCTTCCGTCCGTCCGACGTGACGGTTGGACCTGATGGCGCTGTTTATATTGCCGACTGGTTCGACCCGCGCGTGGGCGGACACCAAGACTTCGACAATCTCACCGCCGGTGCGATCTATCGCGTTGCGCCGAAAGGCTTCAAATCCGTCGTGCCGCAGTTCGATCTCGCCACCACCGAAGGCCAGATCACGGCCCTGAAGAGCCCGGCGGTCAACGTGCGCTCGCTTGGCTACAACGCGCTGAAGGCACAGGGCGCTGCGGCCATTGCGCCCGTGGCGGCTTTGCTTGGCGACGCCAATCCCTACGTCCGCGCCCGTGCCATCTGGCTGCTGGCCGAGCTCGGCGCCGACGGACTGGCTCGCGTCGAGGCGTTGCTCGGCGATGCCGATGCGCGGACTCGTGCGACGGCTTTCCAGGCCCTGCGCCGGCAGGATCATCGCGTATTGGTGCATGCGGCGAAACTCGCGGCCGATCCGTCACCCTCCGTGCGGCGCGAAGTCGCCGTGGCGATGCGCGATGTGCCGCTCGCGGAAGCGAAATCCATTTTGCTTACGCTCGCGCAGGGTTACGACGGGCGCGATCGCATGTATCTCGAAGCATGGGGCATCGGCTGCACGGACAAGGAAACGGAAATTGCCGCTGCGCTGCTCGCCGCGCATCCGGGAGCCGATCCGCTCAAGTGGTCGCCCGCTTACACAGGTTTGGTATGGCGCCTGACGCCGGTTGCCGCCGCGCCGCAGTTCGCCAAGCGCGCTGCCGCGACCTCATTGTCGGAAAAGGACCGGCTTGCGGCTGTCACCGCACTTGGGTTCATGCCTTCGAAGGAAGCCGCGCTGGCACTCGCCGACCTCGCGCAGAAGGCCGACGGCCTCGTGCAACGACAGGCGTTGTGGTGGCTGCTCAATTACAAGAACACACGTTGGGCCGGTCTCGGCCTCGATGCCGAACTAAAGACGCGCGGTCTTTACGATCCCGAGACGGTGGTCATCACCGAAAGCGTTGTGCCTGTGCCCGAGCCGAGCAAGCTGCCGTCCGTCGCGGAGATCGCCGCGCTCAAGGGTGACCCGCAGCGCGGCGCGGCGCTCGTCAGCTCCTGCTATCTTTGCCATCGCATCGGTGAGCAGGGCATGGAATACGGTCCGAACCTCACTTCCTTCGCGAAGATGCAGACCACCGAGGTTGTGATCGGCGCCATCGTGAATCCGTCATCCGACATTGCGCACGGTTACGATGGCACGGTCGTTACGCTCAAGGATGGTAAGGCCGTGCACGGCATGCTGGTCTCCGACAGCGACCCACTCGTTGTGATGAGCATGGGCGGCGTCACGCAGCTGATTCCCGCCGACCGCGTCGAACGAAAGGTTCGCCTGAATCGCTCCCTGATGCTCAGCGCCGAACAACTCGGCATGGACGCTCAAGCCGTCGCCGACCTCGTGGCGTATCTGAAAGGCTTGTGAAGAGAAACTGCGTGGATCGACTGTAGGGTCGGCGCTTGCGCCGACCTAATCTGCTCCCGCCGGCAAAGTGTCTGCGAATCGGACCGCTTCCGGCAGCCACGCTGCTTGTGGAAAACAGCCATCGCGCAATTTGTCTTCGAATAGCCAGCGAATCTGCAGGGAAGGTATCCATCCGGGCCAAGTTTCATCCAAATGGACGAGGTTTGCCACATAAGGGTTCATGAAGATGTAGAAAGCAAAGCTCTCTGTCGTAGCGATATCACGCAGTCGATGTTCGAAGAAATTAAGCTGCCATTTCACGGAGGCATGTTCGCGGGTAACCGCTGCTTTTGTCTTCGCGACGAGTTGGCTGACGCTCAAACGTGTGCCCAGCATTAAAAGCAGGTGGACGTGATTGGGCATGATTGTGGCAGCAAACAACGTGGCGTCCTGTGTTTGAGCCAAGTTCGAGATACTTGAGCGAAGCGTGGTCCGAACAATGGGTCAGGTCAGGGTGGGTAGGCGGTTGTGGGTGCACCACGTCAGGAAATAGCAGGCGTCGGCGACTGATTTACGGCCCGAAAGCAGTTTTTCGGTGGCGCGTGAATGATAGGGCATGTGGGAGCAGGTCGTCGCAAGCGACGACCCTACATTTGAGTTGCAGGCCCGATTGATAGCGTGATGGCGGCGAATACCGCGTAGCAAGCACCGGTGTCAAAACCCATCCGCGTCGCGATACGCGCGGATGACGGCTTCTTCGCCTTCCTTGCCGGGGCGGGCGTTGCCGTGCTCCATGCCGACGACACCTGTGAAGTCTTTGCGATGGAGGTGGCGGAAAACGTTGCGGTAATTGATCTCGCCGGTGCCGGGTTCCTTGCGGCCGGGATTGTCGCCGGCTTGGAAGTAGGCGATCTCGTCCCAGCAGCGGTCGATGTTTGGGATGAGGTTTCCTTCGGTGATCTGCTGGTGATAGATGTCGAAAAGGATTTTGCACGACGGGCTGTTGACGGCTTTGCAGATCGCGAAAGCCTGGTCGGAGCGCTGGAGGAACGTGCCGCCGTGATCACGGTAGGGGTTGAGCGGTTCGAGCACCATCACGAGGCCGTGTGGCTCGAGCAGGGCGGAGCATTCGCGGAGCAGCGCGATGACATTGGCCGTCTGGTAGCCCTCGGCGAGGCGCGCGCCGCCGTAACGATTCCAACGCTCGGTCTTGTCGGATTGTTGATCCACGGAGCCGGGCACGACGGTGAACCACTTTGCGCCGCAACGCTGCGCGACGTCGATGCCTTTGCGGATGTCGGCGAGCACGCGTTCGCGGTAGGCGGGTTTGGCGACGGCGAAGGTGGGTTCGTCAAAACTCGCGTGAGCGACGAAGACGCCCATCTGCATCTTCAAGTCGCGGAGCAGGGCGCCGATGGCTTCCTGTTCGGCGGGCGGGCGACCGGGCATGCCGTTGTCTTCCCATGCGGTGAAACCCTGGTCGGCGGCAAACTTGATCTCGTCGAGAATGCCGCCCGGCGCGTGGGCCTTGAACATGCCCGGATGCGGACCGTAGCCGAGTTTGAAACGGGGCGCCGTGGTCTGCGCGAAAAGGCGGGTGGGCTTGCTGAACAGGGCAACGCCGGTGGCGGTGAGCGCGGACGAGACGAAGGTGCGGCGATTCATGGGGTAAGGATGTAGGCAGCATGCCCGATCCGATTGCTCACGCCAAGTGCGCAATCGATGCGTGCTACAGGACAGTTAGCCCAATCGCATGCCAGCGACTAAGGTTGCCGAAGCACCAAACGAACCCGGGCGGTTAGTCCACTAGGCAGGCTTTGAAGCCTTCGGTCAACGCGGCGCGGTCGAGGCTCTTGCCGATGAAAATGAGCGTGTTGGTGCGATTTTCGTCGGCGTTCCACGGACGGTCGAACTTTGCGTCGAAGAGCATGTGCACGCCTTGGAAAACAAGGCGCTTGTTGGTGCCCTTCACGCAGAGCACTCCCTTCATGCGGAAGATGTCGCCACCCTTCGTCTTGAGCAGTTCGCTGATCCACTCGTTGAGTTTCTTGCCATCGAGATCGCCCGGCACGCTGATGCCGACGGACGACACTTCCTCGTCGTGCGAATGCTCGTGGCGGAAGGTTTTGTCCCAAACGTATTTCACGAATTTGCCGTCGGGCAGATAGAAGTGGGTGGGCACGTCGTGTCCGGTGAAGATGAGATACTTGCCGGCGGCGGGGATGCTCACCTTGAACTTGCCGTATTCATCCTTGAGCTTGAGGCGGTGCAACTGGGCGCCGGAGGTGACGGTCTCGCCGGGCAACGTGATCTTTTCCCAGTCGGAGTAAGTGAGGACGGCGGCGGTGATGGCGGTGGTAAGGTCCGCTTCGTCGAGGCTCTTCAGCGGCATGACGACGACATCGAGCTCGTTGTGATTGTGTCCGCAGGCTTCGCCGCACTCGTGGTCATGGGCATGGTCGTGTGCGTGATCCGGATCGGCGGGGTCATGGCCGATTTCTATCTCGTGCAGGCCGGGTTGCAGGTCGTAGGCGCCGGCCCATTCGAAGGGATACTCCATTTCGAGGAACTGCGGGTCCACCTCCACGGCGCGGTCGAGGTTGAAGCCGCCGACGTTGAGAACCTTTTCGATGGGCAGGTTGGCGTTGGCGGTGCGGTGGAGTTTGGCGACGGCGTTGATCGAACGCAGCCGTTTCTCCAGCGAATCCAGCTCGGCCGGGGTGACGAGATCGGTCTTGTTGAGGATGATGACGTCGGCGAAGCCCACCTGCTTCAGGGCTTCGGGTGAATCGTCGAGGTGCAGCAGGATGTGCTTGGCGTCGACCAGGGTGACGATGGCGTCGAGGCGGAACTGCTCCTTCATCTCGGGATCGGTGAAGAAGGTCTGCGCAACGGGGGCGGGATTGGCCAAGCCGGTGGTCTCAATGAGAATGGCGTCGAGCCGGTCCTTGCGCTTCATGAGCCGGCCGAGAATGCGGAGAAGATCGCCGCGCACGGTGCAGCAGATGCAGCCGTTGTTCATCTCGAAGATTTCCTCGTCGCTCTGGATGACGAGCTGGTTGTCCACGCCGACCTCGCCGAATTCGTTTTCGATCACGGCGATTTTTTTGCCGTGCTGCTCGGTGAGAATGCGGTTGAGCAGCGTGGTTTTGCCGGCGCCGAGGAAGCCGGTGAGGACGGTGACGGGAATGGGAGCGTTGGACATCGGAGGACGGAAATGGGAAAGGGTGGACGGACCGCGGAGGGAAGAAGACAGAGCAGAATAGCTAATCCGTCAAACCGGGGTTTGCAACGGCCGCGCCGACGGCTGTGCTGGCGGCATGCGCGACGCCCCGCCCAAACCCGCCGAACCCCGCCCCGGACTTTACCACCACTACAAGGACAACCCCTACCGCGTGCACCATCTCGCCCTGCATACGGAGACGAACGAGTGGATGGTGGTGTATGAGGCGCTCTATGGTAGCGGCGGAATGTTCGTCCGCCCGGCCGCGATGTTCACGGAAACGGTCGAAGTTGCGGGCAAAACGTTGCCCCGCTTTGCACGGGTCGGAGACTGAAAGTGGGCGGCGGTGCGGCGGTGCGGTTTCGCCGTGCCGTTCCTATTATTGAGCGGCGGCGGCTTGGTGGTTGAGGGCCTGTTCGGCGGCGCGGCGGCTGAAGTGAAAGAACACCAGCGGACGCAAGAGGAACTCGAGCAGGGTCGAAGAGACCAGTCCGCCCACGATGACGACGGCTACAGGATGGAGGATTTCCTTGCCGGGTTGGTCGGCGGCCAGAATGAGCGGAATGAGCGCGGTGCCGGCGGCGAGGGCCGTCATGAGAACCGGCGCCATGCGCTCAAGTGTGCCACGCTCGACCATGGCGCGGGTGAAACCTTCGCCCTCGTGTCGCATCAGGTGCAGGTAGTGTGAGATCATCATGATGCCGTTGCGGGCGGCCACGCCGCCGACGGCGATGCAGCCGACGAGCGTGGCGATGCTGATGCTGTCGAGTTTCAGCCAGGTATAGACGAGCCCGCCGGCGAGCGAGAGCGGGATGCTCAGCAGCACCTGCAACGCGAGCCAGAAACTCCGGAAATAGGCGGAGAGCAAAAACACGATGACCAGGAACACGCCCGTGCTGGCGAAAGCGATGCGCCGGGTGGCGTCTTGCTGCGCTTGGAACTCACCTTCATAGGCGATGAAGTAGCCTTCCGGCAGCTTCACATCCTCGGCCACTTTGGCCTGCAATTCGGCTACACGCGCCCCGACGTCGCGCACCGTGGGCCGAATCGCGAGAGTGAAGCGGCGGGCGCTGTTTTCGCGGAAAATGACGTTGGGTCCGCGCGCCTCGCGCACATCGGCAACGAGAGACAATGGCACGCGGCGGCCATCGCCGGTTTCCACGGGGAGGCGCGCAATGCGGTCGGGAGAATCGCGCCAGACCTCGGGCAGGCGCACGACCAGGTCGATGGTGCGCTGGCCGTCGCGAAGTTCGGCGATCTCGCGTCCGCCGATCAGCGTGGAAGCCTGGGCATTGAGCGAGCCGGGCGTGATGCCGTAGGCGGCCGCGCGCTCGCGGTCCGCCTCGATGCGAAGCTGCGGGATGGTGGCCTGCTGGTCGAGTTTGACGTCAGCGAAACCGGGAATCGTCCGGGCGACGGCTCGCACCTCCTCGCCGAGACGACGAAGCGTATCAAGATCGGGGCCGAATATCTTTACCGCCACGGGCGCCGAGACGCCGCTGAGCATGTGACCGATGCGGTCAGCCAGCGGTCCGCTGGCGACAGCAAAGAGGCCCGGAATGGCGCGGAGGCGCGCCTGGATGTCGGCGAGAATCTCGGCGCGCGAGCGGTCTGAGTTTGGTTGAAAATCCACGTCGAATTCCGCCGTCGAGACGGGCACTACGTGGTCGCCGCGTTCGGCGCGACCGAGCCGACGACCTACTTGGCGCACACCCGGCACGGCGAGGATTTGTCGCTCGGCAATGTCGGCGAGACGATTCATCTCCGGCAGCGAGGTGCCCGGCGCGGCGGTCGTGGCAATGAGCGCGGTCTCTTCGCGGAACGTGGGAAGAAAGTCTTTTCCCATTTTGGGATAGAGGGAGAACGCCGCCACCATCACGAGCCCGACGCCGGCGAGCACCGGCCAGGGATGATCCAGACCCGCGCGGATCAGCGTGCCGCGCAGGAGTTGCTTCAGCCCGCGCACGAAACGACCGTCACCGTGTGCGGCGCCGTCCTTGGGTGGCAGCAGGAAAGAGCAAAGCACCGGGATGAGCGTGAGCGAAACGAGAAACGATGCGCCCATGCTGATCATGGTGGCGAGGGCGATGGGTGCGAAGAGGCGGCCTTCGATGCCGCTCAGGCCGAGCAGCGGGAGGAAGACCAGCACGATGAGCACCGTCGCGTAGAAGATCGAGTTGCGCACCTCGCCGGAAGCGGCGGCGATAACATTGAGCCGCGGACGCGGGGTCGGTTGCGCGGCGTTTTCACGAAGGCGGCGGAAGACGTTTTCGACGTCCACGATGGCGTCGTCCACGACCATGCCGATGGCCACGGCCAGACCGCCGAGGGTCATCGCGTTCACGGTGATGCCAGCCCAGCGAAAGACGAGCAGGGTGATGGCAAAGCTCATCGGCATCGCCATGAGGGTGATGAAGGTCGTGCGGATGTTCAGCAGGAAGAGAAACAACACGATGGTGACCATGATGGCGCCGTCGCGGATCGCTTCCCGGAGATTGCCAATGGCGTGGTCGATGAAGTCCTTCTGTTGGAAGAGCAGCGTGGTCTCGACGCCGGCGGGAAAGGACGGACGCAAATCCTCGAGGGCAGCGGCGATTTGCGCCGTGAGCGCACGGGTGTCGAAGCCCGGTGCCTTGGTCACCGACACGATGACTCCGTAGGTCGGATGCTTCTCGGGCACTTTGCTGACCGTGGCGTCGCCCCGCATCGGTTCGAGGCTCCACGCGAGAGTGGCCACATCGGTCAGCAGCACGGGCCGCTGGTCCACGGTCTTGATGACGGTGCGGCCGAGCGCGGCGAGGTCTGTGGTCATCGCGAGCTGGCGCACCATGATTTCGCGCGGACCTGAGTTGAGGAAACCACCGGTGGTCGTGGAGGCCGCTTCCGCGACGGCGGCCTCCAGTTCGGCGAGCGAGACACCGTGGGCTTCCATCCGATAGGGATCGGGCTGCGCTTCGAGGCGCTTCACGCCTCCACCCATATTGAGGATTTCCGCGATGCCGGGAATGCTTTGCAAACGACGGCGGATGGTCCAGTCGGCGAGCGTGCGGATCTCGCTTGGTGGCAGGTAATCCGGTTGGCCGGGTGGAATGGTGGAGCGAACGCCGACGAGGAGGATTTCGCCCATGAGCGAGGCGACCGGCGTCATGAAGGGCTGTGTCCCTTCCGGCAGTTGCTCGCGCGCGGTTTGGAGACGTTCCTGCACGAGCACACGTGCCTGCTGGAGATCGGTGCCCCAGCCGAACTCGACGTAAACCAGCGACAAGGCGACATCGGAGTTGGAACGCAGACGCGTAAGCCCAGCGACGCCCATCAGCGCGTTTTCGATCGGCTGGGTGACGCGGGCTTCGACTTCCTCGGGTGCGAGTCCGGGCGCTTCGGTCAGGATCGTGACGGTCGGCTTGGTGAGATCGGGCAGCACCTCAACGGGCAGGCGCAAGCCGACCTGCAGGCCGAAGGCGAGCGTCAGCAGTGAGAGCCCGAGCACGATGGCGCGGTTGGCCAGCGACCAGGCGATAAGACGGTTCAGCATCGTCAGTTCCTCCGGCTGGCGGTCGCTTGCTTCAATTTCACGCTGACGAACACCAGTGCGATGAAAAGCACCGCGCTGACGATCATCCAGGGACGCTCAGGTGAATCATGATCGGCGTGGTCATCATCATGTTCATGGTGGTGGTCGTGATCGTGGCCGGAATCCTTGCCGTGGCCGGAAACTTCCGAACCGTCGGTGTTGTGTTCGTGGCCATGGACAGCATCGAGCGCCTCCTTGAGCGAGAGGCTGCCGCCGCCGGCAAAGGCGAGCGAGTAGGCGCCGTGGGCGACGACTTCGTCGGTTGAGGAAAGTCCGCTGACGATTTCGATTGAGCGGTCGTTGCTGCGCCCGATGACAATCGGGGTTTTGAGGAACGCATGGGGCAGTTCGAGATCCCTCACGTAGACGAAGCGATTGGCGCCCTCGCCTTGGACGGCGGCACGTGGGACGCTGGTGATGCCGGTGTGTCGCTCAACGACGATGGCGAACTCGGCACGCATGCCGGGGCGCAGCAGCAGTTCCGGGTTGTCCACATGGAAGGCGGCTTCGACGGTTCCGCTGGCGGCATCGGCGGTGGCGCCGAGGTGTTCGAGCACAGCCTCGAATTCACGTCCGTGCACGGCGGCGGTGGTGATGCGAGCCTTCTGGCCGGGCTGCAGTCGGCCGGCGAGGTAGTCCGGCACACGGGCGATGGCGTAGACTTCCGAGAGGTCGAGGATTTCGACGAGCACATCGGAAGGCTCGATGGGTTGTCCGGGGGTGATGTGGCTGGCGCTGACGATGCCGTTGATCGGCGAACGCAATTCGACTCGCGGCGGCGGCTCGCCGAACTGGCGGCTTTCGATGACGACGGCAATAGCGTCCCTTTTGATCGGGTGATCATGCTTCGCGTTAACCTCAATGGCACGGCCCGGAATGCGGCTGCTGACGATCGAACGATGCCCCGGCAGAATTTCGATGCGGCCGAGCGAGAAGACCGTCTCTTCGAATTCCGCCGGTGAGGCCTGCACCGTGGTGAGGCCAAGGTTTCTCACGGCGGTTTCGTCGAGGATGACGAGATTGGCGCGGCGTGTGGCGTCAGTGTTGGCGACGACGTGGATGGCGGCGGCCGTGGCAAGCAGGAGAAAGGAGAAGGCTTTCATGGTGTGGAAAGGAGCTGGCGGGTGAGAGGCAGGTCGGGTTGGAAAAGCGCCTCGGCGCGCACGAGGGCGACGGCGAAGGCGGCTTCCTGGTCGAGTAATTCGCGGTGGATCTCGCGGTGCGCGCGTTCGCCGTCGAGCACCTCGAGTTGGGTGGCCTGACCGGCGGCGTAGGCGCGGTGAAGCAGCGCGGCAGCTTCTTCAGCAGCGGGCAACACCTCGCGCCGGAGCCGGAGAGCGGTGGCGTGGAGGGTGGTGAGTTCTCGCGCGGTGCGGACTGCTTCCCGGCGCAGCTCCCGCGCCACGGCGGCGGCTTCGTGCTCGGCGGCGACGAGTTCCTGACGCGCCGCGCGAACGGCGCCTTGGTTGCGGTGGCGAACCGGCAGCGGCACGGAAATCCCGGCAACCAGTGCGGCGTCCGAATTTTCGCGGAGGTAGCGAAGACCACCGGAAACGCGGAAATCCTGAATCGCATTGGCCTGCTCCAACGCGGCGCGGGCGCGGGCGGCTTGGGTGCGGGTCATGGCGAGACGGAGTTGCGGTTGGGCGTCGGGTTGCGCGACCCAACCGGAAAAATCGGGCAGTGTGTCGGGCAAGCGGAACGTGGTGGCCACGGGTGTCGCTTCTTCCCCTTCCCACAGGGCGGCGAGGGCGGCGCGTGCGGATTGCAACGCGGCAATCTCGCGGGCGACCTCGGCTTCAGCGCTTGCGAGCGCCGCACGAGCGCGAGCTGGCTCCACGGCGGAAGCATCACCGGCGGCGCGTCGTTTCTCGGCTTGGTCGAGGGCGGTGCGGGCGAGAGCGGCAAAATCCTCGGCGAATTGCACGCGCTGGGTCGCGGCAACGGTGGCGACATAGGCGCGTGCGGTGTCGGCGAGGATTTCAGCGCGGATCGTCGCGGCTTCGGCTGCGACGATCGCACGCGTTTCGCCGGCCACCGTGCGTCGCAGGGCGCGTTTGTTGCCGCGTTCGACGCTCTGCGCGAGTTCGGCGGTGCCTTCAAGGGCGTCGAAGCCGCGGGCCTTGCCGGTGCCGGCGAAGTTTTCGAGTGAGACGCTGAGTTCGGGATTGGTGGGCAAGGCGGCCTGTTCCGCGAGGGCGGCGGCAGCTTGCTCGCGGGCGTCCAGCGCCAGGAGGCGGGGATGGGCTTCGGTGGCGCGCGCCAGGGCTTCGTCGAGCGTCAAGGGCGCCGCTGACGCGGCTACGGCGAGGGACAGGAGGACGAGGGGAGTGAAAGGCTTCATGGCTGAACATGGTTGAAACGGATGAGCAAACGCGGCCATAGGCCGACGAAGGCACCGGAGGGTGCGCGTGGAACGGACTGTCCCCGGTCGGTGACCGGCGGAACAGGCTCAGGCGTTCAGCGAGGGAGCACGGGCGGGCGGCGCCGCGCGGGCGATGAATTGCCATGCGGCTTCCAACTCGGGAGGCGGCGCATGACGGGCGGTCGAAGGGACCATCGCACCGACGGCGGGATCAAGCACGAGCGCAAGGCAGGCAAAACAATGGGACAGGTCCGGAGCAGCGACTTTCAGCGACTGCCCTGACTCCTTGTAGAGAGCGTTTTCGACCGTGGGGCAGGCGTCGTCTTTGCAGTCACCGGCGATGTCGGCCGGTTTTTCCGCCACGCAGCAGTCGTCAGCGTCGTAGAAGCCCGCGGCCTCCAGCCGGCAGTGCAGCGTGACCGGCAGCCAAGCGGCTACCAAAGTCAGGACCAGCATGCGGGCGAGGCGGGACATGGGCGAGGAACATGCCCGGACTGGGTGCAGGGTCAAGCCGGGCCGGGGAAGAGTGTTGGGGGGCGTGGCAGAGGCTTCCTCGGTGTTCTTTTCCGGGCACAAAAAAGTCGCGGCTGGAAAGCCGCGACTTGAGAGCACCCCTGATGGGTGCGAAGATTTGGATCGAATCAGTTCTTGGCGCGACGAGCGGCAAGGAAGAGACCCATCAGGCCGAGGCCGAGCATCGCGGCGGTGGCACCGGTATCGGGAACGTTGCGGGGCGCGGTCTGGACTTCGAGATAGGCGTTCTTGAGCCAGAACTCCGACCAGATCGAATTGTCATTGCGGGAAACCGTGTAGGAGAGCGCGCCGGTGGTGTCCAAGGTGAACAGAGCCGCAGCCGAGAGACCGCCACCCAAGGTGATGAAGCCGCCGAAGGACCCGGAGGTGAACAGTTGGTCACTGAAGCTGATGCGGACGCTTTCGCTGCCGCCGAGGTATTGCAGGTCCCAGAGGGTAAATTCAGCAAAGCCGGAAACGACCGTTTCAACGGACGAATCATAGCCAGCCAAGGTGAACTCACCCGTATAGGAGGGGTTCAGCGCATTGATGTAGACGTTGGCCGGATTGTTATCCGAATAGGTGTTCGCCTTGAGGGTGGAGCCCACGGCGAGCAAGAGAGAGACGAGCAAGGCGGATAGTTTCTTCATAGTGGCTCAACTTAAAGCAAACGATGTGCCGTTTTTGATTTATGTAGTCGTAACTAACTTATTATAAGCAATATAAAAAATTATTAGGTTGGATGGCCGCGTCAACCTCTCCGCCAAATGCCCCTATTTCTGTAAAGTTATCTTACAGCGCAAGGAGGGTCGTGAACAGCTACACGAGCCGGAGTCGTTGTCCGTGCAGAGGCCGCCGCAGCCGGGTCGTATGCTCAACCTTTTAACCCACGGTGCGCATCTGAATGCTATCCACGCGTTCGCCGTTGGCCGCGAGGACGTCGGAAATGATCACGAGCTTGTCTCCGGTTTGCACCCGGCCCGCGTCGCGCAGCATGTCAATGGCGCGACTGAGGGTTTTCTCGGGATCGCCAAATACGCCGATGAAGTAGGGTTCCACCGAACGGACAATGCGAAGCTGGCGCAGCGTGGTGACATTGTCGGTCAGGGCGAGAATGGGGGCGCGGGCCGGGCGGTGCGCGGCGAGGCCGGCCGCAGCGAGTCCGCGGCGCGTGAAGATGACGATGCGCGAGCCGGGAAACTCGTTGGCCATGACGACGGCTGCACGCATGAACTTCATGCGCGGCTCGATGAACACGGCAGGCTTGGGAAAGTCGGCGGCCAATTCCTCTTCCACGCGACGGGCAATGGAATCCACGACGCGCACGCACTCGAAGGGATATTTGCCGACCGTGGTTTCGCCGGAGAGCATGACGCAGTCGGCTTGTTCGTAAACGGCATTGGCGACGTCGGTGATTTCAGCGCGCGTGGGCACGGGCTGGGTGATCATCGATTCCAGCATGTGCGTGGCAATGATCACGGGACGACCGACGGTGAGACAGGTGCGGACGGCGCGGTGCTGGATGATGGGTAGATCCTGGAGCGGCACCTCGATGCCCAGATCGCCGCGGGCCACCATGAGGACGTCGGTGGCCCGGATGATGTCGTCGAGGTTGGTGATGGCCTGTTGGTCCTCGATCTTGGCGACGATGCGGGCCGGAGATTTGTTCTGCTTGAGGAAGCCGCGGAGCTGGGTGATGTCGGCGGCCTCGCGCACGAAGGACAAGGCGACAAAATCGATGCCTTCCTCGATGCCGACGAGTGTGTCGCCACGGTCCTTCTCGGTGAAGGAGGGCAGGTTGACGCGCACGCCGGGGAGGTTGATATGGCGGCGCGAGGTGAGCGTGCCGGGCGTGAGCACGCAGCAGCGGATGTGCGCGTCGTGTTTTTCGCGGACCTCGAGGCGGATGAGGCCGTTGTCCACGAGCACGATGTCGCCGACCTTGATGTCGTTGACGAGGTCGCGGTAGTTGACGTCCACCGAGCGGATCTCCTCGGAGTTGTCACGGCCGCCGCCGGGCTTGACGGTGAAGTCGAAGATTTCTCCCGGGCGAAGTTCGATGGGGGCCTCGACATCGCCGGTGCGAATCTCGGGACCCTTGATGTCCATCATGATGGCAACCTCGCGGCCGACCTTCTTGGAAATGGCGCGGATGCGGCGGATGACCTCGCGTGTCCAGTCATGCTTGGCATGCGCCATGTTGAGGCGGACGACGTCCACGCCGGCTTCGATGAGGCGTGTGAGCTGCTTCTCGCTTTCGGTGGCGGGGCCGAGCGTGGCGATGATTTTGGTGCGGCGATAGGACGGGTGCGGCATGTGAGGGCAGGGAAGCAGCCGTCGGGGCCACGGGCAAAGCAAAAGCCGCGTTACGTCAAACCACGGTAGCCGCCCCGCAGGATATGCGCAGCCTATGCGAGACTCAGAATTCGAAAAGCGGCGTTCCGCCGCCCGGGGCTACGACGGAAAACGCACAGGCGCGGGCGGCCAGCACCGTGCCACAGGCAGCCTCGACGGCGGCGGGCGAATTGCAGTCCCGGGAAAGATGCGTGAGGAACACGTGGCGCCAGCGCGCCCCGGCAGTGGTTTCGAGGAGCTCGCGCGCCGCCGTGTTGGAGAGATGGCCGTGTCGCCCGCTGATGCGCTGCTTGGTGGACCACGGGCGCCGGGTGTCGGCTTGGAGCATCTGCGGGCAGTGGTTGGCCTCGACGACGAGCACATCGACTTCGCGGATGTGCTCGCGGATGTGGGCCGGCGTGTGCCCGAGGTCGGTCAGCCAAGCGAGGCTGCGACGCGGGGAGAGCAAATCACCGTGGCCGTGGGAAATGATAAAGCCGACCGGATCCTGCGCATCGTGTGGCACGGTGAAGCTGCGCACCTCGAATCCGCGAAAGTGAAACGACGAACCGGTTTCGAACAATTGCCAGTTGAGCCGGTGCTTGAGGCCGGCCTGCACCGATTCGGCCGTGCGACGGTTGGCGAAAACGCGAACGTGTGGATGCCGGGCGAGGCCGGAGAGTGCGGCTGCGTGATCGCCGTGTTCGTGCGTGAGAAAAATCGCGTCGATGCGTTCCCACGTTTCCCCGCAGTCGGCGAGCAGTTCGCCGAGCTTGCGCGCCGAGAAGCCCGCGTCCACGAGCACGCGGGTGTCATCGGAAGCAAGCAGAGCGGCGTTGCCGGAGCTGCCGCTGCCAAGGATGCGAAAACGCAGGGCCATCGGCGGGATTGAGTGCCCGCGCCGGGGCGCGGGCAATGACAAATCCGGCACCGGGCGGATGTAACGTATTATATTACAACTCGGCGTTACGGTGCGCGACGACCCGCGGGGTTGACGCAAGCGGCAATCTCGGTTCCCTTGACCCTCCATGCCGAAAAAGTCGTCCAGTCGTCGAAGCCGGGAGCCTTCCGTGCGTGCGCTCGCGGGCACGGTGTTCATTACGAGGCAGGTGCACTTCAATTCCGCGCACCGGCTCTACAATCCCACGAAGAGCCTCGCCTGGAACCAGAAGCAATACGGCCTCTGCACCAACCCGCACTGGCACGGCCACAATTACGTGCTCGAGGTCACGGTGAAGGGCCAGCCCGATCCGGTCACCGGCTACATCATCGACCTTGCCCGCCTGAAAAAAATCCTGCACCGCGCGGTCGTGGACAAATGCGACCACCGCAACCTCAACGACGAGGTGGATTTCCTGCGCGGCATCATTCCTTCGACTGAGAATCTCGTCATCGCGTTCTGGCATGAAATCGTGCCGCACATCCCGTTGCCTGCCCGGCTCCATTGCGTGCGGCTCTACGAGACCCCGCGCAACTACGCCGAGTTCTTCGGCCCGGCGCATCACTGACATGTTCTTCCGTCTGTCATTGCGAGGAGCGTCGGCGACGAAGCAATCCAGCTGGATCGCCACGGCCCTCTGCGCGGGCCTCGCGATGACAAAACAAGGGACGCACCACTGATTTTCCGGGCGGTTACGTCACCCGCCTGACCCAACCAAAAACGATTCCCAATGAAACAGATGTATCTCCACCGGTCCAATTGCGGCAAAGAGCCGCCGATCAAGCGCCGCTATGACCGGAAGTTCAAACCGGACGCCGCCTACCGCGCCACGCTGCCCGACATGATGGAGGTTGCGCACGAGACGATTCAGGGCGCGCACGTCCCGATCCAGCAGGTCGGCATTCATAATTTCAAGCTGCCGCTCAAATACCGCACCAAGGCCGGCAAGACGCTCACGCTCGAGACCAGCGTTACGGGCACGGTTTCCCTCGAGGCCGATCTCAAGGGCATCAACATGAGCCGCATCATGCGGACGTTCTACGAGCACCGCGAAGGCGTCACCACCGGCGAATGGATGGGCAAGATTCTCAAGGCCTACCTCCGCAAGGTGGAGGCCAAGGACGCGCGCCTGAAGATTTCCTTTTCCTACCCGATGCTCCGGAAAAGCCTGCGCACGGAGCTCGAGGGCTACCAATTCTACAACGTTGCCTTCGAGGGCGTGATGACGCGCGACGGCCGCTACCGGCGCTTCATCCATTTCGACTTCGTTTATTCCTCGGCCTGCCCGTGCTCTGCGGAACTCACCGAACACGCGCGCGACAAGCGCGGGGCATACGGCGTGCCGCATTCACAGCGCAGCAAGGCGCGCATCACGCTCGAAGAGGCCGAGGGAAAGAAGATCTGGATCGAAGACGTCCACGCGCTCTGCCTCCAGGCGCTTCAGACCGAGACGCAGGTCATGGTGAAGCGTGAGGATGAGCAGGCCTTCGCGGAGCTCAACGGCTCCTACCTGAAGTTTGTCGAGGACGCCGCGCGCCTGCTCTATCTCGCCTTCGACGCCGACAAGCGCATCAAGGATTTTCGCATCGCCTGCTCCCACTTGGAGTCGCTGCATTCGCACGATGCCGTGAGCGTGATCTGCAAAGGCGTTAAAGGAGGCTTCGACGCCGACTTCATGGACTTCGGATCGCTGCTGTGCTGACGCGCCGCAGGGCGCGCAAATCACAGACGACAAAGCTCCAAACGCCAAAGAAACCAAGAGATGATCAAGGATTCAAAATTCAGATTTGTTTGGCGTTTGGAGTCTGGCGTTTGGAATTTATCCGCATGAAGACGCCTGGAAAACGGGAACCTGTGATTGTTATAACCGGTGCTTCGCAGGGCATCGGGGCGGCGATTGCCAAAGCTTTCGCCAAGGAGATGCGTGGCGTGCGGCTGGCGCTGGTGGCGCGCGGGGTGAAAAAACTGCAGGCGGTGGCGCGGATCTGTGAAAAGTCGGGCGCGAAGGTGGAAATCTACGAATGCGACGTAACCAACGCGGCTTCAGTCGAACTCATGACGGCCGAGGTGAGCAAGGCGCTCGGCACGCCCGATGTGCTCATCAACAACGCCGGCGCTTTCACCATGGCGCCATTTGCGGAAACGAGCGTGGCGCAGTTTGATGACATGATCGCCGTGAACCTGCGCAGCGCGTTTCTCGTTACGCGTGCTTTCCTGCCCGCCATGTTGAAGCGGAAGTCGGGCGATATTTTCTTTATGAGCTCGATCGCCGGGCTCGGCGCTTATCCGCAGTCAACGGCGTATTGCGCCGCGAAGTTCGGCGTCACGGGGCTTGCCAAGGTTTTGCGAGCGGAGACGAAGGACCAAGGCATTCGTGTCTGCTGCGTCCATCCCGGAGCGACTTGGTCGCCTTCGTGGGAAAGCAGCGGTGTGAAGCCCGAGCGCATCATGCCGGCCGAGGACATCGCGCGCGCCATTCTCGATGTTTACCATCTCAGCCGTCGCACGGTCGTGGAGGAGATTGTGCTGCGTCCGCAACTGGGTGACGTGTGAGACGGACTGTTACGAATCGGGCGCTTGTTGATCGGGAGTTCCGTCCCGAAAAGTTAGAGTGAAGTAAAATTTCTCGAGATGGCACCTAAGGCGGATGTCGCGGTCATTGGTGCCGCATGACAATACCGCAGGCCGTGAATTTTCTGGTGATTGGGCTGGGCATGGTTGCCGGGCCCGCGATCTGGCCACAGTATTTTCCCATCGAGCACATGCGTAGTGCGGTGTGGCTGGTTCTCATGGGCGCCCTGCAGGCTTCGGGCGGATTGGGCGTGCTGCTTTTTGAAGCAGTGCGTTTCTCCCGTCGCCTGAGCGAATGGGAGCCGCTCGACATCGGTTTGGCGCTGCCCGATGTGCGTTGGGCGATGCCGCCGTCGCTTTACTCCGGGTTGGAAGACACGGATGAGGTGGTGGTGGCCCTGCGCCTGCGCCAGCAACTGTTGAGCCGAGCGGCGGCCTGAGCGGGGCGGAACTTGCCAGTTGGGGTGGAAGCAGCCAATAAGCGCGCATGTCCCCATTGCGCCCCACTGTCCTCGTGATCGAGGACGAGCAATCCATCGCCGACACGATTGTCTATGCGTTGAAGACGGAGGGCTTCGAGCCGGTATGGAAGTCAACCGGTGGCGAAGGATTGGACGTGCTGAAAGGACAATCGGTCGCGCTCGTCGTGCTCGATGTCGGTCTGCCGGACATGAGTGGGTTCGATGTGTGTCGTGAGATGCAAAAGCTTGGCGCACCGCCGGTGATCTTTCTCACTGCGCGCAGTGGTGAAGTGGACCGGATCGTCGGGCTCGAGCTAGGCGCCGATGACTATCTGGCGAAACCGTTCAGCCCGCGTGAACTGACGGCGCGCATCCGGGCCATCCTGCGCCGGGCGAATGGCAGGGGAGGCACGTCGGCGGCTGCGAATGGTATTTGGGAACACGACGAAGCGCGCTGCCGCATCAGCTATCGCGGGCGTGCGCTCGACCTCACGCGCAACGAATACCGGCTGCTCGCGGCGTTGCTGGCCTCGCCCGGTCGGGTGTTCAACCGCGACCAGTTGATGAGTGCGGCTTGGGATGATCCGGGATCGGCCACCGACCGCACGGTGGATGCGCACGTCAAACAACTACGCGCCAAACTTCGCGAAACCGGACCCGAGGCCGACCCGATCGTTACACACCGCGGGCTCGG